>CBDDHW010000040.1:0-12272 GCA_965228575.1 Rhodospirillaceae bacterium | reverse complement strand
GGTGGCGAAAAAGCCTTTCCGAGCAACGGCGTGAGTGCAAGCAACATCATCAGAGCGAGATACGTACCTTCCGCTCCAGACTGCATTACGATGTCGGTTCCGGCATCCACGTCGACACGCTCTGAAGTCACCGTCCAGTGCACGTCGGCCTGCGTGGAGCACGCACAACCAAACGCTTAACACAGTGACAGTACTAAACCACCATCATAGCAACCCTAAGCGTACATCGATTGTAACCGTTCCGTCAGCAGAGATGGTCACGTCGCTACCGATGTTGGTGAAGGTTGTACCGGCGTCGACGTCCGCGTCGCCGCCGGTCTCGACCTTCGCAGTTCCTCCGCGCACAGAGAATAGCGCCAACGCCCCCAACGAAATGTCTGAGGGAAGAGGTGAAAAAAAGCTCTAAACGAGCGACAAACTCGGGTACAGGAAGCGGCTAGCTGCGTACCCGCATCTGTTCCAGTGGTCTGCACCGTCAAGGTGTTGTCGGCGTTGAACAGGAGATAGCGACCGGCACTCGCATCAAAGTCATTATCGGCATCGTAAGTCACTAAATTGCCGCACGCAACGTGAGCAGAACCGACATAAGAGATGAAACAAGTACTGACCGCCAGCTCCCCGCACTGACTGGTCGAAGCTCTGGAAGAGAGACGTTCCGGCGACGTTTGTCACAATGTCCGTCAATGCAAAGAAGTTGACGTCGGTCTCGGCCTCAATGTTCATGGTCGTCTTAGCGTAGACATCAGCTTTCGTGCCTGACCAGAACGAGACAGTCTCTGGTGCAGTCACGGTCAACGACCTGTTGAGGCGATAGTAAGGAAACTCTCATGCGAATAGCAGAGCTATGGATTCCCAGCTTAAACGCAATTTCAACGCATATTATTCCAAGAGACGACAAAAACGTACGTTTTGCCACTGAAAGTTGCATCCTCATCAGCATTGACTATGACGTTGGCATCTGCGTCAATGGTAAAGGTCGTTGTCGCCGTCATTTCCACGTCGCTCGTGGTGGCAGAGATGGTGATGTCACCTGCACCAACACGAATGAGCGGTACACGCACCGTTGATGTCTGTTTGTAAGCGCATCATACCCTCTTGCGTAGGAGTGGTGACAATAAAGTCTCCGTTGGCGTTGAAGATCATGTTCTGGTTGGCGTCAAACTGTGTAGGAAAGGGCAAAACGGCTGAGCAAGAGCTCGTGTGTACGCAGGAAATGTCCCACACGCCATCCAATACCGCACCTCAATCACACGAGCGGTGCCAAGCACGTTGTCTCCCTCGACATTAAGCTGATCGTCTGCTTGGAAGGTGATGTCTCGCAGGATAGGTGATTCCCAATAGATAGAGTCCTAAACACGTACATTCGTGCAAGAATAAGCGGCAAGAGCAAGCCATGAGAACTACACCGATTCACTCTCCACGTTGCTTCCATACCGTAATGTCGAAAACAATGTCTCCGTTGTCGGTTGTAAAAGTCCAGTCTCCTGAAATCAGCAGCTCATTTTCGTGTTTTACGTCGAAAGCATTATCGATATCGAATTCGAGCTCCTCGTCGGCAAAGACGCGTGTGCTTCCTTGTGCGTTAATGATAACATTCGGGACGTCTGTATGCACAATGGCAACCATTAATAAGCACATTTCGCGACTTCGAAGCGGCCGTGTTGGGGTCCTTCACACTCACCTGTGGTGTCTTTTCCCAGCTTCACAGATCCGCCCGCCATCGCGATCGATCCAACCGTCGCCTCAATAGTGACTGTTCCAGCAGTTCCACTGTATGCGCCAGTGGTGATCTTGACACCATACAACAATTAGAACAGCAGCAGCAGCATATTAAATGGTGGTCAGCCACCTCCTGAAAGTCGCCGTCGAAAACGATGTTGTCGCCATCATCAATCTTCACTTGGAACAAGGCGTCGGAGTGGATGAGCGTGTCGTGGCCGTTGGTGCTCTTCACCGTCAGCGTGTTGCCCGAATCAAACGTCTGCATATTGTGCCATTAGTCACTGACAAATCAAACCAAGGCGTTATTTGCATACCACATCCTTTCCGAAGATTGCAACCTCTCCTCCCTTCAAATTGAGAGCGCGCCCAATGAAGGAGAGAAGGCCGTTCGTAGTCACGATGGAGATGCTGTCCGCAGGCTCGTTATCGGCGGTGATGGTCAAAGTTGTATCCGCGTCAAACGTGAGCGTGTTGTCCGCTAATTGGACATAAGAGTGTACGCAAGCAGGTTTCAGAAAGGAGGCGAATGACGCTTGCGTCTGCGGAACGCACCAGTTATCACCACATCTCCGCCATTCAGGTTCAGGTCGTCATTCGGATCCGTGGAGGTGACGTCGATGTCGTCTCCCTGGAACTTGACGGTCTCGTCAAAGAAACCAGGCGTCTCCAGCGTTAGATCTTTCGTGACGAGATTGAACGAATCGCCAGTGAAGAGGATGCTTCCACCGGTCAAATTGATTTCGTCGCTGGCGTCGATGGCGGTTCGTGCACCCACTCCATTTTCATCGATCTGTAACAAACGTCAGTACACCATAATTCGCTGCAGACTTGCTGCCGTTACCCCAATGCTATCGGTCTGTGGTGACGTCTGAGAATACAGCCGGAAGTCGCGCGCAAGGCTGTAGATGAACAGAAGAAAATATCAACTCGACTGCCAAACTCTGTGTGAAACAAGATGCCTACAACTGCATGGTTTTGGCGGCTTGGAAGCTAGCTGACGGAGCGCGGAAGGAGAAAAGGTCAACGGCCTCAATGTCCACATCCTGAGAGGCGTCAAACGACATCTGGTTCGAGGCGGTCGCGATGAACTGCTCAGACACGAACGTGACGTCGGTGTTGGAGTTCAGCTCCACTGAATCACTGATGGGAGAACACCATCAGAACGCATCTCTCTTATAATCTCTCTGCAACTTACGCGTCGATGACGATGCCGCGGTCTGCGATCAGTGACATGTCGACCGACGAGAGCTCAGTGTTGCCTTGCGAAGAAAGACTCACCTGCAACCACACAAGCAGCCTTTCAGAGAAAGTCTTGTGCAGGATCAACCCAACCGCAACGTGCAAAACGCACCAAACGTGTGGTGTCGATCGCCAGGTCCTCTGTGGCGGTGAAGCTCATGTCTTTGCTGGAGAACATGTCGATGTCGTTCGTGAGCGAGCCGATGAATACGCCGTTTGTGCCTTGTAGCGTGGCGGTCCCGCCCAGCGTTGCCTGGAGAAGCCAGGCTTAGACCTGATGTCACCTACCAGCCTCTTCCGTCCCCTCCCCTACACACCTGGAAGCGGTCACCAGCGTGAAAGTGGACGTTGTGTTGGGTTGAAGTCACGCTCAGGCCTCCTCCGCTTTCTAAGCGCACAATGTCTGCGTCGATGTCGACTGCGCCGCCCGCAACAAGATCAAAGCTGCCACTCGCCGCAGTAATGCCGTTGATGCCAGAGACGAGGCCGTTAGAGGCGGATGCCGTCAGGGATCCGTCAAGCGTCACGGCGACATCACCAAATCCAGAGCTGATAGTCACGTCATTCTCCGCTCTGAGAAAATTTCGTCCAGTGAGTCGAAAGAGGTCGTTTTGGAGAGTAGCGGTGAAGCGGGACAGAGAAGAGTGTGTTTTGGGGCAAGGCATTGAGGAGATGGTTGAAGTAAACTGCCAACAAGAGCAATAGCTTACGAGAAGGTAAGGCCGTTTGAGTCGCCGTTGATATCTCCCTCTGCAAAGAGGTCGCCATCGGTCAGGGAGGTCAGAGTGGAATCTCCGTCAGAGCCGATCTTCCCGTCTCCGAAGGAAATATCCACCACACCGCCCGCAGAGCCGCGGATGGAGCCGCTTGTGTCGATGGACACGACCTCGCCTTCGACGTTAACGCTGCAGTTACAGGACAACAGAATGGCACGCGAACAGACAAATCGAAATAACAGTAGGGATGGCACGTTAGGTCCGAGAAGGAAGCGGTGGTCAAGAGCACATACCTTCCTCCCGACACATCGAAGTTGCCGTCGGTGTCAATGGTCACGCCCGCAACAGAGATGACCTGTAGCTTTGCTGTGCACGTTCAAACGCATCGAACATCAGTGCTTTTGTATGACGAGAAGCACACTACCGAAAGCCCAAACAACTGGAAGACTACGTATCCGCACCATTACATCTTCTCTTCGAGCAACAGCAACACCACCAACACAACAACGACAGCAACAGAGCAGGCACGTACACACATCCAGCGTCTCTGCCTCGACGTTCTGCGCCTGCATGTTGGTCACGAAGGTCATCGGCCCCGACGCGGGCTCGATATTGTTAATCTCGAGCACGTGCTCGGCACACGCCGCCACAGCTAGCGCCAGCAGCAGCACCGCTGTCACACACCGCACCATGGTGGACGTGTGTAGAGGGTAGGACAGAAAGGGAAAGAAACGGATCCGCGCCTCAGAGAGGGGGAGTGCTCGTTGAAGACGTCGAGCAGCTGTCGCGCAGAACCACTCTCGGTATTCGTAATCAAGATGCGCGTTATGTCGCCGCCGCTGTCACGCGCCGTGGTGTGTTTTATGGAGAAGGTTGCTTGTGCTGCGCTGCGTGCCGTCACGGCGAAGGAGAGCAGCACAGTGCAGCGGCCGTTGCGCTCTCCCTTTCCTTATCTATCGGGGTCCCCGATGTGTCGCCGCCGTCACACCGGCATTCCATCCGTTTCCACGCTCTTTCAGCTATTTTCCAACCTTTATCAAGGAGGAAAGTGATTGGGCCCTTCAAAATGCCAAGACAGAACTTGAATTTTGAGACGGATCTCGTATTTTGAGCGCTTTTTTCCAGTGCCGTCTCCCCTCTTCTTTCCTTTTACTCTCTGCTCTGTTATCTCAAAACAGTCTGCGCCGTCACACAAGCGCACGGCATTTCAGCAAGGGCGGCTCTCTGCTCTCTCCTCCATGCGCTAGAGTGTTTCTGTGCTGAAGTGCAACACCACGCCGCCTTCCTGGTTTGCATACGTGCGCAGGCACAACCCTTGTTTCTTCTTTCCCCCGTTGAGGGACGCCACCATGGACCGGCACGCATGGTTTGTTGCGGCCCTTGTGGTGGCATGCGCGTGCGTGTTGCCGTGTGACGCCGAGGCGACGCTGACGGCCAGCCGCATCTACCCTGCGTCGTTTCTCTCGACGGCAGTCCCTTACGCCAACGTAGAGGGCACTGTTTCTGCAGACCGTGTTGATGCCAGTACGCCCCTTGTTATAATTGTTCTTATAATTGTTCGTTCATATTATTGTGTGGTGAAGGTAGCTATTGTTTGAGGGTTGTTTTGTGGTTATCGTATTGTTGTTGTTGTGGTAGTGCTTATAATAGTGGTTGCAGCAGCAGTTGTAGTTACGATGAACATTCATTGTCACTGCGGTGGTTGTTGTAAATGTGGTTATTGCACTTGTGGTGGTGGGTGGTTGGCATTGTGGCGATTGTTGTTGATGTGTTGTCTCGTGGTGGAGTTTCTTAAAATTTGTGCCGTATCTGTCTGGTCTCTTCCTGTGCGAGCTCTCGGTCGTGTTCTCATTACGCGCCCACCACAGGCCAGTTTGTGGTGGAGGGCGACAAAACAACGGGCGAGGTCTCATTCGACACGCTCGGCGACCTCACCTTCGACACCACCTTCTTCAGAATCAACTCGGACAACGACGTGCAGATCGAGGTGGGCATTGAATGACAGAGGCACCCTCAAGAGGAGATGCCGTTGCTAATGTGTTGGTTGATGGCGCAGGCTGGAGATGACTTCAACGTCACCACCACCGAGCGTCTGGTGATGGAGGGCGAGTTCGTCGCCACCAACAGCGTGGGCGGCGACACTTACATTCAGAGCATCGGCGGCCCTATCGTGGCTGACGCAGACGGCTTGATCGACTTTTTGGCAGATGAGTTCGTGGTGACAGGAGAGGGAGGTGTTGAGGTACACTCCCCATCAGGCCCTATCTCCTTCGAGACTGACGACACTATGTCTGCCACAGCCGAGAAGGTACCCTAAGAGCAGGCAGTGGATGACTTGTATTTCGCTGAATTGCTTCTTTCGCCCACGCTCTTCTGTGTGTAGGTGGATCTGTTCGGACACGACTCCATTTTCTTCGTCTCCACCACTGATATTGTAGCCAAGTCGGAGGATGAGTTCAACGTGGAGGCGCAGATTATCAACCTCAACAGCTTGGGCGATGTATCGATGAAGTCCGACCGCTCCATTCAGTTCATTGCGGGATCAGAGTTCAACATGGAGGCGTCGGAGGTGCACATCTCTGGCGATGAGGGCGTTGATTTCGAGTCTGCTGACTCCGAAGTTGAAGTAATATCGTGGAAAGGTACGTTGCTTGCACTGCCGTGGAGGTTGTGCGCCTGATGCGTGGCACGCTTTAAGGGTTCCTGGTTTGTGAAAGGTGTTGATCAACATACACTACGTTTCATTATGCTTTTGCTATTGCGCGGATTTGCGTTGATATGTATGTTTGCATTGTGAAAGTCTCACTGCTACATACAACAGATCTGATCATGCGATCCAACGATGCTGTCTCCATTGAGACTGTCGATGACGCGAACTTCCATTCCACAAACCCGTTACAGATCGTGGCGGTAGATGTGGACCTGAATGGTATGGATGGCGTTACCGTGCAGGCGCGGAGCCTTGATGTGATCTCGGTAAAACACCTGCTTTAGACAAACTCTCTACAATGTCCTACGTTTACTGCTCCACATCGCAGGCCAACGATGTTACGATGTCCGGAAGCCGTGTAGAGCTGCAAGCACGCCAGCAGATTGGCTTTGATATGGGAGAGATAGAGTTTCAAGCAGGTGAGTCGACGCGGTGCGGGGTTTGTTTGAATTTGTCTCTTGACCTTCGTGTTCTTGCAGATTCTATCGTCGCGAGCGCGTGGAAGTTGCAGGTGACGGGAGAAGACGTCTTCGTCAATGGAAACACTGGAAATGGGCCAATGGTGTTCCAATCAGTGAACGGGTAAGTGTGAAGTCACACCCAGTATGGGGTTCTGAGGCAGCTAATCCAACTATGCTCTTTTGCTAATGAAAGGAACCTTGAGTTTGGCGAAGAGCGCGACATGAGCTTTGATGCGACCAACGATATCTCCATTTACGCCGGACAAGTGACACTGGAGCCGGAAGACCTCCTCTTTTCCGCCACCAAAAACCTGGATGTAAGAAGATGAAGTGTGTACTCTTATTTATGCTGACGACGGCTCTTCACCATTCAGATCAATGCCAACTTCCACCCCAAAGACAAGTTCTCCAT
The DNA here is from genome assembly GCA_965228575.1 of Rhodospirillaceae bacterium. Lineage (GTDB taxonomy): Bacteria > Pseudomonadota > Alphaproteobacteria > Rhodospirillales > Rhodospirillaceae > UBA11612. The sequence continues at coordinate 5,012 of CBDDHW010000040.1, read as the reverse complement.
CTCATCCTTGGGTTTCGATGTGGATTCGGACAACGACTTTTCCATCCAAGCCGGAGGCGACATTAGCTTCAAGGCGGTAACTGATGTTGACCTCAGCGGACACCAAGTGTCCCTATTGGGATCACCGCAGCAGCAGGCGGACCACATCTTCAACATTGCGTCAGAGGGAACCCTGGCTGTTGAGGCCGATACCTCCATCAGCTTCAGCGCCAGGTAGGATGCACCTATTGTGCTACAACAAAGCCTTGACTCTGTGGAATCTTGTGTTGCAACCCTGCGCGGGTCTGTACTTCTGCAGCTTCGGAGGAGCAACTAGCATGTATGCATCGGGAGCTGTCGATGTGACCCTGGACGGCGACAACAACAAGTTTACACAGTGGGCGGGACGCGACGCCGAATGGAGAGTGGGCGAAGGAAGTAAGTTCATCTGCAGGAAATTGATCTTAACCTCACCATAACAATGGATTTCTACTCTCTCAACGTAATAATTCTGTCTTTCTTGTTCGGTTCTCTGAACCTTCTTATATCTCGTTCATCCCATTCTGCCCCGCTCTATGTTCGCCATGTTTGGATTCTACGATGTTCTCCAGATGACCTGACAGTGCAAGTGACCAACTTTAACCTAAACGGTGATGCCGTGGCGCTGGAGGGTAGCAACATTATCTTCGATTCGGACAACCAAAATTTCACTGTGACTTCAACGCAAACCGACGTGATCGTTGACGTTGACGGCCTCATCTCGTTGCCGGACACGGAGGCACTGCAAATCACCTCAATGGGCGAAGTCAAGTTCTGGGCCGATAGAGACCTCATCCTCGACGGAGACGCCGCCGCATTCGACGTCACCTTCAATCAGAACACAGAGGGCCGCTTCCAGCTTCACAACAAAGAGTCCACCATCACGCTCGCATCCGACAGGCTGACGGTGACGACGCGGAACGACGATGATATGCTTTTCCAATCGGGAGTCAAGCGCAGCATCACGGCGACGGCTGTCGGGGAGCTGAACTTCGAGGGCAAGGGCATGCAGATCGACGCGCAGCGGTGGGTGCTGAAGGCCACCAACGCGGTGACAGCAACGGCGGACAACAACGTGAACATAGTCTCCGATCCGCTTACGCAGCGCGACATCGATTTCAACTCAGGTGACAAGTCCACCTGGACCAGCACGGCCGCCGACATCAACATCAAGTCCGACGGAGGCGCGGAAATTGCTGCTGCAACCGTCCTCTCCTTTGTAGCAAAGGACAACCTGTGGGTGAAAGGGTATGACTATGACGAGACTGGCAATCCGTTCCATAATACGCAAGTGAACGTGACTGGCGGCTCGTTTACTGCAAATGCAAAGAGTCTCGACATAAACTCGAAGGGTGACATCAACATCGTCGCCACTACACCGTACAGCGATGGCCAAGTCACCATTATCGCTCAGAATGTCGCGTTCACCCACGACCGCAACGCAACGATATTCGGCGGAGACATGAAGTTCCAAGCGGTTAGCGGCGACATGTCTGTCGACACTGATGGGTACATGTTGTTTTCGGCCATCGACGACGCCTCCACCATCATCGACATAGACTCGGACACAAGTATGTGCCGCGTCTTGTTGGGAACGTGTTTATTGTAACATGCTCTTGAGGGTGCCCATTTACCGTGTTGTGTAACTACTGTAAACGAGAGTTTGTCGTCCTTGTGAGGGCGGTCGAGATGGCATGATCTTACTTACTGTTTCCACTTTACACAGCTATCACTTGGACCGGCGGCATCGTCAACATAGAGGGAGGGGGAGATGCCGATGTTAACGTCGGAACTCTGAAGCAGACGGCCCAAGAACTGAGTAATCTGGTGGCCAACACCCTTCTGTCAGTGGAGAGCGCGAATGAGTACATTACTTTCGATGCCCTCTCAAACTACACTGGCGACAGCCTCACCATCCGCGCTCGCGACTACACCGCGGACGCCTCTAACGCCATCTTCATCGACGGGGGAGATATCGATATCCAGTCAGGCGCCGGAGAGGACGTCCACTTCAAGGCAGCGCACCGTGTATTGGTCAGCAGTAACAACAATAGTGACATCACCTGGACTCAGCTGCAAGGAGGCACGAATATCACATCCACGCAAGAGAATTGGTTCGTGGCACAAGGACGAAACAGCAGAGGAAACGGTATCGAGATGTACTCGCACGCACCTGGCGGCGATATCGTAGCCCTAGCCCGCCACCGCGCCTCCGTGCGTGTTCTGTCCAAGGACACACAGACCTACCACACCGACGACGGCCCAATTGACCTCTTCGCCTACGACCACCTGACGGTGATCAGCGACACAGACGACTACTTCCCTGAGCGTGTTGGCAGCATCGGTGGTATCGCTTTCGTGGCGGACGGTGCCCTGCACAACGCTTTCAGCGGAGAGGATGCGGCGTTGCAATTTGTGGCTGACGGGAACAGCGGACATATCGCCTTCGTTACGCTCAACCGCGGGGGCACCACGGACACACCGGCAGCCATGCACACGTATGCGTCCACCGGCATCGAGTTGTCGTCAACCGACATGTCGCTGTCCATGCTCGCCACCACCACCCTATCGTACACCACCAGCGACGGCGACTTCGAGGTTGACGCCGACCACGGCGAGGTGACAGCGCTGTCCGGTACTGGTGACCTGCTCATCAATTCGGGTGCCGACGTCGACCTGGCAGCCTACGGCGAACTCTACTTCCGCGGCGCAAATGGACCCATCTCGCTGCTCGCGGACGGCAAGGAGCTACCTGACGCTGCCGACGGCGTCGCCTTCCAATTCATGTCTGAGGTTGGCCACATGCACATTGCGGCTGACAACGCAGCTCTCGGAAAGCAGGACATCCGCCACACTGCGAGCGGTGACATCAGCCTGCGCTCCGGTCTCGAGACCGTGCTGGATGCGCAGGACGAGCACGTGTTCCAGGCACAGAATGGCAACTTCCTTGCGGACGCTCAGACGGGCATGCTGATCTACACTGCAAACGGCGAGCACCTCTACAATTCCGTAGGCGGCGGCGTGCTCATCAACTCTGCTTTCAACAGCGACACCGCTTTTGAATCGGCGCGCGACTCGCGCTGGACTACCGCCAAGGACGTGGTGGCCTCCGCCGGTAACAACGTGACCTACTCCACCAACGGCGGAAGCATCAACTTCGACACCTCCACTGCCGACGCCATCTCTCTCTCCTCTACCTTCGGCAGCATGATCTTCCAGGCAGACGGCCAGGCAGGAGAGAAGGCCACTGGCATTCAGGCGACGTCCACTGCCAACATCGACTTTGACATCCGGAATGAGTGGGTGATGGAGAGCGGCGATAAGGTTACATTTGGCGCCACACGCGGCGCGACCATTAACGCGGCTGTGGCTGGTGTGGAGATGACGGCAGAGGGTGACATCGAGCTCAACTCAGCGGCGGACATCCAGCTGACGGGAGAGGGCGACATCGACTTCAAGGCGGACAACGGCCTGTCAGTAGCCTCCGGCGACAGCCTGACCATCAAGAGCACCGGAGACAGCGAGAATGGCGGCGACCTCCGATTCACCACCGAAGGCTTCATGTCGCACCTGGCGGGCGACACCACCTACCAGTCCAACCGCGTGGTGCTTGTGCGCTCCAACGGCACCCTTATTATGCAGAGCAGCGGCGTTGGTGACGAAGATAACATCAACTTCGACTCTGACGACAATATGTTCCTCGAGGTGGCGCGCACGCTCGACGTCAACGGCGACTTCAGCTTCGAGGCGCAGCGCACCAACTGGTTCTTCACCGGCAACTACATCCTCGAGTCGCTTCAGGCGGGTGTGAGCATCTACGCTGACGACACACTCAGCTTTGAATCAGACCTCGACTTCACCATGACCGTCGACGGGCCGTCCGGCTCCATCAGCATCCAGACCGGCGGCCAGGCCTCGCCCATCTCCTTCGAGACGCTGGGCGAGTTCAGCGACGTCGCGGTCGATGCCTCCAAGGACGTCAGCCTGAACGCCGACTCCGACATCAGCCTCGACGCCACGCAGGGCATGACCATCAACGCGGGCGGCGACATCACCATGACCAGCGACGAAGAGTTCTTCGCGTCAGCGGAGGGAGTGTTGCTGTTACAGGCCGGCCAGCGCATGCTGCTGCAGAGCCAGACGCCCGGCAGCACGGTCGACGTCAACGCCAACGGCGAGATCACAATGTCCTCTGCGAAGGGAGACGTGGTGCTCACCTCCGCCGGTGAGCTCGAGGTGGCCGCCCTGACCGATATTATCTTCCGCACAACAGAGGACTTGGACGACCCGAACGGCGACATCTCCTTCACCAGTGCCGGCGAGTTGGCCATCACTTCCGGCGACATGCGTCTGGAAGCAGTCAACGACGCGTCCTTCACCTCCGCCGGCAGTATCGAAGTCACGATGCAAGGAAAGGAGACTGAGTTTGACTTCGGCCTGCGCTTGCGGGTGTCGGAGAAGGACGGCTTGCTCGACTTCCAGGCGCAGCAGGCCGGCGTGGCGGTGGTAGGCGAGGCAGGCTGGGACCTGAAGGCCTCTGAGTCGCTGCTGCAGGCCAAGGATCAGGTCAAGATCACCGCACTGGACGGCCCCCTCTCGTTCACCAGCACCGAGGAGCAGGGTGACTTCAACGTCGTCTCCACCAACAGCGAAATACAGGTTTCCGCGCAGAAGGAGGTGCACGTGACCGCACCTGGCACCCACCGCGGCGCGGGCTTCATTGACGTGTCATCGTCGACCACCGGCACTAAGTTGTGGGGTAACGGCGCTGCCTCTGGCAATTTGCAGTTCGTGTCTAAATTCGGGTCGGTGCGCGGCGATGGCCTCACCTCTACCACCGTATCGGCCACTGCGGTGCCGCCCAACCAGGTCGGCAACGGCTTCGTCACTGTCACCGCCAACGGAGAGGACTTCAACGGCAACGGCATCTTCATTGGCAGCCCCTACGCAGATGTTGCGGTCACGGCAGCCGACTTAGTCGAGATGAAGGCAGG
>CBDDHW010000039.1:0-38270 GCA_965228575.1 Rhodospirillaceae bacterium | reverse complement strand
TCCCCCGGGTTGTCTGCGGGCATGTCTGCCTGGCCGTTGAGCTTGCTGAGCTGGCCCGGCCCAGAGGCCTCGCGGGCCTGATAACACCAGCGCACCGTCCTGGGATAGTACGCCTTCATGGCCCGGACCAGTTCACGAAGATAAGGCTGACGCTCCGGCTCAACGACCACCACCGCACCGGTCTTGACCCGCGCCAACTCGACCATCACCCGCACCGGATCGGACACGACCGCCACGCTCACCCCACGGCGGGACAGGCCACTAAGTAGCGGCGCAGGCGCAGCCCCCCCCGGGGCCACCCATACCACGCAGCGCTTCGCAGCCTGCCTGCCTCCCGGGTTGTGATTCGGTCCGTCCTGCATCCTTCTATTCTAACACACCCGTCTACAGACCCCCACCATCAACCGCAAACCCCGCCCCGCACCGAGCACGCTCTCGGAACGTCTTTCGATACGTTACAATGCCGTGGAATGACCGAACCTCACTGGACTCGCTATTTTGACGCGCAAACTGCCCTGATGATGCCTAAGTCAAACCCATCTCCTGCGAACCGGAACCACCCGTGCTATTGACATTCGCCGCCGGTGCATTGACGCCTTCAGACATCACGCGCCTGCTGGTAGCACTGGCGGTCCTGCTGGGTACCGCGCGTCTGCTGGGAGAGGTCGCAAGGCGGTTTAAGCAGCCCGCGGTGCTGGGCGAGATACTCGCCGGGGTGATCCTTGGCGCAAGCGTCCTGGGCAACCCCGCGCTGCTGGGCCCGGACGGCGCGAATGTCGAGCTATATCACTGGGTCTTCCCCGAATACATGACCGACGACGCCGGGCAGACCGTCCACGCTATCACCGTCGACCAGGTCACGCCCGTTGATACCGACAGCGAGTCCACGCTGCCCACCGCCGAGCTGGCAGACGCCGAGCCTGTTACCGACAAAGGCTACATCTCGACCACGATGTTCCTGCACCTAAGCGCGGTATTCCTGCTGCTGGTGGCGGGCCTGGAGGTCGACCTCTCGATCGTCTGGAAGCAGGGCAAGGCTGCGCTGCTGGTCAGCATGGCGGGCATGGCGATCCCCTTCGTGTTGGGCTATGCGCTGGCCTACGGGTTGCCCGGCGTGATCGGGTTTGGCGGGTCGCCGCAGATGATGGTGCCCTTTGCGCTATTCGTTGGGATCGCGATGTCGATTACCGCGTTGCCGGTGATCGCAAAAATCCTGATGGACCTGAACATGTTCCGCTCGGACATCGGGATGCTGATCATGTCCGCCGCGATGGTCAACGACCTGCTTGGCTGGGTCGGGTTTGCGATCGTGCTGGCGATGATCAGCGGCTCGGAGGGCCTGGCGGACACGTCCAGTTTGCCGATGACGATCGGGCTGACCCTGTTCTTTGTCGGCGCGATGCTGACCGCTGGGCGCTGGCTGGCTCACAAGTCACTGCCGTTCATCCAGGCCAACAGCACCTGGCCCGGCGGGGTGCTTGCGTTTGTGATGGTCGTCGCACTGCTTTGCGCCGCGATCACCGAGGCGATCGGCATCCACTCGATATTCGGGGCCTTCATCGCCGGGGTCGCGATCGGCGACTCCAGCCACCTGCGAGAAAAGACTCGCGAGATGATCTCGCAGTTCATCACCAACATCTTCGCCCCGATCTTCTTTGCCGGCATCGGGCTGCGGGTCAACTTCTTCGCGCACTTCGACCTGATGGCGGTGCTGCTGGTGTTCATTGTCGCCATCATCGGGAAGGTGATCGGCTGCTATTTCGGAGCGGTCTGGGCCAAGCTCAGCAAGCGTGAATCCTGGGCTATCGGCTTTGGCATGTCCGCCCGTGGCGCGATGGAGATCATCCTCGGTCAACTCGCGATGGCCCACGGGCTGATCACCCAGAAGCTGTTTGTCGCCATCGTCATCATGGCGATCGGCACCAGCATGCTCGCGGGCCCTGCGATGCAAAGCGTGATGGGCCGTCGGCAGAAACGTCGGCTGACCGATTTCATCAGCGAAAAATCCTTCGCCGGCCAGATCCAGGCAAGGGGCCGCAGACAGGCCATCGAGCAGCTCGCCCAGGTCGCCGCCAAGGCAACCGGGCTCAAGGCCGACAACATCGCCAACGCCGTATGGCACCGCGAGCAGATCGTGTCAACAGGTCTGCCCAACGCACTGGCCGTGCCACACGCACGCCTGAATGACCTCAAGCAGCCGGTCGTGGTCGTCGGGCAATCCAATAGCGGCATCGATTTCAACTCTTCTGACGGTTCGATGTCTGAGATCATCTGCATGCTCCTGACGCCTGACAATATGCCCGAGTCACAACTCGAGATGCTCCAGGCCGTCGCCGAAGCGTTCGACAGTGAATCCGCACGAAGGGGCTGCCTCGCCGCGGCTAACCTCACCGAGTTCAAGGCCGCCTTGGCGACCACAGCTCAACAGGCACACGTGGGCTAAGTACGGAAAGGAATCATGACCCTACTCGCAGCCGCGTCGCTTAGCCCATCCGACATCACCCGACTGATGCTCGCCTTGGCGGTGTTGCTTGGCATGGCGCGTGTGCTTGGCGAGACCGCCCGCCGCTTCAAACAGCCGGCCGTGCTCGGAGAAATCCTCGCGGGTGTCCTGCTTGGCCCCACCGTGCTTGGGTTTATCAGCCCGGACTTGATGGAGTGGCTTTACCCTGCTGCGGCAGACAACCCCGGCAGGATCGCGCTGGACGGCTTTGTTGTCATCGCAACCACACTGCTTCTTTTAGTTGTCGGGCTGGAGGTAGACCTCTCCACTGTCCGCAGACAGGGCAAAGCCACCGGTTACATCAGCCTGATCGGTGTCGCGCTGCCATTCATGCTCGGGCTTGGCCTGGCGTTTACATTGCCTAACACGCTCGGCGCTGGCCCGCGTGGCCTGGCGGCGCCCCTGCCGTTCGCGGTCTTCGTCGGGATCGCTTTGTCCATCACCGCCCTACCCGTGATAGCCAAGGTCTTGATGGACCTGAACCTCGCCAAGTCCGACCTTGGCATGCTGATCATCTCCTCGGCCATGCTCAACGACCTGGTCGGGTGGATCGGTTTTGCTGTCGTTCTGGCCCTGCTCCCGCACGACGCCAGCGCGGGCGAGCACCCTTCTGTTTTTACCACGATCTCTTTGACACTGATCTTCCTTGTCGTGATGATCACGCTTGGCAGGTGGTTTTTCCACAAATCATTGCCGTACATCCAGTCTCGCTGGAGCTGGCCCGGCGGCGTGCTGGGGTTCGTCTCGGTGATCGCGCTGACCTGCGCCTCGTTCACGGAGTACTTGGGCATCCACTCGATCTTCGGGGCGTTCATCGCGGGTGTTGCGCTTGGGGATTCGCCACGACTTCGGGAACGGACACGCGAAACGATCTACCAGTTCGTGACCAACTTCTTCGCACCGATCTTCTTTGCCAGCATCGGGCTTCGGATCAATTTCGTCAGCAACTTCGCGCCGCTTGCCGTGGCGCTGGTGCTCGCGGTGGCGTTTATCGGCAAGTCCACCGGCTGCTACCTCGGCGCGACGCTCGCCGGGATGAGCAAACGCGAGAGCCTGGCGACGGCGTTCGGCATGACCTGCCAGGGCGCGGTGGGGATCATCCTCGGCCAGCTCGCGTTTCAGGCGGGGCTTATCGGCGAGCAACTGCTCGTGGCGGTGGTCATCATGGCGCTGGCGACAAGCCTGTTTGCCGGCCCGGCGATGCAGGCGGTCCTCAAGACCAAGTCCATGCTTCGGCTTGCCGACATCTTAAGCGAGCGTCACATCATGCAGCGGCTGTACGCGCCCGACGCCACCGACGCGATACGCCAGCTTTCTGCCCGCGCCGCCGACCTGACGGGCATCCCCGAGGACAAGATCGCCGACGCCGTGCTCCGCCGTGAAACCATCATGCACACCGGCCTGCCGATGGGGCTTGCCGTGCCACACGCCAGGTTCGCGGAATTAAATAAGCCCTGTCTGCTGATCGGCCACTTCCAGTACGGCGTCGACTTCGACGCGCAGGACGGAAGCCGAGCCAACCTCGTCTGCCTGCTGCTGACGCCCGAATCCCAACCCGAGTCTCAGATCGAACTGCTCGCGCTGTTCGCCCGGACATTCCAGGACGCGGAGCTCCGCCAGCGTGTCATGGACGCCGAGTCACCGACCGAGTTCCGCGCCGAGCTGAACCTTGCAAACGGGCACAACGAGCACGTTGAGCTATAGATGTTTTGTGTTCTGGCTGCCGTCTGAAAAACTCATCCGGGCTAGAAATGTTATTGCTCGACGACCCTTTTGCACACCAGATCACTGTGCTTCAAAGAATCGGCTGGACACGCCGTTAGTCCCAACCCGCGCGGTCACGGGGCTGGCGCACTTGGGGCACCTGCCTTCGTACTTTGTCCCTGCCGGGTTGCGGTAGATTCGGCTGTAGACCCCGCAGCACTTCCAGTAGACCGCTAACCAGGGCCTACCGCGCAGCGATCTCTCCGACGCCTGTGACTGGCTCTTGGGGACGTGCAAGCCGTCGATATCCACGATGTAATCCGGGCCTGGCATGCTGGTTCCTCAATCGGTCAGATCACGGGGTTGACTGTAACGAGCCAAGGTTCAGCGTGAATATCTGCCGCTGCTCATTGACCAGCCGAACAGTCTCGGCGTCGTCCCAGCAGACGCCCTCGACTTGTTTGATCCGCTCGTTGGGCAGCTCGATGCGTGTCGTGACACCGCCCAGCCAGTCGTCGCCATCGGCGGGGCGCTCAAACAGCCAGATGCCGTCGTAACTGGATACCGCAAGCACCTTCCCGTCGGGCGACAGGTCCGCACCGGTCGGGATGATCGGCAAGGCATCGGCGCGATGCAGCAGCGTCAGCCTGTTGACCCGGTCGGCGTGCGTCGTGTCCAGCCGGTAAAGGCTCGTGCCGGTGGTGATCCGGTCGAATCGACTGTCGGCACGGTACTTGGTCAACAGGTACAACAGCCCGTCGCTCCAGAACACCGCCTCGCAGTCAAACCGCCAGTCGGCCGGGGGGTACGCATCCTGGTCCGGGTACACCACAGGGATAAACTTCAACACCCGCGCCCCCTGGTCCATCGCCGCGGGGTTCGGTTCGTGCAGCGCGTAGATACCAAGGTCGCGCTTGGCGTTGCCGTTGTTGCCCATATCGCTGACATACAAAACACCTTCCGCCAGCGCGACATCTTCCCAGTCCTGATTCGAAGCGCCGAGCAACCGGATGCCCGGCCAGGGCTGCTTGTCCGTTTCGGCGTGATCCGTATAAAAATGATCGCGGCGCCAAGGCGGCATGACCAGCCTCCCCACGCTGTCGATTGCGAAGATACGCGGCTCGTCGCCGCTGTCATTGTGTACCCACCAGACATCTTCATAGGTCTCGCTGCGGACCACACCGCTGATCTCATTCAGTGGCTGATGCGTTACCAGTGCGACCTCAATCAAAGCATCGTTTGGCAGGGTAATGCTGCGAAACGTGCTGGTCGTATCCGACATCGTGCCTTGCGTGCTTTGTTCCTGCGCCCAGCTCGGCAAACAACAAAACAGCGGCAAGATCAGGCAGGCCGCTCTTGTGGCAAGCATGTGATTCGACAAGTTTGACACGATCGACGGAATAGAGACTGCCCCCCAACGATTACTTTCGTGGCGTCCAAACGGGTTTCGGCGGGAGCGTGGCCGAGGCGGTGATGATATGTGGGCGGCGGCGACCCGGGCCCATGGTATTGGCTGATCCATCACCAGATAATAACTTATAAACGACTAAAACGGCACGCGGCCCCTACCGCCCGTTTATAGTACAGCCGTGGTGCGATCAAACGTGGGTGATCAGGCATGGTGTCGTCTTGCGCCAACAGGATATGTTGGTGTAAGATTTGCTAGTCCTGCCAAGCTCGCCTGATAGATCCAGTGACTTGCTGAGGATTCACTCGGCCCTGCCAGCGAAACCAGACGCAAGCAGGCCGCCGGTTCTATACCGACGGCCTGCGGGTGATCGACTGCTGACAAGCACCGGAATACCGGCTATATAGTACGGCCTTGACTCACTCGCCCAAGCGGATTGCAAGACGAGTGATAAGCTTATTCATCGTCTGTTTCGGCTGGGACCAGTTCATCATCGTCCGACAGGCCCGCCGCATCGGGTGACGTGACCACGCCCTTGGCGGCGAGGACCAGGCCCTTGATCTCATCGAACAGCTCGGGGTTTTCTTTTAAGAAGGCCTTGCTGTTTTCCCGGCCTTGCCCGAGGCGGACCTCGTTAAAACTGAACCAGGCGCCGGACTTCTGCACCACATCGGTTTCAACCGCCAGGTCCAGCAGGTCGCCGGTCGCGCTGATGCCCTCATTAAACATGATGTCGAACTCAGCCTGACGGAAAGGCGGCGCGACCTTGTTCTTGACGACCTTGACCCGGACACGGTTGCCCACCGCCTGATCGCCGTCCTTGATGCTCCCGGTTCGGCGGATGTCCAGACGGACCGAGGAGTAGAACTTCAGCGCCCGGCCGCCGGGGGTGGTTTCGGGGTTGCCGAACATCACGCCGATCTTCTCGCGGATCTGGTTAATAAAGACCACCGTGCACTTGCTCTGATTGATCGCACCGGTGAGCTTACGCAGAGCCTGGCTCATCAGGCGTGCCTGCAGGCCGACGTGGCTGTCGCCCATCTCACCCTCGATTTCCGCACGGGGGATCAGCGCCGCGACCGAGTCGATCACGATCAGGTCCACCGCATTGGAGCGGACCAATAGCTCGCAGATCTCGAGTGCCTGCTCGCCGGTGTCCGGTTGACTGACCAGAAGGTCGTCGATATTAACGCCCAGACGCTTGGCCCAGGACGGATCCAGCGCGTGCTCCGCATCGATAAACGCCGCGACGCCGCCAGACTTCTGGACGTTGGCGATGATGTGGAGGTTGAGGGTGGTTTTACCCGAAGACTCCGGCCCGAAGACCTCGATGACACGCCCGCTTGGGATACCACGCCCGCCCAGGGCCAGGTCCAGACTCAGCGCCCCGGTGCCGATCCCCGGGGGCAGGTTGGCCGGGTCGTCGTCCAGCCGCATGATCGAGCCCTTGCCGAAATTCCGCTCGATCTGAGAGACGGCACGCTCAAGCGCCTGCTTGCGCCCGGCGTCGGATTTATCGGAAGAAGGCTGTGATTTGGCCATAGAAAGCACTCTTTCTCGTCTCGCGGCGTTCCCGTTTTTCTTGCCCCCACGGGCTCCTGTCGTGGCCGTTACCATAGTCCTGCTCCTTGTTTTCGTCAATGTTCGGTTGATGTCAGGCACGGGTCATGTTAGGGAATGTTCGGCATCTGTCAAGGTCCCGCTTGAAGAAAAACGAAAATTTATTCGGGATGTGTTTGGGTTCGCATACGCGTACTTGTGCAGGCTCTGGGGGTCCTGGGTGTTGCCGGCGAACGGGTCGACCCGGTTGAACCGGCCGGTGGTCGGGTCGTAGTAACGCGCCCGCAGGTACTGCATCCCCGTCAGGGCGTCCGTCTGCTCGCCAGAGTACAGGTGGCTGGTCATCAGCGTGTCGACCAAGTCTGACGTGTTTCCAAACAAAGAGCCGTACTTCAGCATGTTCCCGTACGCGTCGTACGCGTAACGTTGAGCGACGACCAGCGCCGGGGCGTTGTTATCGCCGACTAATTGCCGAGTACTGCCGTGGCCGTCGGCAAGTACATAAATTGATTGAATAGATATAGAACAAGTGGTTGGACTAATGTACTAACAGCACACCATTTGGATATTCACCTTCAAAGCCGCAGGGGAAATTGCCTGACATATACCAGCTAATGATCTCACTGAAAAAGCCTAATGGCAGGCTGTCAATATATTCAGACTCGTGGCAAGCATGACGGATAACCGACATAAACTGGATCAGGTTCTTCCTTGGAAGGCCGTATTCAGCTACCAGTTGCTCATATAATGCTTTGAACCGTTCTTCGAAATGTCCATTAAACGCGTACACAATCTCATTCCATGTCTTATCAAAGAGATTCGAATTGACCTCAGCGAGAGAGCTGGACAGCCCATTGCTAGCACAAAGAAGTGTCGTATCCCAATGCTCCGAGCCGAAGTGCTGGATTGCTTCATCTAAAGACAATACTCTTTTTGCCGCGTGAGGCGCATCCAGGGGTTGGCCGACGTTTTCAAACCAAGGCAATGCCAGCAAGACCTCGGCAAGCTCCAGGGTTCTATCGCTTAGTATGTATCTGGATTTTGATTCTGACATATAATACAGTCATCAGCTGTATAGCCGTATGTTCAAATCCTATCGACTTCTACCTATCTTTACCGCCTTCAAGGGGCCAACAATAGTATCCAGCCTTCATATTGATTAATCTCGATAGAGAAGTTGAGAGGTCTACATGAGTGTCGAAGTCTCGTGTATAAGCCGTAGTATCATCCATAATTTCTAACTGTATATGCTGGTCGTATTCTCGCCCATTAGGCGCCACAATGTGGCCAGCACAAGAATAGTAGATATACATGCCAAGAACGATGGCCTCGTACTCTAATTCGTCTCGTCCGGACACATCAAATTCTATGCCAAGCGATGACGATATCTTATCGTGTGTCTCCTGACACATCGCGGCACCAATACATATTGTCGCATGTAAACTTACTAACATATTTGACAGCCAAACCTATATACCAGTTAGGAATATCATAGCTTCTTCTGGGTCTTTAAGAAAGTTGTCTATTTCCGCTTCCGTAAACACTCGGATACTAAACCCTTTTTGTCCGGGTTTTATCCCTTTGAATCCTTTAGTATTACGTAGATGTGCATCCATTTCAGTCATCATATGAAATAGCTCAGGTGTTTTTACCGAATTCACTTTCCTTATGTTTTTGTGAGCAGGCCACTTCGCCGCTAACTCATCGCTAACAATGAACATGTCAATATCAAATTCATTAACATCAAAAGGCAGCCCCCCTCTATTCGGCTTCGCCGGGTGAGCATAACCTCGAATCAGGCTACCACGGATACCAACCCTGGCACCTGGTTGTTGGCTAGCAATCCTAGTTACATAAGGTGAGAGAATTTTTATAGATTCCGCGGCAATATCGAGCCGGGTAACTTTTGATAATGCCTTTCCTATTGTTCCATAAGCTTTGGATCCTAGTTTAAATACGAGCCCTACTCCAATAGCAGCACCAAACCCAAAAGCTGATTGCTGCAATCCCAATATTAGTGTCTGATTGAGACCTATTCCCATCTGGACAGATTCTGCTGAGCGAAGTGCACCTGTGCCAACACCACCAATCGTTTCTGTAAGAATGCTTTGTATGGAGTTGGTAATTTGAATATCTAATAGAGTCACGCGCCCACTCGGATCCACCCCCATTACCGGGTTCGCATGGGCGTAGGCGTACTTGTGCAGGCTCTGGGGGCCCTGGGTGTTGCCGGCGAACGGGTCCACGCGGTTAAACCGGCCCGTTGATGGGTCGTAGTAACGCGCCCGCAGGTACTGCATCCCCGTCAACGCGTCCGTCTGCTCGCCAGAGTACAGGTGGCTGGTCACCGCGGCAGACAGACCGACCAGGTTGCCGTACACCAGCATCACGCCGTAGGCGTCGTATGCATAACGCTCAGCAACGAGCATCTCAGGCGTATTGGCCTGGCCGTACAACTGCCGCGTGCTGCCGTGGCCGTCCGCAAGCAGGTACAGCGCTTCATTTGCATCAAACGTCTTGCCGCCAGTTGACACCGAACTCGCCGACGCCTGGGCGATGACATCATGGCCTTGGACATACGTCTTATCAAGCCCCGCCCCGCTGCCCGTGTCGACCCATTCCTCTAACACCTGTGCGTAGCCCGTCGGGTTGTTGGTGTCGATGATGTAGATTGTTGTTTATATATACAGAAAGTATTTATCTACGATTGTAGTGCTAATTATTATTCTTTGATGTTTTATTGACCACTACAGTATATCTGAATATGTATGCCCCCAAGAAGACAAATGCTAACGTAGTAGTCACGAATGCGCATCCCAGAGTCAACAGATCGCGATCGGAACTTAAATCAAATGGCCACCCCACAAGAATGATTGCTATACCAGGCATCATAAAAAAAACACCTGATATTAACATATCTTTACTGCGTTTAGGCTGATTCTCACTGTAAGCATTCGGCTCGTTGCTCATCACTTTATACCTGCCACTTAGAATCTATCAACTAGTGCGTCTCTAGCATCGTCAAACAAACCACCCACTGGCGCGGATAGAAAGCTAGTAAATGCTTTAGTAATAATTTCAATATACAATTCATCTTCGATGAATGGCAATTTTTTGCTTCCTAGGCTTACAGGAGCCGTGTACAGTGCTAACGCTGATGACTTGAAGCCATTTAGTAATGCCCTGGTAAGATATTCTTGCCAATAATCAAGTCCAATATCTATAGTAGGATCGATATCAAAGAAGTAATCTGCTATACCAGTAACAGCATCATCTGCTAAAGTTTTACTAAAGCCGGTAATAAATGCTGGAACAACTATTTCTGCAATATCACCACTAGCTAACTTACCAATAAACGGTAGGTTTTTGATCGGCTCCTTAAATGCTGAAGATGCAGATCCCCATCCGAGACCTTCTAAGAACTCTAGCGTATAATTACCCCATTGAACACCCGAAAGTGAATTATTATTTTGCCAGTAATCCTGATGTATTGCACTTAACACATTCATAAAACCGGTAGCAATACCATTTATTATTACAGTGTTTATATCTTTCTTATTAAACGCTAGAGTAACAACCAAAGCCGTAGAACTTAAGAAACCAGCCGAAGCGCCACGTACTACCCCCTCAGCTTTCTTTCCCGCTGGAGCAGCGGCGTATCCAACAATACCACCCGAAATCGTGGCAATGGATACAGATACCAACGCATCGGTTAGACTAATTAACCCACTCGGGTCCACCCCCATCACCGGGTTGGTGTGGGCGTAGGCGTACTTGTGCAGGCTCTGGGGGTCCTGGGTGTTGCCGGCGAACGGGTCGACCCGGTTGAACCGGCCGGTGGTCGGGTCGTAGTAACGCGCCCGCAGGTACTGCATCCCCGTCAGGGCGTCCGTCTGCTCGCCAGAGTACAGGTGGCTGGTCATCAGTGTGTCGGCCAAGCCTGACGTGTTTCCAAACAAAGAGCCGTACTTCAGCATGTTCCCGTACGCATCGTATGCGTAACGCTGGAACACGGAGCCGGGGGCCGCGTGAAGGTTCACCTGACGTGTGCTGCCGTGGCCGTCCACCAGCAGGTACATCATTGTCCCAGGCGTGTCTTCATACGAGTGCCCGATCACGTCGTGGCCGAGCGTGTAGCCGATGTGGTACGCCGCAGGGTCGCCGCCGATGCCATCATCGCCATAAGCGTAGAAACAGCAAGACGAGCTTATCCCCCATTTCTTACCCTAAGAAGTAGATGTGATTTACGGCGAGTGATCTACTCTCATATTGTACTTGTAGATGGCAAATATACGAACTAGCAAACGGGATAGCGCAACAACTCCCATAATAAAAAGAATGCTCGCAAACACAATAACAATGTAATTGAATCTTGATACGGATCGGCGGTATGCGGCATAGTTAAGTAATTCGACATTACCACGAGACAACTCAGTACAATAATAACTGCCACTTTGCTGCACTGCCGAGTATTTAATCTCGTCCCCAGCTTCCAACTGGTCGACAAATGAATCAGCTGACCTATGTAGGTGAAGCCACCGATTATTTCCCGTTTTATCCCGGACAAGCAGTATAGATTGAAGCCGTTTAGTTGAACTAATGCCAACCACCTCCGTGCGAACCTCTACGACCTTTCCGTCAAATGAATAACCTTTTGTATCAGGTAACCGTATGGAAAAATATACGATACAGATCAATCCGAATACCCCCAAAACAATTCCTGCATATAGTATATTTGTGTCATCATATTGATATAAGTTACGTCGAATTACCATATCACTGCCCCAATATAGCATCAGAAGAATCTTTTCCAAAACTGTCCAAAGACTGAAGTGTGAAGACGCTGGCAGGATTAAAAATGAGCGCTCCTAAAGCTGATTGAGCCTGTCCGTTTGCAAACGCTGATGTATAAGGGACTTTTCTGGCTTCAAGTAATTTAATAACTTCACTCAGTCGAGCATGGTTACTCAAATCAGCCGGGTTGAGTTGAGCTAATTTAGACTTAAAGAATTGAATCTGATTATCAATCGGTTCTAATATTTGAGAATTTACTTCCATGATTAGTTGGCCTCGCCCCTTGATAGCCTTGCCCATCGACTCGAGTCCTAAACCCAGATTGTCAAACACTGCTCCAAATACAGCACCAATCATCAAATCCGTAATAAACTCTTCGGTCTTCACAGGTTTACCGCGGAGTGAATCCGCACGATTTACGATAATTGCGGCCACTATTCCAGTAAGTGCGCCCCGGGTCGCCACCGTTAATATAGTAGAGAGTTTCAGAACTGATTTTAACGGTATATCTTCAAGAGCATTAAATAAGCGGCTTTTACCAATAAATGAACCTGCCGTTGAACTGGCCGCACCAGTGCCAAAATCATAAAGGATGTCACCAATACCGGTGCTTTCTCCAGTTAAGTGCCGAAATGCTGCCGAGAGCACAGCATTTGCTATACCATCTCGCACAGCTCTTTTTACGATACGACTCGTAGCAAATTTCAGGCTGTATTGTAGGCTATTTTGAAGTGTATTAGCAATACCTAATTCAGAGAGTGACACCAACCCACTCGGATCCACCCCCATCACCGGGTTCGCATGGGCGTACGCGTACTTGTGCAGGCTCTGGGGGTCCTGGGTGTTGCCGGCGAACGGGTCCATGCGGTTGAACCGGCCCGTTGATGGGTTGTAGTAGCGTGTGCAAAGACACTGCATTCTTAAATATTAAATGCAGTATCGTATTAAACGATATGACAATCACCACAGCATGATAACAATCATATTTGATGGCTGGCATTCATGAATGGTTTTTATTAGTAGTTGTCCTATGATAGGCTTTGATCTTATCCATCATGCCTGCTATTACTTTAACATCTTGATTGGATGACAAGGCAATCCACTGGTCCCGTGGTCGTATTTGGATTGAGATATATTTTTTGTCAGATATTACACTAACTTTAACTTCAAATAAGAATTCATAAGTTCTATTTTCATGCTGGATATCACCTACATATACATACGAGTCACCAGCTTCTTCTTTATTCTTATAGCGTATGTCTTTTAATAACATGATGATTTATCACTTTAGTCTATATATTCATAAGGTGTAATAAAGAAGTCGTCACCTAGTATCTCGACAACATCAAACCTATCTGCATTTCTTTTCAAACCAAAAGCCTGCGCCAATCCTCTTTCAGCTTCTTCAAGAGTTAAACCACTACCTCTCGCATCGATAAATATATTTCGTGCTTGCCCTCCACCTTTAGCTGATTTACCTATCACATTTCTCACACGATTATGGTCGGCCCCTGATTCTAGCAATCGTTTAAATTCTGTTTCAATCCCATCGACAAATGCATCACCCCGCCGAACCCCATACTCCAAACCTTCTTCTAAGTTTGGCTCTACAAACCTTCCAAGATCGTGTAAGTAATCGCCAATGGTTTGATTTGCTGGATTGGAAAATATAGGACGAACTCGCTTGCCCGATACACTCATCAAGCCTCTAGTATGTTCCCACAATACTCCAAGTCTCCGACGTCCATTTTTAAAGATATACCCTACAACAGGCCGTGCGCCGATTGCAACAATAGGGCCTGCTACAGGAATGAATTCCAGAAGGACATCCACTCCATCCGCGTCCGAACCACTATAGATTCTATCATTGGGACCCGGAGCATTGGCATAACTAGAAAATGTAAGCAATATCGAGCTTACAGCAAGCATCAATTCAGTTAAACTTACAAGTCCACTCGGGTCCACCCCCATCACGGGATTGGCGTAAGCATACGCGTACTTGTGCAGGCTCTGGGGGTCCTGGGTGTTGCCGGCGAACGGGTCCACGCGGTTGAACCGGCCTATCGATGGGTTGTAGTAGCGGGCTCGCAGGTACTGCATCCCCGTCAACGCGTCCGTCTGCTCGCCAGAGTACAGGTGGCTGGTCGCCGCGGCAGACAGACCGACCAGGTTGCCGTAGACCAGCATCACGCCGTAGGCGTCGTACGCATAACGCTCAGCAACGAGCATCTCAGGCGTATTGGCCTGGCCGTACAACTGTCGCGTGCTCCCGTGACCGTCCGCAAGCAGGTAGAGCGCTTCATTTGCATCAAACGTTTTCCCGCCAGTTGACACCGAACTCGCGGAAGCCTGGGCGATGACATCATGGCCAAGGACATACGTCTTATCAAGCGCCGCACCACTACCCGTATCGTCCCACTCCTCTAACACCTGTGCGTAACCCGTCGGGTTGTTGGTATCGATGACGTACGTCGTTGTCGTGATTGTACTGCCGTCATCAACAGTCTGGCTAACGCGGATGCCATCATCGTTGTAGGTGTAAGTTAGTGTCTGATTAATGGTGCTATCACCATCAGAATCAATATCGACTTGGATAAGACGCCCCGTGACACCATAGACCAGAGTAGTTTCAGATATTTTAGTTGCTTTACTATTATTGGAATATACTGTCTTCAAGGTTTGAGTTGTATGGTCTCCACCAACACCATTATCAATATCCGCATTTGGACCATATGTGTACTCGGTATAACTAATCCATGATTCAGTATCATCCACTTTGAATTCCGTCAGCAGACGATCATTGTCATCATAGGCATAGGTTACTATTTCATCGGCTTCAAAACTGGCGTTGTCATAATCGCCGATCATGTGCTCGGCATGTGTACGATTGCCCACCAGATCGTAGATATAATGGGTGACGTAGTCTTCAGTATCTGCTTGCTGATCATTATCCTTGTCATAAGCTTCTTCGGTCAAACGGTTCAGGGCGTCGTAGGTCCAGGTGATATCAACCTGGTTGTCGGAGTCGTCTATCTCTGTAACCGCGGTACGCAGGCCGGCGAGGTTGACGGTGTAGTCGTAGCTGGACAGCAGCGTCTCCGTGCCGTCGTCGTAGGTGTGGTCTGCATCGAGGTCAACAAAATGATACAGGGCGTCCAGGCGGTTCATCGCGTCGTAGATGTAGTCGCTTACGACGCCGTTGGGCAGCTCGGTGTAGTCGAGGTTGCCGATGAGATCGTAGCCGTAGCTGGTGGTCTCGTCGGTGATATCAGAGCCACCGCGCCAGGTCTGGGTGACGGTGCCGAGCCGGCCCAGGGTGTCGTAGATGTAAGCCGTTTCGGTATCCGGCGTGCCGGGTGTTCCGGGGTCTGGTTGCCAAACGCGTCGTAAAGGGATGTCAAACTACACCCAAACAGCAACGGAGAGATAATCACTTATCAAAGAATAAAATAAACTGTGTTAAAAAACGAATTATTCATCGGCAGCCTTCTTGGTCGCTACAAATACTTGCTCACATATCAGTTGAATCAATGAATTTGCTTCATATTTACTAAATATGTAAGTTTTAACTTTTTTCTTTACCAATAAATAATCAATGGTTATTTGGATTTGGTCGTTGCCGGGGTTGAAGGTGATCACAACAGACTTTCCTATTACTCCTTTATTACTTACTCGTATTCTCCAGCCACCACCCACCAAATAATTAATAGACGTAACAGTCATGCGGTGATCGATAAGTGCATTGTGCAACTCGCCAGCAAAGTAACCCGATTTCATAAAACCTTTCGTGCTGCTAATTCCATGTGTCGATCTGAATCTCGGTTGCTGGAATTTGATCTCCCGATGCCAGCCCCGCGGATTGACCGTTGCCCCCCCCGTACATTTCCGCCCGATTTTGCGATTTCTGGATAACCAATTTTCTGGTTTTCAGTTAGTCTAGCATTTGGGCCAAACTTTGATTCAATAAATTTCAATTTTCCCGAAAGTGTGCGAACGACCAAGTCAATTCTTACACGTATACCACTAGGAGTCCGTACCGTTACTTCACGGCCTACCACGCGTTCTCCTCTAAGGAGAGCTGCAGATTCCGACAGGAATGTTCCAAAGCCTCCCTTTGAATTGGGGAAAATCCCAGCCTTAGGGGTAACGGCGTTGGGAGGCAACTTGGGAATACTCGCAAATTTAACTCCTCCATATGCACCAAATCCGGCTGTGAATATTAGTGACACAGCGGCCGCATAACGTTCACGATCATTTTTGGCCGTGAGTAACTCATAGCTGTTATATGCTACAGACGCAGATGTAACAAGAACAAACGAAGTCACAAGGCCAGCTGTTGCAGAAACACCTGTTGCCGCCGCGATGCCAAGACCTAATCCAATGGTGCCCACTGTAGCAACTGGAGCAAAAATAGCACCCGAAATTGCCCCAACTACTGCCCCCTCCACTCCACCTCTAATTCCCCCGATGATAGCGCCTGTTGTAAACCCGATGATAGATGAAGTTACCAATACGTTGGTTAGCTGCATCTTCCCCGTTGGGTCGATGTTCATCACCGGATTCGCATGGACGTAGGCGTACTTGTGCAGGCTCTGGGGGCCCTGGGTGTTGCCGGCGAACGGGTCCACGCGGTTAAACCGGCCCGTTGATGGGTCGTAGTAACGCGCCCGCAGGTACTGCATCCCCGTCAGGGCGTCCGTCTGCTCGCCAGAGTACAGGTGGCTGGTCATCAGCGTGTCGACCAAGTCTGACGTGTTTCCAAACAAAGAGCCGTACTTCAGCATGTTCCCGTACGCGTCGTACGCGTAACGTTGAGCGACGACCAGCGCCGGGGCGTTGTTATCGCCGACTAATTGCCGAGTACTGCCGTGGCCGTCGGCAAGTACATAAATTGATTGATATAGATATAGAACAAGTGGTTGGACTAATGTACTAACAGCACACCATTTGGATATTCACCTTCAAAGCCGCAGGGGAAATTGCCTGACATATACCAGCTAATGATCTCACTGAAAAAGCCTAATGGCAGGCTGTCAATATATTCAGACTCGTGGCAAGCATGACGGATAACCGACATAAACTGGATCAGGTTCTTCCTTGGAAGGCCGTATTCAGCTACCAGTTGCTCATATAATGCTTTGAACCGTTCTTCGAAATGTCCATTAAACGCGTACACAATCTCATTCCATGTCTTATCAAAGAGATTAGAATTGACCTCAGCGAGAGAGCTGGACAGCCCATTGCTAGCACAAAGAAGTGTCGTATCCCAATGCTCCGAGCCGAAGTGCTGGATTGCTTCATCTAAAGACAATACTCTTTTTGCCGCGTGAGGCGCATCTAAGGGTTGGCCGACGTTTTCAAACCAAGGCAATGCCAGCAAGACCTCGGCAAGCTCCAGGGTTCTATCGCTTAGCAAATATTGAGATTTTGATCTTGGCATATTAGAGCCACCTAATCAAGGAGTTAATACGGCCCGGCAAATCACGAAAGCGTGAAGTACCTGTCAAATTGAGCCTCGCTTGCTCTATTCTAGCAGCTCGAACCATGCCTGCCACCGCATCTCGATCTAATCCGGCATTTAATAAGCCCCTACTCAAAGCTCTATTATACTCGTTTATGGAAGGTCTTGTATTATTGATCCTATGCGGCTCCCACATCCGCTCAAGTTCAAGGTGAACATGCCAATGCTCAGACCCTGGTGTATTAACATTACCCGATAGATAGGTTGAAGCGCCTCGTGACTTACTATGGCCAAATTGCTTAAACGCGGCAACCTGATTTAGATGATGCCTTTGATAACCTAGCTTTGTTTTTAAAGATTTATATGCCGCCACTAAAGCTAGGCCAGATGTAGGAGCCGAAGCCTGCGAAATAGGCTGCGGAACTCCACCGGTCATGATATATACGGCACCTTGTTCTATTGTATCCATCAATAATGATACAACTCCAACAACCACTTCTACCGGCGCCAGCACGGTATCAATTAAGTAATTGATAGCGGCTTGTTGAGCATTAAGCCCAGCCTCCGCACCTTCTACTGCCGCTATTGCGCCACTTAAGACACCGTCGTAGAACGAGGTCAATAGATTTCGTATTGAGTTAGCAATATTAAGTTCGTTGATTGAAAACAAACCACTCGGGTCCACCCCCATCACGGGGTTGGCGTGGGCGTAGGCGTACTTGTGCAGGCTCTGGGGGTCCTGGGTGTTGCCGGCGAACGGGTCCACGCGGTTGAACCGGCCGGTTGATGGGTCGTAGTAACGTGCACGCAGGTACTGCATCCCTGTCAGGGCGTCCGTCTGCTCGCCAGAGTACAGGTGGCTGGTCATCAGTGTGTCGGCCAAGCCTGACGTGTTTCCAAACAAAGAGCCGTACTTCAGCATGTTCCCGTACGCGTCGTACGCGTAACGCTGGAACACGCTACCGGGAGCCGCGTGAAGATTAATCTGGCGTGTGCTCCCGTGCCCGTCCGCAAGCAGGTACAGCATCGTGCCAGGCGTGCCCGCATACGAGTTCCCGATCACGTCGTGACCGAGCGTGTAGCCGATGTTGTACGCCGCCGGGGCGCCACCGGCCCCGTCGCCATCAACCCACTCCTCAAGCACCTGCGCGTACCCGGTTGGGTTGCTCCCGTCGATGACGTAGGTCGTTGTAGTGGTTGTACTGCCGTCATCAACAGTCTGGCTAACGCGGATGCCATCATCGTTGTAGGCGTAGGTCAGCGTCTGATCAATAATGCCATCGCCATCGAGGTCTATTTTAACCTGCTCCAGGCGCCCCTGGAGGTTGTAGCTGAACGTCGATTTCGCGTTCAGGTTTGCCGGCGTGTCGGGATCGCCGATGAAGTGTGACTTCGTGGCTTGCTGCGTGCCGTCATAGCTATAGCGGGTGGTTTCCTCGGCACCGGCGGTGCCGTCGGTGTCCAATCGCTCTTCGGTCAGCCGGTCGTTGTCGTCGTAATAGTATGTTATTACCTCAGGCGTGCCCGAGGCGGGGTAGTTGTCGTAGTGCGTATTTGACAGGCGGTTGCCGACCAGATCGTAGGTGTACTTATCGACATAGTCGCCCTGCGAGGTTGCCCCAACCAGGTCACGTACTTCTTCGGTCAAACGGTTCAGGGCGTCGTAGGTCCAGGTGATATCAACCTGGTTGTCGGAGTCGTCTATCTCTGTAACCGCGGTACGCAGGCCGGCGAGGTTGACGGTGTAGTCGTAGCTGGACAGCAGCGTCTCCGTGCCGTCGTCGTAGGTGTGGTCTGCATCGAGGTCAACAAAATGATACAGGGCGTCCAGGCGGTTCATCGCGTCGTAGATGTAGTCGCTTACGACGCCGTTGGGCAGCTCGGTGTAGTCGAGGTTGCCGATGAGATCGTAGCCGTAGCTGGTGGTCTCGTCGGTGATATCAGAGCCACCGCGCCAGGTCTGGGTGACGGTGCCGAGCCGGCCCAGGGTGTCGTAGGTGTAAGCCGTTTCGGTATCCGGCGTGCCGGGTGTTCCGGGGTCGTCACTGGCGTTGGTGTCGCCGGTCCAGGTGCGCTCGAGCTGGCCGAGGTCGTTGTAGCGGTGGTGGACGATGCCCTCGGGCGAGTCGATCTCGGTCAGCCTGCCCTGCTCATCGTACTCGTTGCTCGTCGTGCCGTGGAGGCTGTCAACGACCTGCACCTGTCGGCCAAAGGCGTCGTAGGTGTAGGTGACGGTCTGGTCCGCGGGGTCATTCACCGGGTCAAGCAGGTAGGCACTGTAGCCGGTTAGGTCGTCAAAGAAGAGCTTCTGAACCAGCCGCCCGCCGGACGCCGAGCGGTTGTCGTAGCGGTAGGCCGTGACGACACCTTCGAAGCTGACGTGGTACTCGAGCTGGCCAGCACCGACGCTAAGCTCGGGGTTGGCGTCGCCCTGCACGTCGGCGATCGGCGTGTCGTCATAATGGAAGGTTTCTTCCTGGCCCTCGGGGAGGGTTCGGGAGGTCTGGCGGTTGAAGTGGTCGTACTCGAAGACCGTGGAGCGGTCAGGCACCGTCCCCGGGGTGACGGAATAGATCGCGTCGACACCCGAGCTGTTCTTCTCCATATAGACGACATTGCCATCGTACAGGTACGCGTTGTCCGTGATCGATGTCTGGTTGCCAAAGGCGTCGTACCGGTATTCGTACCGCGGCTGAACCGTGATATCGTTGCCGGGGTCGGCGGGGTTGTCGATGACAATCGCGGGGAGGTTGACCGCGCTTAGTCTGCCGGCGTCGTCGTACTCATAGGTCGTGATGCGTGCCTTGGACCGGTCGACGTTGTCTACGCCGGATTGTTTGAGGTTTTCGTGTAGTTCAGAGCGTCTGCCCAGGTCGTCGTAAACGGTTTCGGTGCGGAGCCTGACCATGTTGCCCGAGCCGAGGTCATCGGGGTCTTCGATTTCGGCTGAGATCGTCGCGACCTGACGGCCGAGCTTGTCATACTCATAGAACACCTCGGTCTGGGCGGTACGGTCCGAGTTCGCTTCGGGCGGGTTGCCCGGGTCTGCCGTCGTCGATTGCTTGATATTCGTGCGGACGATGTGCTGACGCCCCGCGTCGTCGTAGACTGTTTCGGTGCGGAGGCGGACGATATCCGAGGAGTTCGGGTCGGGGTCCTCGATCGCAGGACCGATCACGGCTGTCTGCCGCCCGGCGTCGTCGTATTCGTAATAAGTCGTAGCACCTAGCTGATTGGTGGTAGACGATACCCGGCCGTAATCATCGAAAACGGTCGTGCTGGACGAGAGCATGGTACCGAACTGCGGCACACCACCGGATTCGGTTATCTGGGTGTATTTGAACAGCGAATTGCCCGGGTCGTCGCCGAAGGTGATCTGGGCACCTTCGTAGCGTTCGGTCTGGTAGACCCGCCCCTGATCGTCATACAGGGTCCGTGTGCCAAAGATTGTGGTATCGGGGCTGCCGTCTTCGTTGGTATCCAAGTAGGGGTCGGTTGCGAAGATGACCCGGCCCAGATCGTCATAAACCGTGTCTGTAACGATATTGACAGTATCGTCGGCGACATCGTCATACGATTGTGAGATCGTGCGGATCAATAGCCCGCGGATATCGTAGACGTTGGTTGTGATGCTTCCGTACTGGCCACGGGTCTGCACGACAAGGCCACGGGAGTCGTAATCCGTTGTGGTATAGGAATCGGGTTCGGTTACCGACCATTCGGAAGAGTCCGACGGAGCCGCCGCCTCGACGAGACCACGATCTGTATCAGACCCGCCATAAGCCTGGCCCTGAATCGTGAACTGGGCACTACCGACAACACGCCCTTCACCGTCGTAGTCAGTCACCGAGACAAGCGTCTTGCCATCAACTGAATACCAGGAGTGGGTCTGATTGCCCATCACATCATTAATAAAGTAGGTCGTACGTTCTGATGTATTCGTCGACGATTTAAGGTATCCACGATCATCGTAATCAAGCATCGATACGACCGTTTCGACACCCTGTTTTGTAACTTGACGGACCTTCGTTAGGCGCCCCGCCTCGTCGTAGTCATAGTACGTCTTGTTCTTCTCGGCATCGGTAACGCTGCTGATCTTGGCGAAGTCGTTGTAGGTGTACCTGGTAACGCCGTTGGCGGAATCGATCACGTACTCTAGCCCACCAAACAGGCCATCCTCCTTATCGTAAGGGTAATAGCCGTACGTCGTCGTGTTGCCTTCGGCATCGGTCGTCGTCCGCAGTTTGCCGCCCTGATCATTGGGGGCGTCTGCGGCGTAGTAGGTTGATAGGCTCGCCGTCTTGACGAGGGCAGCCGGCAACACAAAGGTGTAGATATCCTTGCCGGACTGAAGGCCGAGTTCTGTGTTTACCTGGGTGTCCGTCAACCTAAGCGGTTGATACTCGGTCAGAAGCTGGTTTTTATCGTTGTAAACGTAATCGGTAAAGACGTACGCATCGGGTTCGTTATCCAGAGTATCGCTGTAGACAAACCGGATGCTGCGGATGACGTTGCCGTTGTTGTCACGGACCAGTTCGGTATCGTTGTCACCGCCATCACCGGTTGCCTCGTCCTTCTTGTCCACTTTCTCGATGTAGGTGCCATCGCCACGATCAATCGAGTATTCGAAGTCGGCACTCTTGCCAGAGGCATCGGTGATGCCCGAGACCCGGTTGTTTTCATCGAAGCCGACCGAGAAGACGTCGTATCCGGTTTCCTCGTCTTGCGGGTCAAGCAGTGTTTCGATCTTATAGAGGAAATGCTCGGGGTCGTTTACACCATCAAGGTAATGCAGGCGAGTAACATCGCCCACGCGGTTTGTTACTTTAACCAGATTCCCATCGTCGTCGTAATCGTAATAGATCTTCTCACCACGCGCATCTTCAACAATAGTGATGAAGTCGGTATCCTTGTCGCGCGTGAAGCTTACCTTGGCGATTTCATTGCCATCATGGTCTACTGCGGCGATCTGGTCTTGATCAATGACCAGCTTGTTGCCAGCTAAGTCGAGCGATTCTTTTATCTCGCCGGATACACCGTCGATGACATACCGCATCTGGTCTTCGGTCGTCAGGATGTAATCAATCACCCGCCCACCACGAGAGAAGCTGGACGCGGGGTTGTAGTTTTGCCCAAGTTCTCCATCACCGCTCGCGCCGATACCGTAATTAACAAACCTACCATCATCGAGCTGAGAAACCGCCTCCGGATGAGTCAGCTCAAGCGTGGCATAACTAGACAAGGATTGGAATCTGGGCTGCACGAATGTGCCACCGATCGCTGCTAGACTATTAGCGGCCTTGCCATACCTGGAATCAGATGGATCGACGATATCAGCAAGCAGCTGAAACTGTTCGGTCGAACCATCAGGCATACGAACCGGGAAGATATCACCGAATCGCCACGCTTCCATGATCCCGCTATATGGTTCTACAACTTCGGAACGCGGACTCTGGACACCCACAGTCAGGATATCCAGCGACCAGCCATAGCCGAAGTCTCCGGCAGAGGCGGCGTCTAACGTGTCATAACCACGCTGAACGGTGACCGGGACACCCGCTAGCGGGATGACCAGATCATCAAAGGAAACATTAAAGTTCCCCAGCTTCATATCCGAGTTGATCTCGATCAGTCGGCCGTCGCTAATCGAGGCTCGCGTATCGGTGGCGATCAGATCCAGCTGATACAGACCATTCGCCAACGATGTCACATCCAGATCGAGTTGTGTATATATATACTCTTCGCCATCAAGCGTTGCTGGTTCCGTCAACGCAAGCGAGAACTCCGGGTCATTTGGTTTATGCAACATCCACTGATACAGCGCGTACTCATCGGCATCTAATACGGTGCCGTATACAGTAATAGGAGACGTCAGAGTGAGAACGCCGTCATTTGCCCACGATACTGAGTTTTCACCCGCTTCCTGATAGCTGACAATTTCCGGGACAGGGGCATGGCTATCGTGCTGAACTACTTGTACCGTGTATTCATCGGTAGCGGTGTTGTCACCGGTGTCCGTTACGGTAGTCTTGATGTAGTACGATCCTAGCTGATTAAAGTCCCAGTTATAGAAATAGACCTCGGGGTTGCCACCGGCCCTGAACATGTTTCCGCCATCAACCAGGGTCACGCCTTCATGCTTGATCTCGATCTTTACGTGTTGGATCCCAAGGTCATCCGTCACTTTTACGTTAAGCTGTTTTGAGTCACCTATACGGAATAACGTTTGGATCTTGTCAAGTGATATCGTTGGGATTCCGTCGTGAGTTGACTTGGATATTGCGTTCAGTGTGATTGTGGCCGAATCTGAATAACCGTACTGGTCTATGACATTTACGGTGAAGTCAACATCGGATAGCCCGGTCAGATCACTCTGGGCATCCCATGTGATCACACCCGTGTAGGGATCGATCGCGATACCTTCATGTTGCGTCACATGCAGATCTGACAACTCAAACATCACGCCAACACCCGGCGTGCTGTTTACCAAAGGCCAGGCATCAAACTCAAAGGGCTTGCCTTCTAGGACATCGACCGTCGCGTTGTCAATCGTTGTTTGGTCATTTATATCAATATCGACAACCGTCACATTGAAGCTCAAGCCCGCGGGGGTTGTGCCGTCCGTGACATAGAACTGAATCTGGTGAATCCCGGAGTCACTGATATCAGCGTCGCTGGATACGGGGGTCCAACTGATCGTGCCGGAGAGAACATCGCCCGCGATGGTCAGGTCGCCAACGCCCAGATCTGTCATCCCGTCCCAAGAAGATGTGCTGCCAGCATCCAGACGGCTAGAAGTAAACTTAACCAGGTTGGCCGCAATGGTACTGAGGTCGGTATCCGCATCCGTTACTTCAAATTCAACAACGTAAGGATTGCCAACGCTGGCGTACTGGCTGGGATTATTCGTGACTCGGACCTCAGGCTTGTCATCAATACCCGTAGCGTCAAATGTCAGCGTGTAATCCCGCGTGACGATATACTCGCCGTCGGTAACAGTGACCTCGATATCAAACGGGGCGTGTTGCGCTTCATCCCCATCCCATTCCCATGTAATCAGATAATGACCGGTACCCGGCTTGCTTGGGTCCTCAATCACGTCAAAATCACCGACCACCTGTGGCGTCAATTCTCGATTCATCGCAACCACAGTGATATCCAATTCATCCCCGTTGGGGTCTGTGACCTGGATCGGTGAGCTATACGGATCGCCTTGCTTACTCTTGGTGACCGGATTGAACACCACCTTGGGTGCCAGATTCACACTCGCAACCTTGATCGTGATTTCCTCTGTCCGCTCTTTACCAAGATAGTCAGCCACCGTGACATTAAAGGTATGGCTGCCAAGCTGATTCTCCGTCGGCGTCCAGTCGATCAAACCCGTCTCTTCATCGATATCCAGATCATCTGGTTCGCCGCTGACAGACCAATGCAGCGGATAGTCCTTCTCGATGTCTGTAGCCGTCAACGGCAGCGTATACAACTCGCCCACAGTGGCGACCGGGATGTTAATCGGGTCGAGATAGGGCGCCTGATTGATGAGTTCCTGACGCAGCGTCAACTCAAGAGGCACTTCGACGACACCGCCATTGCTATCATCCAAAACGATCGTAAATTCATATGGATTAAATTCCGGATCAAAGTCCGCCAGCTCCGTCTGCCAGGTCAGCAGCCCGTTGCTGGACAGATACATATCAGCCGGCGCATCGCGCGGATCATCCTTCAGACTGAATGTAACCTCGTCACCATCATCGTCGACGGCGATTAACTGTGCGGTAAACAGGTTGCCCGCTTCCAATTCGCTGCGGATCTCACCATCAAGCCTTGGGGCTGTATTAGTTGCTGGCTTGGCAAGCAGCTCAAACTCGACCTCTTGCCCGGCGCCGTAGATATCCAGAACCTTCACACGCACCGTCGTGAGGCCTGCAGCGTCGGGGGTCCAGACAAGGTCCCATTCACCGTCCGTAGCAGTCGCTGTCATAGTGATATCGTCTCGGTCGCCAACGAGTGTCGGTGTGAGCGTGGCGGTCTCCCCTGTATCTGGATCTATACCTATGAGCTTAAACGAGAGAGTCTGCGAACCATTATTTGCGAAGTTTACTAAGGTAAAGTCGTCGGGATCATAATCGTAAGCCGAAACGGTGCCGCCGTACCCAGCAGGCACCAGATAGACCTCAGGCGCATTGTTGGAGAATACGTCTAACGTGTAATCCAGGACCGTGCCCGCGGCCCCGGAGGACCGATCGTCCGTCGCGGTCAATTCAATATAGACCGGCTCAGATGACGTCGGCGTCCAGATCAGCCTGGCGGTGGTGTCCCCCGCGGTATAGGGGGTTTCAAACTGCACGCCGCGATCGATCGCTTCCTGATTCAGTGTAAGCGAAGCGATCCCGTCTCCGTCCGGGTCGCGCAGCTCGATATCGTAAACATACTGCCGATTGATCGTCGCGGGGCCCTTCGGCTTCGTTAAGAACTCCGGCCCCTCATTGGGCGCGGTCGGCTCATAGACCAGGAACGGAACCCCCAAGGTGCGGATCGACTCGCCATCTTCTGCCCGGAGGAGGATCTTGTACTCGCCGACCGTGCCGGGTATCCCAACCAGGTGATACAGGTCCGTGTCGCTATCAACAGACGAGACGTAATTCAGCACAAACCCGTCAAGGGTCGTCCCCTCAGCCTGGATGATGGGCGTGATCTGTGTGACATCGTCGTCAAGATCAGCCAGGTGCAGCTTGTAGGTAACCTCTTCGCCAACAGGAACAACAAAATCCTGAGCGTTGTAAACATACGTCGCCGGATTCTCATCAGAAGGCGCGATGACCAATGAAGGCGGCGAATTGTCCGTCACCTCAAGGTCAAACCCTTGAACATCTTTCCCGCCCCGGCCGTCGACCACCGTCACCACGACCGGGAAGAACCCTTCACTACCAGGCGTCCACTCGATCAGCCCCGTGTCCTTGTTGATCGTCATGCCACGCTGAAGCGACTTGAAGTCCAGGCTGTAGGTCAGCGTGTCAGGATTGACATCCTCCGCATAGGCTTCGTAAGTCCACAGCTCACCCACCCCCGCGGGGCCGTAGGGGACCGATTTGAAGTCTGGGGGCGTGTTGTCGTCGATCACCTCGATGTAGAAGATCTCGACATCGGTCCCATTCGTATGCCCATCAGATACGCGCAGAACGACTTGGTGGACGCCGATGTCTGCCCGCTCGGTATCCCAATAGACCTCACCGGATTTATCATCGACCCACAGCGCATCCGGCCCAAACGCTTTATCCCATGTCAACGTGTCTGAATCATCATCCGTGGCGTGAGCGTCATACTTATACAACTCACCAGCCACAACACTGTCGGACGCGGTGGTTGTTATAATCGGTTTGTTATTTTGTGGCTCTTGTGGCGGAGCCTGCACAGACACTGTAAATGTCTCAATATCACTTCCCCCTCGCCCATCATAGACTTTGACATCAATATCTACCGTACCCGCCGCACTCGGGGTCCATGTAATAACGCCAGTGTCGCGATCTATTGTTGCGCCGCTTGGTGGATCATTCGCGACTAATAAGTAGCGGAGTTTATCATCGTCTTCATCTGATGCTTCAATCTGGTATTGAATCTGCCTCCCGGCCGTAGGATCATCTAACGAGGTTGTATCGATAACCGGATCATGATTACCAGCATCAGCAGGATTAACTGTTACGGTCCAACTTCTTTGGTCCCCCCCCCCCATGCCCGTCAGTCACTTTAACAGTGAAATCGAAGTCCTCTGCCACCCCGGGGTCTGTTAGTACCGGGTCCCATGTTACGACCCCGGAATCTTCATCAATCGAAGCCCCATTGTCCTCACCAACAAACTCATATGTCAGATCGTGACCGTCAGGATCATATGCAACGACTTCGCCCCGATAACCAGTATTAAGAACGATTGGTATGCTGCCTAGCGACTCGGTTTCATTGCCCATAAACTCCACCGAGAACGCGTGCGCCTCCCCATCGCCGACAAAAGTCACCTCAAATTCAACAGTTTCACCCGGCCCAGCCTCATCGTCGCCATTAATTACTGGATAACTATCAATTAAATGACTATTCCCTTCACCGAAATCCAAATCCACTGTACGTGTTAAAGCACCGACAATTTCTTTGATGGTACTTTCAATACCTGTATTTAGTGATTGTCCAGTTGCCACCGACCCTAGGCTATAATATATAGGTTCGCCACCATCGACCGCTCCGGTTGCAATCGCCAGAGACTTTAACAGACTCTCTGATGTAGCTGTTCCCAAGCCCACTACATATGCATCTAATGTGTTAACCAACGCATCAACTGTCCCTTGTATTGTTGCAGCATTGGTCGAATCTAGATCAGTTTCAGCCCCGCCATTTAGAAGTATGTTGTTTATTGATACCTGAGCCCCCCCCCTGCCCGTGATCATATGAGGGGTTTCCGTATTGACATCAGGCTCATCATCACGGTATGTTGTACCATTATCTGTAGCGACCAAAATAATTTTGATAGCGTCATCACGGAAACCAGCCCCCCCCTGATCTCCCGCAGCGACCAGCATTCCAGACGGATAATTTCCAGAATTCGGGTAGTCATTATTGCTATCTGATAGTGTTGATTGGTTTGTTGGGTAAGTACTATATGCAGGCACGTCACCATCTGTACCTGTACCATACTGAATATCACCATAACCAGCCTCCCCCCCATCAAGCGTGCTGCCACTCGATGGTATGCCATCAAATCCGGCACCGGTAGCCGTCTGATAGAGCGCCTCAATAAGGGACTCTGGCAAATCATTCCCGCCACTTCCATAGGCCGAACGCGATAACGCATTATGAATTGCAGCCCCAAAAAGATCATGGCCCGATTCTACTATTGGCTGATTTAATATATATGGTCGATCTGCATAGTCATAATCATACTCATTTACCGTTGAGAGAGAATAATCTTCAAACCTTGCAATTCCAAAGCCTAAATCCAAGCCACTTAACTCTGGAGAATCAATTAACTCAGCAATAGTTCCTTCATATTCTTTTGTTTGTTGATTGTATGTAGATAGTAGTGGTGCCAGCTGGCCCAGCGCCGTTTGAAATGAACCTGTATCATCCAGCAGCAACAGAATATCAACCTTATCAGTCGCACCTCCACTACCCGGGATCGTCACCTTAATCTTCTTTGTTATTTTTTCTCCGTCACCCAGGTCAAGGTATATCTTCGGTACTTCTTCGCCTTCAACCGACACATCTCCCATCGCGGTTCCGCCAACCCCTGATACCGTAAATTCCGGGCCGGGTGTCTCGATAATCACCGGATCATGATTCCCCGGCTCCGCAAGAATCTTGATCTGATAACTACGCTCGATCTCGTGGGGGATGGTGTAATCGTCCGCCGCCTTCTCGGTCACCCACAGAATCTTGCCGACGTCTTCTGCTTTCGGCGTCCAGGTGACTTCGCCGGTGGTGCTGTTGAAGGAGAGGTTGGTGAGGTCGATGTCCGCGTTGGTCGGGTGCGTGCCGGTTGAGACATCGAAGGTATAGGTGAGCGTGTCGCCCGGGTCGTCGTCGTGCGCTTCGACGGCGTAGGTGTACTCGGTGTTGACGTAGGCCTCAACGATCTGTTCAGAGATAAAGTTCGGCGGGCCGTTGTCGGGGACGGCTGTGACTTCCAGGTTGTAGGTATACAACGCCGTGGCCCCCAACGAGTCTTCAACTAGCAGCGTGAAGTTGAAGGCGCCGATGTCGCTGCCGGTCGTGATCCACTCCAGGCTGTCGACGTCGTCAGGGTCGTTGTTAACCACATCAAAGTCGGTCACCGGCGCAAAACTATTGTTCGGATCCAGCGGGACGGTCAGCAGCTTGACCGTCACATCGTCCCCTTCCCGGTCGAACGTCTCCGGCGTGAAGGTGAAGGTTTGCCCGGCGATCACCTTCTCGGCGGGCAGGTTGACGATCTCGGGCGCCGCGTTGACCTTGCCCATCACACGCAGATCGAAACTGAACGGCTCGCCAGCGGGTGATTGAATAGCGATCTGGGCCCCGGCGATCACCGCATCGAACGCCAGTGCCTGGTCATCACTCTCATAAGCGAGGTCCGTAATCTCAAAGAACGGGTCCCCGCCCGGGGTGTACCCATCCGGCCGAAGCGCCTTCGGGTCCGCGCCCGTCAGGTTCTTAAGGACCAGCAGCAGCGGCTCACGCAGGACACTGACCTTGTTGTTGTACGTCAGGTCCAGATTAGCATAGAGATTCCGTGTGCG
The DNA here is from genome assembly GCA_965228575.1 of Rhodospirillaceae bacterium. GTDB lineage: Bacteria > Pseudomonadota > Alphaproteobacteria > Rhodospirillales > Rhodospirillaceae > UBA11612. Next base: position 8,580 of record CBDDHW010000039.1, on the reverse strand, counting down.
CTGGTTCAGCGAGGTCGTGCCGAAGTTGACGTTGAAGCTCGACGTGATGTCTTCGAGTTCTTCAAAGTCAATATTAGACGATTTCACACCGTTGGATAGCTGGACCGGGAGATTGCCCGGCAGCGTGTTGGGCAACGAGACGATCGTCATGCCCTCCGCGTCGGCGATCAGCGCGGGGTCACTGCTGTTAGTCGAATCAAAATAATCACTATCAAAGTCATCAAGGAGCTTAGCCGTGAACGTAGTTTCAGATGTTTTCTGCAGACGATATAGAACTGTATAACGGTCGGTATCGCCAAAACGGGTATCACTTACAATAAAGTCCCCGGTAAGCGGATCGATCCCTAGTCCTTCGGGGTCAGAATGGGTGCCGACGTGGGAAACAGGAGAATCAGACAGGTCTACTACTACGTCGGGAAAGTTGACAAAGACACTGCGTTCAATAGTTTCATTTGCCAGATCTACGATATAGATTGTATCGTCATGTGTACTGCTCTCATCACTATTTAAGACAAACAGGTTGCCCGAACTGTCAAAGCGCATATCCTCAGCGACCTTAATGTCATGACCCGAAATCGTATCGTCAAGTGTCATGACATGAACCGCCGAGATATCCCCCGTACTTGGATGAGGATTGTTAATATCTAACTCATAAACAGCATCCAGTACAGACTCACCCCCTATCTGAGCGAGCAAATACATCTTGCCTGAGGTGGGATCGATCGAAAGGCCTGTGTATTGAGCGTCAAGTGTTCCCCCAAAGTTAATCGCGCCGACGTGCTCCGCACGCCATCCCTCACCCGCTGCTTCTGCCAGCCAGACCTGATTCAGATCGAGCTTGAATAGCTGCGGTGCCGCCTTGAAGAAGGGGTCTAATTCGGGGACGTCATAACGCGTACTACTGATTTTATTAGTAACAAAATAGGCTACACCATTTGACGTAATCGCAACTGATTCGAGCAAAGATGTGCTTTGGTGAGGCAATTCATAGGGAGTGATACCGTCGATCGTGAATTTGATCTTGCCGTAATCTGTGACGGTTGAAATAGTCCCTTCGCCGTTATCACCATCGAGATCAACAAGCAACAGCTTGCCATCACCGTTTGGCCCCGGGTACGGCGTGCCCTGGCCTGATATGCCATCACGGACCCCGTCATCAAACACCCACACAGGCATCTGGAGTGAATTCGATGTATTGATCTTGACCGAGCTGCCGGGGACGCCGTCGTCGTTCACCAAGCGGTAGACGAGGGTCATCTCGGTGCCGGTCGCGATCCCGCTAAGGTCAAGCACGAGCCGGCCTGCCACAAAACTCACGCCTGGTGCATAGAGTGGGCCCTGGCCGTCGGTGAGGTTAAAGAACGCATCACTGCCGGCCCCGATTGTTTGGACCAGGGACTTGCCGTCAGAATCCAACAGCGCAATCTCGAACGCGTCGTGGATAGGTGTCGAGCCGTGGGCGGACGCCGAGGAGAATTCAGGGTGTTCAAACGCAATGAGCTGGTAGTTTGCACTCTCTAGCTTGATTATAGATCGAGACAGGCTCGCCTGGAAAGAATCCCCCTCTTTCAACTCGACAAAAGGACCGCTCCCGTCAACCGCCGCCGAACCCTTGCCCTGATTCATTGCCGAGGTGTTGCTGCCGCCGGTTTCATTGAAGACGTGGTCGTTGTAGCTGACCTGAACCTGATGGTAGGCCGAGCGGACGCTCGGGCCGTTACTGTAATCGATGTACGCATGGACCTGGTAATTACCCAACCGTGTTGCGGTGCCATAGGTATGCGTTGCTTCAGACGATGCCAATTACGCCATCCGTCAGCGTGATCTCGGATTCCGTGGATCCATCGCCCCAGTCGATATGCACCGTGCCGCTTCGGCCTTCCGGATCGACTATCTCTACATCCAGCGTGTAGGTTTCGTCAACTTCGACCGACGAATCACCCGAGACATAGAGGTTGCCAGACTGCATCTCAACCGCCCCAATGTCGACGATCGAGGCACCACCGGTGTAGGCTGCTATACGCCCGAAACCGGGCCCGCGCTGGTCGGTCGTCAGTGGCGTCTGTGATGCATCGACAGCCCGGCTGTTACTCCCCGCGTCCAGCGCCGGAGAATTCGTTAACAGGCTGTGCGTGGGTGTCGGGCCCCCGTTGTCGCCGAGCGTTGACAGGAGTGGGTCGACAGCGGGATTGGCGCCTTCACCACCAACGATATTGCCGTTGACACCATCATCGATACCGTTGCCGGTCGTTGGTTCGTAGCCGATGAGGTTGTTGGAACTGTTGGAGCTTATTACAGCCTCGGGACCAAGAGAAATATCTCCCGTATCTGGATCTACTCCATTATAATTATCCGCAATTATTGTGTTATGAATGATCGTAGCTGTATCGTCACTTAGTGCGACACCACCACCAATCCCAATTTGATATTCCCCAACAACAATTCCAGTAGAATTATCAGTTATCGTGCTATTAAGCAAGGCAACAGAAACATGTTCAGAGGCACTAAGCACACCGATGCCACCCCCAATACCCTGAGCAGTATTCCCAGAAATTGTGCTGTTGATAACATTAACCGCCTCAGAGTCGTCGACATAAATACCACCACCGACGATTGCACCGCTATTATTAGCAATTGTACTATTAACAACGTATAAACTACCGCCAGATTGATGAATACCGGAGCCGTAGCCGCCTCCAGACAGGCCATACCCACCGATGCCTCCCGTATGATTATCGTGCAGGTATACAGCGTGAAGTGTCAAATCACCTTCACTAAAGATACCGCCCCCGCCTAAGGAAGTGCCTTCGCTCAACCCTCCCGTGAGCGTTAGCCCTTCAATCAAGGCCTCGATACCGCTATCGATCTTGAATACCCTGCTCCCACCGTCCCCATCGATCGTCAGCTCATCCGCTCCGAGCCCGATGATGTCAAGGTCGTCGGTAATCAGGAACTGACCTTCCGACATGGTGATGGTGCCCGCCACGCCGGAGGCGAATGTGATGGTGTCGTGGCCGTCGTGTGAGTTTGCGAGGCGGATCGCTTCGCGCAGGCTCATATAGCCTAAGGTCGAATCTTCATCGGCACGGGTCGTCACTTCGATCACGCTCGGCCCGGACGACTCGCCAACAGTCACTTCGAGGCCAGAGGATTGTTTATTCCAATTGGTGAGGATGAGATTGAGGTCATCGACACCGACAAAACCATCCCCCGAGGGGTCCCCCATAGACAAATCACCGGGAGTAACCGTTTGGTTCCAGTGCGTCAATACAATATTAAGATCGTCGATGCCAACAAATTGATCGTTATTAAGATCGCCAATAATGGTCTCGGCATAATTGGTCCAGGAGCCGTCCCCATCTAACGCCCTGATCTCGATCTGATAGGTGCCCGGATCGTCATAGATGTGGGCAAAAGACCGGGTCAGACTCGAGACGGTAACGCTCTCTTGGTCGCCGTCCCCCCATTTCACCTCCCAGGCTTCTACCGTGTCCTGGACATTTGCGGGGAATGAGGCCTGTAAATCCAGCTCAAACACTTCGCCGGCATTGACCGAAGCGGTATAATCCACAATGCTGATATTGGCATCAACATTACCAATCGTTACGGCCGGGAGTGTCAGCTCGACGGGCCCAGAGTCATCTGTTGTAATTGTGATTTTGGGTGTAAACGTACCGCTGTCATAGTAGGTATAGGAGCCGAGATTCACGAACGTGAATGCGCCAACAGTGACCTTGGTGTCTAGGTCATTCTGTGTAAACACGGTCGGGCTCGTGCCGTCCCCCCAATCATAGCTGATACCCGTAATATCCTCCTGACCGGGATGCTGAAAAGCGGCCGTATAATCTGCAGAGTAGCCTTCAACGTACTGCCCAAATGCCGCCGCAGAATTACTTCGATACAGGATCCCGGAATGCGGCGCGACATCCTCGACGGTCATGTTGAGCTGGTTTGAAGCGATTACAATATTACTATTGGTCCCATCGGTCGCGGTAGCAGTAATTGTGTAACCGTTGTCACCATCGGCATAGGTGTGGGTCGTGGACGAACCTGTGACATCACTGCTGGTGCTCCCATCACCCCAGTCGATATCCCAAGAAGGCGTACTCAAGCCCGGCGCAGAGAGATTAAGCGTAAACGATGCCGCCTCGTCGACGGTTGTATTTGCGGTCGAAATCGTCGCCGACGTGCTTAATCCGAAATCTCGCCCCGAATAGGTTCCCGATGCGATCTGCTCAACATATCCCCCTGAACCCGGCAAGGATACTGACCAGTCGGTGGGCACAACAATCTGAATAATCTGATCTGGAGGAGAAGTGGGAACCGTTAGTGAGTAAACGCCCGAGCTGTTGGTTGTGGTAGAGTCCGTTTCCCCCGCTTGCTTGACCCCGTCATCGTTTTCATCCACATATATTGTAGCATTCTCGTAGGCAGGCTCCCCGCCGTCCTGCACCCCGTCGGCATCTAAATCATAGAAAACCGTGCCTGTCACGGTCCCCGACAACAACAACCTCGGCTCCAACGGCTCCATTCCGGCAGGGGCGCGGTCAGTGCTGGATCGTTCCGCTAACGCTCGCCCTGCCCGGCCTCCTGGATACCCGAACGCCAGCGCATTGCGCACTGCTTCCTTGTAACGATGGATCAGCGCATCATGACGCAGCAACTTCTGCCAACGCGGCATAGCAAACTCCCTCTAAAGTTGTTCAGTTGTGAAGAGTCCCCGATCAAGTACATGCCCCTGGAGTGCGATGTTCTGGCATCGTCCTATAAATTGCCCCCGAACGCAATCAATAATCTACCTCTTTTCTAAATTTTGTATGCAATTAGATCGAAGCACGCATGCATGCGAATATTATGCCTTATATTAAAATTGTTTAGGCGGCACCCCTCAGCATTCATTTTCACGCCCACCTTTTCCAGATATGCGCCCCCCCATGGGGCGTGGGAATAACATTTTCTTATATATGATATTGTGGTTAAGCAAACAGAATGGAACTATACATTCACCATTGGTAAATTAATCTCCTAGACGATGCGACATCTTTGCCACATCGCCTAGGAGATCTTCTAATTCAATGATTAATTTACCGGGTAGGTCGCATTCACACCGAGTTTGAATGTTAGGCACACATCAGCTTCGGCGAAGCATCGCCAGGCCGGCAAGGGAGAGCATGGTCAAACTTGCGGGTTCTGGGATCAAGGCGGGGTTTGTGTTGCCGGGGGTCAGGATGTTTAAGGTGAGTGCGGTTGACGGGGTGAACGCGGTGCCGTCCAGGAATACCGCTTGCGTATCATCAAACGTATATGGCCCGGGCACCTCGCTGGCGACCTCGTCGATGTCTACGCCGATCCAGCCGCCGCCTGCGCTGAGCCGAACGATAGAGTCGGCGGCATACGAGATGTTTACGAAATCTGCACCTCCGAGCGTGCTGCCGTAGACGTTGTCCGATGCGCCGGAATCAAGAACGCCGATCGCGTCCGCTACCGAAGTCCACGGCAAAGCGACATCGATCACCCCGTCATCATCGGTGTCCAGGTCGTCGCCTTCACTGCCGGTGAACCCGCTGACCAGCAGGAAGGTGGCGGAGCCATTCTCGATGTCGGGCGAGAAATCCGCCACGTGCAGTGTGGTTGCCGGGTCCGGGGCCGGGGCGAGGACGGTTGCGCTGTCGCGCCAGAGGAACAGGCCGTTGGCCCCGGTTGCGAAGGTGCTCAGGTCCAGCGCCTTGTCGATGTTCCCGGAAGCAGTCGTGTCGCCGTCGATGACAAGCAGCGTTAGCCCCGCCATCGATTCGACCGCGCCGGTATCGCTTAGCAATTCAATGAACTCTTCACCGTCATCCCCCGATTCATTGTTCAGTGAGACCTCGTTGATGAGGATGCCGCCGTGCGCCGCGGCGTGCAGCGGAACGATGGCCATGAAACCCGCGGTTGCCAAGTACTTTCTCATATCCGTTTCTCCTTAGTGAAATAAGATGACGATTACCGTCGTTATGGACCACCCCAATCAGGCCGTACGCATGAGCGTTACTTTCTAATCGCCGTTGTCGGAACCCTGTCAAGGCGACCTGAATACACAAAAAGCCCTCACAACAAATGCTGCGAGGGCTTTCTCTATGTTCTCTTGCCCGTGTGCTACAAAAGTAAACCAGCCAGGTATGTTTAGCTCATATGTTTCTAATAGCTCGTTGTCTTGCCGTGTCCTGTGCTGTGGTAGAAAGCCTGCTTCATGATATGGCTACGACCAATACATATAGACTGCATTTCATAGCCTTGTCAAGATAATTTAGTTGCATTGCCAGAAATATGAACGAAGATTGAATCGGTAATGCAGAATCGGTCTATGGCTATGTAGTACTTGCGTGATGGTATCGGATGGTCTCAGTGATTGTCGCAAGCGTTCAAGATCAATATTCGAGCAAGGTTAGGTTTCGTATGAGCACCGTGTTATGCGAGAGCTTGATGAATCGATCGCTAGGCTGCCCATGGACTTTGAAATGATTGCTAGAATTTGTCTTGACACAGCCGAAAAGTCGATTATGCTTGCCGGGAGTGGGGCTTTGGAGAATCGCCCCTAAAGAAATAACGGCACCGCCGTTAGCCTGAAAAATGATTAATGATGTTGCCCGACCGAGGCAACCAGACAACTTAGTGTACTCAAGGTTACTTTTGTAGCTGCTGGGCAAGAGATTATACAGAGAAAGCCCTCGCAACATTTGTTGTGAGGGCTTTTTTTGTGTTTTCAATTAGCGGCCTAAGCATATGAACATGTTTAGATGCGCCTATCTAAGAGCCTATCCGCCGAGAACGTTTCTCGGCTTAATAAGGGCCACAATTTTTAACAGGCCACGATTTAAACAACTGTCATGGATTAATTTTTATCACTTGGAAGGAAGGGTTTAGCATGAAAAAGAGCACGAATTGGTTTGCCACAATGTCTGCGGTCTGCATCTCTGCTTTGGCGGTACAGTCGGCCTCGGCGGTCGTGATCAACGAGTTCCGTGTGGATCACCTCGGGGCGGACACGGATGAGTTTTTCGAGCTGGCGGGCACGCCGGGCGAGTCGCTGGACGGGTTGACATACATCGTGATCGGCGACACCTCGCCGAGCCTGGGCGGCGGCTCGGTGAATACCGGTGCGATCGAGGCGGTCATCCCCTTGGACGGCCTGAGCATCCCTGCCGACGGCATCTTCCTGGCGGTGGAATCCATCTTCGCCGGGCCCGCCGCCGCGGATGCCGACCTGGTCACCAACCTGAACTTCGAAAACTCCGACACCGTGACCCACCTGCTGGTCAGCGGGTTCACCGGTGCGGATGGCGACCTGATCGACGATAACCGTGACGGCATCGCCAACGCCGTCTTGCCGTGGTCTTCGATCATCGACGGCCTGACGCTTGAGGAAACGGCAAACAGCGGCGAGTTTGACTACTCGTTCGACCTGAATGTCCTGAAATTCCCATCGCAAGTCGGCACCGGCGAGAGCTTCCAGCACGTCTACCGCGATGTCGACGTAACGGGTAACTGGATCGGCGGCTTCAGCGAGCTTGGTCTTAGCAATGAGACGCCGGGCAAGACCAACGTGATTCCTGAGCCCTTAGCCGGCGATATCAACGGCGACGGCTTCGTCGGCGTCGACGATCTGAACATCGTCTTGGTGAACTGGAACAACGGCACCCCTCCTACGGGCGGCACCCCCACCATCCCTGAGCCCGCATCGGTGGCGCTGCTTGGCATCGGTGGCCTGGCGCTGCTGCGTCGGCGTGGCGCATAAACCCCTGTCGGCGATTCCTTCTTCCTGGTGTTTGGGCGGCCGGAGCCTTGTTTCCGGTGGCCGGCCGCTCCAGACACATTTTTACACGACACCCGCGTCTAAAAGAACACGCGCACTCACACTACAAAGGACTGGACATGTCTAGCACGATACCGGGGAGATTCAGGGCGTTTACGCTAATCGAATTGCTTGTGGTGATCTCGATCATCGCATTGCTGGTTGGGATCCTGCTCCCGGCACTTGGCGCAGCACGAAACACGGCACAGAAACTTGCCTGCCTATCCAACATGCGGCAGATCGGGCTCGCCGCTGCCGCCCGTGCGACGGATGATAAACGCGGGATCTTCATCCCGACCTTCGACGCCGCCGATGACAGCCTGGCCCACCTGTTCCCGGATTACCTCAGCGCCCTTGAGATCGGCGTGTGCCCAAGCACGGAAAACATCGTGCGCAACGACATGTGGCAGGCCGGTCGCGTGAAGCCTGTCGGGCAGACCTATGACCGTGATGTCCCGGTCGACTGGCTCGACAACGCCCGCGACGGCGCACAGGACAACGACGGCGGGCACAGTTACGAGGTCCTGGCCTGGATGACAGGTGTCGCGATCTATCCCGACGGCACCCGGGTCAACGGCTTTATCGCTGGCACGATTAACCAACAGCGAGGCGGAACGCCTCTTACTGCGGCTGTGTACAACTCGCCCTACAAATACGAGCTGAAGACCGCGAACAATGTCAGGTCGTTGAGCAAAACCTTGCTGGTCGTTGATGGAGACGACAAACTCGCTGACGTCGAAGGCATTAAC
>CBDDHW010000038.1:0-64090 GCA_965228575.1 Rhodospirillaceae bacterium | reverse complement strand
AAGAGGGCCCGGTGCGGTGGCGAGAGCTCATCGAGCGCACGGCAACTGATCTGGCCCGTTGGACCGAGGCGTAACGTGAGCGCAAACCAAAACACTGCGATCACCGAGACGTTGCAAAAAGCTGTGCAGCTGCATCAGGCCGGGCAACTCGACAAAGCTGAACGCTTGTACAATACGGTTCTTAAAAAAAGCCCGAACAATGTTGATGCTCTCAACCTCAAGGGCGTTATTGCGCACACCCAAGGGCGATATGCCGACGCCTTGCCCTTGTTCGAGCGGGCTGCAGCGGCTTTACCAACGTTTGCCGAGGCGCACTTCAACAAAGCGAACAGCCTAAAAGCTTTAGAGCGTCACGAAGACGCTCTGGCTGCATACACCACGGCCATTGACCTCAAACCGGATTACATTGATGCACGGCTCAATGCGGGAACGCTCCTACAGAAAATGGGACGTACCGATGACGCTATCGCCGCGTTCCGAGACATGGCGCGCATCGCACCGGCCGATGCGCGGGGTCATTACAATCTTGGTGTCTGCCTGACCGAGACTCTCCTCGCTTCCTTAGGCGATACATTCGAGGCCGTCGCCGATGAAGCCGAGGCCGCCCTCAAACGCGCCGTCACCCTCTCCCCGCAAGATGCAAAAGCCCACTTCGCTTATGCCAACATGTTCTCAAAACGCGGACAACACGACAAAGCCGTCAACGCCACACGTAACGCCATCAAATACAATCCAAACTGGCCACAAGCTTGGAGCAATCTGGGTGAAGCGCTTCGCAAAGAAAAAATATATGACGAGGCTGTTGAGGCTCTGGAAAAAGCCCATACCCTTTTGCCAGACGACATTTACATCAAATACAATTTAGCCACTGCGTTATCGGATTCAAAAAAATACGATAACGCAGAAAAGCTCTTCGAAAACATTCTTGAATTGGACAGTACGTTCTTAAAGGCGCACATCAACCTCGGTATTCTCTACAAAAGAACGAACAGAAAAGACCTCGCTTTAGCGCAATTTGAAGAGGTGCTTTTTGAAAATCCAGAGTTCCATCAAGCCTACTCGAACATTGGCGGCATCTTCGCCGACTGCGGATGGCCGAGCGCCGCGCTCCCGCTTTACGATAAGGCGCTTGATCTAAAAACGGAAACGGATCCGCTCATACTCTTGTACCGTTCGGTCGCCGTTTTAAGTCTTGGACGTTTGAAGGAAGGCTGGTCTCAATTTGAGTACCGCTTTGATGCCCCTGAAGAAAAAAATTTCCGCCGTCCGTGTCCGCCTTTGTATTGGGGTGGGGAGGATTTGAGGGGCAAGCATATTGTTGTGTGGACGGAGCAAGGTTTGGGAGACGAAGTTCTGCACGGCAGCATCTTACCGGAGATTATTGAGCGTGCTGGGCAGTGCACGATTGAATGTTCAGAACGTATGGTTCCTGTTTTTGCCCGCTCGTTTCCTAGCACGACGGTTGTTGGCTATAAGGCCTCGAACCTTCCGGTCACGCCACCTGATGGGATCGACTACCAAATTCCTCTGGCCAGTTTGGGTCAGCACTTCCGCACCGACTTCGCGAGTTTCCCCGCCCATACCGGGTATTTGAAAGCCGATGCGGACAAAGTGGCCGAGATACGCGCGCGCTATGACACCTTGGCCAACGGCCGGCGCATTGTCGGGATATCCTGGCGCAGCAAAAACGAAGGGGCGGGCGAAGCCAAAAGCATCGCCTTAAGCGATATGGCCGCCGTGCTTCAGACTCCCGGGGTGATGTTCGTCAATCTCCAATATGGCGAGTGCGCCGAAGAGTTGGCCGAGGTCCATAAACAGTTCGGCGTTGAGATTATTCATGACGAGGCCATAGATCCTCTCATCGATATGGATGCGTTTTTTGCTCAGGTCGGCGCCATGGATTTGGTGCTCAGCACATCAAACACCACCGCCCATGTCGCCGGAGCGCAGAACATTCCGGTGTGGGTCTTGCTTCCCCATGGTAAGGGGCTTGTCTGGTATTGGTTCCTGCGCCGCACAGACAGTCCTTGGTATCCGTCCGCGCGCCTCGTTCGTGCCGATCATAAACTTGAAGAGGGCCCGGTGCGGTGGCGAGAGCTCATCGAGCGCACGGCAACTGATCTGGCCCGTTGGACCGAGGCGTAACGTGAGCGCAAACCAAAACACTGCGATCACCGAGACGTTGCAAAAAGCTGTGCAGCTGCATCAGGCCGGGCAACTCGACAAAGCTGAACGCTTGTACAATACGGTTCTTAAAAAAAGCCCGAACAATGTTGATGCTCTCAACCTCAAGGGCGTTATTGCGCACACCCAAGGGCGATATGCCGACGCCTTGCCCTTGTTCGAGCGGGCTGCAGCGGCTTTACCAACGTTTGCCGAGGCGCACTTCAACAAAGCGAACAGCCTAAAAGCTTTAGAGCGTCACGAAGACGCTCTGGCTGCATACACCACGGCCATTGACCTCAAACCGGATTACATTGATGCACGGCTCAATGCGGGAACGCTCCTACAGAAAATGGGACGTACCGATGACGCTATCGCCGCGTTCCGAGACATGGCGCGCATCGCACCGGCCGATGCGCGGGGTCATTACAATCTTGGTGTCTGCCTGACCGAGACTCTCCTCGCTTCCTTAGGCGATACATTCGAGGCCGTCGCCGATGAAGCCGAGGCCGCCCTCAAACGCGCCGTCACCCTCTCCCCGCAAGATGCAAAAGCCCACTTCGCTTATGCCAACATGTTCTCAAAACGCGGACAACACGACAAAGCCGTCAACGCCACACGTAACGCCATCAAATACAATCCAAACTGGCCACAAGCTTGGAGCAATCTGGGTGGACACTTAGAAGCAACGAATGATTTGCCCGGAGCCGAAGCCGCCTACACGCGGGCGCTAAAACTTGATTCAGACGATACAAACGCACGCGTCAACAGAAGCTTGGTCTACCTTGCAGCCGGTAAGCTCGATCAGGGTTGGGACGACTATGCACACCGGTTCGAAACATCCCATTCGATTTTCACAAAACGTGAATGGCCGTGGCCGAAATGGAATGGGGAACCCCTCAAGGGAAAAAAAATACTCGTCTGGGGCGATCAGGGCGTCGGCGATGAGATTTTATACGCGAGCATGATCGCTGAAATCATTCGCATGGCGGGGTCATGCACTGTGGAATGTACACCTCGATTGGTCCCACTGTGGCAGCGCTCGTTTCCTGACGCACACATTGTCGCCAAAGACGACGACAGCACAAAGGCACTGTTGTCTGAGCACTTCGATTATCAAAGCTCCGCCCTCGACCTGGGCCGCCACCTTCGCCGTGGGTTCACAACCTTTCGGAACCTACCGAGCTTTCTGCGCGCTGATCCCGAGAACGCAACCCGGCTGCGGCAGCGCTACATGCAAAATACCGACACCCCAACCAAACTCATCGGTCTGTCGTGGCGCAGTGCCAATCCATTTCTGGGACGCGAAAAAAGCATAGATATTGAAGACTTCTCTGGCCTTCTTAAGATTCCAAGTGTACGCGGGGTAAACTTGCAGTACGGCGAAACGGATCGGGACTGCGAACGCCTAAAAGCCAAGCACGGACTCGAAATTATCTGCGACGAGAACATCGACAGTATGGCGAACTTAGACGCCTTTGCCGCTCAAATCGCGGCGTTAGATGGAGTCGTCACCATCAGCAATTCAACGGCTCATATGGCCGGCGCACTTGGCGTACCTACCTATCTCCTGGTTCCCGCCGACAAAAAACACCTGTGGTACTGGTTTGGAGCGGGAACGTATTGCCCTTGGTACAGGTCTCTGCACGTGTTACGGGGGCAGACGGCAAGCCTGCTGGCCCAATTGGAGAATGTACTCAAATAAATATCTTTATATTACTTAAATAATAATATTTTTTATTTACATTATAATAATAGGTATCAAGTACTCGCTCTACAATCTCCTTGTTTCCCCAACCTCCCGTTCGCTCGATTCACGCTTGCGGTGAGCGTTCACGATTCGTTAACCGCCTGCAATTGTTGCGAAAATGCATCACCGCAGGCCGAAAATATTGTCACATTTACCCATTGAACCGCTTGACATTCCAACGCCACGAGGGTGTTATGTGCCCGCGCTGACGGGCGCACTGTGTCTGCCTGTCCGCAGGCACATTAGCTATACTAGATATCTGTAACCTTTAAGGGGATCCCAGAATTATGAAGAAGTCTCAACTTTACACGCTCGGCGGCGCATTGCTGGCGTCTACAGCGCTTGCGAGCGTTGCATCAGCCGGGACGGTTGGCCGGGTTGCGAATAACATCGGTCACTCGAATGCCAATAACACGGGTGGTGCGTTGTTGGTTACGACAACCGCGACTATCGCCAACACGATTTTCTCGACAACAACATCGACGGCGAACGCTGTTAACTTTGATGGAGCCAATGCAACTGGCCCCATCTCCGTCAGCTTCACCAACAATCTGCCGGCAGCCACACGCTTCAATGCGACGGTCAACATCACAGGCGCGAATTTCAACAACCCCGCCGTTGACATTGCAATCCTCGCACGTGGCTCCGCGGGTACAGCAACGTTCGTCGGAACCGTCGGCGGCGTATGTGGCTCTGTCACTCCGCTGGTCGACAAGATTCTATTGTCCAGCTGTCTCATCAGCGGCGCGGCTTCTGCGGCACTCGGTAACACGACTGCTGTGGGCGCGTTGTCCGGTGGTCTTCAGCTGAGCGGCATTATCTTTAACAATGCCTCTGGCCTCGCAACGGTTGGCAGCACGATTGCGCTGTCCGGTATGGTTAACGACAATGGTAACCCAGCCATCGTTCTTGAGAACATCGACTCAGGGACAGTGGTTACATCCGGTGCGTCCATCAATACCACAGTAACCGCGGGAGGGTCTGGTGTTACCAACGCGTCAACAACGCCAACTGCCTTCACCAACTTCTCCTCAGGTGGTAATGCGACTAACCTGACCTTGACGCTCGCCACCGTGAACATCACGGGAACGGGTGCGCAAGGCACGACGTTGTCCACCGTTGTTTCGCCTGATGGCAGCACTGCTCAAGCCGCAGCGCTGACAGTTTCCATCACGGTGACATCGGCTGCATTGGCTGACGATGCACTTACGCGCGTTGCAACAGCAGGTTCATTTGCTCAGAACTTTACCCCTGCAGGAGTGTCGTCCAATGCGGTGACCTTCTCGTCGACGGGCGCCACCTTCAATGGCGTTCAAACCATCTCAGCGACGTTTGATGGCACTCATGCGATCAACGCGGCGAGTGCAGGCACAGTTGCCGTGGCGTACGGACCGAATACGGCGGGTGGCTATGTCCAAACACCGGCAGCCGGTTCTGGTGCGACATCAGCTATCATCGCTGGTGGGTTCTCTGCTGAGTTCAACACCGCGTTGGCCTCTGGTGGCGACTTCCAGTCGTTCATCCGTATGCACAACAACGGTAACTCGGCTGGTGCGGTAACCATCACCGTTCTGAACGAAGCTGACGGCACCACCTTGGGCACGATGACCACTAGCTCACTGGCTGTTGGTCAAACGATCCAACTCAGTGCTGCTGACATTGAGACAGGTGCGGGCATCACGCCAACGGCGGGCACGACCTATACGATCCAGCTTGCTGGACCGATTATCGGTTACGCTCAGCACGTGTTGTTCAATGCGACCACCGGTCAGTTCTCTGATCTGTCGTCGTTCCGCAACGGCGGTAGCAACACGAACGTGCCGTAGGCCGTTAAAAACAATCCTGGTTTATCCAGGTGTGAATTTGGGGAGGGTGAGCAATCACCCTCCCCTTTTTCTTTGCCGAATTTCTGCGACGACAAAAACTCTGACATTGTTTTAAGACCGAAACCCCACAAATCTTGGTATTATTCGATCTCTAAAAGGGCGCACTGCGCCAACAGAGTCGCGTATTCGCCATGTCTCAATCCTTTCACTACGAAGCTGTTGACGGTGCTGGCCGGGCCCTCTCCGGACAAATTGACGCGGGGCATTCCCGCGATGCTCAGCGCGCCCTGGAGCGCCAAGGCCTCACCCTCCTAAGCTTGTCCGAAGTGCGTGAGGACTCTAAAAAAATCACCAGCGCTCTGTTTCAAAGGCGTCTAACCGCACAAGACCGAATTCTGGCGATTAAACAACTGGCGCTCTTGCTGCGCTCCGGGGTCCCCCTCGTACAAGGTATTGGCACTTTAAAAGGGCAGTCCACTCACCCCACGTTGTCTACCGCCTTCGGTGAAATGGAAAAGCGCCTGAGAAGCGGTGAAGGGTTCACCACGGCCCTGACCGCCGCAATGTCGGATCTGCCAACTTACGTCTATCAGCTAGCCGCGGCGGGTGAAGCGATTGGTCATCTTGGTCAATCGCTCGACGATGCCGCCAATCAAATGGCCTACGACCGGCAACTCCGCCAGGATATTAAAAACGCACTCACGTACCCCACGATATTGATTGCCACAGGAATCGCGGCAGTATTTTTTATCTTTATCGTTGTTGTTCCGCGTTTCTCGGCCATGCTCTCTTCGAACGAAGAACCCTTACCTTGGATTTCTGCCGTCGTCCTAAATGCCGGCATGTTCTTTAACTCCAACAAAACACTGATCCTCGGCCTAACCGCTCTTGCGGTCTTTGCTATTTGGAGACTGGCTAAGGATAAAAGACGTATGCAACACGTGCGCGAGTTAATCAGCCGGTTGCCGTTGGTTGGAACCTGGCTTCGTGATGCCGAAGTCGCCCGGTGGTCATCGATGTTGAGCACGATGTTGCGCAATGGTGTTGACCTAATCAAAGGGCTCACCTTGGCGCGAGACGCGGTGAACCTGGAAAGTCTTCGTGATCGTCTTGACCAGGCCACAAAAATGGTGCGTACCGGTCACTCCCTATCTTCGGCGATCGCCAGCCAAAATGCATTCTCTGAAACGGCCTTAAGTCTGATTCAGGTGGGCGAAGAGTCCGGTGAGCTTCCATCAATGCTAAAATCTTTATCAGAACTCTATGAAGACACCGCTCGCCAACGAATGAAACAATTCTTATTGATGCTGGAGCCCGCTGCAATCTTGTTTATCGGCGTGTTCGTTGGTGGAATCGTTGCGGCGATCATGTTAGCTATTACAAGTGTGAATCAGGTGGCGCTCTAAAATGAAATTGTTCTTATTTCGACGTCTACGCCAATCTCAAATTCGCGCAACCCACTCTCGTGGTTTTACGCTCCTTGAGATGTTAGTTGTGCTTGTCATCATGGGGCTGTTGGCCGCGCTCGTCGGACCGCAACTGTTGGGCCGCGTCGATACGTCGCGTGTAACTGCCGCAGAGACCCAAGCGCGAATGATTAAGAGCGCATTAGATACGTTGCGCCTTGATATCGGGCGATATCCGACGAAAGAGGAAGGCTTGAGTCTTCTTGACACTCCGCCGGCCGACGAAAGAACCGCTCGAAAATGGCAAGGCCCATATTTGGGAGAAGGGGTTCCGCCGGACCCCTGGGGTTTTCCTTACCAGTACAATCCTATATCCAGCAATTCGGTAGCGATTTTTAGCTATGGAGCCGACGGCGAACCCGGTGGCGAGGGACTCGATGAAGACGTGGGCATATTCCCAAGGACCACGGCCGCACAAAGATAACGCGCAATCCGCACAGCGCGGGTTCACGCTTCTCGAAATGCTGGTCATCCTTTTTATTGTCGGTGTCGTGAGCGCTGTTGCCCTTCCGCAGCTGCCTCTAATGGCCGATCGGTTTGATTTTGCGTTGAAGCGCCAGAGCTTTGAACAGGAATTGAGTGGATTGGCGTATCGCGCATACTCAGAAAAATCCTATTTCGTTCTCGCCGGGCGTTACGAGGCCACGGCCAATCCAAATGCGGAAAGGCCGTTGGACCTCAACACTGCAGGTATTCGCGCCGACCTGCGCACACGTCCACTCGATTCTCAATCGAGGGACCCTCAGCTCCCGATTATTATGGCGACACATATCTCCCCAGCCTTACCTTACGGCTGGGAATTGATCGTCAATGACCCCATCTATTTTCATGGAACCGGCTATTGCAGCGGCGGCCAAGCGCAGCTACAGGTCGGAGAACAACGGTACACCTATGTTCTCGAAGCGCCGTCCTGCAAAGCATCGCTAGCGGACTGACATGTAATGACTTGCACCTTTACATCATCCCCTGGCGAGCGCGGTTTTACTTTGCTTGAAGCGATCGTCGCCCTAACTCTTCTTGGCTTGGCCCTTGTTCCCATGATGTCGTTCATCTCTCAATCAGCTGAGCAATTAGATCGGGTCGCGGAAAGCAACGAGCGCAGTTTTGCGATGCAATCTGCGATCGCACTATTGAGTCCGGTCAACCCAATGGAAGATCCGGAAGGGGAAGAATCGTTAGGTCAGGACCTGCTGGTGCGATGGGATAGCCAAGTTATCCTTGAGCCAAATCAAGGCCCTCAAGTGGGAATGGGGCTGCCGGGGTTCCGCATTGGCTTCTACGATGTCCGCGTTTCACTTCTAAGGGACACAAATACACCTTGGTTTGATTTTGACATGAGAAAGGTGGGATATCGAAAAATTGATATCGATCCTCTGTTTGGCACGAGACCATCACCATGACGGCGCACCACCCTTCCTTACCGTCTCGTGGCTTTACCTTGATGGAAGTCCTGGTGGTGCTTGTTATTACCGCCCTAATTTCTGTCGTTCTCATCCAGGGGTTTGCGCTCATCCTCGGCGCCCGCAATAGCGTTCAGTCTAAAATTGTCGGACTCGAACAAATCGTCCTCCAACAAAACATATTTATGGAGCCCTTGAAGGGTGTATTGCCCGACTACCCTGATCGGCCCCACATTTTTCGCGGTGAGACCAAGATGGTCCGGGGATTGACGGTTCGGCCCCTACAAAGTCGGTTTGGATCGCCGGTGGGCTTCTCACTAACAATGAATTATGACCAGGCACGTGATGAGACCGAACTGGTTTACCAAGAATCCGGGTTTGCTCCGCAAACACTAGGCCGCTGGGAAGGATCGGACGGCGCATTTCAATACAGGGATCGGGATGGCGCGTGGCTTGAGTCATGGCCACCGCACCCAGATACACCACAAACGCCCTGGCTCATACGGTTGGACACAGGCGAGGACTTTCCCTCAAGTTTCGTGGTGAGTGTGAACGGCCCCCACCAACGAGTGTTCAGAATGCAAGATCTTCCGTTCGGCACGCCTAATAGGTGACGGCATTTGATACGCGCCCACCGCATTCAGAGCCCTTGCGTTCAGTAATCATGAAAATCTCGTAAGATATTAATAAATAATGATTATTCGGCCCTTCGCTGACAATCATTTAACCCCGGTCCAAAAAGCTTGGGGGTAAAATTTACAGACGTCGTTGTTATCAGGCCTGCGGTATTGAGCTGAGTTGCAGCGATCCCACACAGATAATCAGGCACCTGAATTTAAGCTAGGTTGTCTTACCGAATGGGCGGCACGAGGGGGTGCCTTCATAGAAAATGTCAAATTCCGCTCGAAATATCAGCGCATCGATTGCGCCAGAAACGCGTGGATTCGTCCTCCCGCTCACACTGTGGATTATCGCCCTGTTCGGACTGGGCGTAGCGGCAATTAATTCATGGGTTTCGGTAACGGTTGAAAACGCGAGAACGCTCCAACAAAAAACCGAAGCCGAATTGGCGGCTGCAAATATTGAAAATGAATTGGTATACGCAATGGCGACGCGGCCGATGACCTCAAGCGGCCTACAAGTTGGAACCGACCTCAGCGCAACCAACGCCGGTGACATGATGGCAATGATGGCACCGAACTTCGAATCATCAACAAGCATTGCCTTTGATGGTCGGCCTTACAATTTGGAAAGCCATCCGGATTACATCCTTCATCTTCAGGACGGTCGAGGCCTCTTAAGGTTACAGAGCGGATCAATCGCAGCCGTGCGGCGGTTACTGGCACTTTTCGATACACCGGAAACGCTGCGAAACCAGCTACCCGATACACTGGCAGACTGGATCGACGAGGATGATTTAACACGCCTGGCCGGTGCCGAAGCGCCCGAATACGAACGGCGACGGCGCCTCCCGCCGACCAACGCGCAACTCCTAACGCCGATGGAGGCCCAGAGTATTTTGGGCTGGGACGAAATCCCTGAAATCTGGCAGGCCGATCTAGAATCGCCGATCTTCACGACCTGCCAAATCACGGGCTTTAATCCCAATACCGCTCCTGAGACTGTTTTACTTGCGCATATTCCGGGCCTTACGCGAGCCTCTGCCGCTCAGGTCATCGAGCAACGCCGCGCAACGCCGTTTCGGCATGGCCGTGAATTCATGGCCGCGGCAGGCTTTATCAGCGCTGGCGAGCCGTTTTTTTTCTCGGTAACGCCCGGAAATTGCATCATCGTCGATATGATCCATCGGGAAAGTAACCGTCACACGCGATTCTCACTTTCTCTTGTGCCCACAAGTCAAAATAAACCCTGGCAGGTGAATTATGCCATTGAGCTACCTTCAAAACCTCACGCAGAGTCTGACAGACTCGATCCGCAGCTCACTTTCCCAGCCCCCGAGACGATTAATCCAGGCGGCCGACGAGATAACAGACTTACCGGGCTTAGATAGGCGTCCTCTGTGGATATTGAGTCGCCGCCTCGTAAGGCAGACCGTTTTCGAACTTCCGGAGAACATCCCTCCTGCGAAAAGGAATAACGCGCTCGACCTCCTTGTCCGCAAGTGGTCACCCTTCTCTTCTACGGCTTATGCCACACAATGGATGGGCAACCGAGCATCTGTTTACGCCTGGGATCGCAATCGTGTCGAAGCTGACATATCTGCGGCAGGTCACACGGCCAGACGTTTTAAAGTATGGCCTGAGACATTCTTACGTGAGCCCCTTGAGGACGGAATTCGCCTAGCGGCCGCCGCCGACGGGTATGAAGGGCAAGTCTGGTCCCAAGGATTCCTGACGTTTACCCGGTGGTGGAAAGACGTTCCGTCTCAACGCGACTGGACCATATTTCTGCGAACTGCAGGGATTGACCTCGGTTCAGCGACACAAGCTACGCCAGAGCCCGCAACCCTCGGGGTCCTGCCGGCTCCTTGGACCATAGGAACAACATCTGCTGACGATGTGTGGTCACTGCTTCAAACCGAGCGTGTCGCGGCGATAGCAATGACGGTCATAGCCATTCCCTTCTTATATTTAGTTGGACAGGCAATCATCGTCTCGATTGCCACAAGTCAAACCGACGCTGCTATCAATGATCTTACTCAAACAAACCAGACAGTTCGTGTGAGCCGCAACGAAGCTCTGACAAATTTAGACGACATAGAAGCGTATTTGTCGCTGGAGACTTTCCCTCCGCAGTATGAGGTCCTTACACGTGCATCTCGACTACTGCAGGGCCGCGATCTAACAATAGTGGAATGGGTTTACGACAATGGAACTCTAAGCATATCGCTGGATTCATCCTCACCGCTGGATTCAACTTTTTTTATTGAGGCTTTCGAGAAAGACGAGCTTTTCTCAAATGTCAGCGGAACAAGTGGTGTACAACAGGACTCCTTGCGATTGAGTATGCAAGTTGAAGCTGAAGGGCAACGTCTCCAATGAACGCTCAGATCGAAGCCCTCCGCGCGCGATTGGAGGAAATTCGCGGCGAGATTTTAGCGCGATACGGACAGGATCTTGTTGTTACGGATCGCTTGAAAATTCTCATTGCCTTGGCATTTTTTGTCCTTCTTCTCTCCGCGCTCATCGGTCTGAACTCTTATACTGAGGGCCTGAACACCCAGTATCAAAGGGCCCAAATAGACTTAGCCCGATTACAGGATCAAATAGCAACAAGCTCATGGGACGATCGGCGGACCGAGAGCCAAGTTTTAAAATCAGTCCTCGAAGAGAGATTGTGGACTGCACAAACGCCAGGATTGGCCGAAGCGGAGTTTGAGCGTTGGTTGAGAAGTCGGCTCTCTGAACGCAGGCTAGAACCTCGCCAATTGCAAATAAGGCGCACTCCCGTGACCGCTCAGGAGAATTTGACCGATGATGCGCTCTCTGCCCTCGAAAAAATGTCGGTAAAAATACTCATGCCATTTAATCAATCTGGATTGATCGGGTTTCTGGAAGATCTGTCTTCAAGCGACAAAACGGTTATTGTGGAGCGCCTTATTGCCCGCTCCGGCCGGAATCCGCGAATCGAAATTGATGTTGCGGCTTTCTATCGCTCCCGCTCAGGGAGTAGCCCGTGAGCACTATGATGAACAAGTTGTCAGTAGCGGGCCAACTGCTGAGGCCATATTTTCCGCATCTTATCGCGGTGGTTGCAGCGGCGGCTCTAGGTTTAGGGGTTGGTCTCGTCAAGATGTCAACATTGCCGCCGGAAGTGGATGCCAATGACAATTGGCCTTTGCCGCAATGGGCGCCGTATCAGCCAACGGTTTCATCTCGTGACTTGGCGTCTCTTGAACTCTGGGGCGAGGACGATAGTGAGGGAGACTTTGTCGAGGAACCAGAACCGCGCGACGCATCTGCATGGGAGATTGTCGGGATTGTTCACGATGGACAGACACGGGTAGCAATTATCGAATACGGTGTGGACCGCAAATTGCAGCGGCTGACCGTGGGCGACAGCCTGCCAGATGGTGCAATAATACAAGAAATCGGAGCAAACGACTTAACAGCGTTGGGCGACAACACTGAAACCGTCATTCGGCTTTTTGAAGCTGATGAAATATAGGGACAGCCCCCAAATCACTTCGGGGACGCATGAAAGAATTGGTAGGGACGAACTATGATGGACTATGACCGCAAAAATGACCGGGTTGGCCGTTTAAGCATTGCGCTCTCCGCAGCGGCAATATTGCTTGCCGGGTGCGCGACATACGAACCCACACCCATAACAACGCCCCTACAAATTTCCAAGTCGGCGGAGCCAGATGAATCGAGCTCAGAAATACTGAACGCCGGTCAAACATCCCGCAGAGATCAGTTGACGTCATCTCCGGGTCCCTCAATACCCAAGGACGCCGGCGCAAGAGATTCCATTTTTTCGACAGACGCTCCAGAATTGGACGGCGAACCTATAAGCGTCAATTTTGAAGGCATTCGTTTACCCGCATTTATCAATACCGTTTTTGGAGAGTTGCTCGGAGTTACCTTCGATATTGCAAACTCGGTGACTCAAAAAACAGACATTATGGTAACGATGAGAACAGCGGAAGCTCTGCCGCCCAACGAATTTTACCAACTCATCGTCGAAACGCTGCAGTTCTACGGCGTAAGCGTTGTCTATTCGAGCAATGTGTATCGGATTGTAGACGCCACAACGACCAAAGATCCCGTTCCGCGCATTATCCGCACGCGCGCGATTTCATCAATTCCGGCGGATATGCGGCCCTTGTTCTATTTCGAACCCTTAGACAACGTTTCAACGACGACCATGAGCATTTGGCTAGACCTTGCACTCAGAGGTCGCATCCAAACCGTCGCGGTCCCGAACGCAAATGGACTACTTTTGCTTGGCGAAAGAGATGATGTTGGTGCCGCGCTGGATATAATCGATGTTCTTGATCAACCCTACATGGCGGGATACCGGAGTTTAAAAATATCTCCCGCTTTTTGGAGCGCCCAGAACCTCGCTTCTCAGCTTGTGGGAATAATGACAGCCGAAGGCTACAGCATTGGGGTTGGCGGCGGTGGCCAGCACGCAATAAAACTGATTCCTGTCGATGCGTTAAACATCATCATTGTTTTTGGAACCGGGCAAGACGCCGTACAACACGTTCTGAAGTGGGCAACGGAACTTGATCAACCCAGCCAAACGATCGCGGATAAGGGCGTCTACTATCAGCAAATCTTCAATGCGAAAGCCGAAGATTTGGCGGATATTATCGACGGCCTCCTCGGACAGAGCTCATCGGGCGCCTCCGGCGACGACGGCGGAAATACATCGCAGTCGATCAAGGTCGACGAGGCGCGCAACGCCCTCATATTTATGGGCAGCGCGGAAGAATACGCCCAATTTCGCTCGCTCATCAGCCAAATGGACCGTGCACCGCTTGAAGTCATGATCGAAGCCACTATTGCCGAGGTCACGCTCAATCAAGGTGAGGATTTGGGAGTGGTTTTCGAATTTGACGATGGAGCTGCCGCCGCGCCCGATCGAACATCGATTGTCTCTGACGCGGAAGGAATTTTCCTGAGCATGATTCGAGACCGCGGCGCCCTGGTGTCTAGAATTAACGCCTTGGCAGATCGAGACCGCGTTCAAATACTGTCCAGCCCTCGGCTCGTCACAACAAGTGGCCAGGCTGCGTCAATCAATGTCGGTACCCAGGTCCCTGTTATCACCACGCAGCAGACCGATCCGTCAGGACAAGTGGGTGGTACAAGCTCGATTTTGCAATCTATTCAATACCGCAGCACGGGCGTGACACTGAATATCGACCCGACCGTAAATTCTAACCGCAGAGTGGAGTTAACGGTTACGCAAGACGTGAGCGAAGCTCAAGCCAACAATTTATCCGGCGTCGAAAGTCCGATTATTTTGACGCGCGCTATATCAACAACGTTGTCCCTTAACGATGGTGAAACCGTTTTACTCGGCGGCCTCATACAGGAAAACCTCAGCGCGGGAGATTCTGGCGTCCCCTACTTGAAAGACATTCCACTTCTTGGAAATCTTTTCAAAACACAGTCGCGCGCTTTAGACCGAACTGAACTTATCGTTCTCTTAACGCCCTACATCATAGATAGTCCTGAAACATCACGTCAGGTTCGTGATGCGTTTCGAGATCGCCTGGGTGAATGGGCGAATCCTATTGGCAGTACCGAAGAAACTATGGAGAGTACTCAATGATTTTGCGGTGGTTATCATGTTGTGTTGTTGCCCTATTTCTGACGTCCTGCGCCGCAAACCAAGCAGCGCTCGAATCAAATTTGCCCGATTACGTTACTGATGAACAAAAAGAGGCGGCTAAGCGTACGGCAGCAATATGGAATCCACTCGCAGACCTCAGCGTAGCGGAGCTGGAAGAGCGCATGAACGCTGGAGATACCGCCGCGCAAAGCGAACTGGGCGCGCGATACGGCAAAGGCGAAGGCGTAGAGCAAAATTTTGACAAGGCCATCGAACTTCTAAAAGACGCGGCGGCAAAAGGTGAAGTGCAGGCCGATTTTTATCTCGCAACCGCGTACTACAGCGGCTTGGGGGTGCCGAAAAATGAAGTTCACGCCTTTATGCTATTTGAAAAAGCCGCGGATAGAGGGCATGCGCCGTCGCAATATTGGCTGGCCGTATTAATCAAGGACGGTCGGGGTGGAATCGTCAACCCAAGCTGGGATGGAGCTGTTCCCCTTTTGTGGAAATCCGCTATGCAGGGATATCCGGACGCTGAATTCTTGCTGGGAAGTGCGTATCAACTCGGTCTTGGTGTCGAACAAAACGCCGAGGCCGCCGCCTTCTGGTATCGCCGAACCCTTAAGCGCGGATACAACATTAGAGCGGACTATAACCTTGCTGTGTTGATTAAATCTGGCCAAGTCGATTGGCGGCCCGGCGACAATCCACTGTCGAAGCTAAAACCAGAAGACGAACGCAGGCTGGCCGCTGAACAATCAGAAAAGTAACCTACATCACCATATTGGTGTACGGACCAAATTGTGGACCCCGGCAATAAGGTTGCTGTCGTTGCGGGGAGTAGCCTATAACAGGATTAACTCCCCGCTTACGATAACTTCATTTCCTTTATGAATTCATCTGACGACCCTTCGCGCGCCTCACAAGAGCTAACCGCTGACGACTGTTGGCGAAACGCCATGTTGGCCATGAAGGAGAAAAATCTGGAGGCCGCGGAAAATTGGTTCCGTCAGTGTGTAGTCAAAGCGCCCGACTCTTCACCTGCTGCGCTAAACCTGGGCATTCTGCTCGCAAATCGGAAAGCATATAAGGAAGCTTTGGATCTATTATCGCGCGCAGTAGAAATTAAACCCACATTAGACGCCGTCTTCACACTTGCAAAAACTTTTTTAAACGCTGGAAATCTAGATCAAGCACAAGCGCGGTTTAAGGATATTTTAGCAACGGCTCCCGACCACGTACCGTCGCTAATGGAGCTTGGGAAGCTGTGCAAAGATCACGGAGATCGGCGCGGTGCACGCGAATATTATCGCCGGGCTTATCAAATTGACGACAAAGACATAGCTATCGCAATCAGGTATGCGGTTGAATCTTGGGAAGACGATCCGGCTGAAACAGCAGCGATTTTGGATATTCAACTCGCTCGAACTGATTTGGACGACAGAAACCGCCTCAAGCTTCTCCAGGACTTAATCATCTTCAAAGAATTTCATGAACGTATAAAGCGTGGGCTAATGCCTTACCACGCGACGAGTCTTGAAGAACTGTTTTTCACGTATGCCGAGAAGGAGTTCGCAGAATTTTGTCAACTTAGTACGAAAACGATAGAAAAGAGTCCTGACGGCGTCGGCGCACAAATGCGGGAGTTTACAGCGAAATTCTGTTCGCGTGATCGGCATGGCGCGGAAAGCATCCTACAAAAATTCAAGGCGCATGTGCCTGGTCATGTTTTGGAAGCGGTAACCTTCGATCCTGTTTTTTATAAAGCATTAGAAAATTTCTCGGACAACGATCTGCTGAAGGGTTTGCCTGAGATCGAAACCATTTTGGTGCCCGATTTTTCCCACGAGCCAATCGCCTACCTGTCATGCAATTTCGTGTATTTCGAGAATTTTGCGGCGCCGATGATGAGATCGCTTGCAGATGTGGACCCGGGCGCCCAAGTTCACGTGCATATTATGGATGCTGAGCCAGAACAACTGCAGGCAGCCTCGATGTTTTGTCAGGGTCTTGGACTAAAAACCGCTCTGACAGTGGAACAGCCCGGCGTCGCAAAACAAGGAAAGGCGGCGGCACGGTCCTATTACCACGCGATCCGGTTTATTCGGTATTATCAACACCTGCTTCACTACAGACGCACACTGTGGCTCATGGACGTTGATGCACTATTTAATCGTTCGCCTCACGCAATGTACGACGCCTTGGGCGCTAAAGATGCTGCTTTTCGAATACGGGCCGGACGCCTGGAGCCCTGGAATCAATTTAATGCCTGTATTGTGGCGGGAACCGCAAGCTCCGCGAGCCTTGAATATTTCCGCCTCATCGCTGCGTATATAGCGCACTTCTTTCAAAGAGATGGCTTGCGCTGGGGTATAGATCAACTCGCGATGTACGGTGTGTTTGAGTACATGCGAGATGAAAGGTACGCTCCGGATTTAGCGTTTCTGGATGACAAAGCTATTGATTACGACTATCTGGAAGACGGAATTGTTTGGTGTAATTCGGGCCGCAGTAAATTTTTTCACGTGCAGCGTAATCCCGATGGCTCAATGATCATCGACGATCCGGACCGCGCGGCGTACATCAAGTTATTTGATAAGTACTACACCCCGCTAAGCGCTTAGACCAAGGGCACAAAAAAGATGTCAGACGCTGTAATGATCGAGTTGGCTATCACCGTGGGCGTCTTGATTGTTGAAATCATCCTTCTTGCGTTTTGCCTAATACAATCTAAAAAACCGGCCGACCCGCTAAAACCACGTATGATTCCATATGCGTTTCTCATCGTGGTTCTGGTGGCCGCTATTCTCGCAACCGTCGCGCACATTGTAAGCCTCGTGACCGGGCAACAAGTCCAGCCCCGCCGACCAAAAGGCATGAGATAATATTTGTAAAACCGCTAACTGACAGTTTGTGTCGGTTGCACTAAAGGCGCGTCGTTCGTCCACCCCATCGCGGTGTCTAAAATCGCATGGAGGATGGTTTGATGAGATGTTTCAACAAAGCCATAAGCCCGCGCGTCGACGTAAAAATTCACATCGCCCATTCTCCTGAGCGCATTGTCCTTAGAAAACCCGCTCAGCGTCACAACAAAGCACTTCCGCCTACACGCAACTTCAACTGCGTTTAGTATGTTCTTCGACTCTCCAGAGCTCGAAATCGCAACCAAGACATCGCCCTCCACTCCCAGCATTTCCACCTGCTTAGCGAAAACCTGCTCGTAGCCCAAATCATTGCCAAGACATGTAAGAGAGGACGCGTCATTAAATGTCAGCGCACGCACACCGCCGTTCTTAGAAAAATCGATCGCCATATGCCCCGCAATCCCAGCGGAGCCACCATTGCCGACAAACATCACCTTGTTTGACCCTTGAGCGATTCGCACCATCTCTGCGCGCACGCGAGCCATACCATCGTCCATAGAAATGTCATTCCCCTCACGCGAGCTAGCTTGGGCAGACGTCAGCGTTTTGTTGAGTGTGTCTGTATACGCGCGGAAAGTTGCAGACATATCGGATTTCCAATTTCAGCCTAGCGGAACATGGGTAAACTCACACAAGTCGCACGGTATCTTATAGGGTTGCGCCGACCGACACTACCGCCACTTGACCCATACGAACGGGCGATGTAGGACATGCCCTGTGGTGATTTGGAGACCGGATTGCGGCCACATTAAAAAAATCGCTAAAAGGTTGAGGCAAACGCCCCCACCAAGCCCGGTCGGGGGCTATTTTTATGCCCCGTAGAAACTGGATGATCGCCATGACTGCAGATGAACGAACACAACGGAGTTGGAGTCCTCACACCCAAATGGTGCGGGGTGGAACCGAACGCAGCCCCTTTTCAGAAACCAACGAGGCAATTTTTCTAACCTCTGGGTACGTTTACAAGAACGCAGAAGAAGCCGAGGCTGCCTTTAAAGGCGATGCCGAGCGATACATGTACTCGCGGTTTCGCAATCCGACTGTCGCCATGTTCGAGCGCCGCCTGGCCTTGATCGAAGGCGCGGAGGAGTGCCGCGGCACAGCCAGCGGAATGGCCGCGGTTTTTGCCGCGCTGGCGTGTCATTTAAGCGCGGGTGACCGCCTCGTCGCATCACGCGCGCTCTTCGGATCGTGCCATTACGTCTGCGCGGAACTGCTCCCTCGTTTTGGAATCACCGTTGATTTTGTGGACGGAGCTGACCTCGCTCAATGGGAGCGCGCGCTTTCCAAACCCGCTCAAGCCATCTTTCTGGAAACACCCTCCAATCCCGGATTGGAAATCATCGACTTGAAGCAGGTTTGCGCGCTTGCACACACGGCGGGCGCTTTGGTCGTCGTGGACAACGTGTTTGCAACGCCGGTTTTGCAAAAGCCCCTTGAACTCGGAGCCGACGTCGTCGTGTATTCCGCAACAAAACACATCGATGGGCAAGGACGGTGTCTCGGCGGCGCAATCCTGAGCTCGGCGGACTTCATTACTGAAAAACTGACGCCATTTTTCCGTCATACCGGACCGAGCATGTCACCCTTTAACGCATGGGTATTGCTTAAAGCTTTGGAGACTCTCGATCTCCGTGTTCAGCGGCATTGTCAAAACGCTCTGACCATTGCCCACGCCCTGAAAAGTCAAAAACAAATCACACGGCTGCTATATCCCGAACTTGAAAGTCATCCGCAGCACGAACTCGCGATGAGGCAGATGTCGTCCGGCGGATCAGTGATCGCATTTGAGCTCGGCGGTGGAAAATCTGCAGCATTCAACTTCCTAAACAGTCTCAAGCTTATCGACATATCCAATAATCTTGGTGATGCTAAGAGTCTCGCCTGTCACCCGGCGACAACAACCCACCATCGGCTTACCCCCGAAGACCGCGCGCATTTAAACATCACCGAGGGACTGGTTCGGCTTTCGGTGGGACTCGAGGATCCAGCCGATTTAATTGCTGATTTAACCCAGGCGTTTGGCTGATTAAACCTCACCCCACATTGGAAAATTTTATTATTTTCCAATGCTCTAGCGGTATGGAAACTTGCGCCGAGTAGGTTAAAATGGTTCCAGTTTTGGCAAGGTAGATTGGTTCACATGTACGAGAAAGTTACTCGAAATATCTGCGTCTCTGTACGCCCGTTCTATTTGGAGGAACAATCGTCGCCCGACGAAGACCGTTTTGTTTGGGCGTATCGTGTAAATATTGAAAACCGGAGCGAGGAAACCGTTCAACTCCTTCAGCGTCATTGGCGCATCACCGATAAATATGGACGCCTGCAAGAGGTCAACGGCCCGGGCGTGATCGGTGAGCAGCCGGTTTTGAAACCCGGCGAGTCCTTTGAATACACCAGCGGCTGTCCTCTTGAAACGCCGTCGGGCATCATGGCTGGCTCTTATGAAATGGGAACCACTGAAGGCGAGCGTTTTGATATCGAAATTCCGGCGTTTTCTCTTGATAGCCCCTACGACACCGCAGCCATTAACTAGACACCGATCTTATAGACCCCGTAACACGCTCTATTCCATCGAGCGCAATCAATTACGATCCTGAATAGAAGGGCACATATTATGGCACCCCCACCGACCTCTCCCGCGCGGCCCATCCCCAGGGATCATCGTGACGGCGCGAAAGCGAAAAACCGGCCTAGCCGCGAAGAGGCTGAGGCTGCTGTACGCACCCTGATTCGGTGGGCTGGCGAAGACCACGAACGTGAGGGATTACAGAAAACGCCAGCGCGGGTCGTGCGCGCCTACGAGGAATTTTTTGCTGGGTACACTCAAGATCCTGAAGAAATATTGCGGACAACTTTCGAGGAAACTGAAGGTTATGACGAGATGGTCGTGCTTAAAAACATCTCGTTTGAGAGCCATTGCGAGCACCACATGGTACCGATCATCGGCAACGCCAACATCGCTTATCTGCCAAATAACCGCGTGGTTGGAATCTCAAAGCTTGTGCGCGTCCTCGAGGCTTATTCAAAACGCCTGCAAATCCAGGAAAAAATGACCTCTCAAATCGCTAATGCGATCAACGACGTGCTCAAGCCAAAAGGCGTGGCGGTTGTTGTGGAAGCCGAGCACCAATGCATGACGACCCGCGGTGTGCAAAAGCCCGGCGTTTCCATGGTGACGTCGACCATGCTCGGCGCGTTCCGCGATGATCCTTCGACGCGCAAAGAGTTTTTGGCATTTATCGGAAAAGACTGATCGCGCGCATTTGCGGCCGCTACCGAACGTAGTCGCCCAAACCTTCGCGGATACGCGGGATTAATTCCTGATCCAGCCCGTTAAACGCTTTGGCAATCATGTCCACCCAAACGATGCGTTTATCGTTTTCCGTCGCATCTTCAGCAACCGTGTAGGTATTCCACGATTCACCCTCCGCCGATCCTAAAATTTCCCCATTGGGATCGACTAAGTCCAACGCAATTTCAAGGCGCGCCTCATACTTCGCCGACTGCTCTTTCTTGAACGCCCCTGAGAGGCCGGTTTCAACCGGAAGAAGCTCTTCCGTGATGTCATGTTTTCTTACGGTAATTCGAAATGCACTGGCGGTATTTCCGGTGAGTTCAAATCGCGCATCAACCCAATCCCGAACAGCGCGTTCGAAGGTCACTGGAGACCGGTGACCTACATGCGGATACTCCTGAGGCGGGCGATTGATAAATCGAATATCGATCGACGTCGCATCGACATTCAAGACTGTGGTATCGGCAAAGGACACCTCTTGGGGTGGAGCGGGTTCCGGCGTGGAGCCACAAGCCGAAAGAAGCGCTGCGACCAAACCTACGGATGCAAATCTTTTGAGTGAAATTAAGCGAACAAAAACCATCAGTGAATTACTCCTTTGCGGCCGATTGAGCTCGGCTGACCAGAGAGTCTAATTCGCTTTCGGGAAAAACGTAACTCTCATGGCAAAACTCGCAGGTCATGCGCACCTCGCCATCAACGGCCAATGATTTAAGCTCATGCACCGGAAATGAGGCGATAATGCGCTCACTGCGTTCAGGTGAACACCGACAACGCGCCACCAGCGGGCGCGCCGTCATCACCCGCGCCCCGACCGTTCCATACACCCGCGCCAAAAGTTTGAGCGGCGATAGCCCTGGATCAACAAGCTCCTCATCCGTCAGGCTCCCGAGTAAGATCACCGCCGCGCGCCAAGCGTCCTCCACCTCATCAGGATCGTGGTGACGCACCCCGCCCTCCTCGGGCATACGCTGAACAATTAAACCCGCCGCAAACCAGCCCTCACCTGCCTTGGCGGGGGGAACGACGGCTATTTTTAGCGCGGATTCGAGTTGCTCAGATTGGCGAAAATAGTGGTGCACCGCATCCGCAATCGACTCTCCGGCGAGATCCACAATCCCCTGGTACCGCTCGGTGTCCGGGCCTTGGTCGACCGTAAACGCAAGATGACCATCGCTGCCGACAAGCCTTAAGGGCGCGCCGGTCGCGCGCGGGCGCGCCGTTTCTTCCTCAAGTGCGGCAGCGTCATACTTCACACAACCGCGCACATGCCCTTCGCTGGTGATATCGGCAACCAGCGTCCGCACCGCGCCGGTTCCTTGAATCTGAAATGTAAAAACACCGTCGTATTTAAGGCCGCCAGCGAGAGCGGCCGCGGCCACCAAGGACTGCGCCAACAATACACCAACGGGCTCAGGATCGTTGTGCCGGTTTAGAATTTCGGTCGCGGTATCAGATAGGCGAATCAAGCGCCCGCGAAATGCGCCGTCATTAATAAGAAACGGGAGACAAACGTCGCGGGCTGTGTCGTCGATGGGAGGTGGCGTCGTCATGACAGACACCACATCAGCACCCCCTTTTGCGCGTGCAGACGGTTTTCCGCCTCATCCCAAATCACCGACTGCGGGCCATCAATCACGCCGGCTGTAACCTCTTCCCCCCGATGCGCAGGAAGGCAATGCATGAATACCGCGTCGGACTTCGCATTTTTCATCAAGGTTTCATTCACCTGGAATGGGGCGAGCTCGTTATGTTTATTCGCCGCATCATCGCCCATGGACACCCAGGTATCGGTCACCACACAATCGGCGCCCTTCACGGCCGCCTGGGGATCGGTCCCAACGCTGACCTTCGCACCTTTCTCAACAGCCCAAGCCACGGCCTCTGCGGACGGCTGCAGAGTCTTTGGGCACGCCATCCGCAATTCAAACCCAAATTGCGCGGCGGCATGAATCCAGCTGGTCGCAACGTTGTTGCCATCGCCGGACCAAGCGACGACCGCGCCTTCAATTGATCCACGGTGCTCTTCATAGGTGAGAATATCAGCCATGATCTGACAGGGATGCGAGGTATCGGTCAGACCGTTAATCACCGGCACAGTGGCATGCCGGGCAAGCTCGCGAAGTTTCGCGGGTTCTGCCGTCCTTATCATGATGGCATCGACATAGCGCGACAACACGCGCGCGGTATCGGCAATGGACTCGCCGCGCCCGATTTGTGTGTCCTGGGGCGACAGCGTAACCACCGCGCCGCCCAGCTGCTGCATGCCGACCTCAAACGACACCCGCGTACGGGTTGATGGTTTCTCAAACAACATCGCCAAGGTTTTACCCGACAGCGGCAGCGGTTGTCCGGCACCGTTTTTCTTGATCGCGGCCGCGTTCGCGAGAATGGAACGCAACGTGTTCGGCGCGAGCGCATCAAGGTCGAGAAAATGTTTAAGTTCACCTAAAGCCATCGTTCGTATACCTAGTATTCCGCAAACTGTGCCCCGTTACGGCGCCAATTCGCCGGCCGACTTATCAAGAATTTCGATCGCCGCTTTGATCTCCGCATCACCAATAATAAGCGGCGGCAATAGCCGCAGGACGTTGTCACCGGCGGGCACGGTCAGCATGCCGTTCTCCAAAACTTTAGCGACAACATCGCCATTGGCGACCTTGCATTTAATGCCGAGCATCATTCCTTTTCCCCGAACAAGTTCGAAGACCGAGCTGTGTTTGGCCACCAGTTTTTCCACCGCTGACCGCAACTTCTCCGCCGTCGCCGCCACCCCGTCCAGAAAACCGGGTTCGAGCAGTACATCCAGCACGGCGTTGGCCGCCGCCATGGCCAGGGGATTCCCGCCGAAGGTCGACCCATGAGTGCCTGCCGTCATGTATTTCGCGGCCGCCTCCGTGGCGAGGCAGGCCCCAACAGGGAACCCGCCGCCCAGGCCCTTAGCAATCGCCATAATGTCCGGCGTTACGTCAGACCATTCATGGGCAAACAGCTTTCCCGTTCGGCCCATTCCGGTTTGCACTTCGTCAAAAATCAACAGCAGACCAAACTCGTCCCGCCATCATGCGCAAACCTTTAAGGTACTCTGGGTTCGCCGGGATAATCCCGCCCTCGCCCTGCACGGGTTCCACGACAACGGCACAGGTTTGCGGCGTGACTGCGGCCCGCGCTTCGTTCAAATTTCCGAACGCGACTTGATCAAAGCCGTCAACACTTGGAGCAAAACCATCGAGATGCTTGCTTTGCCCGCCCGCTGAAATCGTGGCGAGCGTCCGGCCATGAAACGCACCGGCGGCTGTAATAACTCTATATTTGTCTTTATCTCCCTGGGCTTGATGGAAGCGGCGCGCTGCCTTCAGCGCACATTCCATTGCTTCCGCACCCGAATTGCAGAAAAACATCGTGTCTGCAAAAGAGTTCGCCACTAGCCGCGCGGCCAGTTTTTCCTGGCCCGCAATGCGGTAAAGATTTGAGGTATGCCACAGCTTTCTCGGCTTGGTCTTTGAGCGCAGCAACCAAATGAGGGTGGCTATGCCCAAGCGCCGTCACCGCAATCCCCGAGCCAAAATCTAAGAAGCGGCGGCCGTCGGTCGTCGTGAGCCACGCGCCGTCGCCCCGTTCAAATTCTAGATCGGCCCGCCCGTAGGTGGGCATAACAGCGGGAATATTCACGGTGTCGTCCTATTGCATGGTGACGATGACTGGGCGCCCTGCCCCGGCATACTGAAACGGAAAAAAGTAAGGGCGGCCAACGACCGCCCAACACCCGAGGATTCATACGCTAAAAAGCGCCGATGTCAACGATTTGCGATTAACGCAGGACCCGATGATCGGACTGCAACGAGGCCGCAAAGTCCGGGAACGCCCCTAGGCTTTCAATTTGTATCCGCTTTTCACCACCGAATATGTCCATATAAACAGCGCAATATTCACAGCGATCATAACCACCACACCAATGAGCGGCTGACTTGAGTCCTGGCCCAAGAAGCCATAACGGAAGCCGTCGATGTTATAAAAAAACGGATTGTAGTTGGCGAGAAACTGGGCCCATTCGGGCAGGCGGTCGATCGT
Source organism: Rhodospirillaceae bacterium (assembly GCA_965228575.1). Classification (GTDB taxonomy): domain Bacteria; phylum Pseudomonadota; class Alphaproteobacteria; order Rhodospirillales; family Rhodospirillaceae; genus UBA11612. Next base: position 38,943 of record CBDDHW010000038.1, on the reverse strand, counting down.
ATAAAACGTTCCCGACAAAAACGTCAGCGGTGTCACGATAAAATTTGTAACAGCGGCCATATGATCGAATTTGTCCGCCCATACTGCCGTCAGCAGACCCGCCATGGACATAAAGAGACACCCAGCCATGGCGTGAAAAACAATGAACCGTATATCGTGAAGGTGAAATTCAGCGAATAACGCCATCGCCAAAGCCGTCACGACCCCGACCGCAAGCCCGCGGGTCAAGCCGCCCAGGGTCCAAGCGATGGTCAAACTCAAGCGGGCTTAAGGGCGGCATAAGAACATCGACGATGTTTCCTTGCACCTTTGAGACCAAAATCGAAGACGAGGTATTGGCGAACGCATTTTGGACCATGGTCATAATCACAAGGCCAGGCACCAGAAACTCTTCGAACGGGTATCCGGCAATCTCCGTGCTGCCGCGCCCGAAGGCAAAACACCATCACGAGCAGGAACATCAAACTGGTAATGGACCGGGGCGAATACCGTTTTGGAACATCACCTTCCAAAACCGGCGAACCTCTTTGAGGTACAACTCCCACAACCCGCGCCAGTTGACCGCCCCCATGGTTCGCGGATGGGGAATGGAAAAATTCAAATTCGAAGATGTCGGTTTATCGGACATGGGGACCAACTACATATTTCACGGATTTGACGCGCGGCGGAGCGCCGGATAGAGCCTGAAAGGAAATGCCACGGCGCACACCTAAAAGTCCATCAATTTTGAAAATTTCATGATCAACGGCGGGATTCACGCACGTCTTTCGTGCGCATCGCATCCATCACGAAGCCTGGTTTTTCGTTTTTCTCTGCTGGCGGTATAAAAAAAGATCGAGATTGCGGGAAAGGCCGCTCATCAATATGCGCGATACAAACCGGCCACCCCGAAAAAAGACCGGCTCCTCATTAAAAAACTCGCGCGCAAGCAGCCGCGCAAGATGACCCAAACGCGCCTGAACAATATCGCCGAGTACTACGTCCAGCGTTATGCCAGCTCCTGCGAAAACCTCCGCCGTGTGCTCCTGCGCCGGGCCGACAAATCGATTCGTGTTCATGGGGGAGACCGGGAGGACATCAAACAGTGGATCGACGCCACTGTCACCCGCATGACCCGCGCGGTATATTGGACGACGAACGTTTTGCATTGGGCCGGGCCACCGCGCTTCGAAGGCTTGGCCGGTCTCCGGCAAAAATCCGCGCTCAGCTTACGGCAAAGCGTGGACCGGTCGATCGTCGATAAGGTGCTAGCCGAGACCGCAACGACCGAGACAGGTGAAGATGCAGCGCTAGAGGCCGCACGCGCGTATGCGCGCAGACGGCGCCTCGGCCCCTATAGCACGACCCACGCCAGCCCCGGATGAGGCGCACGCCGTGCGCAAAAAACATCTCGCCGCGCTCGCACGCGCCGGCTTTAGTTACGATATCGCTCGCAAGGTTTTAGAGAGCGACACCAACTAAATCCTGGTGGATCGCGAACTGTCAAAAACTGATTAAAGTCGTGATTTTGATCCAGCGTGCTTGGATGAATGCGATCCAACGCGATCAGACGCCGTTCTGATTCCATCACGCGAAAAATCGAATAGCCGAGTGGGAGAAAAATTTCATTCAGGAGGTCACACGCATCTTGGCTAAATGTTTCGAGAATAATGTCCGGGCTTCAGTTTTAAAATTCTAGACATACCTTGTACGGTGTAGAATTCCCACCTTCCACATCGATTTTTATAAGCGTTTCATTTCCCAAAGTTTCAACATCTAGAACCTCGTCCAAGAGTCCCATTTCGACCCAAATCTCTTCGGTGTCCTGCCGATCACGGGTGCCGACGCCACCTCCAGAGGAAATGTTCCCGTTCGGCTTCTTGATCCAGCTGAACCGTGTGAGGCTTTTTTCATGGCCAGCGGCAATAGCGTGTTCGACAATATTTGAGGCGTGGTTAATTGCCTTGTGCATTCTTAGCCGTGAAAACGCGTATGGGTTTGGTTCAATTGCGTGGATGTCTAGCTCCGGCCGCAACAGAGCTGCGCACAAACTATAAACACCGACATTCGCCCCAACGTCCACAATTCCTGTCGCCGAGCGGCAAAGATGACACCATAGTTTCATTGAGAATGATTCGAAGGTCTGATCGTTGAGAATGTGGTCGACGACCGGAGAATCGTTATTTGTAAACATAACGAAAGGGGGACAATCGTAGATATCCACATCCACATAGCCGTAATACGGATACCCATCCGACGTGACGGCCGCACCACCCCTACGCGCTTTCTTTAGAGCTTCTATCGAAGCTTTGTTTATTGCCTCCAGATCTTTAACTGCCACAACCCATCTCCCCTAAGCCGATTGAGCTCAGCCTTTTATCATCAATTGAGTTTCGCTTGTGGAGCAGGCTAATCTCAACCAAATTCACGATGGCTCTTCGCAAAGCGACTTGAGAACTTGGGTGATAAACTCACCCATGTACTGAGAACAAAGAATAATTACGCACTATTGACTAAATTTGACCACTAAACTTCTACTGTTCAAAGCCACAAAAGGTGCGATGACAAACGACAAAGCCGTTGATGCAACGAATGCGCTGAAACGCGGCGACCTCGATGAGGCCCGGCGGCTTTTTGCCCTCAGCGTAAAAACCGACCCCGCCAATGAGTCAGCGCATCTTCAGCTAGCGGAAATTTGCTTCACGCAAGGCGATTTAACGGCTGCACACGACTGGATGGGCAAGGCTTTTAAGTTAAATCCAAATCAGCAGAATTTGGAGAGCTTTGGAATCGCAAAAGTTAAGTTAATCGAGAGCAAGGAACGAGGTGCCCGCGCACAAAGTTCTCTGCCGACCGACCACATGCAAAGCGTCAATGACGATCCGTTTCACTATACACGGGCTGACATCGTCGCCCTGGATACGTTGGTTTCAAAAACGCTCACCAAGCTCAAGCCAACCGCAACCTATGTCAATCTGTTGGCAACATCCCAGTTCCTGAGCGGAGAGCTTGAGTCCGCCGAAAAAGCCTATCACATGCTGGCGGAGGTCAACGCGGATCTGCCCTATGCGGATGTTCGATTTGACAGCGCGTTTTATCGCAATCTTGAGAATGCAGACGACAACACAAATTTTAGACGTGCTCCCCGATATCTCGGAACTGCGATCGTTTTAAAACGTCGCCCGACAATGTGGTGTTTCTTCCGAGCGACGTAACCTACTTCAAGGATTTTTCTATTCCTTTAGCGCAATCCATATGGGAATTCGCGCCCAAGGCGGCAATTCATTTTCATGTCGTTACCAACGCGCCGGACCAAGGTGGGGTGTTGGACGCCTTTCTGGACCCACTCAAAAACAAAAACATTCGCGTGACGATAGAAATCCTGTCATCGCTGGCCAGCACCCCAACACCGACCGGCGCGCGGTGTTACTACCATGCCATTCGTTTGATCCGGCTCTATCAGTTTCTCAGGGACGCGCATCACGCGATGTGGATGCTCGATGTGGATGCTCTTGCCAATCGAGACCTGACGACAATTTTCCCGAAACTGGAAGACGTTGACCTCGGCCTGCGAACACGGCCAGGGCGGCTTGAACCCTGGCACCAGTTTAGTGCGTGCCTTGTAGCCGCACGGCCACATCCGCGGGCCTGAGGTACACCCGCCTCGTTGCGGCCTACCTCTCTCACTTTCTCGGCGGCAAAGGTCTGTCATGGGGAACTGATCAGCTCGCGCTTTTTGGAGCTTATCAATACCTGCGCTGCCAGGACCGTGCGCCGCACGTTTGCAGTTGGGGCCCGGACATTACCGATGTCGGCGCGTATGATGAGGAAAGCATTGTTTGGTTCACCGCCGGTGCGCACAAATTTAATCTAACAGCGCAAACGGCAACTGAGATGTTGCCAAAAGCACAGGCACGGTACTTGGAGAAATATAGGCGCTATCTATTCAATTCTTAAGGCAGCTCGCGCATCAGATTATGCGCCGTTAAAATAACGCTGAAATTTTAGAGCGTACGGCGTTTGATCAGTAAGGAGAGTGCGCTTGCTTTTGCCGGCGGTCATCCACCACCATCGACTCTTCCCGCATCGCTCACAACACCAACAACGTCAGGTCCCAAAAGATCCATATTGGGTTGAAGCGCGATCCACGACGAAAACAATGCGTATTGATCAAAGCCCCACCACATGTATGGAAGCGCCGACTTAATCAGTTCTGCAACCCGCTCAAAATAGATGCGGGCATTGGGCCGTGCGAGCACAATACACGCGCTTAACTGGTGCCACGGTTCAATGCGCCCAGGGCGAACACGCAGAGCGAGATCGGGACGATCTCTCAAACAGCGGTTGGAGAGACGTATTCACGAGGCAGTCGACGTCCAGCATACACAGCGGGCCGGTGCTGTGCGCAAGGGCCTCGTAGAAACGCACAAATCTTACCGCGCCATAGTACATCTCAGGACGAATCCCTAAGTCGCGGATGAGATTGACGGATTTTCCGCTGTGACAGTTATGCTGAGTCCCGGAGGAGGAGCTATGCGCGGTGAGTCGTCCTTCGCCATCAAATGCACATGAACGTGCGTATCCGGTGAGTGTTCGGCGATAGACCGCAGCAGGGTATCGCCATAACCTGAAAATACTCCATGTCGCAGGACAGAAATAGCGATGGCGCGCTCGGATATGTTCCGCTGACCGGGGGCAGCACTATCTCAGACGTATTGGTAGGCTCCGCACCCAATCTCATGCGCGCTTTGGGTTTGGCCGGCGCGCGCTCTTGATAACCCGCGAGATACGTATTCGCACCGGTCCAATCCTTGACCGCTTGGCGCGCCATCGCGCGGTATAACCATGATTGCGGATTGTCTGGCGCGGCATCGTGCCACTTTGCCGTCGCATCCTCAAACGGACCAACGTCTGCAAATGCGAACGGAAATTCCTCCCATGACAAAATGTGATATGGCGGCAAATCTCGAGTTTGCCTCTCGCCGAGTTCTTGGTCAGTTAACGAACGAGCAGCGTCGATTGCTATGGTCGCGTAGTCCGTATTGTTCGCACTTGGCTTAGATATCATATTAAATTTATGCGGAATTCTGAGCCGCACCCGGAGTGATCGATCTGATTAACTTCAAGCGAAGATAGAGGGCGGCCACTCCATCCGCTAGGTCGCTAGCCGTGAAATTTATGACCTCGCTGCCAGAGCTTTGTTTTCCGCCTTGATACGCACCCAAAGCATCACCGCGTTCAGGACGGAAAAAACCATAGCAGTTCTCCAGGCGGCGAACATCAGCGGCACCACGGCGATCTCGGCGGCCACGATAATGTAATTCGGATGCCGGGCGAACTTATAAGGGCCGTTTCGAACCAAGGGTAAATTGGGGATGGTGATAATACGCGTGGTCCAGAAAGGCCCCAGCGAGGTCATGACCCAAATGCGCAGGGCCAGAAGAATGGCGTACATCAGAATGAACGTCATATTCATGTAGGGCGGATAGGTCAGCACGTAGACAACCAAGGCCGCGAGCCAACCGGTGTGCAGCGCCAACATATAGGGATAGTGCTCGGCGCCGACTTCATGACCGCCGTTCTCAAGAAGACGTTTGGTGTTGCGCCGGGCAATAAACAGCTCAACCGCGCGCTGGGTAATAAGCGTTGCGAGCACAAGCGAGGGAAGCCAGGACGGCGCCACAAAGTAGGTAAACATGATGGCCGCAGTTTTGCGCGTTAGGGAATGTCGAGCAAGCACATCCCGACAGAAAATCCCGGGCCTAGGGCCGTCATTAGGTGACGTCCCGTTGTTTTGCGGGCAAGAAACCTTCTGAAGAACCGCAAGCACCGTGACCGCAGACATGTTCCCGTGTTCGGCGAGTACTTCTCGAGCTTCTATTAGTCCGCCTTTGGGAAGTTCGTAACACGCCTCTAGGGCCTCGAGCACTTTTTCGCCGCCCGGATGCGCGATCAGGCCGTCGATATCTTTTTGAGTCAAATTAAGTGTCTTCAAAAACGTATCGGTAACGTTACGCATTTTATCGCGGACCAAATTCGGAATGCTCCGTGAAAAAACAACGCCCAGACCGTCGTCTTCTACCCGCCAGCCCATAATATCGCGAGAACCGGGCCACGTGTGCTCACCCCAGGCGCAAATACGCGCCTCAACCATGCACCCACCGTGCAAATTCGGTGATTTTAGAGGTCAGATTCGCGCATTCACCATGCAATTTTTGAGCGTTACCGGGCTCGCACCGCAGCAAAACCGCGGCCGCACCATCACCAAAAAATGGTGGTACCGATGATGTTGGCTTTGGAGTCATCGGCGGGCCTGAACGTCAGGCCACATAGCTCAACGCACAAAAACAATACCCACTGGCCGGGTAGCGATCGCGCTATGGCCGCGGCGCGCGACAAACCAATGACTCCGCCAGCACATCCGAGCCCAAAGACCGGCAAGCGCTGCACTGTAGGATGTAAACCCAAAGGCTCTTGCAGCAACGAATCCAAACTGGGTGTTGCGAGTCCGGTACTCGAAACCGTAACGGTAGCGGCAACCTCATCCGGAGCCACGCCCACGTTTTTTAGTGCTTCCTGGCCAGCCGCTGTAAGAAGATTCAGGGCGTGTTCTTCATATAACTGCGCACGTTCCAGCCAACCGTGAGGTTTGGCATACCATTCCAATGGCACACAGGAATTGCGGCGAAGAACCCCCGCATTGCCGTAGCTCTTGGCCATACGGCGCATCAACTCGGGGCGATGGCCGAACACCTCGGTGGCCTTCGCCATCACGTCGCTCTGCTCGAGAACATGAGGTGGGTAGGCGGTCGCAAGACCGAAGATGCCCACGGGCGGGTGTAAGGGCCCCGACCCGCCTTGGTCGGTGGCAGCTGAAAAATTTGCGTGCCCGCGTGTAAATGTCATTGCAGCCCTCTCCTCCCGAGATGTCACTCAATCAAAACAATGAGGCGGCAATGAGACAGCCATTTATATTTTGGAGGAATTATCCTCTGTTCCCGGCGGCAACGGGCAAGCGCTTGGCGTTATTTCATTACCAAGTTCGATTTCCGAGGCAGTGCTCAACATCTGGAGCGATGGATTCAGCTGTTCGGCCAGGAACTTGATCTGACCCTCCCACTTTTCCGGCTGGGAAAACGCCCAGGCCGCGAAAACTCCGCGATTGCGATCGTAGGTGAGCACATCGTCGTGCTGAGAAAACGCCGACAACGTTTCTGCGAGATTGCGTGATCCGCCGACCTTCAGCCATTGCGGGCGAACGCCCAAATGCCAAAGGGCGAAAATACCACCCTTACCCACAAGACCGTGACCTGCGAAATCCATCTCCACCAAACGCGGATAAATCTGATCGCCGGGATGCCAAAACGTCTCGACTTTAGACTCGGTCCGAGACCGTACCGAGGCAACAGCCCGGCTAAACACATTGGCTAAAGACTTCTTGGCGGTCTTCGCCATTCAATTATTCCGGAGCGGTGTCGTCTGGGCGGTCGAGGACTGTCCGGGCAACAAAGTAATTCACCCACAAAACGATCACGCCGGCGAAAATAACATCGCTTAGGAAGTGCGCACCTTGCGCGATCCGCACAAACCCCATGGCGAGACCAAACGCCGTTCCCGCCAAAATTCCGGCGAGCCTCCATTTTCGCGGTAAAAACCACGCATACGCGGTCACCCAAAACGCGACGGCCGCATGTCCGGAGACAAACGAGCAATTGTGCCCGCACTCATTGGCGACCCATAAGGGCGGCGTGAACTCCGCATTGCCGCCGAATAAGGTGACGTCCTTCGGGCGCGCCCGCCCCCAGTTTGGCTTCAACAGTGCCTCAACCAAGAGGCCCGGACCCACAAGAAGCGTAATCATTAAGAACACCGTGCGCGGCGTTGTAATCCCAAAAAACCAGCGCTCGTACCATATCCCGGCAACCCATAATGCGATGCACAGCACAAAACTCGAGATGATGATCACCGGCATCGCCGAGCGGACAAATTCCATGAACCCGTCGACATCCCATGTGAATCCGGTGCCGGGAATGTAAAACCATCCACTAATGGCGAGATCCAAGCCGGGAAAAAACATGAAGAGGCAAAATAAGCCGAGCACCCAGCGCTCGGGCCGCTCGCGAATATCTTTAAAAATAAATGCCATCATGACCGACGTGTCCGTTAACCGTCTTCCCTATGGAAGAGATAAGTCAAACCGAGGAGCCCGGCAACGGCTGTTGGTGCCCACGCGGCAAGAATGAGGGGCAGCGTCGCGGACATCCCGAGCGCATATGTAAACCGGCTGAAGAAATAAAGAAGAAATCCCGTCGCTAGGCCAGCCGCGCCGCGCAGAGCCCAGCTGCTGTGACGGGCATTGGCCGTCATATAAAATGCCGCAGCCACCAACACCATCGCGCACAACATGAACGGTGAGGCCAGTAGAGAATGCCAATAGAGCCGGTGGGGCAGCGCCGAAAACCCTGACGCCTGAGAGAAACTGATAAATGCGGGAAGACTCCAGAACGACATCGTCTCTGGCGCTTCAAAACTATTTTGCACCTGACCAAGTGTAATGGTCGTTGGCAGAAAATACTCTCCGTGAAACTCGGGCGTCTCCCCCGGAACCATGTCCCAAACATCGTCCAGTTTTAGGAAGCCATCGACCAGTTGGCCGCCAGACGCTTCAAGGCGCCGGGACAAAGCCTCACCGCCATCCGTCTCAAACACCGCGACCTGCGTTAAAAATAAAATATCATCTTCCTGGCGCACGAATCCTGCGTGCACGACCTTTGCCGAATCTTGTCCGCCTTCCCGCAACCACAACCCGCTCTCGCCGACATTTAGTGTCGTTGCATTGTTGCGGATCAGCCCTTCTTCCATGCGCTTGTAGGATTCATACATGCTCGCGGCCACCGGATCGACGACGGCCAGATTGAGCACGCCAATGGCACCGGCAAGAATCATGGGCGGCGCAAGCACTTGCCACACAGACACACCAGCAGACCGGATGACAACGAGTTCGTAACTTCGCGACAATCTGAAAAGGGCGTACATCATTGCGATCATAACCGCGAAGGGCAGTGTGTCCTGCACCGTATTGGGCAACTTCAGGCACGCCATCCAAAGCAAGGTCGAAAATCCAAGATCTTCTGCCCGCACCGCCCGCCGCATCAATTCGATCGTGTCGAACAGCAGAATCATACCAACCACACCCGCCAACAATCCGATGAACGCCATCAGGAAATGCCGTCCAAGGTAAATCGATAATGTTGGAAAATATTGGTTCACACGAAGCCCTTTACCCAACGCAGATTCCATTTGCGCTAAGTTCCATCTTAAAGCACCTGGGGGAGTAGCGCACACCCCTACTCGGAGCGTAAGATGTGCCGCTGGATTCTTAGGATAACGATATGGTCACACTTACGAAAATCTACACCCGCGGGGGCGATAAGGGCGAAACATCGCTGGGTGACGGATCGCGCGTAAAAAAACACGCGTTACGGGTCGCCGCTTACGGCACCCTCGATGAGGCGAATGCTGCCATTGGCGTTGCACGCCTGCATACGAAGTCTATCGACGATAACGGCTCTAGCGATGCCATGTTATCGCGTATCCAAAACGATCTCTTCGATCTGGGCGCAGATTTGTGCACGCCGATTACGCCAGATGAGGATGCCTCGAAGGTCCTTAGGATTATCGACACGCAGGTCGAGCGACTTGAAGCTGAAATCGACGCAATGAACGGTGAGCTCACCGCGCTTAAATCTTTTGTCTTGCCTGGAGGCGCACCGCTAGCCGCTTATCTTCATCTGGCACGTACAATTGTCCGGCGCGCGGAACGCGAAATAGCGGAGCTCGCCAGCGGCGAAGACGTCAATCCGGCGGCGCTGAAATATGCCAACCGCCTATCGGATCATCTCTTTGTCCTCTCCCGGTATATTAACGCCCGTGCGGACGGTGATGTGCTCTGGACTCCGGGAGAAAACAGGGCGTAAAAAAATACGGAGCAGCAGGCCAATCGGCTCCATAAATATCGCGAGACGCCCAGTCTCCGTAACAATGCTGCACCGCAGCATATTTTCGTTTGACAGCCCTGGACCGACAGACTAGTTGTGTCCACCGTTTTCCGGAATTGTTACGCAGGGCGTGCTGGCTTCAGATGTGCTGGCTAGTGCACCTTTCCCCTCATAATCCTTTGGGAGACCGTAGGTAATCGTATGAAAGTCCTCGTCGCCGTAAAAAGAGTGGTCGACTACAACGTCAAAGTGCGGGTCAAATCCGACAACACGGGTGTAGAGCTGTCCAACGTCAAGATGTCTATGAACCCCTTCGATGAAATTGCCGTCGAAGAAGCCATGCGCCTTAAAGAAGCCGGCAAAGTTACCGAAGTGGTCGCGGTCAGCATGGGCCCCGCCAAAGCTCAAGAAACGCTTCGCACGGCTTTGGCCATGGGAGCCGACCGGGGCATTTTGGTTCAGACGGATGAAGAGTTGCAGCCGCTGGCGGTTGCGAAATTGCTGAAGGAAGTGGTGGAAAAAGAATCCCCTGAGCTCGTCATACTAGGCAAGCAGGCGATTGACGATGATTCCAATCAAACCGGCCAAATGTTGGCTGCGCTTCTGAAATGGGCTCAAGGAACATTTGCATCGAAGGTGGAATTGGGCGACGGGTCGGCGACCGTCACACGCGAGATCGACGGCGGACTTGAAACTGTCACCCTCAAGATGCCGTGCATTATCACGACGGACTTACGCCTCAATGAGCCCCGCTACGCATCGCTCCCCAACATCATGAAGGCGAAGAAAAAGCCTATCGATACGATGACACCGGAAGACCTGGGTGTGGACGTGGCGCCGCGTCTTACGACACTAAAGGTCGAAGAACCTGAAGGCCGTAAGGGCGGAATCATCGTCCCGGACGTTGCAACTCTCGTGGACAAGTTAAAGAACGAAGCGAAGGTGATCGGATGACCTCACTCGTAGTAGCCGAACACGACAACGCGGCGCTTAAGCCCGTTACGTTAACAGCCGTCACTGCGGCGAAGGAAATAGGCGGTGACATTCACATCCTGGTTGCGGGCAAAGGTTGCCGTGCGGTCGCCGACGAAGCCGCCAAGATTGATGGCGTGGCGAAAGTGCGCATTGCCGATGCGGACCACTATGAACACCCTCTTGCCGAACCGCTCGCCGATTTAATCGTCAGTATTGCCGGTGATTACTCGCACTTGATTGCCCCGGCGACAACGAATGGCAAGAATACCATGCCGCGCGTGGCCGCGCTTCTCGATTTAGCCCAGATCTCGGATATTTCAGCGGTCGTATCGGAAGACACATTTGTGCGCCCAATATATGCGGGCAATGCGATGGCCACCGTGCAGTCGAAGGACTCTACAAAGGTCATAACAGTGCGTGGCTCAACTTTTGACAAAGCGAAAGCCGATGGCGGTAGCGCGGAAGTCGAGGACCTCGCGGCTGCAGACGGTACCGATTTGTCAAAATTCGTGGGCGCGGAGCTTTCCAAATCCGAACGTCCGGAACTCACAGCCGCCCGTGTGGTTGTCTCGGGCGGACGCGGTATGGGTTCGGGAGAAAACTTCAAAATTATCGAAGAGCTTGCCGACAAACTCGGCGCCGCCGTGGGTGCATCCCGCGCCGCCGTTGATGCTGGCTTTGTGCCCAATGACTATCAGGTTGGCCAAACCGGGAAAATCGTCGCTCCGGAACTCTACATCGCTGTGGGCATTTCGGGGGCGATTCAACATCTTGCGGGCATGAAAGACTCAAAGGTGATTGTCGCCATCAATAAAGATGAAGAGGCGCCAATATTCCAAGTCGCGGACTACGGTCTTGTCAGCGACCTCTTCAACGCCGTCCCCGAACTTACAAAGGCTCTTTAAAACGAGCGTATACGTTCGAGGCCTTCGGGCCTCGTTGCACACCAGACATATAGGCGATCACGATGACTGAGGCTGATTCTTCTCCGAAGACTCCTGTTGAAATTTCCAAGGTCGGCATAATTGGGGCCGGTCAAATGGGTTCTGGCATCGCACACGTCTGCGCGCTTTCCGAATTTGACGTCGCGTTAATGGATGTCAGTGAGGATCAAATTGAAGCGGCGAAAGCCACCATCGACAAAAACATTGCGCGCCAGGTCAACAAAGGTTTCGTGAACGACGCTGAGAAGGAAGCGGCGATGAAGCGGATCGCGGTCAGCACTTCTCTTGATATTCTCGCAGACAGAGACCTCATTATTGAAGCCGCGACAGAGAAAGAAGATATCAAAAAACAAATATTTAAATCTCTCGCGCCGGTGATCAAACCGGAAACCCTGCTGTGTTCCAATACATCTTCGATTTCGATCACCCGCTTGGCGGCCGTGACCGAGCACCCAGAACGGTTTATGGGATTGCATTTCATGAATCCCGTTCCACTGATGAAGCTTGTGGAGCTCATTCGCGGTATCGCGACAGATGAAGCGACCTACACTTCAGTCCGCGTCTTCGCCGAAAAACTTGGGAAAAGTACGGTTTCGTCGGAAGATTTCCCTGCGTTTATCGTGAACCGCATCCTTGTGCCGATGATTAATGAGGCGGTCTATACGCTGTACGAAGGCGTGGGCAATGTTCAATCCATCGATACCGCCATGAAGTTGGGCGCGAACCATCCTATGGGCCCGCTTGAACTCGCCGATTTCATTGGCCTGGATACATGCCACTCAATTATGTCGGTGCTGTATGATGGGCTGGCGGACTCAAAATACCGGCCGTGCCCGCTGCTCGCGAAATATGTTGAAGCTGGATGGCTCGGTCGCAAGTCCGGAAAAGGCTTCTACGATTATAGCGGCTCCGAACCGGTTCCCACCCGTTAAGACCACGTCGGCGCAGGACAGCCGTGCCCAATTTAATTAATTGGAGCCTTGCGAGCAGCCTTCGCCCCTATGCCGTTCTGACGGCTTTATGCTTCGTCCTGTTTCTTCCGGGCTTAGCGTCAATTGCACCCATTGACCGCGATGAAGCACGCTTTATGCAAGCCACGAAACAGATGTTGGAAACCGGCGACTTGGTCAACATCCGGTTTCAAGACGAGCCGCGCAACAAAAAGCCCATCGGCATTTATTGGCTGCAAACACTCTCAGTAAAAATTGCGGGCACAGACCATCAGGATTCGACTTGGCCCTACCGGTTGCCGTCGGTTCTCGGAGCATGGCTTGCTGTTCTCGCTCTTTTTGGATTGGGCAAAAACCTTTTCACCCCGAGGATCGCGTTTGTAGCCTCAGTCATGCTCGCGACCAGCCTAATCGTTGTGGTCGAGGCTCATATTGCGAAAACAGACGCAGTGCTTTTGGCGACGGTCACCGTTGCGATGCTCACGCTTGCTAAATTCTATACAGCGCGTAGCGATCAAATTCCGTCGCTAGGTGTTGCGCTACTGTTTTGGGCCACGGTGGGACTCGGCTTTCTGATCAAAGGACCGTTGATCCTGATGGTGGTTGGCGCGACCGTCATCACACTCCTCATCGCAGATCGAAACGCCCATTGGCTAAAGGCACTTCATCCCGAGTCCGGAATTCCAGTTGCTCTTGCAGTTGTCCTCCCCTGGGTACTTGCGATTTCGACAAGCGGGGAAGGCAACTTTTTTTCAGACGCGGTCTCTCAGGATCTTCTCCCTAAATTAACCGGCGGCCAAGAGTCGCATGGTGCCTTGCCCGGGGTTCATACCCTCGCCGCCTTGGCGACCGCTTGGCCTTGGTCGCTCTTAATTCCTTTCGCCGGCGTGATTGCGTGGCGTCAGCGAGCGAACCGCACAGTTCGCTTCTGTCTCGCATGGCTTATTCCCTCATGGATCATTTTCGAGCTGGTTCCAACCAAACTCCCGCACTACACAATGCCGTTGTTCCCGGCCGTGATGGTGTTGATCAGCGCAAGCCTTGAGGACACCGAACGCTTACAAAAAATTTTCGCGAACGCCATAGGCCGCGTTTACCGTGGGGTGTGGATTCTGGCCTCTGTTGCTTTAAGCGCCGCGATTGTGTGGGCGGCTTTCATCTACGGATCAAATCAACTGGGCGCGATCATCGCCGGCGCAATTGCCGTTTTAGCTGCCGCGTTTGCAGCTATTAAATTTGAACGGCACACAAAAGACGCAATCGTATACAGCCTCGGCGGGTTCGGCGCTGTATTCGGCATCATCCTTGCAGCCGGCGTCGTTCCCAAACTCGACCATCTCGCAATCAGCCAGCAATTGGCGCGGGCTTCAGCACCGTTCCGAACCGACGACACCAAAATTGCGATTGCTGGATTTCACGAACCTTCCGCGGTTTTCCTTCTCGGCACCGACACACGGCTTACAAGTTGGGACGGCGCGACGGGTTTATTGGTATCTTCCGAAGTCGAGCTCATCGCGATACCGGCGCGCGAACTTCCAAATGCCGCGCCCATATTTGCCGACTGGAATATGCAAATGAATGAACTTGGCCGCGTGCACGGGCGCAATTATGCGAAAGGGGAAGATGTGGAGCTTGTGCTTCTTTCCGCCGCACCTCGCCCATGACGATGACGCGGCACTCAACCCTCCTCGCACGCCAGCTCTGGATCTGGGGAGTCGTGACTGGGTTCGTCTGCGTGGCCTCAATCCTTTGGGTGGACGTTTCGCTCGCGCTATTTCTCAATGGATACCGCGACACGGCATGGGCCGATTTTTTTGCGGCGATTACAGATTTTGCCAACGGTGCAATTTGGTATGCGGTTGCCCTGGTGGGGATCGGCCTAGCTTACCTGCGAAGAAAAATATTGCCCGACTTACCGGACGCGGCCCGCTTGTCCAAGGAGGTCCGAGCTTGGGTGTTCATGATTGCGTCCATGGCAACGTCGGGAATATTGATCAACATCATAAAGTTTGTCGTCGGGCGTGAGAGACCGCGGTTTTTATTTCGCGAAGGGACAACAGACTTTCACCCCCTCGCCCTGCGCATCGCAGACTGCAGTTTTCCTTCGGGACACACACAGTCTATTTGCGCAGCCATGCTGTGTTTAGCGTTTTTATTCCCAGCGCTGCGGCCCTTGTTTTTTGTGATCGCCGTTCTTGTGAGCGCCAGCCGGGTTATTATTGGCGCGCACTACCTTGCCGATGTCATAGCAAGCGTATTTATCGCAATCGCCATAACGTTGCTGTGGAAGCGCTGGTTTGAACGCGAGGGACTGACAGTGAAATTACAAGGGGCCGCCGCGTAAGTCTTAAGGCGCATCTATGAGCGCGCGAAGTTGATTTACGATTTTGGGATCGGTCCAGTCGGTGTCCCCCTCGACCCGTCCAATTTCCTGCCCCTCCCTGTCGATCACCAAAGTCGTCGGAAGACCACGCAACTTCGCGTCCTTGGCGAAACGCGCGCGGGGCTCGGTGTAGAGCGCAAGGTTGCTCCATTCATTAACCTCCATGAAGGGGCCGGCCACGCGCGCGCCTTCACGGTCTTGGGAAATGGTAAGGACTTCGAAATCCGGGCCTCCGAGCATAGCTTGCAGCGCATCCAGAGTCGGCATTTCCTCCACACACGGCGCACACCACGTGGCCCAGAAATTCACGACCAGCACCTTGCCATTGAAATCCGCGATCGCGTGATCTGCTCCAGCCGCATCTTGAAACACCGTCGTGGGGGCCGAAACCGGGGCCTCATGCCAGATAATCTGCCCAATTTGTGAAGGCGCAGACGCGGTTGTGCCAGACCCCGGCGCAGACGGCGCCGTTTGCGGGGCGTCACGGGTTGCCAGGGCCGCCAGAGCAATGATAATCAGCGCAGCCAAGCCCACGGCCAACACTGTAAGCCTGCGATTTGAAAGGTAGCTCGGCATTTTCCCTCCGCTCTGCGGTGTGACAGGCCGACATAATGCGAAGACCCAGCGAAGGGTCAAGGTAAACACATGACAAGCAAGATGTGGGGCGGACGGTTCTCTACCGGCCCCGGCGCCATTATGGAGGAAATCAACGCCTCCGTCGGATTTGACCAGCGGCTCGCCAAGCAGGATCTGCACGGCAGCCGGGCGCATTGTGCCATGCTTGTGGCGGCGGGCCTGATCAGCAAAGAAGACGGGGAAAAAATTCAAGCGGGATTGACCCGGATCGAGAAAGACGTCTCGGAAGGCAACTTCCTCTTCAAGCGCAGTCTTGAAGATGTGCACATGAATATCGAAGCGCGGCTGACGGACCTAATCGGTGCGCCGGCCGGACGGCTGCACACAGCCCGGTCGCGGAACGATCAAGTTGCGACGGATTTTCGCATGTGGGTGCGAGCCGCGATTGACACCCTGGATGACGAAGTTCGCAAGGTGCAGACGGCGTTGATCGACAAGGCCGAAGCACTTGCGGACGTGATCATGCCGGGGTTCACGCACCTGCAAGCTGCCCAACCGGTTACGTTTGGACACCATCTTCTCGCCTATGTGGAAATGTTCGGGCGGGATAGAGGACGTTTGGCCGATGCGCGGCGGCGGCTGAACGAATGTCCACTTGGCGCCGGCGCGCTGGCCGGCACGTCATTTCCGATCGACCGCGATTTAACGTCCGAGAAACTCGATTTCGACCGTCCGATGGCCAACTCTATGGATGCGGTCTCTGCACGGGACTTTGCGCTCGAGTTCTTGGCGGCGAGCAGCATTTTGGCGACTCATCTTTCACGTTTTGCCGAAGAACTGGTGATTTGGTCAAGCGCGCAATTTGGCTTTGTGAAATTCACAGATGCGTTTTCAACGGGCAGCTCAATGATGCCGCAAAAGCGCAATCCGGACGCCGCCGAATTGGTGCGGGCCAAAGCTGGACGGGTTTTTGGGAGCTTGATGGCGTTGCTCACCGTCATGAAAGCCCTGCCGCTGACCTATTCAAAGGACATGCAAGAGGACAAAGAGGCGGTGTTCGCGACCTTTGATACCCTCGAGCTTTGCCTTGCGGCCACGGAAGGCATGGTCACCGACATGACGCCGGTGCCGGAGCGCATGCGTGCGGCGGCCTCGGACGGATTTACTACCGCGACCGATTTGGCGGACTGGCTCACACAGGCCTTGAATATTCCTTTCCGGGAGTCCCATCACATCACCGGTAAAATCGTGAAACTCGCGGAAGGTAAGGCGTGCGATTTATCGGACCTTACCTTGGCCGACATGCAAAGCGCCGATCCGCGGATCACTGAGTCCGTTTTCGAGGTGTTGACCGTTGACGCATCGGCCGCCAGCCGCACTAGCTTTGGCGGAACGGCGCCGGACAATGTGCGCGCGCAGGTAAAAGCCGCGCGGGAGCGGTTCTTAGCGGAAGGAAAGGTAAAGTGAAGACCATTACGAAGGTGCTGGGACTTATGGTGCTTATTGTAACCGTTACCGGTGCTCTTGGTGCGTGCGGCAAGAAAACCGCGCCGATTTCGCCGGAAGGGTCGACCTACCCGCGGCAATATCCTAGCCGTTAGATCGACGCCGATAGCATGCATCACTTTATTTACCGAAACGGCGTGCTTCACGCCGAGGATGTGCCCCTGCCCCGTATTGCGGACGTGGTGGGAACGCCGTTTTATTGCTATTCGACAGCAACGCTGACGCGCCATTACACGGTTTTTCGAGACGCAGTAAAAGATCTGGACGCAGAGGTCTGTTTCGCGGTCAAAGCCAACAGCAATCTTGCGATTCTAACGTTGCTTGCCAATCTCGGATCCGGCGCCGACGTCGTGTCCGGCGGCGAACTCCTGCTCGCCCTCAAAGCCGGTATGCCAGCCGAGAAAATCGTTTTCTCCGGTGTCGGCAAAACCGCCGACGAACTTCGCCTGGCCTTGGAGAAAGACGTCGGTCAGATCAACGTTGAGTCTGAGTCGGAATTGCGAACCCTGAGCGAGATTGCGAGCGCCATGGGAAAAACCGTTCGCATCGCTATTCGGGTTAATCCAGATGTGGACGCCGGCAGTCACGACAAAATATCAACGGGGCGCAAGACCGATAAGTTCGGAATTGATTGGACACTCGCGCCGCAACTCTATCGCCTGGCGAAAGACCTGCCTGGACTAATGCCATCCGGCGTTGCGGTTCACATCGGCTCGCAAATCACCGATCTCGCGCCCTTTGAAGCCGCATTTTTGCGTGTGCGTGATTTGGTGTTGATGCTTCGCGCGGACGGGTTCGACATTACACACCTCGACCTCGGCGGAGGGCTCGGCGTGCCTTATGTTCATAGCAGCGGGGAAATACCCCCAAGCCCCGACGCCTACGGTCAAATGGTTCGGCGAACGGTTGGAGGTTTGGGGTGCAAGCTCGCGTTTGAACCCGGGCGTGTGATTGCCGGGAACGCTGGCGTTCTTGTTGCCGGCGTGACAAGTGTGAAAATCACGCCGGAGCGCCGGTTCGTGATCTTAGATGCCGGCATGAACGATCTTGTGCGCCCGGCCATGTATGATGCGCACCACGATATTTTGCCGGTGGTCGAACCGCCTTTAACCGAAACCCTTGAGCCAGCCGACATCGTTGGACCGGTCTGCGAGACCAGTGACCGCTTTGCGCAGGACCGCCGCCTGCCGCCTATAGCCGCCGGTGATCTTATGGCGTTCCTGACCGCAGGAGCCTACGGCGCGGTTATGGCATCAGATTACAACGCCCGCCCATTGGTCCCCGAAGTTTTAGTAGATGCTGATAAATTCGCTGTCGTCCGGCGGCGACCAAGCTTTGAAGACATGATCGCGCTCGAACAAACGCCAACCTGGCAAAATTAGGCAAGATTAAATTGTCGATATCCTCCATGGACCGCCGCCGCCGTTTGATTGAAGCGTGGTCTCGAAAAATCTAGAATATGACTATGGCCCCGCCCAAAGAGCCTTCTAAACCTCGCCTTTCACATCGTGACGTTATGGTCCGTTTGAAGCTTGTTTTGTCGTGGGCGATTTTAGCCTGGGAAAGATTGTGGTCGCGGCTTTGGATCCCTGTCGCATTGGGGGGCGTTTTTATTGCGCTCGCCCTGACAGACGTTTTGCAAAGTCTACCGTTTATTATTCATGCAAGTTTTGTCGCGGTAAGCGCGGGCGGGATTGGATACGTCGGATTTCGAGTCCTCCGCGGCCTATCTTGGCCCACGCGAGATGATGCCAAAGCGCGATTGGAAAAAACATCACCCGTTCATCACCGCCCCCTGACAACCTTAGAAGATAACCTCGCGGTGAACACGTCCGCCCTTCAACAAGAGATTTGGGCCGCTCATAAAACGCGCGCACAGGAAGACGTGCAGCGACTGCGTCCCTCCGCTCCCGATTCTGGTGTCGCTAATCAAGATAAATATGCCCTACGGGCAGCGGTGTTTTTGGGGTTATTTGTCGCCGTCGTTGGCGGATGGACTGACCTCGGCGATCGAATGATGCGGAGCATGTTTCCTATCTTCGGCGCGAACGACGCATCAATCTCTGCGAAGATTTGGATTACGCCCCCGCCGTATACCGAACACTCTCCCACGTATATTGAGATTCCGGCAACGGACAAACGTCAAACACCGCGTACGCTGGATATTCAGGCGGGCAGCACATTGTTGGTGATGGCGACGGGCAGCCCTCAAAAAATGACGCTTGCGATGGGCGAAGAGATTTTGCCCCTCGACCGGCTCGCCGACGAAACACAACGCGGAGAAGTAGAACTCCCTCGTGGAGACCGTCTCGAACTCCGCCACGGCAGCAGCACGGTGCCCGGATGGAATGTCAATTGGATTCCCGATGAATTGCCGACGATTTCATTCGTTGAGTCTCCTAGCGAGGCCAATAGGTGGCGCCTCATTATTAATTATGAAGCGAGCGACGATCACGGTATTGAACACGTCTTCGCCGCCATCACGCGCGGAGGCCAATCAACCGAGACTCCGCTGTCGAGCCCTCCGTTTTCTCCGAAAACAGCTCTGCACTCGGCCATTACCGATCTATCGGCCCATCCTTGGGCGGGAGAGAATGTCGACCTCCAACTCATCGCCGTAGACGTCGCCGGTCAACGCGGGGTGAGCCCAACAATACCCATACGTCTGCCAGAGCGCATTTTTGATCACCCGGTCTCTAAAGAACTCGCGCAATGGCGAAAACGACTGATGAACAATCCGGAAGATGCCGTTCGTCCAGCCGCAGATAGTATTGCGACGATTATGCAGCGCCCGGTGTCCTACGGCGGCGACCCCATGGCACATCTTTCGCTGTCTGCGGTTAAACACCGGCTGCAAAATGAAACTCCTGCGGACGCAGCTGCGACCGTTCCGGACTTGCTATGGCAAACGGCAATCCGCATTGAAGGAGGAAGCCTCGCGGTCGCCGAACAGCGGCTCATGGAGGCAGAAAAAGCTCTGCGCGAGGCGATGAAAGACGGCGCATCGGCGGAAGAAATCAACAAGCTTGTCGATGAACTTCAAGCGGCCCTGGCAGAATACACGCGGGCAATGGCAGAAAACACGCCCGAAGAACAAAGCGACTTCGGAACCGCCGATTCCATTGCCGAACAAGACATCGCGGCTTTGATGGAGCAAGTACGCGAGATGGCGGACCTCGGCGCAGAAGACGCCGCCCAACAAGCGTTCGCCGAACTCGAAGATCTATTGAATGAACTCCGCAGCCAACCGCCGCCTGGTCAAAGCGCAAGCCCCGAGGTGGACCGCGCACGCGAACTCATGGACCAGATGCGTGAGCTGGCCGCCGAGCAAGCTGGCCTGCTTGATCAAAATTTTGAACGTACACGCCAACAAGCCCTTCAAGACCAGCAGGGAGATAGTTCGCAAAGTCGAAATCAACAGGGTCAAAGTCAACGCGAAGGTGCGCGCGAGGCGGGTCAGCAAGCCTCGAGCCAACAAGACGCGTTGCGCGAACAACTTGCCGACCTCTTGGCACAGATGGGTCAAATTACTGGGGATCGCCTACCCGAGAGTCTTGTCGAAGCTGATCTGGCTATGGTCGAGGCGAGCCGAGCTTTACGGCGCGGCGAATTCGACGCCGGTGTCGAAGGACAAGGCGAAGCGCTTTCAAAACTTGAAGAGGGCGTAGACGATGCGACGGACATGTTGCTCGAAGCTCTTTTCGAAAAAGGGTTCGGCGGACTTGCCAACATGCCCGGCGGTCAACGGCGGTTCGGCCCGCTCGGTCCGAGGGGCGGACGCAACAGCGGCGACAATGTTGATGTGCCAACCGATCCGGATACCGAAGGTCTATCTCAGCGGGTGCGCGCGATTTTGGAAGAGATACGGCAACGTGCAAGCGACCGGACCAGACCGGAGGAAGAACAGGACTATCTGCGCCGTCTTATGAAAACGTTTTAGAGGCTTAGTCTTCGTCCCAAACGATCCGGTAGCCCTGCGCAACATCAAGTTGGGGCAACTCCATACGAAGCTCAAATTCAACGGTATCGCCAGGATCAAGAAGCGCGCTGGCTGCCGATCCGGTGGCCTCTTGAATTGCCTCCTCGCGCTGATCAAACAGCTCGAGACGTAATCCTGGAATCGGCTTCGCAACCTGCGATGTGTTGGACACAAAGCCACGCACCACCAAAGTTTCAATGCCTCCCACGCGCACCAGTCGGCGCGCCGATTCAGCGATACTTAAGCCATCGCCGGGCCGCTCCGCCTCCATGCCGACAGTATCGTAAAAACCCGCGATATCCGGCCACAGATCCATCAGCATTCCGCGTCCAAACCAAATCATGAGCCCAAGGGATATTACTGCGGCGCTCATAATGCCTGCCGTGATGTAAGCCGGATCTATGGGTTTGGCGCGCCGTTCGCGCGGAGGCCGCTTGACGGCTTTGCCACCCGCAACGGCGGCAAACCCCTCATCTTCATCATCCTCTTCGTCCTCATCGCTTTCTTCATCCTCATCGTCTGATGAGCCGAAGTCGGGCCGATCCGCGTCCGGATCTACAAGGTCATCATCCTCTAAGCCGTCCTCATCGGCCTCGTCGTCAGCGCCAGGACCGCCGGACGCACCGGGGCCACCCGAAGCGCCTGGGCCGCCAGACGCGCCCGCTTCGGGTAAATCATCTTCGTCCTTTTCAGATTTTTCGCCTTCGACGAGTTCAGCGTCCGGTTTACCATCGCGGCCCTCACCTTCTTTGAGTTCAGCATCTGGTTTGCCATCGCGCCCTTCGCCGTCCACAAGTTCGGCGTCGGGTTTTTTCGGGCGCCCTTCGCCATCAACGAGCTCAGCATCTGGCTTTTTCGGACGGCCTTCACCATCGACAAGCTCAGCATCTGGCTTCTTCGCGCGGGCCTCTCCTTCAACAAGCTCTGCTTCCGGCTTACCGCTCGCACCGCCGCCTTCAGCCGCGGCTTGACCGGGGCCACCACTGGTCCCGCTTTCCAGCATCGAGTTTCCGGCAGCGCCGGGCGCGCCTTCTTGATTTTCCATCCAAGACACCGCGTCTTCACCGGGGGCCTTGTTCGCATCGCCCGAGCGCATGGATTGCGCTTCAGCGCCGCCTTGCGCGGCACCTTCGTTTTTCATCCACGAGACCGCCGCTTCGCCAGGTGCTTTGTGTGCATCCCCCGAGCGCATGGATTGTCCAGCCGCACCTGGCGCAGGCGGCGGCCCAGATGCCTTGCCCATACTCACGCCGGCGGCGGGGGCTCCCGCGGCCCCACCTTGGCCCGCGCCCTCATTTTTCATCCATGACACCGCGGCTTCACCAGGAGCTCGATTTGCTTCGTCAGTGCGCATGGACTGTCCCGGAGCGCCGCCCTGAGCGCCAGGACTACCCGGCGCTGCGGCACCTGGGGCGCCGCCTTGTGCGCCTGGCGCACCGGGAGGAGCAGCCGCACCTGGGGCGCCGCCTTGGGCACCAGGGCTGCCCGGCGCACCCGCTTGCGGACCGCTGAGCCTATTTGCTTCCATTGTCTGACCCGCGGCAGGCGCATCCTTCGAGTGCATCCAAGACACTGCCTCTTGGCCTGGAGCGTTGGATCCTTCTGGAGCACGCATAGATTTGCCAGGAGCTCCACCTTGCGCGCCCGGAGATCCAGGTCCTGCCCCTGGGGCACCGGGAGCACCTGATGCGCCAGGCATACCGGGAGCCGCGCCTGGAGCACCGGGTGCACCGGACGCACCGGGCGTTCCCGGGACTGCTCCTGGAGCGCCAGGAGCGCCAGATGCGCCGGGTTGTGGCGCTTGGCCGGGAGCACCTGCAGCGCCTGGCGCAGCGCCGGCTCCGCCTTGTGCGCCATGCATCCAGGACACACCTGATTGTCCGGGTCCAGCTGGAGCGGCATTGTCACCTCGCATTGATTTTGCCGCGATTGGCGCAGCTCGCGCTGCCGCCCTGGATTTGGGCGCGCCGATGGCTGCGGCTTGAACATTGGGCCGCTTGGGATCCGCTGATTGTCCGAGAGGCGCCCGCTGTTGCTGGCCGGGCGCAGCAGCCGCCCCACCTTGGGGGCTGTTCATCATCGAGGTCGCGTTTTGTGGCGTTTGGGGAGCTGTTTTCTTTTTAGCTTGAGCAGCCTGCGCAGCCTTCGCCTTTGCTGCATAGTCGTCGCCCATGATTTCGGCGAGGTCCATGGAATCGACTTGAGCAGCCTGGTACCAGGAGTGCCCACAGCTCGCGCACTTCAGCGCGCGGCCTTTCTTGCCGAGCAACTCAGTCGGTATCTCAAATGAAGATGAACAACTCGGGCATGTTATGCGCATGCGAAACCCGCCAACCCACTTTTCTGCACCTTATTTTATATACAGTCTTATTAATCGAACCTAAACGCTTGATTAAATTGACATAAATTTGCTGAATTTCCCGCCCAAGTTGATAATACAGTGCCACGGAGCCATTCGGGTACAAAACGGCATAAAGACGCCAATAACCGAAATCGCCCCGTGAATATTGTTAACATATTTAAGCTCGGACCTTCGCACGTACATGGCCATTTTGCGCAAGAAAAAAGAGACGTTTACCGGCAATACAGTTCAACTAGAGGACGTTGCGCTTCGCTACGACGACGGTCCGGAAATCCTATCCGATGTTTCCCTTACGATTCCTCAGCGGTCTTTCCATTTCTTAACGGGCCCCTCTGGCGCGGGCAAAACATCGCTGATGAGCTTGATGTATTTGGCCCGGCGCCCGAGCAGAGGCGCACTTAAATTATTTGGCAATGACGTGACCACCCTCGGCCGGAACAAAGCGGCGGGCTTCAGACGCCGTCTTGGGGTTATTTTTCAAGATTTCCGCTTGCTCGATCACCTATCTGCTTTCGACAACGTCGCGCTCCCGCTGCGTATTGCAGGCGTGGCCGAAAATGTTGTTTCACAAAATGTCACCGAGTTGCTGACATGGGTTGGCCTTGAAGAGTTCATGGAGGCCCTTCCCCCAACACTTTCTGGCGGACAGCAACAACGCGTGGCGATAGCTCGTGCGGTGATCAATAAGCCCGAGCTTATTCTCGCCGATGAACCGACTGGCAACGTCGATGACGCGATTGCTGTTCGGCTTATGCAATTATTTATCGAGATGCATAAATTAGGATCAAGCATCATCATTGCCACTCACAATGAATCTTTGGTCGAACGGTTTTCATTTCCACGGCTGCATATTGAACGCGGCAAGGTCGAGGCTCTGAGCGGTGGCGTTTCACCGCCGTCCCCCTCGCAAGCATCAGGCGGCTGACATGATAAAGATTCGATCAGACCTACCTTTGCGAGGAGACGGGGCGAGCCGTTTTGTATTTTGTCTCGTCACGATTCTTGTTTTCATGGCTGCGCTGGCGGTTACCGCGAATTCATACGTGGACGCCTTACTTGAGGAATGGAACAAAAGCGTGACCGGAACGCTTACGGTTCAAATTCCTCGTTCGGAGAATGCCGAACATGATTTAGCGGCAGCGGAAAGTTTAGCGCGAGCACTTCAAGACGACGATCGTGTTGCCATGGCCGCCATCGTGCCCGCAGATCAAATCTCGACACTCTTGGAACCTTGGCTTGGCGACAGCGATATTGTTGCGGATTTGCCCCTCCCAATCTTGATCGACGTCCTGTTGGACCCTAGCGCTCAGGGTGAGCCACAAAATATTGCCCAACTTGTCGCGGAGCGCGCACCAAATGCGATCGTGGAAGATCACCGGATCTGGTTAAACAGAATCTCCGGGCTCGCGGAGGGATTGGGCCTTATTGCACTTGCCGTCATGGGGCTTGTCACCGGCGCTCTTGGATTGATCGTGATTTTTGCGACGCGCGCGAGTCTCACCGAATATGCTCAAGCTATAGACGTTCTTCATATTGTCGGCGCGCGCGACGGATACATTGCGAGACAATTTGCACGGCGCGCACTGGTGCCCGGCGTTTTAGGAGGCTTTATTGGTTTACTGGTCTATGCGCCGGTCTTAGCTGCGATTATCTGGCTTGGCGATCAAGTCCAAGACGAACTTCTTCCCGACATATCCTTGCCCCTTCATCACTGGCTGATCATTCTTGCTTTGCCGTTCATCGCCGGCGGACTCGCTATGATCACAGCAAGTCTTACGGTCAGACGCTACCTGGCATCCAAGGCTTAGTCATTGAAACAAAAGGGTGAATGACGTCCATAATTTGTGCCGTATGCCACTGTGTTGATATAAACTTCATCGAATGAAATTAAAGGTACGATATTTTTTTGCCGGTCTCGTATTGATCGGACTCCTCGCCTGGGGTGGTGGACTTTTGTGGTTTGCTTCAACCCTTCCTGAAGGGGTCGAAGATGCGACAACGCGCACCGACGCCATAGTTGTTCTGACCGGCGGCAGCGAAAGGATTGAAACGGGCTTACAACTGCTCGCGGGCGGACTGGGCGCACATCTTTTTATTTCCGGTGTGGGCGAAAAAGTGAGCGTGACAGAGCTCGTCGCTCGCGGTCAGCCTCTCGAATCCGATGAACTAGACAACATCGTCATAGGCACACTCGCAAGCGATACGCCCGGCAATGCAGCAGAAACCGCGGAATGGGCGAATGCAGAAAATGTGAGGTCTATGCGCCTTGTAACCGCGTCCTACCACATGCGGCGCGCGCTTTTGGAATTTCATGCGGCTATGCCCCATGTGACGATCATCCCTCACGCGGTGTTTCCAGTTTCGGTGAAAAGTGACTGGTGGAGATGGCCTGGTACGGCGAGCCTCATCGCGCGCGAGTATACGAAGTTCGTTGTCACATGGACACGGCAGCAACTGAGTCGAACACAGGCAAAAAACGATAATTTTACACCGGCGGTTCTACACCGCGCGTCCGTGCCGCGGGGCGATCCGTGACGGCCCTCATTACGCAGGCGAGATCCTGGGCGTATTTAATTTCTTTTCTGACGTGGACGGTTGCCCTTGCACTCGTTTGCTTGCCCGCTCTCTTAAAACAACAATGGGCACTTGGTATCGCGCGATTTTGGGTGCGCGGTGTTATGACTCTGGCGAGATTTATCGCTGGCATTCAATCGACGACCATCGGCCGCGAAAATATTCCGGCCGGGGCATGTATCATCGCCGCGCAACATCAGTCGTCGTACGAAACCTACCGGTTATTTTTGGAGTTGGACTACCCGGTCTTCATCTTAAAGCGTGAACTGACCTATATCCCTATTGTGGGGTGGTTCATGAAACGGATCGGGTTGGTCGGTATTGACCGAAGCGCCGGTGCGGGCGCAATGAGAAAAGTTATACGTGAAACCCAAGCGGCATTAGATGCGGGGCATCAAGTTATCATCTTTCCGGAAGGAACACGGACCGCGCCGGGCGTTGTGCGGCCCTACCGCCCGGGGATCGCGGCTCTTTATGCACATTGCGACGCCCCCATTATCCCCATGGCTTTAAACTCGGGATATTTTTGGGGCAAGACCCGGATCTTAAAACGCCCGGGAACTATTATTTTTCATTTTTTGCCGCCGCTCCCGACGGGCTTGGACAAAGAGGCCATGTTGGCCGAGTTGCGGCGCCGGATCGACGCCGCCGGCGAGCAGATGCCGCAAAATTTGCCCTAATTTCGTTTATCGCATTGGCATACATAGATTTTCTCCTTATCTAGGATTCGTCTACGTCGTGTCGTATGCTGACTCTCAAATCAGAACAAAACGAGAATACAGGGATAACCGATGACTGAGCATTCCAATATCGCTCGGCAAATATGGGACATGAAATATCGCTTCAAGACGCCGAATGGCGAAGCGATTGATCAGACCGTTGAAGACACGTGGCACCGCGTGGCCAAAACCCTGGCCGCCCAGGAACGCGATCCCAAGTTATGGGAACGACGTTTTACAGATGCGATGGCCGGCTACAAGTTCCTGCCAGCCGGGCGAATTCTCGCGGGCGCTGGAACGGGCCGGCGCGTGACCCTTCACAACTGCTTTGTCATGGGCACCATTGGCGATGACATGAGCAGCATCTTCGAGCACTTGCGTGAAGCCGCGCTCACGATGCAACAAGGCGGCGGTATCGGATATGACTTCTCAACCTTAAGGCCCAAAGGCGCGCTGGTTAAAGGCGTCGGTGCGGACGCCTCGGGCCCGCTCTCGTTCATGGAAGTATGGGACTCCATGTGCCGCACGATTATGAGTGCGGGCGCACGGCGCGGCGCGATGATGGCGACCCTGCGCTGCGATCATCCAGACATCGAAGAATTCATCACCGCCAAGCAAACGCCCGGACGCCTTACCAATTTCAATCTTTCGGTTTTGGCGACCGATCCGTTTATGACGGCCGTGAAGAATGACCAAGAATGGCCTCTGCAGTTTGACGGCAAGGTTAATCGGACTGTTCAAGCGCGCGAGCTTTGGAACAAAATCATGCACGCAACGTATGATTATGCCGAGCCGGGCATCATTTTCATCGATAGAATAAACGCGCGGAATAATTTGCATTATTGCGAATCTATCGCGGCCACAAATCCCTGCGGTGAACAGCCCTTGCCTCCCTACGGAACATGTTTATTGGGCTCGGTAAATTTTGCGCGCTTTGTGCAAGAGCCGTTCACCAAGAACGCGTACTTGGATTTGAATGCCTTGCGTGAAACCATTTCCGCCGCCGTGCGCATGATGGACAATGTTGTCGAGGCCTCCAATTATCCGATCGCGAACCAAAAACACGAGGCCGAGCAAAAAAGACGTATCGGTCTGGGTCTAACCGGCCTCGCCGACGCCCTCATCATGTGCGGACTGCGTTATGGAAGCTCCGATGCGGTCGCGACCACACGAAACTGGATGGAGGTTTTTCGCAACGCCGCCTATGGCGCGTCGATCGATCTTGCGAAAGAAAAAGGGGCCTTTCCCCTTTTCGACCGCAAGCAATATCTGGGCGGAAAAACCATTCAGGATCTTCCGCAAGAGTTACAGGACAGTATTGCCAAGTACGGGATTCGCAATGCCCTTGTGACGTCCATTGCGCCGACGGGAACCATTTCGCTATTCGCCGACAATGTTTCCTCAGGGCTTGAACCCGTGTTCAGCTTTGAGCACAAACGCCACGTCCTTATGCCAGACGGCGAACGTCGCGAAGAGAGCGTGAGCAACTATTCTTATCGGGTTTTCCGGTCCCTGCAGGGCGCAAGCGTCCCCCTGCCCGATTACTTTGTTGACGCGCAAGACTTGTCGCCAGACGATCACCTCGCCATGCAGGCCGTCGTTCAGGATTACGTGGATAGCTCAATTTCCAAGACCATAAACGTGCCTGAGGACATCTCTTTTGAGTCCTTTGCCGATGTATACATGAAAGCCTACGAGACGGGCTGCAAAGGCTGCACGACCTACCGGCCAAGCCCCGTTCGCGGAGCCGTGTTGGAAGTGAGCAAGCCCGAAGCGAGCGACATCGAACGCCCCGACAATACAGCGCCAATGGCCCGCCCCGAAACTCTGCCCGGGCGAACTTATAAATTGCGGTGGCCGGAAAGCGATCACGCCATTTACATCACGGTCAACGACATCATGGAGACAGCATCGGGTGGTAAGCATTCCCGGCGGCCATTTGAAGTCTTCATCAACTCAAAAAACATGGAGCACTACGCCTGGACAGTCGCGCTGACCCGCATGATATCGGCGGTTTTCCGGCGTGGAGGCGATGTTGCTTTTGTTGTTGAAGAACTCAAAGCGGTGTTTGATCCACGCGGCGGTCAGTGGATGAACGGGCGGTATGTTCCATCGCTCTTGGCTGCCATCGGCGATACCATCGAACAGCACATGATCGATATTGGCTTCTTGCAAAGCAGCGGGGCTGGCGCACTCCAGAAACAGAACACCAGCAATGTCGTTAATTTGAAGGATGCGGCGCCGCGCGATGCGCGTCTGCGCGCATGTCCCAAGTGCGGCACGAACGCGCTGTTAAGACAAGAAAACTGCGACAGCTGCACCAGCTGCGGGTATTCAAAATGCAGCTAGGGGACTAAACGGCGACAGCGCGTGGAATAATTGACTTGCTCTAAAAATTGTAAGTAAGTCTGGCCCGCAGAGCGTGAGATTTGATCTTTCGGTCGAATGTAAAAGAGACCAAAGGGCTTTGGCCGTCGAAAGACGGTCGGTCGGTAAACATATAAGCGTAAGTTAACGAAATGTCCGCGGGCCCTATATCAGACGCAACGCCAAGCGCGCCGCGGTATCCTAAGACGGTTTCAGTACTGTCGACCAAATCGAAACGGCTAACCGGGCCGTCATTTAAAGTTGCCCGAGAGCCAACTTCTAGATCTACATTGACGAGCCCAAGGCCGACACCGACAAAAGGTTTGAGCGAACCAATTTCCGGAAAATCATAATACGTAGATGCAAAAGCCGTCAGGGTACGAATGTCTCCATCGACATTTCGATCAAGACACGGGTTTCCTGGGAATTCACCACATGGAATAAATGCCTCGACATTGTTCTCAAAGGTCCCCTTAAGGGCGCTTCCTGAGTACCCTATATCAAGCTCGAGTTTCACTCGGTGAGGAAGCCGGTATCCGACCGCTCCGCCGACCGTCCATCCAATCTTTGGATCAACAACCAGATCAGCCGTCGCCGGTTCCGCGAACGTCATTGTTTCGAAAATAGAAGTACCAACAACAAACGAGCTATAAAAACCGTTAGACTGATCGTCTGCGCGCGCGAGAGATGTGACGAACGCTACGTTTACAATCACCAAAAAAATCAATAGACGCAAAAATCTAAACATATTCGGGCCCCTTAGTTCCGCACACCAAAATTAAAGCATGCGACGATAAGGCGCCGTTATCTCGCTGAAAGATGGCAAATGTTTGACGCGGCCTTTCGCAAGCCGCTAATCCTGCGCTGCAGGATCTAAGGGTAGAGATGTTGAATACTTCAGCTCTTCCATAACGAATGAAGATGCGACATCGCTCAACGAAACGCGCTTGATCAGACGTTTATAAAATGCATCGTACGCGGCCATATCCTTCACGACGACACGCAATAAATAGTCAATGTCCCCCGCCATACGCCATATCCCAGTGATTTCCGGAAAATCTTTGATCGCGCGAGCAAACTTTTGCAGCCAAACATCGTCGTGTTGATTGGTGCGGATGATGACAAAGACCGTAAGCCCGAGGTTGAGCTTTTTTGCGTCCAGCAACGCGACGCGTGCCTTGATCACGCCGGCTTGCTCCATTTTCTGAATCCGTTTCCAACACGGCGTTTGCGACAACCCTACTTTTGTCGCTATTTCAGCAATGGAAAGACCTGAGTCCTGCTGAAGAAGACTGAGGATTTTTCGATCGATGGGATCCATGGCACTAACCTCGCTGGCGATTCACCGCGGCCCGTCTATATGATCGCGTCTTCATACGGGTCTGAAATGCTGGATTGCACGTCGGAGTCGGGCCAAAAATGAGAAAAACTCCTATTTGCGTCGGTCATTAGGAGAATTTTCATCTCTTTATAAGCCTTTTATACCTAGCCCATAAATAAATTTTTCTCCCTTTTGGGATGGGGTGCTACAGGGCATGCGGCTCGGGGTGCGCCTCAGCCATCCCTGCGGCAATTCCCCGCACATATCGAGTGTCGCCCTAGGTTGGAGACCAACAAATGTTCGAAGGTTTCAAAGCGGCCCTCGAGTCCGTTAAATCCCGCGACCCCGCGGCACGATCCATATGGGAAATCGCACTCCTGTATCCAGGCGTTAGGGCTTTGGCATTCCATCGCATCGCGAACGCACTGTGGCGCAGCGGGTTTCTTTTCCTTGCTCGATTCATTTCCGAGATCGGGCGGTGGCTTTCGGGCATCGAAATTCATCCGGGCGCGACAATTGGTAAACGATTGTTTATCGATCATGGTCTTGGCGTCGTCATCGGAGAGACCGCGATCATTGGCAACGATGTGACGCTGTACCACGGAGTTACGCTCGGCGGCATTGCCCGTTCAAATCATCCCGGCGGAAAACGACACCCGACTGTCGAAGACGGCGCGATTATTGGTGCCGGCGCACAGATTTTAGGTGGCATCACCGTAGGTAAGGATGCGCGGGTCGGCGCGAATGCCGTTGCAGTAAAGGATGTTCCCTCGGGGGTCACCGTTGTTGGTATCCCAGCTCAAGTGACCACCAACCAAGATGCCACCAACGCCGATACGTTCGTGCCGTATGGCTCGCCCTGCGACGATCTTCCCGATCCAAACTCGCGCGCAATCTGCGGCTTACTCAACGAGGTGGAAAGTTTGCGGCGGCGTCTTTCGCAGCTCGAGTCCGCCGAGTCCGATCGCCAAGGAAACACCCCTCCTCCCACGCGCAAGTCCACGCAAGCATCGCCGCGCGCCAAAACCGACGGCTAACATACCCTATCCCCTGAGCTGAAGACCCGACTCCCCTTTGCAAGGCTTTGAGGGCGGGGCATATTAACGCCCTGAGTACCCCTACGCTCCGCGAAAGGATTTGATGTGGACCTATTGCCTCAGGCGGCTGTGTTTTTTGCAGCCGCTGTCTTGGTCGTCCCCATATTTAGGAAAGTCGGATTGGGGGCCGTATTGGGATATCTCGCCGCGGGAGCCCTTATCGGTCCCTTCGGCCTAAGCCTTATCACCGACGTCGATGCCATAATGCACTTTGCCGAATTTGGTGTTGTGCTTCTTTTGTTTGTGATTGGCCTCGAGCTTCAACCAAAACGGCTTTGGACCATGCGTAATACGGTGTTCGGGTTGGGCGGCTTGCAAGTTGCGCTATCCGCCGTTGCTCTTGGTGGCGCTGCGATTTGGTTTGACCTCGACCTAGCCCTTATCATCGTGATCGGTCTTGGGTTGGCATTGTCCTCGACGGCATTTGTTCTCCAAACCTTAGCCGAACGAGACGAACTAAAAGAACGATATGGTCGCGCCGCCTTCGCAATTTTACTGTTCCAAGACATTGCGGCGATTCCCATCTTGGCCATTATCCCGCTGCTGGCAACAGCAGGCGCGGCGGCGAGTGGCGACCCCATCTTATTTTCCGTGGCTAAAGTCGCCGGCGTATTGCTGCTTGTCATTGTCGGCGGACAACTTTTGTTGAGCCCGATTCTAAAAGTGGTAGCCGCCACCCATACCCGGGAATTATTCACGGCCATGGCCTTGCTGATTGTGGCGGGCATGGCGTTACTCATGGACGCCATTGGCATTTCGATGGCGCTGGGTGCGTTTCTCGCTGGCGTCTTGCTTGCAAACTCCGAATACCGTCACGCGCTCGAGGCCGACATTGATCCGTTCAAAGGCTTATTGCTTGGGCTCTTTTTTATGTCGGTCGGCATGGGACTCAATTTAGGACTGCTTCAAAGCAGCTTCGG
The DNA here is from genome assembly GCA_965228575.1 of Rhodospirillaceae bacterium. Lineage (GTDB taxonomy): Bacteria > Pseudomonadota > Alphaproteobacteria > Rhodospirillales > Rhodospirillaceae > UBA11612. The sequence continues at coordinate 6,293 of CBDDHW010000038.1, read as the reverse complement.
GAGCGTTGCCCTGTTGGTTGCCGGATTGCTGATCGTGAAAGGATTGATCATATTTTTTCTAGCCCGCGTTTGGGGGCTCGACACACTTTCTGCGACCAAGCTTGGTATCACCTTACCGCAAGGAGGTGAGTTCGCCTTTGTCATCTTCGGTACCGCCGTCAGTGCGGCCATAATGGATAAAGCTTTAGAGGAAGTTCTCACCCTTGTCGTCAGTATATCCATGGCGGCGACACCCCTATTGACCCTGGTTTACGAGTGGATGACGCGCGGGCTTGTTCAGGAGTACCACGGTGAGTTCGATGTCGCGCCGGAGGATCGTCAACCGATTATCATCGCTGGCTTTGGCCGGGTTGGCCAAATTGTTGGCCGTGTACTCGCAGCGCGGCGTATTCCCTTCACAGCCCTGGACGCGAGCCCGGCGCAAGTTGATTTCGTACGAAAGTTTGGCAGCAAGATATTTTATGGGGATGCGTCTCGTGTGGATCTCTTAAGGGCCGCAGGCGCTGATACGGCGGATACCTTTGTGCTTGCAGTTGATGACGTTGATGCGTCCTTAAAGATCGCGGAAACTGTGATTCGCAACTTTCCGAACTTAAAAATATATGCTCGAGCGCGGAACCGGCAACACGTTTACCAACTAAAGAGCTTGGGTGTATCGATTTTACAGCGCGACACATTTCTATCATCGCTCGCTTTGGCCGAGGAAGTTTTAACGGGCATCGGCATGTCCAGTGCCGAAGCTAAGAAAACGATCGACACTTTCCGCGCTCACGACGAAAAGCGCTTGCTGGAAAACCAACCTCATTACACCGATGAAGGCAAGATGCGTACGTTGGCCAAAGCTGCGGCGAAAGAACTAGAAGAAATGTTTGACCGCGATGCGGCTGAGCACGACGTCACGCCTTCACTGACGGCGGCGACTGACCGAGACGCCGAAAGTGTAGCTTTAAGTGGTACCGTCAAGTCGACTCAGAATTAATTGCGGCCCAACCACTCCGCCCTGAGAAATTTCCGCGCTATTCGCTAGCGGCTTCAAGGTCCTGGTAAATCGCCTCGACAAGCCGGCCAGCATGCACTGGGCCCGATGCCGCGGCAGTCCATTGAATCTCTAGCTCGAGTATTTGCTGAAGGCTCTTGCCGGCGTTGTACTCAGAGGTCACGCGCGCGATCGCAAGGTTCAGCTCATCGCGGTACGCAACCATATCGGCGCGTGTGCCGACCGGTCCGTGCCCGGGGATAACTTTCGTGTTCTCGTCGGCCAAGGACAACGCGACGTCCATGGCCGCAGACAGCCCGGCCGCCGTACCGCCGGAACTGCGGTCTATGAACGGAGCGCCTGACCGGTTAAACACGTCTCCGGTGTGGAGCACATTCGCCTCCTCCCACTTCACGAAGGCGTCACCGTCCGTATGCGCCGCGGCCACGTGAACAACTTGCAAGACATCTTCGTTGAGATGAAACGTCACGCCCTCGGCAAATGTTACAACCGGGAGCGCCTCTTTTGGAGAGGGCGGAAAATCGTAGTTGAGCGCGCCAATAACCTGATCAGTGGACATGCGCGTGCGAACATTGTCGTGCGCCACAATGACAGACCCGGCCTTGCCAAAATTTTCGTTCCCGCCTGCGTGGTCGAAATGCCAATGGGTATTGATGACAAATCTAATCGGGTTGGGATTAAGCTCAGCAACCGCGGCTGTAATTTTGGGGGTTAAGGTTGAGAACTGATCGTCAATCAATACGTTCCCATCGGACCCGTGAGATACGCCAATGTTCCCTCCCGCGCCAAAAATGACCGCAACACCTGGCGCCAGTTCTTCGGTCCGGACATCAACGGTGTCAGGATCGGGCGGTGGGGGCGGCGCGGCGCCCATAAGAAAAACAGCGGCGGAAATCGCGATAAATGATGATCCAATTTTTTTCATGAGGACCCCCTCTTGATGAGCATTGTGCCGCGCGCCCGGTTCAATCGACCACGCTTTGATAATTCCAAAACCATAGCGGCGCTGGCGAACAGGTGTCACCAGCGCCGCAGTTCTTTCTCGCGTCAAATCTTAGACGAGAATTTCTCCAAACTCTTGAGATGTATTGTTGCTCTTCGTTCCCCAGGACGGTGTATCTACGCCCATGAGCCGTAGCGCGGTATATCCCAGGCGCGTGCCCGCTGTACCGCCGCCGTCGATATGAAGGCCGGTCTTTACACGCCCGCCCGCGCGGCCTGCCGTTAACATGGGCATACCATCGAGCGAGTGAATACGCGCATAGCCGTGATCGGTGGTCCCATAGATGAAAACGTTGTCGAGCAACGTTCCATCGCCTTCTTTGATCTTTGAAAATACGTCGACATAGTGCGCCCAATTTTCCATCGCGCGGCGCGTAAACCATGAGACAATGGGTTGGTACCCGAGAACATCATCGATGGGCTCTTCGTGTGTGGCCGTGTGGTTTGGTTTTTCGTAACCCGACTTGGTGGCGTCACCCTTTCTCGTCGTATAATGCATGTTAAATACGCGCGTTTGATCGCAAGCGACCGCCATAACCATAAGCTCGGTCATCACACGGTGGCGGGCGGCGAGAACTTCCACTTCCCGCCCTGGCGGCAGCTCCTCGTTCGGCGCATCGCCAGGCTGACAGGCCTCAATAGGCTCCGGCTTAGTCAAACGTTGGGTAAACTGCATCTCCAGGTGTCGAAGCCCTGTGAAGTACTGATCAAGGCGCGCGCGGTCTTCGGCGCCCACCTTCTTCATTAAATTGCGGGTGTCGTCCATCACGCCGGATAGGACGCTCTTGCGAACCATAAGATTTGGGTCCGGTGAGAAATTCTTGGCGTTGGGGTCGGGAAACTCGGGACCAAACAATCGCTTATAGAAACTCAATGGCGTCCACTCTGGCGCATTGGGTGTATTGCCATCTTCGTAGCTCAGCGTGCTCCCCGCCTCAGCTGTGGCGGTGGCCGTCAACGATTTGAAGCGCGTGGTCCGGCCAACCTGGTTGGAAATGGTGACATCAATCGTCTCACCAGGAATTTCCGTCTGATCTTGGGGCGCGGACCCGGTTCTGAGGATCACCCAGCCGGTGTAGTGGCAAAGGTTTGGGTGATTGTCGCGGAAAGCGGTGACGTTGGTGAAAAGATTCATGTGTTCGCGCACTTTTTCAAAAGACGCGATTTCTTCTGGAAGGTCGTAATTCAGGCCGGTTTTCTTCGGTACAAAAACCTTCTCCTGCATGCCCAGGCCCCAGGACCAGGTTCCGAACCGCACAGGCATTGGCTCACCTGACGCAAGCGCCGTACCGTTTCCATTCAGAAAGTAATTGAGCAGTGGCAATGCCACCGTAACGGCACCGCCGTTTAACATTCCCCGCAATACACGCCGTCTATTAAGACCGGACATGATAGGCCCTCCCCTATGTCTTCAATCTGTACTTATCGTCTGTAACGAACTGCTAAAGCCCTTTTCCCAAACACAACTAACATGACTGACAAAAAAACCTCGCAGGCGCGAGGTTGAAGGCATCTTCAAACGGTCGTCGTGCGGCACAGTGTGCCGCACGACGCGTGTTTGCTTAATCGGCAGATGCCACCTCTTGCGAGGGAACCTCTAACTGCGGATGCAAGATGAACACTTGCGTAAACTTCGCCTCGATCGCCATCGAGATGCTTGTGTTCTTACCCGTTTCAGGATCTGGGTGACCATCAGCCAACTTATTCAGCGCCCGCCACATGGACGGAGACGACTCCTGACCATAGCTTTGGTGGTGCGTCGACCAGTTTGTTGTCGCGTGATAGTACCAATCCTCAAGGTCTGCGTAGCCGGCAATAACGCCTTCGGCCGCTTCATCGGTCAGACGAAGTTTAAACTGCACATCCTTGAATGAATGCACGTTGCTTGTTTTGAACGTTGAAGACCACGGCATATCCAGGTCGGCCGCTTCAGTGGTCAAAATACCGTCGGTGATTTTACCCTTGAAGGTTTGGATGAACTGCTTGCCCCAGCGCATATCAGGACGTTGGGTGCCGCCGGCAATGTAATCTTTACCGGTCGCATCGGTCATAATGTAGTCGAGGCCACGGTAGGTGGTTACGGTGACATCGTCATCATTTTCCAGGCTGTCGACATCGGTTAGCTCAATCAAGAACCGATTGTAGTTATAGGTATGCATAAACGAGTTTTCGAAGTGGTAGGCCGTTCCATCCGGGCCTCTGAAATTCGCAATGCAGCCGATGGTCCGATAGAGCTGATTGTCGATCCCCTCGTCACCTTCTGGACTAGAGAAATCATTTGCATCTGTGCGCCCATCGAGATCCAGACCCATCGAAACTGTTCCTACAACTTCATGGAACGGATAGGGCTCTGGTGTGAGGTGCGGATGCCAAACTTCGCTCTCGCGCGCCAGCTGGGTTTCCATCAACGTCCGCTCAGTTCCATCGTCGGGAAACAGGAGCTTGAATTGCTCACGGGGTCCGTCATTGAACCCATTCGGACATTCTACTTTGCCCTCGGGAGTTTGATACAACGCCCAGTGCTTCAAGGTTAGGGCGTAACCAATCGTCCGGTTTTTTAGCAAGGGCGAAGACGAACTGTCTTCAGCGCCAGCCGTCCCGGCCCCGAAAACCGCCATGGCGATCGCGGCAGCGAACATGCTTGGCGCAGTTACTGCGCGGCCTTTTTTAAATGACACGTCACGTTTCATTCGTCTCTCCCTGAGCTACACTCTATGCCGGCACCCGGCGATTTTAAGAAGTTAAGCATGAGCGTTTCGCGCCCCTGCGGTCGCGGAAAGCTCATTCATCATGTCTCTATATATGCACGGCCATAATAATACCAAATGCCAACTGGGTCGAGAAATACCGCTCAGCCCCAACCACCTTCTGATTCGGCCGAAATCCGCGGTTTATTTGCATGATTTATCCAATTTTCCGTGTTTCATGGAATATCGCTGACCCCGCGCCGCCCAGCTCCCCGCCGTGGTCGACCCGGTCTACCGGCTGAGACTGATGGTTAGGGATCGTGTCGGATCGTCCGGGCCCTGGGTCCAAACACGCCCTTGGTTAGAAATTTCTGGCCGCGCCGCGCCTTGGCCTTCCTTGAACCCGGAGTCCCTCGCGCCCCGCGTTCGCCAGGTTGCCGCGCTGGTACGAGCTGATGTTGCCCCGGCCCTATCAAATCAGCGCGGCCCATCTTTTTGAGTGCTTCGCGAAGCACGGGCCAATTTTTAGGGTCGTGATATCGCAGGAAGGCCTTATGCAATCGACGTTGGCGCAATCCACGAACGGTTTCTACGCTCTCAGACGCGTTTCGCCGCACAGCCTTGAGAGGATTTACGCCGGCGTGATACATGGCTGTGGCTAAAGCCATCGGCGATGGCAAAAACGTCTGCACCTGATCGGCGCGGTACTTATACTTCTTTAGCCATAACGAGAGATTCAGCATGTCGTCGTCGGTGGTCCCGGGATGGGCCGCGATAAAATAGGGAATTAGAAAGTACTTTTTACCTGCTGCTTTTGCCGCTTCGTCGAACAGGCTTTTAAAACGGTCGTATGCGCCAATCCCCGGCTTCATCATTTTTGAAAGCGGTCCAGGCTCAGTATGCTCCGGCGCAATCTTCAGGTATCCACCCACATGATGGGTCACCAACTCTTTGACGTACGCGGGGCTCTTTACCGCCAAGTCGTAGCGCACACCGGATGCCACCATGACTTTCTTCACCCCTTTTACGGTGCGAATTTTGCGATAGAGCTGAATCAAAGATTCATGGCTTGTGTTTAGGTTGGGACAAATATCAGGAAACACGCACGAGGGCCGTCGACACATGGACTCGGTTTTTTTGTCTTTGCAGGCCATGCGGTACATGTTGGCAGTGGGACCTCCGACATCGGAAATGATCCCCGTAAATCCGTCCGTCTTGTCACGAATGGTTTCGATTTCTCTTAAAACAGAGGCTTCCGACCGGCTTTGAATAATTCGCCCCTCGTGTTCGGTAATCGAACAAAATGAACAGCCGCCGAAACACCCGCGCATAATGGAAACCGAAAACCGAATCATGTCCCATGCCGGAATTTTTTTATCTCCGTAAGAGGGATGAGGAGCGCGCGCATAAGGCAAGTCATACACGCCATCCATTTCTGGTGTGCTCAAGGGAATTGGCGGACACGTCACCCAGAGCTCGCGATCTCCGTGCCGCTGAACCAAAGGGCGCGCGTTTCCGGGATTACTCTCCCGATGCAAAACCCGCGAAGCGCGGGCATACGCATCCTTGTCATCCTTGACCACGTCATAAGACGGCAACCGCACGAC
>CBDDHW010000037.1:0-15393 GCA_965228575.1 Rhodospirillaceae bacterium | reverse complement strand
GGAGATCTGTCAATTTGTGTCGGCGAGATAACCTTAATGGCGAGATCATGGGAGCCGAGCTAAAGTTGATCCCATTTGCTGGTTGTTTTAACCAGGAATGATGTCGGTAGATATCATCAGTGTTGGTCAGACAACGTGAGAACGTGCGGGATCTGGTGACGCTGACAAAGGGCCTGGCCACGCAGGGCGCACAATGCCGCGTTCAGATAGCCGGCCTTGAGAAAAGCTCTGCTGGAGCCTGGAAGATCGGGCATGACTGGACCAGCGGCGAATTCAGATGCAATCGGCTAACGATGAGGCGAGCTTTATGTTCACTGAATCGTTTAAAACGAATTAGCTGTTATGACTTAATCTACATTGGAGCTTTAAAATGAAAGTACTTTTCACAATTTTAATGATAGCTCTAGTAACTGGGTGCAGTGCCAACAGAATTTGGTATGGATCTGATGTAGCTAGGCTCTCTTACGTGCTACTCGAAGCCGAACTAGATGACGATGGCAATGTAACGCGTATAGATCTTAAAACTTCCCCGTCTGCTTCAAACGACGACGGTAAAAATAAGAAGCATCTCGGTGCTTTGATGGCTTGGTCACCTGAGTCTAATGCTGCGTTTATCTCTAAAAGTGGCAACGGTTGTATTCAGCCCGCTACGTACTCCAAAACGAATTCAGCAAATGCTTCAGCCCCGGCCGAAATTATAAGTTCTGGGGTTTCAAGCGGTAATGTTACTGCTGACTTCTCTCAAGCTTTAGAAAAACTAATAACAGTTACTGATCAATCTACTTTTCTCAGTATCGGTGTTTACGGCCTATGCCAGTTACATGCGAACGGCGGATTAACCGATGTACAGCTAACAAGTTTAACAAAGGTTCTCTTCGAGAAAGCTGCCTCCGCACAAGGTTCAGCTAAAGACGAAGAGGATGATTCTGGAAATAGTAATGGCGGCGCAATAAATCCTGGGCAAGACGGTAACCAGTCATAACAAGCAAAGGCAGTCAGGCGCGTAAACGCGCCGCTGCTTTGGGCGTTATGTATCTAAATGATTCGGCGCACCTTCAACATTCTGACCGTAACAGCCGTAATCTTTTTCGGGGTCTTGGTTATACTGGCGGTCCCGTCGTTCTTCGATCCTGCGTTCGAGGTGGTGAATAAAACGGCGCAGCCAGTTTTCGTTGTCGCAGAATGGCGAAATGAAGAAAAGGAACTTGGCAACATTGCCCCAATGTCCTCCTACGAATTCAGCGTAAACGACGAAGCCGCGATGAAGTTCCGTGTCCGCTATCCTGGAGGTGCGGAGACCGAATCTGAACCGATCTACTTCACGAGTGGAATACAGGTCATAGCTACGATTACGAGTGATGCAATCAAAGTAAGGTACGACCATGAAACACTACAAATCGGTCAAGCCGTTCGTCGCTTTTCTCCTCGCTCGGACGCCTGGTCCTCCGCGGCTTGTTGCGCATTGCTTGGCCATTAATGCGCAAACGCCGCTCCACCCCAGCCGCCGCCTACCTAGGCGTTATGTTTCAAAATCCAACATCGGCGCGGGGCCAAACCATTGAATAGTTCCTGGCGAATTACTGGCACCTTTATCCTGCTTGTGGTTTGCCTGTATCCGTTGGGCGTGTGGTTACTGCTGAGGTTTCAGAGCGCAAGTCCATTGATGCTTACCGTCGGGTTGGCAGCTGTTGGAGCCTGTCTCCTTTGCGGTCGTCAACTCCGCTCCCTTGGTTGGCATTGGGGCAATTGGAAGTATCAGTATCAAAGCTACCTGATCCCACTTGCTTATGCTGCGGTTGCCTATGTCGGCATTTGGAGCTTTTCGCTCGGTGGTTGGTATGACAGCAACACTGTCGAGCAGATACGAAGTGGCTACATGCTGGACTCCTGGTCAGATGAATCCATCATTGCATTGCGGTTTGTGCTTACCGCGACTGTGAGCTTCGTACTACTTTTGCCAGGTGTCCTGGGTGAAGAGGTGGGTTGGCGCGGTCTCTTGGTGCCGGCGTTATCCAAGAATCTTAGCTTCTCTCAAGTGGCAATTCTTAGCGGCATACTCTGGTCAATGTTTCATTGGCCACTCATGCTTTTGGGGTTTTATGGTAATTCCGGAACCCCACTGCTGTTCCAACTCGCAATATTTACGGTATGCCTTACATCAATGTCCGTTGTAATGGCCTACTTTCGCTACAAAACAAACAGTCTTTGGCCGGCAGTAACGTTTCACATGAGCCACAACGTATTTCTTCAGAAGTTCTTTACACCCTTGACGGAGGCGAATGAATCCACCGTATGGTTTGCAGATGAATTCGGCGTGGCCGTGCCAATAGTGGCAACCGGTTTTGGTCTTTATTATTGGCGTAAGGGTGTTCGGGAGTTCGGTCGTGTTGAAACATAACAAATCATTGCAGCGGACGTTGACCCGCAGCCCATTTTGCTTCCGCAAAATGGCCCGCGCCTCAAACGCCGCTGAACTCAGGCGTTAAATTTCCAGGGAGAGTGCGTGGGTAAATTGAAAGCATACAAGTCCAGAGGTGAATACAAAGGCGAGCCCATATATCCGCACAAGCATAAAGACGGAACTTATGTGGCTAGCCCATCGCGATTTGAAGTTGACTATGTTTATGTAGATACGGAAGAAGAGCTTGAAGCTTTAGTGCGGTCTGGCCTAGGGGCAAGAATGTCCAGTCCTGATATCAAACAGGCAGCATCTCTTATTTCTGCCAATAACATCGAGTTCACTGATTCCAGCTCGCCTCCGGTCGTAGCAAAAACTGTGCTTCCAAAATTGACCGAGGAAGTAGATCTAGATTTTGACTCGACCAAAAAATCAAGAAAGGAGCAAGCATTCCTTCGAGCGCACATTTCAGGCGGGCGACCGCAAGCAACGTGTGTACTTTGTGAAAACGAGTACCCTTTAGAGTTTTTGGTTGCTGCGCACATTAAGAAAAGATCGGAGTGCTCTAAATCAGAGAAACTCGATTTTGACAATATCGCTGCCTTAATGTGTAAGGCTGGTTGTGATGATATGTTCGAAAAAGGCTATGTTTTTGTCTCTGGCGGTGTAGTCAAGAAAAACGAAAAGCGTTCCACGACTCCCGCATTGGATGTGCTCATTAGAAAAATAGAAGGTAATACTGTAGCAAATTGGGCAGGTAGTTCAGAATATTACAAGCACCATGAATCAAAATTTAACAAGTAGCTGCACCGGGCTCGCTGTCGCTCGCGCGGTGAGCTAGGCGTTAAGTGTAAGGGGAAAAATGCTCATAGATAAGAACAAAGGTCTGATCAATGAGTTTCGCGAACACATAGAAACCGAGGAAGTAAGGGAAGCCTATGACATACTCGTGAATGCCGCGCGAATTCATAAGGACCTTTCATGTCATGCACAGGAAAAGGGCGCAGTTCGTGATTTCAGATTCTATTGTGACGAGAGCACGCAACCTTTTGCATTTATTATAAATAAAAATTCGCTGCTCTTTTACATGCGAGTACCAGCAATCCGCTCTAGGAAATATCCGCTAGGCAGTATCCAGAAAAAAATTGAGCATGTGTCAGAAAATAATCGAGAAGAAGTAACGCTGAAGATTTTCAATGCTCATCAGGCTAGGGCCGTCGTTACTGAGATTCTGAATAAATGGTGGCATTGACACTTAACAAGGCCGGGCACCATCGCGCACTTCGTGCGCTGGACTCGCAATCCGCTGCGCGGTTCCCGAGCCGGTGCCGGCGGCGTTATATGCCCGTGATCGCGAAATCCAGCGCCGCAATAATTTCATCCCGCAAATGGCTCAGTGAGCCAACTGGGTCTCTCAATGCTTTAGTGGGCATTGAGGCAACCTGAGGTATGAGAAGTAATAGATCCTCTCCTTCGTATGTAACCGCCGGGGTAAGGCCTTTCAATTCTTCATTCTTGAAATCGGCCTTTCTTCCCAGGGGAACAACTATGCGAGTTGCAAGATCGGAGATGATGTTACTTTGAATATCTACAATGAAGGGGTAGGCTTTCCGAGTCGCCTTACTGGGGTTGGCATAGACATCGAACTGGCGCATCAAAACTCTTTGTATTCCTCTCCGAAACAGCCATGCTCTTCGACGAATTCGTTATATGATTTAATAGCCTTTCTATTTTCGGATGCCCATTCTTCTGCACCGATTTCTGCAAGCTTAGCTTGAAGTGCTTGTTCCAAAGTTGCTGAAAGGTTTATATCCAACGCTCTGGATTTTTTGAGTAAGTCACTGTTTACGCTAAGGTTCGTCGCCTTTTTCGGGGCTTCCAGATCAAAGAGAGGTTCCATGGTTGTCTCCTCAAAAATAAACAAGCCCAATTATGCGCATACTGATGCGCACTGTAAAGCATATAACAAGAACCGGCAGTCCGCCCCTTCGGGGCCGGACGTCCAACCAGCCGCTTTGCGTCTGGCTGTTCGCCGCTGCGGTAAGCGTTGGGTGTCAGTTATGAGCAAGGGAGATGCTACATGGTTGATCGTCAGAACGCTTGGGGTGCTCTGCCTGGGTTGGACCTTCTTTTTGCTATTCGAATTCCTAATCAATATTCTGGTTATCGTGACTTATGAGCCGCCCGAGTATATGAAAGGGCAGGAAACTATCCGGCTTCCAAACCTAAATTGGAATCCGCTAGTCGGGTCCGCATTTCTGGGAGATCTATCCATTTACTTGTTGAATTTTGGCCAGTTCGTGAGCAAGTTGCTTTTAAAGGGAGCGCATCAGCGTGAAGATACCTAACAAGTCAATCAACTACGCGCCTGCGGCGCCGAACTGGCGTACCGCCAGCCGGCTATTGAAGCGTTATGCGTCACGCAATATCGATTAATCAAATAGACTGAGAGATATACATGACAACTTTTAGACTGCTTCTTATTGTGATCCTGATATCTCTTTCCGGCTATACCGCTGTTGTGGTCGCTAGCCATGGGCTGAATTTACTTCCCGTCTTTTTTGGAGATATGGCCAAGATGGCATGGCCTGGTCAGTTCAATTTTGACTTCATGTGCTTCTTACTACTGTCAGCGACTTGGGTGATGTGGCGCAATGAGTTCTCCCCACTAGGAATAGTCCTGGGTATCCTGGCATTTTTTGGCGGCGCACTATTTCTTAGCATCTATCTGCTTGTGCTGACATTTCAAGATTCACAAAGCATTCAGAGAATTCTTATCGGTGATAGGTCATGATGCATAACCAGGCAAAGCAGTGGGCGGCTGACGCCCCCGGACTCGCTAACGCTCGCCGCTGTTTGCAGCGTTAGGCGGAAGGAGGCGGCGATGGCGGCGGGCCATGAAATCCGAGCGTCTATTGACTCTGAAAGCGTACGCGGGCTACTTCTAATCAACGGCGGCGGAGCCGTTGCGTTATTGGCGTTCCTGTCTGGGGTCATCGACAAGCCTGATTTGGCGGGGCTCGCCAGGGCCGTCATTTGGGCAATCTTTACTTTTCAACTAGGGCTTGCCTTTGCGGTTACCCACAATCGATTTCGTCGCCTCTGCTCTCTCGAGTATGCGAAGAAAGTCGAGAACCGGAAACCGTGTACTGTATTCGGGCGGCAACTACGCGAGCCCTGTGTTTGTCACTGGAGTACAGGTTTCATGTGGGCTTCAATTGTTATGTTCGTCTTGGCTGGAGTTCTAGTGCTTGTAGCGGCTCTTGACGCGGTAGGCTCATGCTAGCGGACGAGTTCCGCCTAACCAGTCAAGACAGCAAGGGCGCTTCGCGCCGGGACGTCAAAACCGATGCGCGGTTTCGCCGCCCCTGCTTGAAGCGTTAAAAGTCACGGAAAGATATGAGTACGCCAAGACTTACTGAAGAGCAAAAAAGAAAGCTCAGACTTTTGGAGCCAAGTCTCAAGATTGCTGCTGCACGCAGAGATTTAGGGGAATGTAAGAAGCTAACTTCTTACATACAGAATATTCTTAGGCCCACCGGTCATGAGACGAGATTGATGCAGTCAAAGAACTGGCTGTTTGAGACAGCTATGGAGGTTGGCGAAGTCGATTACGCAATAAGAGGGTTTTCTGGTGTTCGCCAGAAAGTATCTAAATCGACTCGCCTTTATCTTGAAGCCACTGCTCTTTTAGCGATATGCCACCTCAGGAAACGAGACTTAGATAAAGCAAAGCCTTATATGGTCGAGGCGTTGCGAAGTGAGAAAAACATTAAGTCGGAGGGTGGTCGATCTGAATTCAAGGTTAGCCTGGCTAAAAGGTTTGATGAAGAGGCTTTGCTTGCATCAATAGCAACGGATGATTCTGAATTTATGGACTTAGACAGAATTCAAAGCGATGCGGCAAAACTTATTCAAACAAAGCATGAAGATGAAATTTTGGAGATGCTAGGGGCCAATGTCCCTGAAGGCGCTTTGGATTTCGTAGAGAGAGTACACGCAGAGTCACAAAATTTGCTAACGTATGACGAAAAACTGAGATTACCGTCTCCGGCCACCTTCCAACAAAAGAAAAAACTTGGAAAGGGGATATTGTCAGCTTTTCAGACGGTTATCTGGCAATCACTATGCGACAAAGAAAGTGAAGTCTACAAGATGTGGTTTACAAATGGTCTGCAGGCGGTTTTAGATAAAAAATACCTAACCGGCGCAATCGTTAGTTCCTTGGCCGGTCTAAAAATTGGGATCTATGCTATAGCCGTATATCTGACTTCACTACTAATAAAAATTGGCATTGAAACATTCTGCAACGTCTACAAACCCAATAACTTAATGGCCTTGAGACGGTGACTTTTAACAAGGCGCTGTTGTCGCCGCTATCGCGGCTGGGACAGCCTACACTACGTTTCGGCTGCCCCAAAGCTTGGCGTTCAGTTGTAAATTGAGGTCCAGATGAACATTGAAGATCTTAAACCAGAAGTTCGTTTGCGCGTTATGGACCTCGTTGCCGAGGCTGGTATTGACGTAAGTGATTGGGCCAATTTTAGGGGTGGTGAGGAGAAGGCCGCCTCCAATCCTAAATACTGTTATGAGTGGTCTTACGAGAACACAAGTAAAGAGCTGATCGTTCTTAATCTGTGGTATGACAATCTTGAGTATATTGATAGTGATATTGTTCAGAGATTGAACATGCGAAAGGTCGCCAACAACGTGAGTAGTTCAGCGCAGTCAAGGCGAGCGATAAAAATGGACTTCTCCCTCCAAAAAGCAGATCGGACTGGCTGGCCAATAAGAGTAGTCATCTGTGATGGGGTCCAACGCGAGCAAAAAACAGATCTTACAAAGTCTACTGCGGAATCTCGTTTTCTCGACCCTGAAATCTGGCACCTGCGGTCCTACGATTATGACAGTGGTGACTGCCTCCTTGTGCGTGGTCAGCCGTCATCAAAGTACGTTGATCAGTTCGAGCATTTGGAACTCCCAGAAGGCGAAGCAAAAAGAAAGGAGCCTACGGGACACGTATTTGAAAGGAGCCCCCAGGTCCGAAACTATGTGTTAGAAAGGGCTAGAGGAAAATGTGAATGGTGTGGCGCCAAAGGCTTTGAAACGCGAGCTGGAGCCATGTATTTGGAGACTCACCACATACAACCACTCTCTGAAAGTGGGAGCGATACTGTTTCCAATGTTATTGCTCTCTGTCCAAATCACCACCGTGAGGCTCATTTCGGCAGGGAGACTGAGAATTTCAAGAATGAGCTTTTAAGAGTGGTCGCGAAACTGAACAAGTCAATGCAGCCGACTGCTAAAGCAGCGGATGATTGAAACGTTAGGGGCTCCTACTCCCCCCATAATCCACGCCTTGCTAAAAACGCCTTATTGGTATATTTTCTATACCATCATGAAATTCCAATACGACCAAAGAAAAAGTGCCTCCAATCTCAAAAAGCATGGGATTGATTTTGAGCAGGCTCAATCTCTTTGGGATGACCCGAACTTGGTGGAATTGACAGAGAGATCTGACGATGAGGCGAGATCAATCGTGATCGCTCGCTTCAATCGCCAGTACTGGTCAGCTGTATTTACATATCGAGATGACGAGATTCGATTAATTTCGGTCAGGCGATCTCGGAAAGCTGAGGTAGAGCTTTATGAGAGCTAAAGATTTTGACAAAAAATTCGACCAGGGAAAGGAAGACATAATTGATGACCTGGATCTATCCAGTCTCAAGCGGCCGAATCAAACACCGCGACGAGTTAACGTGGATTTTCCCGAATGGATGATCGCCTCTCTAGACAAGGAGGCGGCAAGACTGGGAGTTACTCGACAATCCATCATCAAAGTCTGGCTGGCTGAACGCCTTGAACACGCCCCTAACAAGTAAAGGCTGCGGACAGTTTCACCGCCGTAGCTTTGGGCGTTAACTTCCAGAGTTTGCTGCAACATGAACAGACTGTTCTTACTAATCCTAATTTTCGCCATCAGTAGCTGCTCTTCAGTACCACTATCGACTATGGCACGAATGAGCACCTTCGATGCTCAGGATTTTGCCGCCCTGAATCCTGATGAACTGCGAGTGAAGGTTTTTCTTCCAACGGGATTCCGTCTGAACACCGGGGCGAGTTGGATGGGCATCGATATGATTTCTTCGTCTGGTCAGCACCAGACAGTTTTTGAACTTCGCGAAGATTCAGTACAGTCGATAGAGGTCTCTAAAGGGCTTTTCTCTGAGCCGGATCAAGCTACATCCTACTTATTGAGACTTAGTCCTTCATCACGAGCTAAGTTCAATGAATTGCAACTTTTTGTTAGCAAAGCCACTGTCGACGACATGAGCATAAGAGTGGTCCCGAAGCTGGCGTCGCGACCAGAAAGCGCTACATCAGTGACAGTTTCGATTGAACTACAGTTGTCTAATTTACAAGGGTTTTTCACTCTTGTAGATTCAGCGCAGATAGCGTTGCCAGAGGTGGGGCGAAGTGAAGAAAGCTAACAAGGGCAAGCAGGCAGACTGGCTTACAGCCAGCTGCTGTTGCGCGTTGGACGACATGGTTCGAGCGTGGCGCGCAGTGTTAGCCTGCTTATGATCGGACATGCTACTGGCTGGTGGGCATTTGGCGGCGAAGCAACCGGAGCATTGTCTGATTCCCAGCGGTTCATCGCCGAGCGATATGCCAATCTGGTTGGCTTCACGCCAAAAGTCTGGCTGGCTGAACGCCTTGATCACTCAAATTGATTTTGGCTAACTGGAATGGGAGCAATTTCCTGTCATTATCTAGCGTCACAACCTTGAGTTCATGAAACAAGCTGGCATTGAAATACTCGTAAGTCCATAGATAATCGAACCCGTGTTTTTGCGCCTCATACCTGTCCGATACGATAATCACGTTCATAATCTCCGCCATACGGATGGCCATATAGCAGAGAGCGCAAGGCTCTCCTGAAGCAATCAATGTCGTTCCTTTCAAAGAAACGCTTTTCTCATTCCGTGAGGCCTCCCTTATCGCCTGGATTTCAGCGTGTGCGGTACAATCCAGATGCGTGGCGACCTGATTTACCCCTTTGCCAATCATTTCTCCATTCTGATTAACGATAATGGCTGCAAACGGCAAACCACCTGCCTTAACATTGCTAATAGCCAAATCAATAACGTTTTCGGCGCGATCTGTGAGAAGTTTTTCAGTATTACGGTTACACACTGGCGAACTCTTTTTTTGATGATGAGGCCAGGGTTGGAATACTGAGTTCAGCTGCAATACTTTCTGCCCGTTCTTTTGCATTAGCCACTGACATGCGGTGCCTCTCGTCTCCGAATTCCTGGTATTCAGCGGCAATCTCATAAATTGTTTCCACACCTAAATATTTGCTCAGTGTCCGTAGGTGCGGTGCCAGGTGACCGGAGTCTTCTCGTATTCCTCCTTTTTCAAAACCAAACTCACCGCTGGAAGTCACTATGACCAATGTCTTACCTGAGAGTAGAGGCTGTAACGGGAAGTCCCCTCGTGAGAGATCGAAATCAAAGGTTTTGTTTACGCGTACAATTTGATCGAACCACGCTTTTAGCTGGGCCGGCATTCCGTAGTTATACATTGGTGAGGAAATCAGAATGACATCGGCTGCTGCCACCTCAGCTATCAGTTTATCCGATAGTGCCAGTCTTTCTTTCTGTGCCGGAGTCCTTTGTTCTTCAGGGGTAAACACCGCGCCAATCCAGTCCTGTGTTATGAAATCG
Source organism: Rhodospirillaceae bacterium (assembly GCA_965228575.1). Taxonomy (GTDB): domain Bacteria; phylum Pseudomonadota; class Alphaproteobacteria; order Rhodospirillales; family Rhodospirillaceae; genus UBA11612. The sequence continues at coordinate 5,265 of CBDDHW010000037.1, read as the reverse complement.
GGTGGATTCATCCCAACGTCACGATAGATATACTCATCTTCAGGTCGATTCTGTTTCCAGGTGTCAACGAATCGAAGAGCGATATTTTTCGATATGGAATCGTGACCCGGGTCTGGGTTGTTGGCAGCTCTGACGCTTGAATCAATGTGTAATACCGTGCTCATGTTCACTTCCTTGGTTGATTGATAACAGGAGCTATTCTGTGACTTTGAATAGACGGCTACAAACGAAAAAGCTACACTTGTAGGTGAGTTAAAATCATCTATAGGATCTATGAGCCAATTATTAACCTGGAGATGAGGTTTGCAGGTATCGTTACAGGCGCTGAAAGCCTTTGAGTCGGCTGCCCGTCGGGGAAGTTTCAAGTTGGCTGCAGAGGAACTTTCGCTGACGCCAACAGCCATTTCACACCACATCAGCAACCTGGAAAGTCGGCTGAATGTAAATCTGTTTCATCGACGGGGAAGGCGGATATCACTCACCGGAACAGGTTTAAGATTAGCTAAAGCTACCTCTGACGGTTTTCGGAAAATCGACACTGCATTGGAAGAGGTGATGAAGGCTGGCAGTGCTGTCCGGGTGACGACGACATCATCATTAGCCGCTATGGTGCTGATCCCCTCCCAGCATGAATTTGAACAGGCCAACCCAGATATTTCTCTGGAAATATCGACCGGCGAGTCGGTCGATAACCAGTCATATGTTATTCCAATTCGCTTCGGCGATGTCTCGCTTGCTGAGGACTCTGATGTCATTAGATCTGAGTCGTTCAATGTATTTGGTGCTTATGGAATGACGTCTCCGTTCTGGTCAAATGAACCCATCACCCTGTTTACCACGGAGTGGAAAAACAAATCGTTACCGCCGCCGCCATTAGCCGCCTGGTTGGAGACAAATGAACTGGATGACTCTAACATTAAACTTAAAAAATTTGATCAAGAGCTTTTTGGGATCCAGCAGGCTATGGCAGAAAATGGACTGGTGTTCTGTTCCACGACACTCACTAGAAGGCTATTAAAATCTAACCTTCTACAGCAATTCGAAACGCGACCAGTCAAATCTGACTTTTGCTATTACGTACCAAACAAGGACAGCTTCGAGACCAGAAGTGCAGCCAGATTTCTGGATTGGATCGAAGATATTTTGAACCAATGACTCGTGCGGGCACTTCTGACTTACTGAGTATTCCCAAGGCAAGTTACCCGTATAACAAGTTGCTGCACACGGAAAATTACTCGCTGCGCTCCCAGTTTTCCGGTGAGCAAGGCATTATATTTATTGAAGCGTCAGTTCACTCTCGTAGGCCGATAGTCTTGTTGTAAAAATATTCTTTCAAGATCGGGCACCATGTGATGATCAATTCAAGCGCAAGGAAATCCATGTCATTAACGAAGCTACTCGTCCCAACCTATACGCAAATGCTTGGAACGCTCTCAGGCTGGCTGAGGAAAGCAGAGGAACAAGTATCGAGCGCTGATGCGGAAGCTCTGTTATCTGCGCGTCTAACGCCCGACATGTTTCCCCTGTCGACTCAGATTCGATTTGCGTGCGTGCAGGCTCAAGAGGCAATATTCCGGCTCAAACACGAAGTTTTCCCGAAATCTATCAATGAGCTGATCGAAGAAGGGCGAAACGCAGGCGAGCGCCCCGGTTCGCTCCTGGATGCTCAGGCTCGGATTGATGAAACTATTGCGTTGCTAGAGGGTCTCGGCCCCGACGCCCTGGATGCCAACGCGGATAGGCCACTTGCGCACGAACTTCCGAACGGAATGATTCTCGATCTGTCGGCCGAGCAATACGCCCGCGATTGGACATTAGCCCAGTTCTACTTCCACCTCATGACCGCGTATTCAATACTACGTAGCCAGAAGATCGAACTAGGGAAAGCTGATTACGTAGCGCATATGTTTCCCTATATTCGTCCTGACACGATACCCGAAGGTAAATAGATTACTTTGCCGGCGGCGTTGTGCGCGAGAGGAGGAGGTTTGCATCATCTGGCAGCCCAATGGATTGTGACGCTACTGACGGATAGAAATATTCCCTTTCTGGTGTGTGGGGGGCTCGCAGCAAAGGGTTATGGCTCCGGGCGCGACCTGCGTGACATCGATCTCTTCGTTCCTGGTGAATACTTCGCGTCAGTGGTCCAGGCTGGCCAGGAGTTTGTATCTAAAGCAGCCGCTCACCGACGAGAGGCGGGCTGGGATCTAACCTATGTCCAGTTCAAGTATGAAGGCATCAAGGTGGAGGTGGGTAGCGCAGACGGTGCAAGGATATTCGATGCAGGAAGCGAAACCTGGGTTCCGCTCGGCATCGATTTTTCTCGATATGCGACCGTGCATGTGCTGGGCCTTGAGCTTCCCCTTATGTTGAGGGAAGACCTGGTCCGGTATAAAACCGCGCTCTCACGTCGGGTAGATATCGAGGATATCCGTGCTATCCGTAAGAGCGCATAAACAGGCTTTGCCGGTGGTAAGAGCAATCACACCGGGGCTCGCGTGCCGCCGGCCCAAGCCAGTTTTTCCGCTACGCTGCTGACGGTCGCAAGTAAGATCGAACGGTCTCGTTGAAACGATTCAGGGCACCTTCAAAGCGACCGAATTTAAGGGCGTCGTTGGCGCCGCTGAGCAGCCCTGACTGTATGCTTTCACCGATATCGAAGTCCTCGTTGAGTGTGGTCACAGTCAGTCGGTGGTTCTTGTCCCAATAGTCTTCAGAGTGCTTCGAGTCGGCTGGTTTAAGCGTCATCATCCTCAATTCGCTGCGATCGACTGCCAGCGGGTAAATCCCGATCCAGATCACGTGGTCAGACTGCACCAACAGGGAGTTGCTTGGGAACACATTCAACAGGACATTGGCATGCTCCCGTAAATTCCATTGCTCGCGGGGCTGTTGAGGCAGCTCCGAGATGGATGCTCGTGGCAACACGGAGCGCATATGCGGCCCGAGGCACTGATAACTCGACAAATTGTCGTTGAACAGCGACGCGATGGTGTTTCGGTGTGCTACGCGAAAGTGATACGCCTCGATACCACCCTCCACCAGTATCTTCCAGTTGCAGTGTCGCAGCTGCACTTCTGACGCATGGACCACGAGCTGCCCGGTTCCGGCCCAGGCAAGCGCCGAATCGAACTCATCCAGGTAGTCCTCAACGTCCTGTGGGCCATGCTCCGGCAACAGCCAGATGAAACCATGTCGCTCAGCCGTTGGCACCGGTTTCAAGCCCAGGTCTTGCTTGTTCAAGCCAGGAAAGCCTGCTTCAAAATGTGGGCCATTCACAAACTGCCCCCGGCTATCCCATGTCCAGGCGTGGTAGGGGCAGGAATGCCGCCGTTTACAGCCACTTTCATCATCCACCAGGCGTGTTCCGCGATGGCGACAGACATTGAGAAAGGCTCGAACCTGATTGTCGTCCCCTCGCAGCAGCAGAAGCGGCTTTTGGTTAATGGTGCGGCGAATAAAGCTGTTGGGACCGTCGAGTTCACTGGCGTGGGCGACGATCAGGGGCATGCGACCGAAAATCCGCTGTTTTTCCGCGGCGAAGCGTGTCGCATCTGTGTACTCGTCTACCGGGTTAGTGGTGGGTGAGTCATCCAGGAAAAGCTGCTGTTTCTGCTTTAACCCGATGAGCTCTTCGAGCAGGGCCACCTCTTCATCACGCTGCATTTCGCGGTCCTTACCAATTGGTAGGCTGCGATGATGGCTTACCACATGGTAAGCGTCAAGCTATACTGATGACAGACCAACCGAGGAGAAGTAATGGAAACGCGCCAGCGGATGCTAACCGCCGCCCTGAAGCTCTTCGCCGAGAGAGGATTCTACGGCGCGAGCATGGACCAGATCGCAAGGGAGCTGGGCCTTACCAAGCAGGCGCTGATTCACCATTTTGGGACCAAGGAGAAGCTCTATGGCGCCGTACTTGTGGCGATCTCCGAGCGATTGATGGATGAGGCTATGCAGCCCTCGGCGCGTGACTCGTCCAGCGCTTTCGCCGACGCCGTTGCCCGCATTTATCTGCAAACTCTGCAGCATCGGGAAGATACCCTCGTACTGATGCGTGAACTGCTGGATAACCGTCGTCGTGCCGCCCAGGCGGGCACCTGGTATCTCAAACCATTCCTGGATGGTCTGGCAGACCTGCTGCGTCTTGATCCAAACTGGCAGGCAGCGGAAGAGGCCTCCATTACGACGCACATCTATCAGGTGTTGGGGGCAATCAACTATTTTGCGGTTTCGACCGTCACGCTCGAGAATATGTATTCAGCGGGGCATGTCGAAGCCATGCGCGAATGCTTTCCAGACCAGCTTCGAAGGCTGGCAATGGGCGGGATGAACGCTTGAAACTCAATCGCACTGGAGCTCAGGCGTCAGGTTTTCAGGCTATCGAACTTACTCTCGGGAATCGGAAATGATCTACGCAAGATTCTCCCATGATGTCGATTACGAGGATTTTCATCCGGAACTGGATCAGTATATCCGCTCAGCATTTGAGAACGTACAAAGTGGCCTGCAGTGTGATTCATGGATATGGATAATAGAAGGGAGTGATAAGGTAGAAATAGATACCTTTTACTCGCACAGGCATGAAGTCAAGAGTCCTAATGAGAACTCGGAACTGGCAATAAGCGTCATCAAGTTCCTATGCGAAAAGTACGATCTGGAAATATTGGTTAAGCCTGAATATGAGCCGCACGAGTAAACATCGCTAATGTCATTGCAGGATTTGATCGCTGGCGAGCCTTTTAGCTATATCTCCACCAAGAGCGGGCTCGTTAGCATCTCGTACAAGGGCAAGACTGTGACTAACCTCAGGGGTCGTGAGGCATTCCGTTTTCTTGCCAGGGTCGAGGCTGCGGACCAGGAAGGAAAACAACTTGCGATGGCAAAGGCCACAGGCCACTTTAAGCATGGAAGTGAGCGGGCATCCAAGAGCGCCAGGAACAGAGGGTGAGGCCTACCAGTCAACGACCCATTATAATTTCATTCCACAATCCCCGCGGGGTGTATGGACACGGAATTCTCCAAGTCGCCAGCTGCTCACACCTTTATATCCAGCGAGGCTTATTGGGAAAAAGATGTAGGCGTGTTGCCAGAGTTCGAGGGGCCGGCAGGTTGAGGTCTCATTACATTCATAGTCAGAGCACAAAGCCTGCTTCACGCAGGAATCAACTCACTCTACCTGTCTGCTGAGGCTCTATACACCATGAGAACCCCCACGAAAGACCAACTGCCAATGATCGCAGCGCTTCTCGCCGAGAGTGGCCT
>CBDDHW010000036.1:0-17932 GCA_965228575.1 Rhodospirillaceae bacterium | reverse complement strand
CGTATCGCTAAGAACTGTTATCGAACGTAGTTGATAGCGCGACGGAGTAATAGATTGGCGATGGCCGACTAATTACTCTGTGCGGGTTGCCATTCCCGGGCCATTCTCTGAGCTTCCGCAATTTGGTCGCGGGACATCAGCTGAGCAAGCGCTTCACGTTCTTTAAAGGCGATATCTCTCAGCTCACGCTCGGTCGTTGAAGTTCCCGGACTTGCGGCTGCTAAATTGTACCACATGTGCGCCTGAACATAATCTTGCGGGACGCCCAGGCCGTCTTCATAGGCCTTACCCAAAGCGATTTGCGCTTGCGTGTCACGTTGTGCGGCCGCCATACGCAAATCCCCCAAACTCGCACGTGCATCACTTTGAACGGCCGATACAGCCGCATCGTAGACTGGGCGAGCGCGATCTGGTTGAGGAGGAGGGGGAGGTGCAGGTGCGGGCGCGGGAGGAGGCACCACAGCTGCGGTAACAGTTTGACCCGGAAACCCAATCGGTTGGTAACCCTGGCTGACGTAATCATCTACACAGGCCGCAAGTTGTTCATCACCGGTTGGGCCCAAGCGTTCGGCCGCTCCGGGGGCGCCAAGCTCGGCTTCCAAAAATCGTTTGATCGGGGCCCGCGTACTAAAGGGGCCGCATTTTACCTGCTCGTTCGCATTGTTCGCGAGATAGATAATTCCATCACTGCTCGAACAACTTCCCAGAAAACATGCTGCCAATAAAACGCCCCACTTTTTCATATCTTGGTTCCCCGCCTTTTTTGATGGATTTGGATTTTAACCCCAATGTGTACCTTTTCGTATCCACCGGTGTTTTTCAACGATTGAAGTATCGATATCTATGAAATTTTTTAGTGGTTATGGGTGGTTATGGCCGTAGTGTGGGTCTCCAACGCTTCGGCCATAGGCGTCGGTGGGAAGATCACCGGACGATACGGCAATGTGCGTGCGGCCAACTTCGTATCCAACAAAGCCGCCAATCGCGATGCCAATAGCAAGGACCAGGAGCATATGCTTAAAGCCGAACGACATTGTTCCGCCCAAGGATGATTTATAGCTCGCACTTTGCGATTCTCCGCCGCTCTTATGCTTGTGCTGTTTGCCGCGTTTTTTCATGTTCAATTCTACTGCGTGTTTGAAGACTGCCGCGCAAGGGCACGCTTGCGTGCTATTCCACGATCCTTGTCGGTTACATATATAAGCCCTGCCACGCGGCGTATGAGGGTGTCTTCGTGAGGGTCCAATACGCCGTCGGCGTAGGCGACCTCCCACAGCATTTCGATCAAATGTACGCGCTCATCGTATTCCATTTTTTGCACCATGCCCCGCGTAAATCCAAACAGTTGGTTTGAATTTTTTTGCGCCTCATGAGCGTCCTCGATGAGTTGATTCGTTTCTTCTTTCGAAAGTTCGTATTTGTCCGAAACGAGGTTTTCAATTGCTCCGCGTTCGTCGTCGTCAAACGAGTCATCGCGGCTTGCGGCGTCAATGAGCAATGCTGCAACAGCCGTCCTGAGTTCGTCTGGTTTATCTTCGGGAACAGGTGTATCGGCGGTGCTTTTTACGAGCTCTAAAATACGTTTGATCATTTCGGTTTCACTACTCTGTCGAAAAACAAGCTTCGGGTGATCCTAACAATTTACACAGTCAGATTATAGAGACCGATGGAGTAGGCACACCGACTATGACTGTTCCATTTCAGCCGTGAGTTTCTTTGCCAAAGCATCTGCCCCGTCCTGCCAGGAGTAGGGCCGGATATAGACACCATCTGGGTTGAGTAAGTAGATCGCAGCGCTATGGTCGATGGTATATCCGTCGTTATCGAGGGGGACTTTCCGGAAAAACACACTGTAATTTTGCGCGACCTGGCGAATCTGCTCCATGGTACCCGTAAGGCCAATTATCCGCGGATCGAAATTGGCCATATAGTCTGCCATTCGTTCACGGGTATCCCATTCAGGGTCAACGGAGATGAAGACCGGTTGGATTTGCTCAGCTTGTGGGCCGAGAAGTTCAAGGAGGTCTCCCATATCAAACAAAGTCGTCGGACACACATCCGGGCAACGCGTAAACCCGAAAAACAGGAGCGCCCATTTTCCCGCCAGTGTCTGTGGCGTAACCGGATCACCATTCGTGTTAATGAGCTGAAAATCCCGAACCTCGTTTTCTACAACTTGTTTGGGTGCTGATGAGGGACGCTCGGCAAAATACATAACCGCAGCCAATGTCATTACGATCGCTGCCAAAATGGCGGCTATTGTCGCCAAGCTTATCGTACGTGGCATGACTGGATCCCTTTTCTAAAACGAGCCCACTGAATACAGTTTGCCTATGACGTCCCGGGTCATCCTGCAACCGTTTTCGCTAGATCTGTGCGGATTTCCTAATTACACGGGGCATGATACACCGCCGCTATGCTTCAGATCGAAAACCTCACGTACCGCATTGGCGGGCGAATACTCTTAGATCACGCGAGCGCGGCGTTGGATGCTGGTCATCGTGTGGGCTTGGTCGGCCGAAATGGCACCGGCAAAACCACTCTTTTGCGCCTGATAACCGGTGAACTGTCTCCTGAAAGTGGTGCGGTCACCGTTCCACCGCGGTGGCGTGTCGGAATCACGAGTCAGGAAGCACCAAACGGTCCTGAAAGCCTGATCAATACGGTGCTGGCCGCAGACAACGAGCTGACACAACTTAACGCAGAAGCGAAGACGGCAACCGATCCTGAACGTATCGCTACGATCCATACACGGTTGCACGACAAACATGCCCACACAGCGAACGCTCGAGCAGCCCGCATTTTGGCGGGACTGGGATTTGATGAAGATGCGCAGCAACGCCCCTGTCAGGAGTACTCTGGCGGATGGCGGATGCGGGTGGCGTTAGCCGGCCTACTCTTTACCAGCCCTGATTTATTGTTGCTGGACGAGCCGACGAACCACTTAGATCTGGAAGCGACGATTTGGCTCGAAGAATATTTGCGTCACTACCCCGGCACAATCCTGATGGTGAGCCATGATAGGGACCTACTTAACCGGTCCGTCAATGAAATCATGCATCTCGAACACCTGAAACTCACGGTGTATCGAGGTGGGTATGATCGTTTTGAGGAAACGCGGCGCTTGCGGATTGAACAAAACGCAAAACTCCGGTCGCGGCAATTGGCGCGCCGCGCCGAAATTCAAAAATTCGTCGATCGATTTCGGTACAAGGCGTCGAAAGCCAAACAGGCTCAATCGCGCATCAAAATGCTCGAACGTATGCAGCCCATTGCCGAACACCACGAAGACGGCAGCATCGACTTCAAGTTTCCGGAAATCGAACCATTGGCACCCCCGCTGTTTAGTATTCGCAATGTTGATTTAGGGTATGACGGCAAGCCGGTTCTTAACAACTTGTCCTTGCGTCTTGACGAGGATGACCGCATCGCTTTGCTCGGGGCCAATGGGAACGGAAAATCGACATTCATAAAACTTCTCGCCGAGCGCTTGGCGCCAATGGGGGGCGACGTCAGTAAGTCCAACAAATTGCGAGTTGGATATTTCGCGCAGCATCAAACCGAGGAACTCGACCTCGAAGCCACGCCGGTTCTCGAGATGTCTCGCAAACGCCCGCGCGACGCCGAACAGCAATTGCGCAATCACCTTGGGCGGTTCGGATTTTCTCAAGAGCGCGCAAATACCAAGGTTGGGAATTTGTCAGGAGGAGAGAAGGCGCGCCTCCTTTTTGCGCTTATGTCAGCGGCAAAACCTCATATTCTATTGCTTGATGAGCCGACCAATCACCTCGATATGGATTCTCGGCAGGCGCTTGTCGAAGCGATCAATGGTTTCGAAGGCGCTGTCGTCATCATTAGTCATGATCCGAATGTTATCGAATTGACTGCGGATCGATTTTGGTTAGTCGACGGTGGTGGGATCGGTCCGTTCGAGGGCGATATGACGGACTATAGATCCTACCTTTTGGGGAAAAGTCCGAGCAAAGACAAGAAAAGCGAGGCTGCGTCTGAACCAGTCCAACGAGGAGGAAAGAAGGAAGAGCGCCAACGTGCAGCAGAGCGCCGGGCTGCAGTAGCGCCTTTAAAAAAGCGCCTTAACCGAGCCGAACAGACTGTCGCACGTATTGAAGCTGATCGCGAAGCGCTCAAAGAAAGGCTCGCCGACCCAAAGTTATACGAAGGGGCACCAGCCGAAATCAAAGACCTGCAAATGCAATATGGTCAATTGGAAAAGGATTTGCAGGACGCGATGGATGCCTGGTCTGAAATTCAGAGAGAATGGGATCAACTTAATTCCGAAGTAAACGCCACCTAATTGCCCCGCTGTTGGTAAGTCAGAGTGCAGTTCAATCAGGCTCGTTGTCCGGTGGAGCCCAGGCTTCGCCGCGGGCTACATTGACGATCTCTGTCAAACCCTGACGCATATCGGTCATTATGAATTCACCTTTCGCACCGGGGCCTCCGGCCCGTGCATTGGGAAAACGCACGACCCAAGCATTCATTTTCACGGTCAAGCCGCACAACACTGTCCCGACTTTAACCTGAGTCGATTCAATGTAGGCCTTTACCTGATCGAATTTTGCCGCCGACAAATTATCCCACATGTCCTGCGACATTACAGCGAAATCTTGGAAAGTGCGTTTGAGAAAGCTGATCAGTCCGTTTATCCGCTTTTCGACTTTATCCATTTCGGCCATGAGGTTGCGGTCATTGCGCACTTGCATGCTTTTCCGCATCTCCTTCATCGAATACACAAAGGACTCCAAAAGCGGAGTCAGCCGATCAAGGCATTGGTTGTAGTAGGACAGCGAAAGGAAAATATCGCCGTAGTTCTCAATAAAACGCGGGATTTGGTCGATAGTAATTTGCAGTTTTTCCGCCATTTTCTTGAGTTGTGCGAGCGCCTTTTTCACATCAGGATCTTTGAACATTGCAACCAAGTCTTCGAAGTTGCTGATGTCCTTGCTGTCGTCTCCGTAAACTTGGCGGATCAACGGCAGGGTAAACTTCGACATATAGCCTGTGAGTTCTTTGTTTTTCTCTGGTGATAACTTTAAGTCGTCGTAGTTATTCACTACGATTCCCGCATTCCTTAATGTTCGTCTAAGACTGTAAACGTCATAGCTCGGCAGTGGCGCCAGGGAGTGGATGAGCGCCATGTCCGGATGTCCGGCGCCTTCCTTCCATTTATAGAATTTCGGCAGATCCGAGATCGTGATTTGGCCGCTGCCGGTTTCTCTCTCGGAGAAAAGTTCCATAACCCCGATAAGATGACTGTTCTTGACGAGTTTGGAACGTTTCAACCCCTCTGTTTTCACAGGGACAATGTTCAGAGGCAGACTGAAGAGCGAATCAATATCGCGGTCTGTGATCGGGTTGCAATTCACAATGCCAGCACAGTGTTGTGTTTTGCCGACGTCAAAACGACATCGGCACAGGCCTTTAAATCAAAGAATATATGCTCTGATTTAAATATCCGTTCAGTCTTATATAAAATAGTATGGAATCGCAACGAAACTACGCTATCGCATAAACAGCGCTATTGCTCGAAATGCCGTCCTAACCGGCCTCAGTCGAATTCAAAGCTTCTTCCAACTCAAAGAAGGTCGGTTGTACTTCGGTCGGTACGTTGCCGCGGCCGATTTCGACGGAGACCTGTGGCGCGTTTCCGTTCAAATGCGCGACCAAGACATCCCGAATAATCAAATAGAACTGATGTTCTTCTTCTTTCACGCCTTTGAGGCGAACGGCAAACGGACCTACGATCGTATAAGCTAAAAACACGCCAAGAAACGTACCGACCAGCGCGCTGCCGATCATTCCACCGAGAACTTCCGGTGGCTCGGTCACAGACTGCATAGTTTTGATAACACCCAAGACCGCAGCAACGATCCCAAGGGCGGGGAGGCCATCGGCCATAGTTTGTAACGCTTCCTGTGGGCGCATTTTTTCGTGGTGATGCTTTTCCAGCTGCGCTTCCATGCTGTCGAACACCTGATGAGGATCATCAAGGTTCATAGAGAGCATACGCAGAGTGTCAGCAATAAAATCTGTCGCGAAGTGATCTTCCAGTATGCGTGGGTAGCGTTGAAAAATCGTACTCTCGTCGGGTTTTTCAATGTGGCTCTCGATTACGAGAATGCCCTTGGACTTAATCATCTTTGTGATGGTGAAGAGCAAACAAAGCATGTCCTTGAAGTCTTGCTCTTTCCATTTCGGACCGGCGAATATCTGTTTAACGCCGCTGACGCACCCTTTGAGCGTCCCAGGAGTGTTCCCGATGATAAGAGCCCCCAAGGCTCCACCAAAAATGATCATAAGTTCGGTGGGCAGGGCGGCCAAAATCACGCCGAGACTCCCACCATGAAGAATGTATCCGCCAAAGATCATGACGAACACGACGATAATGCCAATAATTCCCATCATGGCTAGAACTGCCCGCTTTCGCTAAAAGGAGTCATGACTATTTGTAGTCCCTATTGGAAATGCGCACAAATTGAACGCCGTTCCGAAAATGCCCCAACTAGATTTCCCACAGGACTCTAACAGAAAGTCCTATCAAAGCTTCAACCAAAAGTCTTATCAAAGGCTTAAGCATTTTGGAGGATTGCCCGTTGATCGCAATAGATCGGCTCAAGACTGAGTTGCGGGTCCAGGCGTGGGTGAGGCGTTGTGCTGCACTGGGGCTCATGGCAACGGTGGCACGCAAAGGCGACCCGGAAGCCGGCGCCCTTTTTCTTAAAGTTAACCGATTTACCTCGGGATGCGAGGTTTTCTCAGGGGTTACGGCTCCGGATGGGGCACCCGTCTGGCTGCGTGCGACGGGAGCTGAGCCCGTCGACGAGGCTGCGGCAGATGAATACCTTAAGCGCCAAAGCAAATATGATCCCGACGCGTGGGTGCTTGAAATCGAGGATCCTAAATCCACGTTTCAGCTCGATGCTCCCACATTAGAGCTATAAGTACGAGCCGTGTGGACACGGCCGGTCGACCCGAGTATCTTCCCGCTTCCCGACACTTCGAAGGATCCTTAGGCCATGGGCTGGACCGATGAAAAAATATTAAAATTGAAGACGTTGTGGGCCGAAGGTCTGACAACGGGTGAAATCGGAAAACAGCTCGGCGTATCTAAGAATGCGGTCGTCGGTAAGGCTCATCGTCTTGGGCTCAAGGGACGTCCATCGCCGATCAAACGTCAAGAAAAGGCGGCGGCGCCTAAGAAGGAGAAAAAGGTTTTTACCTTAACGGACCTAACGGCACAAACCTGCCGCTGGCCAATCGGCGATCCGAAGCACGATGACTTCCATTTTTGCGGCGCGCCCGTCGTGCCTGGAAAGCCCTATTGCCTTGAGCACTGCATGGCGGCCTATGTTGGGTCCAATAAACCCTCAAGGAACGAAGAGTCCGCTCAACAGAACAACGCCAGCAACGCGAACCGTTAAACGACGAGGTGTGGCGGTCGTCTACCGTCCAGAACAGCTTCAACGCAGTCGACTGCAATCATCCCCATTGCCGTCCGGGTTTCCACCGTGGCGCTACCCAAGTGCGGCAACAGAAAAACGTTGTCGAGCGACAAGTAGCGTTGGTCAAAATTAGGCTCGTTGGCAAAAACGTCCAACCCGGCGGCCGAAACTTTATTCGATTTAAGCGCAGCAATGAGCGCATCGTCATCGACTAGTCCTCCACGTGCCGTGTTGATCACTACCGCACCGTCCTTCAGCCGCGCAATTTTCTCGGCATTGAGGAGATCGCTCGTTTCTGGAGTAAGCGGGCAATGAAGCGAGAGCACGTCACAGACTCCGAGCATCTCGTCTAGGTCTGGGATAAATTGTGCACTGTGGTTGTTGGCAGGGGGCGCCGGCCGACGATTATGGTAGAATACCTCCATACCAAAGACCTCCGCACGCTTGGCAACCGCGGCGCCAATTCGTCCCAGCCCAACAATGCCTAATCGTTTGCCCGTAATTTGCGAACCCATCATTTGTGTCGGGCGGATTCCCTTCCATTCACCGGACCTTAGAAACTTTAATCCTTCATTGGCTCGCCGGGTTGCCGCAAGAATGAGAAGAAGAGCAAGGTCGGCCGTCGCCGCTGTCAGAACGCCCGGAGTGTTGGAAATTTTCAGTCCGCACGCTTTCGCGGCCTCTAGATCAATGTGCTCAAAGCCGACTGAGAACGTCGCGACGATTTCTACGGTATCGGGAAGGGCTCTAAGGGTCTCGGCGTCCATTTTCTCCGCCGGTGTGATAATGAGCGCGGACGCGCCTTGTGCGAGCGCCGATAAAGACTCAGCGGAATAATTTAGGGCGTCGTCTCCCTCGCGGAAGGCGTACTTTTCCCGTATGCGGTCCTCGCAGGCTTGTGGAAGTCGCCGTGTTGCGACAACAAGAGGCGTGTCGGTCATGGAGGTTCCCCAAAGGGCGCCAGCGCAAATCCGGTCTGGCGTCTCTAGATTCCCTATTTTCGTGTTATATCAAGGATGTTACAAGCTTTAAGGGCCGCGCGTTGTAAGGAGGCCGTGAGGGGTTACGGTGCACACGCGGTAGGAGCGGTTGCGAATTTTATGACATTGGCGGTCAAATTTTGGGGCGTTCGCGGGAGCATCGCGTGTCCATCGCCCGAACATGTTGTTTACGGCGGCAACACCAGCTGTCTGGAAGTCTTCGCGGGCGATCATCGGATTTTGCTCGACGCAGGGACCGGCATTCGCAACATCGGCCAAGAGTTCATCCGAGATGGCGTCAAGAAAGGCGTTTTGATGCTGACCCATTCCCATTGGGATCACATCAACGGATTTCCGTTTTTTGCGCCTGCCTTTATGCCCAACAATCAATTCACGATTTACGCCGGACACCTCTCGACGTCGGGTGGAATTGAAAACGTTTTAGCCAGCCAAATGGCTAATCCGACATTCCCGGTCCCGCTTGAAGCGCTCCAAGCAAATCTCAGTTTTGAAGATTTTACGGCTGGAGAGTCGTGGTCGATGGACGGTGGTGTGAGTATTCGAACTGCGCCCCTGAACCATCCTAACGGGGCCACGGGGTATCGCATTGAATTTGGTGGTCGATCGATGTGCTACATCACTGACACAGAACACGTGATCGGCAAGCCGGACCAAAATATTCTTAAACTCATCGATGGTGCCGACCTGGTTGTTTATGACAGCACCTACACCGATGAGGAATTTCCATCTAAAATCGGATGGGGCCACTCAACGTGGCAAGAAGGTGTAAGGCTCTGCAAAGCAGCGAATGCCAAGCAGCTCGCGATATTTCATCATGATCCCGATCACGATGATGATTTCATGCGAAAACTTGAGGCGGAAGCACGCGCCGAGTGGTCGGGCGCAGTCGTCGCCCGTGAGGGTATGATTTTGTCTCCAGGTCCCTAATTTTCCTGCGCTGCAAATACCAATCAAATATCAATAGTGAAACCGCAACACCGTCCTCGCTGGACAAGTCTAGCGCGCATTTATTTGTGGGTGGGGAAGGATGGCTCCGGCGACAGGACTCGAACCTGTAACCCTGCGATTAACAGTCGCATGCTCTACCATTGAGCTACGCCGGACCAACGTTTTGCAAATGTGGAGGCCGAGGCCGGAATCGAACCGACGTACGCGGATTTGCAGTCCGCTGCATGACCACTCTGCCACTCGGCCCACGTACTTCAGCCTCAGGCGTTCCGAGGTCTGCGGTACAATGCCACGGAAGGCCCCCTTTGCAAAAGGCACGGTTATATAGAAGGGTGCCTTTTAGCGGTCAAGGCGTCCGAGTGGATTTGCGCTGTAACGGTCTATTTTTTATAGTTTTTCGAGCCGTTGTGAATTTCCTGCCGAGGGCGTATAAGCGCTTTCTGCCGATAAAGCTGAGTTTTCTGGGGATCAGTCATGGATTTCAATGTCGCCCGCGAAAAAATGGTGGCCAGTCAAGTCAAGACCGCCGAGGTGACCGACCCGCTTATTGTTGATGTAATGGGGGAGGTGCCGCGGGAAAAATTCGTTCCCGCGAATAAACAGGCGTTCGCGTACCTCGATGAGGACCTCGCGATCGGGAGCGGGCGCTACATTATGGAACCGATGGTCGTCGCGCGGCTCATGCAGCTCGCAGAATTGGAGAGAACTGATTCCGTGTTGGTGGTGGGCGCAGCCACCGGATATGTCGCGGCGTTGGCATCTCGCATGGCCGAGAGTGTTGTCGCCCTTGAATGCGACCCGGAGCTTGCCGACCAAGCGGCGAAGACTTTCGCAGAGCTCAAATTCGACAATGTAAAAGTCGTTGTTGGAAAGCTTGAAACAGGATGGACGGGTCCGTTTGACGCCATCATCGTTGACGGAGCGGTGGAAAACCTACCCCGTGAATTTCGCGATCAGCTAAAGGATGGCGGCCGGCTGGTGTGTGTGGTGCGCGAGGGGCCAGTAGGCCGCGCAACCCAAACAACCCGGGCAGGTGAGTCGTTCTGTACGCGCCAGGAGTTTGACGCCATGACACCCTGTCTTCCCGGCTTCGAAGCGAAGCAGAAGTTCGTATTCTGAGGGTATGGCGGTCCGCGTCATTGCGGGTAGTTTCATTGTTAAAATAGCCAGCTATTCATAATCTTGCTTCGATATACCCATCGCGACTATTGATTGCGTGGGCTTATATCGCCGTGAAACTGGATCACGTTATAAAATAATTTAATTACAATATATTATTAATCAGACTTCATTTGAGAAATTAACTGAAAACCATTTAAGCTCCCTTGGAGTTTTTATGGTTTTTGGCGAAAGTCCGACGGATGTGATTGGTGAGCGCCGTTGTATGAAATCAATGGCGTTATGAGAGACCTTCCGATAGATCATACGTCGTAAGAAGAGCACAGATTAGCGGAATTTTTGGTGAAAAGTACGGACGAAAGCGCAGATATGGCACGGCAGAAATTGACATCGAAAAGCTTCAAGCTCGGACTCCTTGGTGGATTGGCGCTGGGGATGTGGGTCCATTCGGCGTCGGCGGACACGCTGATGGACGCTATGGCTTTAGCTTACCAAGGAAATCCCAATCTGCTCGCCGCCCGTGCGCAACTCCGGGCAACCGATGAAAACGTGCCGATTGCATTGTCTGGTTGGCGTCCGACACTCGAAGTCAGCGGCCAAATCCAGCGCGCGCGCAACGAAAACCGTATTTTTTCAGGCGGTGACGTGGGGCAGGTGGTTACCGGGGGAACAACCTTGCGCACCTCTCAGTCCATGCGCGTTCAGGTTACTCAACCAATTTTTAGGGGCTTTCGCACTATGGCCCAGACTGCGCAGGCCCGGAACCAAGTTGCTGCGCAACGCGCGCGACTTGAAGCGACGGAAGCGCAAGTCTTGCTGCAGGCGGCGACGGCTTACCTCGATGTTTTGCAGAACCAAGCTGTTGTTGAACTGCGAATGAATAACGTTCAGGTGTTGAGCCGCCAACTCGAAGCGACCAATGACCGGTTTCGTGTAGGTGAAATTACCCGCACTGATGTTGCGCAATCCGAAGCGAATCTCGCTGGTGCCCGTGCGGACCTCGTGCAGGCTGAAGGAGTTTTGCAGCAGGCGAGGTCTGCGTACCAAAACGTAATTGGAAAAGCCCCCGAAAACCTTGCCCGCCCTGATTTACCGGGTCTTTTGCCGGACTCCTTACAAGCGGCCTTAGACGTTGCGATGCGTGAAAATCCAAATTTTCTGGCCGCCGATTACACTGCGTTAGCAGCGGATGAAGCGATTGCGCTTGCGCGCGGAGACTTGCTGCCCACCGCTCAACTCATCGGAAGCTATTCCAGAGGCTGGGATACAGTTGCGGATAGTTCGCGGTCGGAAAATGCAACAGCCCTTGCGCAAGTGACCGTGCCGATTTATCAGGCTGGCGCCGAATATGCGCGGTTGCGTCAATCCAAACACACCGCCGGCCAACAGCGTCTTTTGGCAGACCAGGCGCGCCTGGACGCTCGGAATGTTGCCACTGCGGCGTGGGAAGATTTGCAAGCGACCACGGCGGCGATTGACTCGTTTCAGGCTCAAGTCAGCGCCAACGAAATCGCCTTGGAAGGTGTGCAAAGGGAAGCAGAGGTCGGCGCGCGAACCGTTCTGGATGTTCTTGAAGAAGAGCAGCGTTTGCTGAATTCAAGGGTCAATCTGGTGCGCGCGCAAAGAGATCAGGTGGTGGCTGCATATCAACTTTTGAGCTCAATGGGCAGGTTGAGCGGCGCAGAAATGGGTTTGGATGTCACGGTTTATGACCCCGAAGACCACTTCGAGGATGTGGAATATAAGTTTCTTGGAACGGATGCAGACGCTGGAACAGACGCCGGCCGGTAAGGTCTCGGCAGGTGGATGGCCTGTTTGCGGAGTATTCACGCTGGGCAATCTAATTTGAAAAAAATGCCCAAAGCGCGAAAACACGGCGCATGTTATAGAATTCTTTAACCTTTTCCTCTAGGTTACAGCGAATTACCAAGCAAAAATGCTGGTGGGGAGCTATCCGAGTATGAGTGCTGAAGGCCAACAAGAACCTTCAATGGAGGACATTCTAGCCTCCATTCGAAAGATTTTATCCGAGGATGAAGAAGGCGGTGAAGCGGAAGCCAAGGCTGAAGCTGCGCCCGAGCCAGAACCGGCACCTGAGCCCGCGCCGGAACCGGAACCAGAGCCCGAACCTGAGCCAGAGCCAGAGCCCCAGGTAGAACCGGAGCCTGAACCAGCTCCCATGGAAGCGGCCGAAGAGCCCGCGCCATCAATTTTTGATGAGGCGCCGGAACCCGAGCCGGAATATGAAGAAGACATGGCTGCCGATGAGCCGTTGCAGCTTTCCGATGAAATGATCGTCGAAGGCGAGGACGAGTTTGCGGCAGAGCCCGAACCCGGACCGGATTTCGGCCAACAAGATTTTCAGCAGGAAGAATACCCGCAAGACTTTTCGCAAGGCTTGGTTGCGGATCCCGTTGCGCAAGCGTCCGGAGCCTCCATTGCTCAACTCGCCCAAGCAGTTGCCAACGAAAGGGCAGTTCAGCTCGGCAACCACGGCATGACCTTGGAGCAATTGGTGCGCGAAATTTGCACGCCGATCCTTAAACAATGGCTCGATACCAACTTGCCGTACATGGTCGAGCGTGTTGTGAAGCAGGAAATTGAGCGTATCGTCACGCGTTCCGAGCGGATGTAATCCTGTGTTTCGGGCCTACAGCCCAGAGTTCACATCTTTACTATGAAGTCACCGCGCCGCTGGCGTGTTGCGCTCACGTGCAGAGCCGGGTAAACCCTTGCCCTTCTTAACATTGAGGGCGGCAACCCAAGGCGTACGGCAAGACGATGCTCGAAAAAACCTATAACCCGAGCGAGGTCGAAGAGGACCTCTATCAACGCTGGGAAAACGCTGGTGATTTCGCCGCGCGCCCGGACTCAGGGGATCAGCCGTACACCATCATGATGCCGCCGCCCAATGTGACCGGCAGCTTGCACATTGGCCACGCGCTGACCTTCACCATTCAAGACATTCTTATCCGTTACAAGCGCATGACCGGACGCGATGCGTTGTGGCAGCCGGGCATGGATCATGCGGGCATTGCCACGCAAATGGTTGTCGAACGGCAGCTCGCAGAGTCCGGCACCAATCGCCGCGATATGGGGCGTGAGGCTTTTGTCCAGCGTGTGTGGGGGTGGAAGGAACAGTCCGGCGGCACCATCATTCATCAGTTGCGCCGCCTTGGGGCGTCGGCCGATTGGGCGCGCGAGCGCTTCACCATGGACGAGGGGCTCTCGAAGGCCGTCACCAAAGTTTTTGTCGAGCTGCATCAACAAGGTTTGATTTACCGCGATAAGCGTCTTGTGAATTGGGATCCCAAACTTCACACCGCCATCTCCGATCTTGAAGTTGAGAACCGCGAGACCAAGGGCAAGATGTGGTACTTCAAGTATCCCGTTGAAGGCCAAGGCGGGGTGTTCATCACCGTTGGAACCACGCGGCCCGAAACCATGCTTGGCGATACCGGCGTTGCGGTTCACCCAGATGACGAACGCTACAAGTCTCTCGTCGGAAAAAATTGCATCTTACCGCTTGTCGGCCGCGCCATTCCCATCGTCGCCGACGAGCACGCGGACCCCGAGAAAGGCTCGGGCGCTGTGAAGATCACACCGGCCCACGATTTCAACGACTTTGCCGTGGGCAAACGCAACAACCTTGAGATGATTAATGTTCTCGACCGCGACGCCTGTCTCAACGAAAACGTGCCGGAGAAATTTCAGGGCCTTGATCGCTTTAAAGTGCGCACCATGGTTGTCGCTGAGATGGAAGAGCTCGGTCTTTTGGAAAAGATCGAAAAGAACGCCATGCAAGTTCCTTACGGCGACCGCTCGGGCGTTGTCATTGAGCCGTGGCTCACCGATCAGTGGTATTGCGACGCTAAAACCCTCGCCGAACCCTGCATCAAAGCGGTGGAAGACGGACGCACGCGCTTTGTGCCAAAGAACTGGGAAAACACCTACTTCGAATGGATGCGCAACATCCAGCCGTGGTGCATCTCGCGCCAATTGTGGTGGGGGCACCGTATTCCTGCGTGGTTCGGGCCCGATGGCGAAGCCTTCGTTGCCCACGACGAAGCAGAAGCACAGACTCTCGCGGATAAACACTACGGAAAATCTGTCGAGCTCGTTCAGGACGAAGATGTCCTCGACACATGGTTTTCATCTGCCCTGTGGCCGTTCTCGACCTTAGGCTGGCCGGACGATACCCCCGACCTCAAAAGATATTACCCAGGCGATGTTCTCGTGACCGGGTTCGACATTATCTTCTTCTGGGTCGCGCGCATGATGATGATGGGCATGCACTTCATGGGCGATGTGCCGTTCCGCGATGTGTATATCCACGCGTTGGTGCGCGATGAGAAGGGACAGAAGATGTCCAAGTCCAAGGGCAATGTCATGGACCCCTTGGATCTGTGCAACAAATACGGCACCGATGCGGTACGCTTTACTCTGGCGGCGATGGCAGCCCAGGGACGCGATGTGAAACTCGCCGAAAGCCGCATTGCCGGTTACCGCAATTTCATCACCAAGATTTGGAATGCGGCGCGCTTTTGTCAAATGAATGAATGCGTGCTTGTCGAGGATTTTAATCCGAAGAGCGTGAACTCGACTCTCAATAAGTGGATTGTCGCAAAGACCGCTGATGCGGCGAAGACAGTTGGAAACGCCATCGAAGCCTACCGCTTTAACGATGCGGCGAATGGCTTGTATCAATTCACCTGGGGCACTTTTTGCGATTGGTTTTTGGAGTTCGCAAAACCGGTGTTCCAGGGTGATGATGAATCCGCGAAAGCCGAAACCCGCGCCACGGCGGCCTGGGTACTCGATCAAATTCTGATCATCGGCCACCCGTTGATTCCGTTTGTCACGGAAACCTTGTGGAGAGAATTGGGCGAGGCGGCGGGCATCAAACGCGAGTCTGTTCTAATGCTCACCCAGGTTCCAGAGTACGAGGGACTAGAGGCGCCGGAAGCGGCGGCGGAAATGGATTGGGTAGTGGAGATAGTCACCTCCATCCGTTCGGTGCGCGCCGAGATGAGCGTGCCCGCCGGAGCGCAACTCCCCGCGACGGTGAAGGATGCGAGCGCGTTGACCGAAAAACGCCTAGCGACTCACGGCGCGTTGATCTGCGCCAACGCCCGCTTGTCGTCTATCAAAGTATCCAATAAGCCGGTGTCTGGTGCGGCGCAGGTGATTGTCGGCGAGTCCACCGTTTCCTTGCCGCTCGAAGGCGTTGTGGACTTATCCAAAGAACGTGACCGACTGGCAAAAGAAATCGCCAAGCTCGACGGTGAAATCGCGGGCATTGTGAAAAAACTTTCGAACGAAAGCTTTGTTTCAAAAGCCCCGGCCGAAGTGGTGGAAGAAAACCGCGAGCGTCAAGCTTTGCGCGAAGCAGAACGCGCCAAACTCAGTGAGGCGTTAGAAAGAATCAGTGCCTAATATTAGCTTCGCCATTTTAGGAGTATTAGGTAGGCGAAGATTACCGCTGTAGCACCAAAGATCGTCGCCAACGCCAGTGAGCTCCATGAAAATGAATGGAGCACGTACTTTAAGCTCCAATAGAAAAAACTACGACGCTCACTTCAGTTACGATAAGTACTGGCCAATTTAGTAAACTGGTAATTACTCGCTGTGCTTCAGAATGCTTTAGTTGCTCGCTGGATTTCGTCAATCCGCGGACTCCTCGATATGACAATATCCCATGGCCAATCAAAAAAAACGGTGTAGTCATTACCACACTCACGATGTCAAATCCGTCGATGAAAACCGTTAATGTTGCTATCATCACTATCGCTACAAAAAGTACGTCCGATGCGAAAATCGCATTAGAAGTTACACGTTGTTTTTGTTCGACAGTCTCGACAACAAATCCGGGACCAATTGCTCCGATTGGAAAATAAAGTGGTCTATTGAGAGAATCTTTTTTTGTAAAAAGCATAGATTCTATCTGCTCTTCCGAAAAAAACTTGTCCACCAACATTGTGGTTAGTCCCTAGATTAATTTAGTTCCTTTTCTACCCCATTTAATGCCTGAAAGCTTCAGTATTAGGACTAAGATCACCTGACCCTGTAGCTACAGAGCCCGCGGCTTCAAAATCACGCACGCCGCCAAATCACCTGTCACGTTCACAACCGTGCGCGCCATGTCCAAAATCCGGTCCACGCCCAAGATCAACACCATGCCTTCGGACGGAATGCCGAGGCCTGCGGCAACGGTGGTTAGGATAGCAACGCTTACGCCCGGAGTGCCTGGGGCACCGATAGCCGAGACAACGAGAGTCCCAACAACGCCGACGATCTGAGTGGTGGTTAAATCCACGCCGGTCATTTGCGCAAGAAATAAGATCGCAACCGCCTGATACAATGCGGTCCCGGCCATGTTCATGGTCGCGCCTAAGGGAATCAGCATGTCTGCGTTTCCGCGCGAGACTCCGAGTTTGGTCGAGGCAGTTTCAATTGACAGCGGCATCACCGCGGCCGAGCTGGATGTGGAGAAAGCGAGAAGTTGCACCGAGCCGATTTGCTTGAGAAAGAAAAAAGGATTCATGCGGCCGATGACCGCCACCATCACCAGATACAAGATCATCACCAAGGCCAGCCCGGCGATGACCGTTGCCACATAAACAAACATCCCGCCAATGGACTCAACGCCGGTTTGCATTACCATTTGCGCGATAAGGCCGAAGACCGCGAAGGGGGTGAGGTACATTGCCCATCGCACGATGGTCATCGCCACTTCCAAAACGCCATCAAGTCCTTTTAAAAGGTGATCGACCCGGTCGCGCCGAGCTTGGCGGGCCGCCACCCCAACCATGACCGCAAGAATGACAATGGCTGTCATATCGCGCTCGGCCAGGGCCTTTTGCACCTCTGTGGGCACAAGCCCGGCGATAACATCGGGTAGGCGGCGGCCCGTGGTTTCCTGTACAGCGGATACAACCGTCGCCGAAGCTTCGTACCCCGAAATAAACGAACCCGGTTGTATGGTTTGCGCGAGCAGTACCCCAAGCACTGCTGCGGCGCCGGTTGTGATCAACACAATGGCGGCAAAAAACACACCGGTACGCTTGAGCGCATCGCCATGGGGCGCGGCATTGATGCCTTGCAGGATGGAAATCACCACAACCGGGATCAACACAAGAGCGATGAGGTTCAAAAACAGTTTGCCGGGTAGGGCAAGCCAAGGACCGATCACGGCGGCAATGTTTGGCGGCACAAGTTGGGCTTGTTCGCTTAAAAGCGCGCCGGTGATAACCCCCAGGACAAGGCCGGTCAGGACCTGCGCCCACAGCCGGTTGGCGATCCATGCTCGAACTTGAACGGTTTGCTGGGAGAGGGTGCTAAAGGGACGAACCATCGGCTGTACTTACTAAATCAGTCAGGCGCGCAAGCGCGTTCGCGTTA
>CBDDHW010000035.1:0-49655 GCA_965228575.1 Rhodospirillaceae bacterium | reverse complement strand
TGCCTGGAGATAATATCTCCATGAAGGTGAACCTGATTGCGCCGATTGCGATGGACGAGGGTTTGCGCTTTGCCATCCGTGAAGGCGGGCGTACCGTGCGCCGGCGTCGTCGCCAAAATCGTCGAATAACGAAGAGGTGTAAGCGGCATCCTCCAATTAGGTGGATGCCGCTCATTTTAGGAATAGACCATGATCGATAACCAAAATATCCGCATACGTTTGAAAGCTTTTGATCATCGTGTGCTCGATCAGTCCACCAAGGAGATTGTGGGCACAGCCAAGCGCACGGGTGCGCAGGTGTGTGGTCCTATTCCTTTGCCGACACGTATCGAGAAATTTACGGTGAACCGTTCACCGCACGTGGACAAAAAATCGCGTGAACAGTTTGAAATACGTACTCATCGTCGTCTCCTTGATATCGTTGATCCCACACCGCAAACAGTGGACGCGCTGATGAAGCTCGACCTGGCGGCGGGTGTGGATGTCGAAATTAAGTTGTAAGGCTGAGTGCTCGCGAAGGTTGGATAAATGCGTTCCGGTTTAGTTGCACAGAAAGTTGGGATGACCCGCGTGTTTAACGCGGAGGGCAACCATGTGCCTGTCACAGTGTTGAAGGTTGATGGTGCCCAAGTTGTCGCTCAACGTACGCAAGAGAAAGATGGTTACACAGCCATCCAAATGGGTGTGGGCGTTCGCAAGACCTCACGGACAAATAAGGCGCTAAAGGGTCACTACGCAAAAGCCAAAGTTGAGCCGAAACACAAGCTCGTAGAGTTTCGTGTCGACCCGGACAACCTTGTAGATGTCGGTGCGGAGTTTGTGCCGTCTCATTTTATTGCCGGGCAGTTTGTAGATGTAACCGGAACGTCGATCGGTAAAGGTTTTGCTGGCGGAATGAAACGCTGGAACTTTGGTGGTCTTGAAGCAACCCACGGTGTTTCGATTTCACACAGATCTCACGGCTCGACAGGTCAAAACCAGGATCCAGGTCGTGTTTTCAAGGGTAAGAAAATGGCAGGCCATATGGGTCAGCGCCAAGTCACAGCTCAAAACCTTGAAGTCGTCTCAGTGGATGACGCCAAGGGATTTATTTTGGTGAAAGGTGCCGTTCCCGGGCATGACGGCGGCTATGTGATGGTGAGCGATGCTATTAAGCGCGCTTTACCCAAAGACGCACCTAAGCCTGCAGGGCTGAAGGCAGGTAAGGCTGAAGAGGTTTGCGGCGCCGGCGGAGGACGCTGGGACGACCGAAAGCGCTGAATAGCGCCGAGAAGGGCGAATAAACATGAAGTGCGACGTCATAAATTTGGATAAGAAAAACGTCGGCTCCGTCGAGCTGCAGGACAATGTGTTCGGCATCGAAGTGCGCGGCGATATTCTCCAACGGGTTGTGCGCTGGCAGTTGGCCTAAACGCCAAGCCGGAACTCACAAAACCAAAGGCATTAGTGAAATTAGCGGGACCACAAAGAAACCCTTCCGCCAGAAGGGAACGGGATCCGCGCGTCAGGGCTCTTTGCGATCTCCGCAGATGCGCGGCGGCGCAGTTATTTTCGGACCGGTTGTTCGCAGTCACGCGCATAGTCTTCCGAAAAAATTCCGAACCCTAGGTTTGAAGACGGCTTTGTCGTCAAAAGCCAAAGACGGAAAATTGATCATTTTGGACGGAACGTCTGTGAAGGATGGGAAGACCAAAACTTTGATTTCTCAGTTCAAGTCTTTGGGCTGGACGTCCGCGTTGGTGATTGACGGCGAGCAGGTTGATGAATCGTTTGCTCGGGCCGCCCGCAATGTCCCCGGGGTCGATGTTCTGCCCTCACAGGGTGCGAACGTGTACGACATTCTCCGTCGCGACACGTTGGTCTTGACCAAGGCCGCGGTTGAGAAGCTCGAGGAGCGGTTGAAATGAGCAAGCAAGATAAATCCGCTGTGATCGATCCTGATTTGTACGACGTTATTAAGTCGCCGCTCATCACTGAAAAAGCGACGATGGCGTCTGAGTTCAATCAATTCAGTTTTCGTGTTCCGATGAACGCAACCAAACCGCAGATCAAGAAGGCGGTTGAGGCGCTGTTCAAAGTCGATGTTGTTTCCGTGAATACGTCGATTTCGCGCGGAAAATTAAAAATGTTCCGCGGCAGAGTAGGCGCGCGCAGCAATACAAAGAAAGCGATGGTACGTCTTGCGGAAGGCCAATCCATCGATGTGACGACGGGGCTTTAACGTTATGGCACTAAAAACATTTAACCCGGTTACCCCGTCGCTGCGCGGCACTGTGTTGGTGTCTCGCGCTGACCTGCACAAAGGTAAGCCTGTTAAAGGTTTGACCGAGGGGCGTCACTCGACAGGGGGGCGTAATAACCAAGGGCGGACCACCAGTCGGTTTATGGGCGGTGGGCACAAGCGTCGCTACCGCATCATCGATTTTAAGCGCAAAAAACGTGATGTTGAAGCGGTTGTCGAGCGGCTCGAATACGATCCCTATCGCACAGCGTTCATCGCTCTTATTAAGTACGATGATGGAGAGGTGTCATACATCTTGGCGCCGCAACGCATGAAGGTTGGCGACAAGATCCTCTCGGCCGAGAAGGCCGATGTGAAGCCGGGCAACGCGATGCCTCTTAAGAATATGCCGGTCGGCACGATCGTTCACAACGTCGAGCTTAAAATCGGTCGCGGCGGTCAGATGGCGCGTTCTGCCGGATGTTACGCGCAATTGATCGGTAAAGATTCTGGGTACGCGCAACTGCGCGTGTCTTCAGGTGAAGTTCGTTTGGTTCGTGCAGAGTGCATGGCAACCGTCGGCGCGGTGTCGAACCCGGATAACCAAAACATCAAGATTGGTAAGGCCGGTCGCGCTCGCTGGCTTGGACGTCGTCCCCACAACCGCGGTGTTGTGATGAACCCCGTTGACCACCCTCATGGTGGCGGTGAGGGACGGACCTCTGGCGGTCGTCATCCGGTTACCCCGTGGGGTAAACCCACAAAAGGCAAGCGCACGCGCAGCAATAAGCGGACACAGAATTTGATTGTTCGTAGCCGGCATGCGGCTAAGAAAAAGAGATAGTTAAGTAAAAGCTCGGATCGAGTTTTAGAAAACGGAGATTGAACTTGGCACGTTCTGTTTGGAAAGGACCATTTGTTGACGGTTACCTCCTGAAGAAGGCGGAAACCACTCGGCAATCGGGACGCAACGAAGTGATCAAAATTTGGTCGAGGCGTTCGACCATTTTGCCGCAATTCGTCGGTCTCACGTTTGGTGTCCACAACGGCAAAAAGCATGTGCCGGTCATGGTGACTGAACACATGATTGGCCACAAGTTTGGTGAGTTTGCGCCGAGCAGAACATTCCACGGTCACTCTGGCGATAAAAAAAGTTGTCAAGAAATGAGTAAGAAAACTACACCGCGTCGTTTGGGCGATTCAGAAGCTAAGGCTTTTGCACGTTCCATTCGGGTTAGTCCGCGAAAGTTGAACCTTGTCGCGCAGCTGATTCGCGGCAAGAAGGCAGAGGCTGCACTGGCCGCACTCACATTTTCGCCGCGCCGGATCGCAAAGGATGTGAAGCGCGTTCTGGAATCCGCCATCGCCAATGCGGAGAACAATCATCAGCTTGATGTCGATCAGCTGGTGGTGAGTGAGGCGTTTGTCGGCAAGGCGCTTGTTATGAAGCGTTGGCGGCCGCGTGCGCGAGGGCGTGTCGGCAGCATTCGTAAACCGTTTAGCAATCTCACGATCGTTGTGCGTGAGCAAAGGGAGAGTGCCTAATGGGCCAGAAGGTCAATCCAATTGGGCTTCGGCTCGGTATTAACCGGACCTGGGATTCCAGGTGGTACGCGGCGGGCGGTGCCTATGGCGGTTTGCTGCACGAAGACTTGGAAATTCGCGAATATTTGAAGAAGCGGTTGGCGCAAGCAGGTGTGGCGCGTGTGATCATTGAGCGTCCGGCGAAGAAAGCGCGGGTGACCATACATACGGCCCGGCCCGGTGTTGTGATCGGCAAGAAAGGCGCGGATATCGAAGTGATCCGCAAGGACCTTCAAAAAATGACCGGCAACGAAGTGCATCTCAATATTATCGAGATCCGCAAGCCCGAGATCGATGCGCAGCTTGTCTCCGAAAATATCGCACAACAGCTCGAGCGCCGGGTGGCGTTTCGCCGCGCCATGAAGCGCGCCGTGCAAGCCGCTATGCGTTTAGGCGCGGAAGGTATTCGGATTACGTGCTCTGGGCGTTTGGGCGGTGCGGAAATTGCGCGGACAGAATGGTACCGCGAAGGCCGCGTGCCGTTGCACACCCTGCGCGCCGATGTGGATTACGGCGAGAGCCGCGCAAAAACCACCTACGGGATTTGCGGTGTGAAGGTTTGGATATTCAAGGGCGAAATTCTTGAACACGACCCCATGGCGCAAGACAAGCGCGCGGGTGAGCAAAGTCAGGGCGCACGCTCTTAAACAACGGAAGAGAATAAAACGGCGGTGCAGTTTATGTACCGGTATTAAAACGGATAGACGTCATCATGTTGCAACCAAAGCGCACAAAATTCCGGAAGGCTTTCAAAGGCCGGATTCACGGAAATGCAAGAGGCGGGACGATTTTGAATTTCGGCTCGTTCGGCCTGAAAGCTTTGTCGCCTGAGCGTGTCACCGCACGCCAGATCGAGGCCGCGCGCCGGGCTTTGACGCGGTACATGAAACGTCAGGGCCGCGTGTGGATTCGTATTTTCCCAGATGTTCCCGTGTCGAAAAAACCGGCCGAGGTTCGTCAAGGTAAAGGGAAGGGATCGATCGAATACTGGGTGTGTCGGGTAAAGCCGGGCCGCATCATGTTTGAAGTGGATGGCGTGTCGGAAAGCATGGCGCGTGAAGGCTTTGCGCTGGCGGCAGCGAAACTTCCGCTCAAAACCAAAGTCGTGACGCGGATCGGATAAGGGTAGCGGATATGAGTAACGCAACTGAACTGCGCGCCAAGAAAACGGATGAGCTGGAAGGCCAGCTTGGCGACCTTAAAAAAGAGCAATTTAATTTGCGCTTTCAACAGGCGTCGGGACAACTGAGCGACACGGCGCAGTTTCGCCGTGTTCGCCGAACCATTGCGCGGATAAGGACGATCCTGCGCGAACGCCGCGATGGCGCGGCATCGTAAGCGGGACGAGAGGACACAAGAATGCCTAAGCGAATTCTTCAGGGCGTCGTCGTAAGCGACAAGCAAGACAAGACGATCGTCGTGCGTGTCGAGCGGCGCATGCGGCACCCGATTTATAAGAAGTTTATCCGCCGCAGTAAGAAGTTCGCGGCGCATGATGAAAATAACGCGAGTAAGGTGGGTGATATCGTTCGTATTCGCGAATGTTCACCGATCTCGAAGAGTAAGACGTGGGAATTGATTCAGGATCAGGCGGAATAATCCGCTGGTTCTGGCCTAAGGACGTGATGTCATGATTCAGATGCAATCAAATTTAGATGTTGCCGATAACTCGGGTGCGCGCCGGGTGATGTGCATCAAAGTGCTTGGCGGGTCTAAGCGCCGGTTCGCCAGCGTTGGAGACGTCATTGTTGTCTCGGTTAAGGACGCTATCCCGCGAGGACGCGTGAAAAAGGGCGATGTCCATCGCGCTGTTATTGTTCGCACAGCCAAAGCCCTGCGCCGCGTTGACGGCACGGCCATTCGGTTTGACCGCAATGCGGCTGTCCTGATTAACAAACAAGGTGAGCCGATTGGCACGCGCATATTTGGACCCGTGACTCGTGAACTGCGCAGCAAAAAGTTCATGAAGATCATTTCGCTGGCGCCGGAGGTGCTGTAATGGCCAAGCTCAAAGTAAAAAAGGGCGACAAAGTGGTCGTTTTGACCGGCCGTGACAAAGGCAAGAGCGGCGAAGTGCTCAAAGCGATCCCGACGTCCAACAAAGTGATTGTGCAAGGTGTCAATGTGATGAAGCGGCACCAACGCCAGTCCCCGACGACGAGCGGCGGCATCATCGAGCGCGAAGCGCCGATTCATGCCTCGAATGTCGCGCATATTGATCCCAAGGACAGCAAGCCCGTGCGTATTGGCTACAAAGTTCTTGAAGACGGAACGACCAAGGTGCGCTTTGCACGGCGCTCCGGCGAAGTCATCGATTAGGAAGGACGACGGTGATGACGCGTTTGCGTAAACATTATGACGATGAAGTCCGCAATTCTCTGGTGGAGAAGTTCGGATACAAGAACATCATGGCTGTGCCCAAGTTGACCAAAATCGTGATCAACATGGGTGTGGGCGAGGCGTCGCAGGATCGGAAAAAGATCGAAGGCGCTGTTGAAAACTTGGCAGCAATCACGGGTCAGAAACCTGTGATCACGCGCGCACGCAAGGCGGTGGCGAACTTCAAGCTGCGTGAAAATATGATGGTCGGATGCAGTGTAACGTTGCGCAAAACGCGCATGTACGAGTTCTTGGACCGTCTTGTGAATATCGCACTCCCCCGCGTCCGGGATTTCCGGGGGCTGTCGGGCAAGAGCTTTGATGGATCAGGGAACTACAACATGGGCCTTAAGGAACAGATTGTGTTTCCAGAAATCGATTACGACAAAATCGATAAGGTCCGCGGCATGAACATCACAATTTGTACAACGGCAAAATCCGACGAGGAAGCGCGGGCGCTTCTCGAAGGTTTTCAGATGCCGTTCCAGAAATAGATCTCAACGGAGACCGCACCCAATGGCGAAGACGAGTATTGTTCAGCGAGATAAGAAACGTCGTCGTATGACCCGATCGGCGTCGGGGAAGCGCGCGCGGCTGAAGGCAATTGTTATGAACCGCGAAACCTCGGCGGAAGACCGTTTCGACGCGGTTTTGAAGTTGGCGCAAGTTCCGCGCAATTCATCGAAAGTTCGTGTTCGCAACCGCTGCGAGCTAACAGGGCGTCCGCGTGCGACATACCGTAAATTTAAGCTTGCGCGTATTAAACTCCGGGAACTGGCCTCAAAGGGGCAAATTCCCGGCATGGTTAAGTCGAGCTGGTAGGAGGGCCGACAGTGTCATTATCCGATCCTCTTGGTGATTTGTTGACTCGCATCCGTAATGGACAGCGGGCCGGTCACGCTAAGGTCACAGCACCTGCATCGCGGCTGCGTGAAAACCTGCTGCGCGTATTGGAAAGCGAAGGCTATATCCGTGGATTTGAGCGTTACAATGTGCGCCAAGGTGTAGACGAGCTGAGCATCGAATTGAAATACAATGAAGGCACGCCTGTGATTAACAAGATCATGCGTGTGTCGAAGCCTGGTCGGCGCGTCTATGCGAAGATCAAGGATTTACAGAAGGTCTATAACGGTCTTGGAATTTCCATTCTGTCGACTCCCCGCGGTGTCATGTCCGACCACGAGGCGCGCCAGAAGAATGTGGGCGGAGAGATTCTCTGCCAGGTATTTTAGAGAATTTGAGCTAATCGGCCTTTGTTGGGCCGCGCTAAAGGAAGAATGCGATGTCACGCGTTGGTAAAAATCCGATTGATGTTCCTGACGGTGTAACCGTAACCATGGCGGGCACAATGGTGACTGTTAAAGGTAAGCTCGGTGAGATGAACCTCGACACTCCCGACGGCGTTGAAACGCGTGTGGAAGATGGAAAGGTTTGGGTTAAGCCGACCAAGGAAACCAAACAAGCGCGCGCCCTATGGGGAACGACACGCTCGAACCTCAATAATATGGTTCAGGGTGTCAGTGAGGGTTTCAAGAAATCCTTAGAGATTAACGGTGTCGGGTTTAAGGCGCAGGCCCAGGGCAAAAAACTGAACCTGAGTTTGGGTTTTTCTCACGACGTAATTTACGACGTGCCCGAGGGAATTGAGATCAAAACCCCGTCACCGACGCAGGTTGAAATCTCGGGTGCCAGTCGCCAGCGCGTAGGGCAAGTGGCCGCTGATATTCGGGCTTACCGTCCACCTGAGCCTTATAA
The DNA here is from genome assembly GCA_965228575.1 of Rhodospirillaceae bacterium. Taxonomy (GTDB): domain Bacteria; phylum Pseudomonadota; class Alphaproteobacteria; order Rhodospirillales; family Rhodospirillaceae; genus UBA11612. The sequence continues at coordinate 41,716 of CBDDHW010000035.1, read as the reverse complement.
AGGCAAAGGGATTAAATACGTTGACGAGTACATCCTTCGTAAAGAAGGCAAGAAGAAGTAGCCGGATTATAGGAATTGGCGATGACGAGGAAACTAAAACAAACCAGCAGACGCCGCGTGCGCACACGCCGTGCTGTAAAGGCCGCGGCTCAGGGTCGTGCGCGTTTGTCCGTATTTCGGTCTGGCCGGCACATTTACGCCCAAGTCATTCAGGATGACGATGGTAAGACTGTCGCCGCAGCCTCGACAATGGACAAAGATCTTAAGTCCCAGGTGAAGAATGCGACAAAGGATGCGGCCGGTATGGTTGGAAAACTTGTTGCAGAACGCGCCGTGAAGGCGGGTGTCAAAGAGGTTGTGTTTGATCGCGGATCGTACATGTACCACGGCCGTGTGAAGGCATTGGCCGATGCTGCCCGTGAAGCTGGCTTGTCGTTCTAGCCGCCGACGTATTGAAGGAAAAGAGTAATGGCACGAACACCTAATGCAGCGTCCAACAGCGGCGAACGCCCCAACAAATCGGGTGGGCGGCGTGAGCGCGGTGGCGAAAACGAGCGCGATGACGAGTTTCAGGACAAGCTGGTCCACATCAACCGTGTTGCTAAGGTCGTAAAAGGCGGACGCCGTTTTGCCTTCGCAGCGCTTGTTGTTGTTGGTGATGCGAAAGGACGTGTCGGATACGGCTCTGGTAAAGCACGTGAGGTTCCTGAAGCTATTCGCAAGGCGACCGAACAAGCCAAACGCACAATGATTCGCGTTCCTTTGCGCGAGGGACGGACATTGCATCACGATCTGTATGGGCGTTTCGGAGCTGGCAAAGTTATCTTGCGCGCAGCGCCTCCGGGAACAGGAATCATTGCCGGTGGTCCGATGCGCGCTGTGTTCGAAACCATGGGAGTCCAGGATATCGTCGCGAAAAGTGTGGGAAGCAACAATCCCCACAACATGGTGAAAGCCACATTTACAGCGCTGAAATCGATGGAATCGCCGCGGTCGATCGCCGCCAAGCGTGGCAAGAAAGTTGGTGATATTGTCGGCCGCCGTGAAGATCCTGCGCGCGAAGACGCTGCGAAGGAGGCCTAAGCCATGAGTGCGGCAAGTAAGAAAACACTCACGGTCACGCAAATTCACAGTGGCGCTGGCCGAAAAGCCGATCAGCAGCAGACTTTGGTGGGGCTTGGCCTCAACAAGATCAACAGGACGAGAACTTTGGAAGATACGCCCGCGGTGCGGGGCATGATTACCAAAGTAAAACACTTGGTACGTGTGGACGAAGCATAGATCTGTACCTATCTCAGGGTAGTTCCCGGCGGGGAGATACTTCTGGGATTGGCTTTCGGCCATCGCAAAGGACGAGAACGATGAAATTAAACGAACTGCGCAACATGCCTGGCGCGACGCAACGGCGGAAAGAAGTCGGTCGTGGGATAGGGTCCGGTTTGGGCAAGACCTGTGGCCGGGGTGTGAAAGGACAAAAGTCTCGCACCGGTGTCGCGATCAAAGGTTTCGAGGGCGGTCAAATGCCCTTGTACCGTCGTCTGCCGAAACGCGGTTTCAATCCCATTGCGCGCCGCAAATATGTTCCTTTGAATGTGGGGCGACTGCAGGCCGCCGTCGACGCGGGACGGGTTGATCCCAAGAAAGATATTACCATCGAAGCATTGGTGGAGGCTGGTGTCGTTCGCCGCGCGCACGATGGATTGCGTTTGCTGGGCGACGGCGAGCTCAAGGCAAAGCTGACAATTGTAGCGGCTCACGCGTCTAAGGCGGCGTTGGAAGCGGTGGAAAAGGCTGGCGGATCTGTTTCCATCCAGGCTGTCGAGACCACCGGTACAAGTGACCCGAAAGAGAAGAAAGCCAAGGCTGCGTCGAGCGCTAAGGCGGAAAAATCGGAATAACGTTGGAGCCTTTGGGTTGGACGCCAAGTGTCCGGCCAAAGTGACCACAACGGCACATGAACTGATGGCGCTCACGTTCGCCGCGACCGGAGTAAACGATGGCCTCAGCCGCTGACCAACTGGCTGCAAATGTAAATTTCGGCGTCTTTGCGAAAGCAACCGAATTAAAGCGGAGAATTTGGTTCTCCCTTGGCGCGCTCATCATTTTCCGCGCCGGTACATTCATTACATTGCCAGGCATTGATCCGGTAGCAATGGCGTCCATCATGGAAGCTCAAAGCGGCGGCGTTTTGGGTCTTTTTGATGTGTTCGCCGGTGGCGCATTGAGTCGTATGAGCATCTTTGCGCTCAATATCATGCCCTACATTTCGGCCGCGATCATTATACAGCTCCTTGCAGCCGTGAATCCTGCCCTTGAGCAACTCAAGAAAGAGGGCGTGGCGGGCCGCATGAAAATGAACCAATACACCCGGTATTTGACCTTAATGATCGGTACGCTGCAGTCGCTCGGAATTGCCACCGGGCTTCAAACGGCAACCGCAGCAAATGGAGCGCCCGTGGTGACCAATCCGGGCACGTTCTTTGTGTTTACAGCCGTGATCACTTTGGTCTGTGGAACGATGTTCCTGGTCTGGTTGGGTGAACAAATCAGCGAGCGTGGTATCGGCCAAGGAATTTCACTTCTTATTTTCTCCGGCATTATCGCCGGTCTGCCGGGCGGTATCGTCAGCATGCTTGAGCTTGGCCGCACCGGGGCCATTTCATTTGTAGTCTTAGCTCTTTTTGCCGTTGGCGCCGTCGCGGTCATCGCGGGCATTGTCTTTATTGAACAAGCCCAAAGGCGAATTCTCGTTCAATACCCGAAACGTCAGCAGGGAAATAAGATGTTCGGCGGTGAGAATTCCCATATTCCGCTGAAGATTAATACGGCCGGAGTTATTCCGCCTATCTTTGCGAGCTCCATCCTTCTTTTGCCTGCAACGATTATTGGGTTCCAAGGCGGCGGTGGCGAGGGTGTTTCCGGAACCATCGCGGCGCTGTTGGGGCGTGGCCAACCGCTTTATTTGGCGCTCTACACGGCGGCCATTATCTTCTTCGCCTTTTTCTATACAGCATTGGTGTTCAATCCACATGATACGGCGGAAAATTTACGCAAATACGGTGGATTTGTACCGGGTATTCGGCCTGGAAAAAACACGGGCGACTACCTTGATTATGTTCTCACCAGATTGACTGTGGTTGGCGGGATTTATCTGACAGTTATTTGTCTTATTCCGGAATACCTCATCGCTCAGTATAGCTTTCCCTTCTACTTCGGGGGAACAAGCCTTCTCATTGTGGTCAACGTGACCCTAAACACCATGCAACAAGTGCAAGCGCATCTACTTGCGCATCAATATGAAGGGCTTCTCAAGAAGTCCCGTCTTCGTGGGCGCCGATAGGGGTAGGCGATGGCTGGCAAGAGACTGATACTGATGGGACCGCCGGGCGGCGGAAAAGGGACGCAGGCAAAACGCTTGCAGGACCGCTACTCCATCGTACAACTCTCCACAGGAGATATGTTGCGCGCGGCCGTTTCCGCTGGAACAGAGGTCGGGAAACAGGCCAAGGCGGTGATGGACGCCGGAAAGCTGGTCTCCGATGAATTGATTATCAGCATGATATCTGACCGCATTGACGAGGCAGATTGCGCCAACGGATTCATCTTGGACGGGTTTCCCCGGACGGTCCCCCAGGCCGAAGCGCTGGACGCACTATTAAAGAGCAAAGGTATAGCCCTTGATAAGGTCATTGAGGTGTCCGTGCCCGATTCCAAGTTGATCGAACGGATCACCGGGCGCTTTACGTGCGCGAAGTGCGGTGAGGGCTATCACGACACCTTTAAGCAGCCCAAAGCGGACGGCGTCTGCGATGCGTGCGGAGGGACCGAGTTCACCCGGCGCGCCGATGACAACGAGGAAACCGTGACCTCGCGGCTGAAGGCTTATCATGCACAGACATCTCCCCTGATGCCCTTTTACAAGCAAAAAGGGCTACTGGAAGTTGTGGATGGCGACCGCGATATGGACGCCGTAACAGAGGATTTAGAGAAGGTTTTGGGAACTTGAGCGGCGTGTTGACACCCGGGGCTAACTGCCTATAATGGCGCGCTTTTCGGGTTGCGCAGGGCGCTCAAAAACAACTTAAGAATGAAGGAGTACGGGCTTTGGCGCGTATTGCTGGCGTTAACTTACCGACCAATAAAAGAGTAGAAATTGCCCTGACATATATTTTTGGCATTGGCCCCGCCCATGCGAAAAAAATATGTTCGTCTGTCGGCATCGACAATGCCCGGCGGGTCAATCAATTGACGGAAGACGAAATCAGTCGGATCCGCGATACCATCGACCGTGACTACGTGGTCGAAGGTGATCTTCGCCGTGACACGGCGATGAACATCAAGCGGTTCATGGATCTGGGATGTTACCGTGGATTGCGTCACCGGAAAGGGTTGCCCGTAAACGGTCAACGTACCCACACCAATGCACGGACCCGCAAGGGACCGGCAAAGCCAATTGCTGGCAAGAAGAAAGTAACGAAGTAGTCGTTGCCCCTAGACAACTTTTGAGACTCTCAAGGACAAGAGAACCGACATATGGCCAAGCCAGATCAAGCTGCTTCACGTCCGCGCAAACGTGAGCGAAAAAACATTAGCTCGGGTGTCGCACACGTAAACGCGACCTTTAACAATACCATGGTTACAATTTCCGATGTGCAAGGCAACACCATCGCATGGTCGTCTGCTGGCGCGCAGGGATTTAAGGGCTCTCGGAAATCTACGCCGTATGCGGCTCAGGTCGCCGCAGAGGCTGCGGGGAAGAAGGCAATGGAACACGGCATGAAGGTGTTGTCGGTTCTTGTGAAAGGTCCAGGGACGGGCCGTGAGTCCGCACTGCGTGCTTTGCAGGCCGTTGGATTTACCGTTACGTCCATTCAAGACGTAACGCCCGTGCCGCACAATGGATGCCGTCCGCCAAAGAGACGCCGGGTTTAAAATAATTCTTTCGCTTTCGGGTTTCTCCCACCGGAAGCGAAGTGTTTAGCCGCGATTACATTCGTGGCCGGCCTTTGAAGGTCGCATCGGGATCAACACCCAACTTATGGGACTGAGCCGTGATACAGAAAAATTGGCAAGAACTGATTAAGCCCTCCAAACTGAACATTGAGGCGGGCGCTGACGAAAACCGGATTGCAACCATTGTCGCCGAACCGCTTGAGCGTGGTTTTGGTGTCACCCTCGGCAATGCGCTGCGCCGTATTCTGCTGTCGTCTTTACAAGGCGCGGCGGTGACTTCTATTCGCATTGACGGCGTGTTGCACGAGTTCTCCTCGGTGCCGGGCGTGCGTGAAGATGTTACGGACCTGATCCTTAACATTAAGCAGCTCGCGTTGAATCTCCACGGAGAGGGCCCTAAGCGGATGACTCTCAGCGCCAAAGGCCCGGGCGAGGTGACCGCAAGTCAGATTCAGACACCGGCCGACATCGAAATCATGAATCCCGATTTGGTCATTTGTCATCTGGACGATGGCGCCGATCTTCATGTCGAGTTCGAGGTTGATATCGGAAAAGGCTATGTGGCCGCTCAGCAAAACCGCAATGAAGACGATCCCATCGGGATGGTGCCGGTGGACTCAATCTTCTCTCCTGTGCGCCGGGTCTCCTACAAAGTCGAGAACACACGCGTGGGTCAGCAGACCGACTATGACAAGCTGTCTATGACCGTTGAAACAAACGGGGCGGTAAAGCCCGAAGATGCGGTGGCGTTGGCTGCGCGCATTTTGCAAGACCAACTGCGTTTGTTCGTTAACTTTGAAGAGCCCAAGGCGGCTCTGGCGGATCGCGCCGAGGAAGAACTTCCGTTCAATAAGAATTTGCTGCGTAAAGTCGACGAACTGGAGCTCAGTGTTCGTTCTGCAAATTGCCTGAAGAATGACAATATCATTTACATCGGTGATTTGGTCCAAAAGACCGAAGCGGAAATGCTCCGCACGCCGAACTTTGGGCGGAAATCCTTGAACGAGATTAAGGAAGTTCTGTCTCAGATGGGCCTGCATTTGGGCATGGAGATCGCGAATTGGCCGCCTGAGAATATCGAAGAGCTGGCCAAGAAGCTCGAAGAGCCGTTTTAAAAAATACCAGCGTTCCCAATATTGGGCGCTTTCGGACCACGGGGGTCCGTCTCTCATGGTACCCGCTGCTTACGCGGCGCGGCCGTGAGCTTTGAAAATCGATCTCGCGCGCGAGATCACAGTGATGAAAGGAAAGCGTCATGCGTCATGGAATGAGCGGACGTAAGTTCAACCGAACCAAATCCCACCGCAGGGCCCTGCTGGCCAATCTTGCCAATGCGTTGATCAAGCACGAGCAGATCACAACGACGCTTCCCAAGGCGAAGGATCTTCGTCCTTATACCGAACGCCTCATCACTTTGGGCAAACGCGGAACTCTCCACGCGCGCCGCCAGGCCGCCGCGATTTTGCGCGATGACAAGATGGTCGCCAAATTGTTCAGCGCCTTGGCCGAACGCTATAAAGACCGCAATGGCGGATATACCCGCGTGATTAAAGCCGGTTTTCGTCACGGGGATGCAGCGCCTATGGGCTTGATCGAACTGGTCGACCGCGATGTTGAAGCCAAAGGGCAGGACTCCGGTCCCAAGCCCGAACCGGTGGCCAAAGACGAAGACGAAATGGCCGGGCCAATTTAGGCTTTGAATTTTCTCAATTCGCGAGCGGTTTAGCGCCCGCATGAAACGTTATAAAAATGCCGTCCTTGACTCCAGGGGCGGCATTTTCCATTTCGGCGTCTAAAAGGCACGCCTCACCAGGACTGTGACCAGTCAAATTCGGAGTTTGACCAAGCAAAATGGCTGTTTTGACCACGCAATTTATACGTTTTACCGGCACAAAATCGTGGTTGGAATGGGGTTGCGCTCAGCGCCGAGGTGCGCCACATCTGTCTCGCCGCACGTGCGTATTTAACCGTTTTCATGGCTTGAGGCATCCGACTGACCGATGACCCGTTTGATCAGTTTTCTTGGCATTATTTTGCTCGCTCTCACCCAGTTCAATGGCACTGGAACCTCCCAAACTACGGTTCCGTCATCACGTGAGGAAATCACGCTAACCTTCTCTCCTATTGTAAAAAAATCAGCCCCGGCGGTCGTTAATATCTACACGCGGCGGGTGGTCCGCTCGCAGGCGACGCCGTTGTTCAACGATCCTTTTTTCCGGCGGTTTTTTGGCGACGATATGAACAGCCTGTTCGGCATGCCGCGCGAGCAGGTCCAAAATTCGCTGGGCTCGGGCGTCATCGTTCAGCCGGACGGGATTGTGATTACCAACCACCATGTCGTCGGCGATGCTGATGAAATCACTGTGGTTTTGACCGACCGCCGGGAGTTTGAGGCGGATCTCGTGGGCAGCGACGAGCGCTCAGATCTAGCGGTCCTGCGTCTGAGAGATGTGTCGGAAGAAGCGCTGCCGTCCCTAACCTTATCTGATTCTGAGAATCTGGAAGTCGGAGACCTTGTGCTGGCGATCGGAAATCCGTTCGGGGTCGGGCAAACCGTAACCTCGGGTATTGTTTCGGCGCTTGCCCGCACCACCGTTGGGATTTCGGATTACCGCTCGTTTATCCAAACCGATGCGGCAATCAATCCGGGGAATTCCGGAGGCGCATTGATTACGTCCGACGGCCGGCTGGTGGGAATCAATACAGCCATTTACTCCCAAGATGGCGGCAATGTGGGCATTGGGTTTGCGATCCCCGCGACCATGGTGAGAACCGTCCTTGACAGCATTCTCAAGGATGGCCGCGCGGTGCGCCCGTGGCTGGGCGCAACCGGCAAAAGCATAACCTCTGATCTCGCTAAAAGTTTGGGGCTGGACCGGCCAGTCGGCGTTATCATCGACCGGGTGGTGGCGCTGAGCCCGGCGGCGCGGGCGGGCCTGACCGTCGGCGACATCATCCAGGACGTGAATGGGCGTTTAGTTACCGACACTCAGGAGTTACGATACCGACTTGCGACATTGCCGGTCGGCGGTGTCGCTCGCCTGGGGACTTTGCGCGACGGCGCTGAGAGAACGCTTTCAATCGCTCTCGAAGCCCCACCGGAAATCCCCGCACGCCAGGAAACCCAGCTTGACGGGCGACAGCCATTCTCCGGCGCAAAGGTTGCGAACCTCAATCCGGCTCTGGCGGAAGAACTGGGCCGTGAATATGTCGAGCCGGGCGTCATTGTTCTTGAGGTGAGCCGTGGGTCCATCGCCTCGCGGTTTGTCCGGCCGGGAGACATTGTCTGGGCTGTGAACGAGGAGTCCGTGAAATCGGTAGATGATCTGTTGCGACTTGCGACCGAATCCACCGCACCCTGGGCCTTGACCTTGAACCGCAACGGCCAAGCGCTTCAGCTTCAGGTCGGCAGGTGAGTGATCTTTTTAAGGACGCTGAACCCGAGCAGCCCACCGGACCAAAAGTCGGGCAGCCGCTGGCAGATCTTTTAAGACCGCAAGACCTAAGCGAGGTCGTTGGCCAGGATCATTTGCTAGCGGAAGACGGCCCCCTTGGTCGGATGCTAACCGCCAAGCGCCTGAGTTCGATGATTCTTTGGGGGCCGCCGGGGTGCGGCAAAACCACCATCGCCCGCCTTTTGGCAAAGGGAACAGACCTCTACTTTCAACCGATATCGGCGGTGTTCTCCGGCGTTGCCGATCTTCGCAAAATTTTTGATGCGGCGGCGAAGCGGCGGCGAACCGGGCAGGGCACGCTTCTGTTTGTGGACGAGATTCACCGTTTCAACCGCGCGCAGCAAGACGGATTTCTCCCCTATGTCGAAGACGGCACGGTTACTCTAGTGGGAGCAACCACCGAAAACCCATCCTTCGAACTTAATGCAGCGTTGTTATCCAGATGCCAGGTTCTGGTTCTCCGGCGGCTTGACGACACTGGTCTCGAAGTTCTTCTCAAACGTGCGGAAGAAAGCGCGGGTAAAGACTTGCCGCTGACGCTAGACGCGCGGGAGTCTTTGCGCGCGATGGCGGACGGCGATGGGCGCTTTGTTTTGACACTCGCTGAAGACTTGCTGGCGCAATCGTCTGCTCACGATAAGCCCTTAGACACTACGGAACTGACCAAGGTCGTCCAACGGCGGGCACCGGTCTACGACAAGGATCGGGAAGGGCACTACAATCTGATTAGCGCCGTTCACAAATCCTTGCGCGGGTCGGACCCGGATGCCGCCCTGTATTGGGTGAGCCGCATGCTCGATGGCGGAGAGGATCCCAGATATATCTTGCGGCGGCTCACGCGCTTTGCCGCCGAAGATATTGGCCTTGCCGATCCGCAAGCCCTGCAAGTCGCGATCAGCACCTGGGAGACTTATGAGCGGTTGGGATCTCCTGAAGGCGATTTAGCGGTGGCGATGCTGGTGATCTATTTAGGAACGGCACCAAAATCCAACGCGGTATACGCAGCGCACGGCGAAGCCATGGCAGCGGCACGCAAAACAGGGTCGCTCACCCCACCCATGCATATCTTGAACGCGCCGACACGCATGATGAAAGACATGGGGTATGGAGAGGGTTATGCCTACGATCACGCGGCGGACGACGCGTTCTCGGGTCAAAACTATTTCCCGGATGGAATGGAGCGCCAGCAGTTTTACCGCCCGCCCGATCGGGGGTTTGAGCGAGAAATCAACAAGCGTCTTGCCTATTGGCAAAAACTACGAAGCGAGAAGACACAGGCAAATCCGCCTCCAGAGAATGGCGGTACTCCATGAGCGGTGTGCAAAAAATATCCGTTGCCGAAGACGACGCTGATGTTCGGCTTGACCGCTGGTTCAAACGCCATTTTCCAGAATTGTCGCACGGCGGTTTAGAAAAGCTCCTGCGCAAAGGCCAGGTTCGCGTGGATGGCGCGCGCGCGAAGTCCAATCAACGTATCCAACCAGGCCAGATCGTTCGCGTTCCGCCGCTTGGCTCAGAGCCTTCGAAATCCGGCGCGCGCAAGCGGCCATCCTCGGATCATGATGCCTCCGTTATTCAAAAGCATGGTCATCTACAAAAATGACGATTTGATCGCATTGAACAAGCCGTCGGGATTGGCAGTGCAGGGTGGGAGCAAAACCACTCGTCACATTGACGGCATGTTGGATGCCTTAAAATTCGATAGGGATGAGCGGCCCCGGCTGGTGCATCGGTTGGATCGGGATACGTCCGGTGTTTTGGTAATTGCGCGCAGCGCGAAGGCAGCGGCGAAGTTGGGGCGCGCATTTCAAGGCCACGATGTTGAGAAAACCTATTGGTGTTTGGTCATCGGCCAACCCGAGCATGCGGCGGGCACCATATCCGCGGCTCTCGCAAAAACCGGCCCTGAAGGTCAGGAGAAAATGCATTGGGACGAGGACAAGGGTAAGAAAGCAATTACTGACTACCGGGTTGTGTCCACCGCGGGCGGAAAGATTACCTGGCTTGAACTTATGCCCCATACCGGCCGCACTCACCAATTGCGCGCCCATTGCGCGCTTATGAAAACGCCGATCGTTGGTGACAAGAAGTACGCTGTTAAACACGACCACCCTGACCAGAAAATCAATTTGCAAGGCGGGTTGCTTGACGATTTGGCCGATCAAATGTGTTTGCATGCGCGGCAGCTCACATTGAACTTGCCCGGGCAAAAACCCCTGACCCTTTCGGCGCCGCTTCCTACTCATATGGCCGGCGCATTCCGTAATCTCGGCTTTGACGAAAGCGAAGCAGACCTATGAGTAAAGCTTTGCGGCTTGTCATCTTTGATCTGGACGGGACGATCGTCGATAGTCAGGCCAATATTGTTCGCGCGGTAGAAGCGGTCGCTGCTGCTCTAGGCGTGGACGCGCCTCCAGCTGCTGAAATTCCTTTGGTGATCGGTCTATCGCTCGACAAAGCATTGTTAAAACTGTTTCCGGACATTGATTCCGAAACTCACAAGGAAATGGATGCGACCTACCGAAAAATCTTCAAACAATTGCGCTCGTCACCGGACTATCACGAACCACTTTTCCCCGGGACCCATGATGCGCTTGACGCTCTGGAGAAAGCCGGGTTCTTGCTCGGGATCGCAACCGGCAAAGCCCAGCGTGGGGTCAATTATCTCTTGAAACGCCATGGTTTGGAGGGGAGGTTCGTGACCAGTCAAACCCCTGACACGGCGCCGGGCAAACCCCATCCGGGTATGATTCTTAATGCGCTCCAAGAGACCGGTGTCGAGGCGGAAAACGCGGTTATGGTTGGAGATACGTCTTTCGACATTCAAATGGCCCGCGCGGCAAATGTGCAATCAGTTGGTGTATCCTGGGGCAACCATCCACCCGATACACTCGTTGATGCAGGCGCGGACCAAATGATTGAACATCTCGATCATCTCTTGCACGCTGTGCAGACCTTAACACCATCTGTTTCGGACAACGCGATCAGGTAAACGGCGGAGAAACGATAATGAAGACAGCCAAAATTACAGGTGGCGTCGTCCTCGTGATCATTGTGGGAATTGTCATCGCTTTATCGGTTATTGATGTCAATCAATACAGAGGCGTGATTCAGGAGCAGGCCAAGGCGGCGACCGGTAGGGAAGTGTCGGTCGGGGAAATCGAGCTCGCGATATCGCTCTCACCCGCGATCGTGGTTCACGACGTATCGGTCGGGAACGCGCCCTGGGGGAGCCGACCTGAAATGGTGACTGCAGAACGAATAGCTGCGCACACGCAACTGATCCCGTTGATTTTTGGAACGGTGAACATCAGTAACCTCGAAGTTATCGGCGGCGACGTACTTTTAGAAACCAACGCCGAGGGCCGAGGAAATTGGGAATTCGACGTTGAACCGACGCCCGGTGAGGAGTCCGCGGCGAGTGAGGAGGCGGCTCCACTGAATATCGATGGAGTTTTTGCCGAACGCCTAACCTTTAGCTATCGCGATGCTGCAAATAATTCGCGTGCCGACATCGTGGCCGGGCGAGTGAGTGTTGAAATCGCTGGCGCGCTGATGGATATGGTTATTCCGGAAATTGAGCTTGATGACGTCATCGTGTCATACGAGGACGGTGCGACACAGGCAGACGCGAATGTCGGCATGATGCGTATGACGGTAGACGGCGTAATCACCGATCTCAACATCAACAATATTTCCGTTAATGATACGACCGCGTCCTATACCTCCGACGGCACACCGCTCGAAGTCGCGATTGAGACTTTCTCCTTGGATGATGATGGCGCGCTCGAACTCGCGGCGACGTATGCGGGCCAGGATGTTCGTGCGAACGGTCAAATTGCCTCTATCGCGCAATTGATCGGGCGGCGGGACGAGTTTCCAGCGAACCTATCAATCGAAGGGTTTGGCATCACTGCGGAAACAGATCTTGTTGTAAACCTTTCTGAAGATCGGCCGTCAGCATCCGGGACCATCAGCATCCCCGAAATTGCCTTCGCCGAAAGTGAGAGCGAGGAAGGAGCGAGTTCAAGCGGGTCGGACGAAAAGGTCTTTCCGCCAACACCTCTGCCTTGGGAAACCTTAGCGGTCGCGAATGCCGACGTCTCGGTCGACATCGCAAAAATGGTGTTATCGAACGGCTTAGAGCTCAGCAATATCGTCCTGCCGATTAAATTGTCCGGGAGCAAACTGTCAGCAGATCCCATTTCCGTTGCGCTTGCAGGTGGGTCGGTTTCGGCCGCATTTGGAATGGATGCGACCAATATGTCTGTATCTTTGCGAGCAGATATCTCCAATTTGAGCGCGGAAAATGTAACCAAAGCGATGCAACAAACTGACCTCATTGTTGGAGGACCCTTGGACCTTCGCGTTAATCTCAGCGGAAGAGGGCAAACCGTTCAGGCGGTCGCGGCCAATCTTAACGGCTCAATTGTCGGAGGAATGGGGCAAAGTCGCATCCGCAGTGATGCCCTTAATGTGATCGGCGCGGATATATTGATGCAGGTCGCGAGCGCGGTAAATCCGCTTGGGAACAAAGACCCCTACACGGTTGCGCAGTGCGCCGTGGTGAATTTCCAGATCGCTGATGGCATTGCCCGCACCGACAAGGGCATTGCTCTTGTTACGGACAAAATGCAGGTGACCTCCAGCGGTCAGATCGACCTTAAGGCCGAGCGCGTGCGTTTGAACCTGCGTCCGAGGGCGTCATCGGGGATTGGGGTCGGCGTCGGAAATTTGGCTCAAGCAGTCGGCGTGACCGGTTCTTTGACTAGCCCGAGCGTTGGAATTGATGCGGCTGGCGCTGCGAGAACCGTTGGGACAATTGGCGCTGCAATTGCCACCGGCGGTATTTCGGCGCTGTTGCAGGGGGCGAAGGACCGGATGGATACGTCGGGCAACGATCCGTGCCAAGAAGCCCGAACTTGGCACACCAACTAGGCGGACTAAATCGCACAGCACCATGAGCGCCAACGTAGCGAAAACACCCACCGGCCGCGAAGAGCCGCCGCCCAAACCGCGCCGCTTCTATACCGCCGTTAGCATCACCAAGGATGCGGGCATTTGGTGTGTCACCCTGGATGGGAAACCGGTGCGCACGCCGATGAAAAAACCCTTGGGCGCGCCCCAGAAAGCATTGGCGGAAGCTCTGGCCGAAGAATGGGATGCACAATCTCCGGTTATCGACCGGGACGCTATGCCCCTGACGCGGTTGGTGTCGACCGCGATTGATCGGGTTGCTGTGGACCGCGAAGCTGTCATCGAGGGGCTGATGTCCTATGTAGACGCTGATTTACTGTGCTATCGCGCGTCCTATCCCACCGAGCTGAAAGCGCGGCAGGACCGGGCCTGGCAGCCAGTATTGGATTGGCTGCGGGACGCTTTCGCCGCTGATCTTGCCGTTGGGGAAGGGGTTATGCCTGTTTCACAGTCCCCCAAGGCGGTTAAAGCGCTCCGAGCCGCGATAGAGGAATTAAGTGACGAGCAGCTGACCGCGTTTCAAGCGTGCGCTGCGTCCACAAAGTCTTTGGCGTTGTCGATGGCCTTAATACATAGCCGGCTAAGTTCTGAAGGTGTAGCGTTATGCGCGCACCTTGATGAAAGCTTCCAGGCCGAGCAATGGGGGGAGGATAAAGAGGCACTAGGGCGCCGCCGGGGGGTCGAGGCGGAGATTCAAGCGATCGGTACATACCTCCGCCTCCTGACGTAAAACTCTGACTCTAACTCAGTGTTTTAGACTGAACTGCGGACCAGGCCTTCATAGCGTCTGTGAGATAAACCGTGAAACCCGGCGCAATACTTTCATAATGCGTCCCGAAATCCGGGTGAGACAAGTAAAGGTCTGCCAAGCTGGCGTAGGCATCGGGCGGGCAAGGTTTTCCCCACATTTTGCTCACCCAATCGCAGTGCTCTTCAAGGAGGTCATAATTCTCTGGGTTCTCGGCCGCGATACCTTCTCGCATTGAGTCGGCCAGCCCCTGTTCGAGCTGTTTAAGTTCCATCATTGCCGCATCTATGTCGTCCTTCGACCAATTGGCTTGTTCTTTCTTAGAGTGTTCGATCGAAGTTTTCATTTGTGCGCCGTAATGGTCGACAAGCCAGTTTTCGTACTCGGCTTGACGTTCTGGGTGAACTATACCGGTGTAGAGCTCTGTGTCGGTCATTGGAGACCTGTACCGTAAATGGGTGAGGGTTTTGTCAATTGTCTCAATGATTCCCTCGAATCGATTTATTTGTGTTTTCAAACGCTTGCGTTGTTCTTCTAAGATTTCGGTGCGGTCGAGAGATGATGAGTCCAGGACCGCAGCGATGTCCGACAACGACATATCGAGTTCTCGGTAAATCAGGATTTGCTGGAGCCGATGGAGCTGCCTTTGGCCGTAATAGCGGTACTCGTTCTCACCTACGCGCTCCGGCTTAAGGAGCCCAATGTCGTCGTAATGGTGCAGGGTCCGGACAGATACACCGGCCAAATTTGCAAGCTCTTTTACTGTGTAGGTTTTCATTTCACGCCTCCGAATGGGCATGATCGGTAACCCCTCACCATACGTAAGGGTCAAGAAAAAAAAATGCGCGGGTTCCAAATTCGCGAACCTAGGTCTCCTTTGGGGCGTCACTCTTAGTGTCGGCGTCCGCGACTTTAACTTCAATGCTGTGGCGCATGATGATCGGCAGAAGCGCGAAGCTGAACACAAGGGTGATCGGCAGCACTCCAAAAACCTTAAAACTCACCCAAAAGTCGGTCGAAAAATTGCGCCAAACAACCTCGTTAAGGATCGCAAGGAATACAAAAAAACCGATCCAGGCTTTGGTGAGAATTAGCCAGCCGCGATCGCTGAGCTGAAACGCGGACTCTAAGAGAATTTTGATCAGCACCCGTCCGGTCAATAGGCCGACCAATAGGATCGTTGCAAACAGCAGATTGACGATGGTGGGCTTGAGTTTGATGAACAGCTCATCGGCTAGGAGCAGGGTCAAGCCTCCGAAAATTAGCACAAAGACCGCCGTTACGAGAGGCATGATCGGAATTGATCGCGCAATGCCATAGGAGACCGCAAGGGAGATGACTGTCGCCACCATGAATGCGGCCGTTCCTGCGAATAGGCCCTGAGTGCTGTTCACAAAGAAAAAAATCAGCAGTGGGCCCATTTCGAGGCCAAGCTTGACGAGCGGATTCTTATGCATCGTGGGCAAGGGTCTCATAGTGATTGATCGGTTCGAGGTTATATAGCCCGTTATCCACGGGCGGCAACGAATTACCACCTAAGGGCCCAATTTCATGAACTTTTTTGTGACATTTCAGGGTCATTGGTGTGCTATGCCTTTGGGGTAAGGCAGGCCATAGCGCCGCCAGGGGGATCTTAGAATTCGTTATAGCCGGGTTAGGGTATGAGAGAGATCATTCAACAGCTTGATCAAAAGCGCGCAGCCGCGCGCTTGGGTGGGGGCCAGAAACGGGTCGACGTCCAGCACAAAAAAGGCAAACTCACCGCCCGCGAGCGTATCGAGCTTTTGTTCGATGAGGGCTCGTTTGAAGAGTGGGACATGTTCGTCGAGCATCGCTGCGAAGATTTCGGCATGGGCGAGCAGAGGGTGCCAGGTGACGGGGTCATTGTCGGGTACGGGACGATAAACGGTCGCCCGATGTTTGTTTTCAGTCAGGACTTTACGGTGTTCGGGGGATCCTTGTCGGAATCTCACGCCAAGAAAATCCTCAAGGTGATGGAAAAAGCGGTGCAGGTGGGCGCGCCGGTGATCGGGCTAAATGATTCCGGCGGGGCGCGTATTCAGGAAGGCGTTTCGTCGCTGGCCGGTTATGCCGATGTTTTCTTGCAGAATGTACTCGCGTCCGGAGTGGTGCCGCAAATTTCGATGGTGATGGGCCCCTGCGCAGGTGGTGCGGTGTACTCGCCCGCCATGACCGACTTCATTTTTATGGTCAAAGATACCTCCTACATGTTCGTGACCGGACCGGACGTGGTCAAAACCGTAACCCATGAGACCGTCACCCAGGAGGAGCTGGGCGGGGCTTTGACCCATGCATCCAAGTCGGGGGTCTCGGATGGCACGTTTGCCAATGACGTGGAAGCGCTGCTTCAGCTGCGCCGATTCATGGATTTCATGCCGCTTAGCAACAAGGAACAACCGCCAGTCATCGCCTGCACCGACCCGCCGGAGCGCGATGAGATGTCTCTCGATACGCTGATTCCCGATAACCCCAACAAGCCCTACGACATGAAAGAACTGATCTTGAAGGTCGTGGACGAGGGAGATTTTTTCGAAATTGGCGAGCTTTTCGCGCGAAATATCATCGTAGGATTTGCCCGTATGGAGGGGCGGACGGTCGGGATCGTCGCCAACCAACCGATGGTTCTTGCCGGATGTCTCGATATTGACTCAAGCCGCAAGGCTGCGCGCTTTGTGCGGTATTGCGATTGCTTCAATATTCCGATCGTCACTTTTGTTGACGTGCCGGGATTCCTGCCGGGCACCGACCAGGAATACAACGCGATCATCAAGAACGGCGCCAAACTGCTTTTTGCGTTTGCCGAGGCCACCGTGCCAAAAGTCACGGTAATCACCCGCAAGGCCTACGGCGGGGCCTACGACGTGATGAGCTCCAAACATATTCGTGGTGACGTGAACCTCGCTTGGCCGAGCGCCGAAATCGCGGTGATGGGGGCCAAGGGCGCGGTCGAGATCATCTTCCGCAAAGATATCGGCGATCCCAAAAAAATCGCAGCGCGAACAAAGGAGTACGAGGAAAGATTCGCAAATCCGTTTAAAGCGGCGAACCTTGGTTTTATCGATGACGTGATCATGCCGCATGGCACGCGCCGGCGTATTTGCCGCAGCCTCGCGATGTTGCGGTCCAAGGACGTTAAAAATCCTTGGCGAAAGCACGCCAATATTCCGCTTTAGGGACGAGTCACCGGTATGTTCAAAAAAATCCTCATTGCCAACCGCGGCGAGATTGCCTGCCGCGTCATCAAAACCGCCCGCAAGATGGGTATTCAGACGGTCGCCGTGTATTCGGATGCGGATCGCAACGCCCTCCATGTGGAGATGGCTGACGAAGCGGTACACATCGGCGATAGCCCGGCGGCAAAAAGCTATCTGCGTATCGATAAGATTGTCCGGGCATGCAAGCGCACAAAGGCCGAGGCAGTGCATCCGGGCTACGGGTTCTTATCCGAGAACAAGGAATTTCAAAAAGCTCTGGCGAAAGAGAAGATCGTTTTTATTGGTCCCGATGCCCGCGCCATTGAGGCGATGGGCGACAAGATCACCTCGAAGAAGCTGGCTGACAAGGCGGGGGTGTCCACGGTTCCCGGTTTCATGGGTGTCATTAAGGATACCGCCCACGCCAAGAAGATTGCAGCTGAGGTCGGCTTTCCGGTGATGCTCAAAGCCTCTGCCGGCGGCGGCGGCAAGGGCATGCGCATAGCTCACAATGCATCGGAGGTGAAGGAAGGCTTCGAGCGCTCGACCTCTGAAGCCAAGTCCTCTTTTGGTGACGACCGGGTGTTTATCGAGAAATACATCGAGCAGCCCCGGCACATTGAAATCCAGGTCCTCGCGGACCGCAAAGGCAATACGATCTACCTTGGAGAGCGCGAATGCTCCATTCAAAGGCGCCATCAAAAGGTCATTGAAGAGGCTCCAAGCCCCTTTCTAGATGCTAAAACCCGCAAAGCGATGGGTGAGCAGGCGGTCGCGTTGGCCAAGGCGGTGAAGTACGTCAGCGCGGGGACGGTAGAGTTCATTGTCGATGTAAATAAGAACTTCTACTTCCTTGAAATGAATACAAGATTACAGGTTGAGCACCCGGTCACCGAACTGGTGACCGGGCTTGATTTAGTCGAGCTCATGATCCGGGTCGCAGCCGGGGAAAGGCTGCCCATTAAGCAGTCGGATGTGAAGCTCAACGGCTGGGCGCTGGAAAGCCGGGTTTATGCCGAGGATCCGTTCCGCAATTTCCTTCCTTCCACTGGGCGGTTAACGCGCTACATCCCCCCTGCGGAGAGCAAGCACGTGCGGGTCGATACCGGCGTGCAGCAGGGCGGCGAAATCAGCGTTTTCTATGACCCGATGATCGCCAAGCTCTGCTCTTGGGCGAAGGACCGTAAAATGGCGACCGCTCACATGCAGGCGGCTCTGGATGCATATTACATCCGCGGCGTTTCACACAACATTCCGTTTCTGGCCTCGGTTATGGGCAAGAAACGTTTTGTCGAGGGCCGTCTAACGACCAACTTTATTGCCGAAGAGTACGCGGACGGATTTTCTGTGGCTGATCTGCCCGCCCAGGACCCGTCGACCATGGTTGCGGTCGCGGCCTTAATTCACGAGGCTTATGCCCGCCGGGCGGCGAGGATTTCAGGCCAAATTCCCAAACGCGGCCGCACTGTGCCTGAAGATTGGGTCGTAGTGGTCAAGCGAAACGGGTCCAAAGACGAGCATAAGGTCTGGATTGAGCGCGAGAAAGACCCCGGACAAGGCGTCGCCGGCGGAACGGTAAAGGTCGGAAGCAAGAAAATCAGCGTCAAAAGCGATTGGACCTTTGGGGCTCCCTTGTTTGTTGGCGAAGTGAACGGGAAGTCGCTGACCATCCAGGTCGATCGCGAGCGCGTGGGCTATACACTTTTCCATGATGGGTCACAGCTTGCCGTGGACGTGTATACGACCCGTCAAGCCGAGCTCGCGAGGCGGATGATTCACAAGCCGCCGCCGGATCTCACAAAGTTTCTCCTCTCGCCGATGCCAGGACTGCTGGTGTCTGTCGCGGTCAAAGACGGTCAGGAGGTCAAGACCGGAGAAACTTTGGCAATCGTTGAGGCGATGAAGATGGAGAACGTTCTCAAGGCTGAGCGCGACGGGGTAGTCAAAAAGGTTCACGAAGCTAAAGGTGCCTCGCTCGCGGTCGATCAAACGATTTTGGAGTTTGAATAGGGCTATGCGATGGCAGCGGCTGAGCCAAAGTCAGCAGGTCGCGACAAAACGGTTCTCTTACGTATAGGCGGCCGTGTTCAGGGCGTGGGGTATCGGATGTGGGCTGTAACGACCGCTCGCAGTTATGGCCTTGCGGGTTGGGTCCGCAACTTAACGGATGGATCAGTAGAAGCTTTGGCACAGGGCCGTCCCGACGCTGTTGATGCGTTTGTAGCTGACTGCCGCGAAGGCCCTGCATGGGCAAACGTCCAATCGGTAGAGGTTTCGCCGAACGTTGAGCCTTTTTCCGGATCTGGTTTTGAGCAACGTCCGACGGCGGCACCTGCCGGCTAGTTTGCTTCCGGGACAAGCTTGGTTCCGAATGCATCGGAGAAGGTTTCGCTCAAGGCAAGGTCTAAGTCCCCCATAGACGCGGATATGCCCAAGTCCGAGAGAGACGTTACGCCTTGGTCGCTAATCCCACAGGGTACGATCCCGCTAAAATGAGACAAGTCGGGCGAAACGTTCAGTGCCAATCCGTGATAACTCACCCAGCGGCGCACACGAATCCCGATTGCGCCAATTTTATCTTCGCGGTCATTTCCTCGCGGAACCCAAATGCCGACCCGACCACTGCGGATTTCGCCCTTTACGCCAAAACGTGCGAGAGCTTCGATCGCCCATCCTTCGATATCACGCACAAAACATCGTACGTCTTGTCCGCGCGTCTTTAGGTCCAACATGACGTAGACAACCCGCTGCCCAGGTCCATGGTAAGTGTATTGCCCGCCGCGACCGGTTTGAAAGACCGGGAAGCGATCAGGGGTGAGCAGGTCGGCGTCGTGAGCTGTTGAGCCGGCGGTGTAGAGGGGTGGGTGTTCGAGAAACCAGATAAGCTCTTTGGCCGCCCCGCCCCGTATAGCGGCTACCCTGGTCTCCATTTCCGATATAGCGTCCGGATAGGCAACGGGCGACGTCGAAACTCTTAACTCAACCTCTGCAGGGGTCATTTTGGCCTTTCCATTGCCAACCTATGGCCGATTTGGTATCTGACCGCACGCTTTGGCGGTCGGCAATTCTTAGCGCGGCAGCCGGGTTTCTAAAATAGACATCTACCATGCGGCCGTGGCGGAATTGGTAGACGCGCAGCGTTGAGGTCGCTGTGGGGTAAAACCCGTGGAAGTTCGAGTCTTCTCGGCCGCACCATTTTTTTACAGTCTAATAAACCCCTTCCTTGGAAGGGACCTTTTTTGAATCACTTGATCTCTGATAGGCCCTAAGGCACAAGGTGTGCAGCGGTTTTCAGCGCTTGTGCGCACAGAAAACGCTTTTCCTTTTTGCTCAAACATTGGGTGCCGTTATGGCCAGCGCCGAACCAACACCATCGCCGCCTGCGCCGCCCCCACGTCCAACAGTGCGCAAAAGCCACGAAAGCGCCCTGGACGAGACCTTCGACCTCGACGCTGGCTTTGTTGAGTCGGTTGTATCTGCTTTGCTCGCGAACGACCAAGAGCAGGCTCACGCTTTAGTCGATGAGCTTCATCACGCCGATATGGCCGACCTGCTGGAACGGCTAGATCCGGAGAGCCGGCGTCAGCTTGTTATCCTTATTCGGTCCGACCTTAACGCGCATGTGCTTCCAGAACTTGCCACGGATGTCCGTGACGAGGTGATGGATGCTCTTGGATTTGAAAACCTTGCAGCTGCGCTCGATGAGCTAGAGTCCGACGACGCTGTCTACGTCGTGGACAAACTCGCGCCTGAAGAACGCGAGAAGTTACTTGAACGTTTATCGCAAACAACACGTGCGATGATCGAACAGGGGTTGGCTTATGGAGAAGACTCCGCTGGTCGGCTTATGCAGCGTGAGTTGGTTGCCGTTCCGAATTATTGGTCGGTTGGGGAAACCATCGATTACCTGCGATCAACCAAAAATGTCCCTGAAAAATTTTATGCGGTGTTCGTTGTCGATCCGCGTCACCGCCCCCAGGGCATGGTGGAACTCCACCGGGTTTTAACCTCGAAACGCCCGGTTCGGATGAAAGATATCACTGACAAGGATCTCGAGACCATCAATACCGGAATGGATAAAGAGGAAGTCGCATTCTTATTTAGGCAGCGCGATTTAACCGCTGCGCCAGTTGTCGATAAATCAGGTCGACTCATCGGACAGATAACGATTGATGATGTGGTTGACGTTATCGATGAAGAAGCCGGTGAGGACTTTTTGAAATTGGCTGGGGTGCGAACCACCGAAGACTCAAGTATGTACCGTTCAATTATGGCCACCGCTCAATCCCGGTTCCTTTGGTTGTTTTTGAACTTGGGAACAGCGTTTGCGGCGTCCGCGGTTATTGGCGTGTTCGAGGATTCAATCGCGAAACTTTCAGCGCTAGCGATCCTTATGCCAATTTGTGCGTCCATGGGAGGCAACGCGGGCACTCAAACCCTGGCAACTGTCGTGCGTTTGCTGGCAACGCGTGAGTTAGGTGCGAATACTGCTTACAGAGTGGCGTGGAAGGAGCTTTTTGTCGGGCTGATCAACGGGTTTTTGTTTGCGGTTATCACTGGCGTGCTCGCCTATTTGTGGTTTGAAGATGCCGTTCTAGGGCTCGTGATTGGTATTGCGATGATTGTTAACCTTGCTGTAGCGGGCTTAGCGGGAATGGCCGTGCCGTTCGCATTGGAACGCGCGGGAGCGGACCCGGCTGATTCAGCGACGGTTTTCGTTACCACGATTACTGATGTCGTTGGATTTTTCACATTCCTTGGAATGGCCACTTGGATTCTGCTCTAACGCGCCAAAACCCTTAGTTACTGCGCTGCGCGCGCAGATACGCGAACAACATGGCACCTAATATCAACTTGAATTGTAGCCTTAGCGCTCTCAACCCGGTATGCTTATGCGCTTCCGAAGCCGAGCGACGTCCCTAGAGAGTTCAATGCCCGAAGACAACGTCAAATATATTACCCCGCCCAACAATTTGAGACAGAAGCAAAAGTTGGCTGGAGTCGCCGGTCATCTCGATGCGGCTTGGGTTGAGGCGGCAGAGCGCCAAATAGTCGCGGCGAAGTTCGACTACGAAGAGGCGGTCGGCGAAGATCTGGCAAAACTCCATGCGGCCTACGAGAAAGCGTTAAACGATCCCGAAAACCGTGTCGAACATATCCAAAAGCTTTACGGAATTATTCAAACGGTCAAAGGGCAGGGAAGCAGTTTCGGTTACCCGCTCATTTCTGCCATTGGCGCGCAATTGGCGCGGTTCATCGAAGACCAAGATGACAACTTAACGGATGCGCAAATGGAAGTCGTGAAGGTGCACGTCGAAGCGATCCGTTTGGTGATGCAACAAAAGATGGAAGGTGAGGGTGGCGCTGTCGGCAAAAAAATCGTTGGCGGCCTGGGGCTCGTGATTAAGAAAGTCGCCGGCGCAGATTAAGGCAGCTCCGAGTCTTCGTTTTCAATTTCATCTGCTTCGATCATTGCTGAGGCTTTGGCGTCAATCGGAGTCATGAACTCCCACCGGCGATAGGCCTCCACGCCGTCAAGAACGATCCCGTCGAAACCTAAATCCATGATGCCGGCAAAGTACCGTCCAACAATCGCCTTCCATGCCGGATTCCAAAACTCTATCACGTATTGGCCAGGACCCTCCGGTCCATGGGCTTTGATCCAAGTCGGTGCGCCGATTTGCCAATCGCGTTGCCAATAAAACCGTTCATCTTCGGCATATCCAACATTCATCATCGACAGAACCAACCTGCGCGCGCCCATTTGCTTGAACTTGAGCTGATGAATGTCGTCCCGGGTTAACGCCTCATTCCCGTTGTAAAATGTATCGACAATCAGGACGTCGTAGTTGGTATCTCGAAGCGCGCCGATCCATTCTTGCTTCGAGCCGAAAGCCCGTGAACGCAGAGAAACCAACATATTTTTTGCGTCATCAAGGTTTTGAACGTTGGCCGCGTTTTCCGGCAAAGGACGAACCGTCGGGATGTGGTCGAACATCCTCTCGACGTCCAGGTCGATATGCGAAACAACACCTATATTTATGGCAGCGTTCAAACCCGCTGAGGCCATATTCGCGTCCCGACAGTGCTCGATGGACATGGCTCCTATTCCAGCTCTCATCATGGCTAGGAGATCGGCTTGCGGCACGCGAAGCGGTGCACAAAACTGACCGTTCAGGACAATACCGTCGAGCTTTTGAATATAACGCCGCATTGGCAAGCCAACCGGCGTGATGGCGTCCGTTGAAATTCTTGCGTCGGGATCTCTTTTCACTTCAGCGAGGTCATATTCCCGCTGACTCCAGGTCAGCAAATCAAAGCCCGGACGGGTGAGGACCATAAAATTAGGATCTCGGGTTTGCGCATATATCGAGAGCTCTTCAATGATCTCTCGCATATGTCCGCGGTAATTCGGAATTTCCTGCAAAGGAATGTTGAGGACGTCCAAGTCACCGAGGATCAATCGAGTACCACTGAGAAGGTCTGACGCCTGCGTGGTGCCGGGGGCTTGGCCGGGCGCGACCGGCACAAGCGGACCTTCCTCGCGCTGTTCTAGGGCTTCGGTTTCGGTGCCTTCCAGATTTTGTCCAACTCCAGGCGGGGGTCCGAGGTCCTCTTCTTGTGCCAATGCTGGCGACGCTGTCAATGCGAACAGGACCATGCCCGCTGCGCTTAGAGTTAGAGAGGACTTAAGACTGGGCCCGGGTGTCACGATAGGCGCTCCGCTATGATGTCGGCGATGGCTAAACTTGATGTTAGACCGGGGGATTCTATCCCATAAAGCGCAATATAACCGTTAACGCCGGTGATATCAGGCCCTTGAATCACGAAATCGCAGCGCGGATCGCTCGGCCCTTGGAGTTTTGGCCGAATTCCGCTGTATCCGGGACGTAGGGCCCCGTCGGGCAAACCCGGCCAGTATTGACGTATGGCCGTGTAAAACTTGTCCGCGAGATTTTCATCAACCGAATAGTTGATGTCCTTAACGTATTCGATGTCAGGGCCGAACCGGCCTTGGCCGGACATATCGACGCTATAGTGAATCCCAAGACTGGTGAGGTGCGGAAGCGGGTAGATCAACCTTTTAAAGGGAGGATTCCCGGTCAGGTAAAAGTAGTTTCCCTTGGCATAGTGAAGTTTTGGGATTGTGCCGGCCGGTACGCTTTCGATGTTAGCACTGATTGTATTCGCAAAAAGCCCGGCGCAATTGATGGCTGTTCGGGCCTTCAACGTCATTGGCGATGCGCCGCCAATGTCAAGTTCAATCCCGGTACTGGTTCCGCGCCCTCCGATGACCGGGCTATTGTAGGCGATGACGGCGTTATGTGACTCGGCGTCTCCAAGTAAAGCCAACATAAACCCATGACTGTCGACAATGCCGGTGAGCGGAGAGTGCAACGCGGCTGCGCATCGTAAGTGGGGTTCAAGGTGGTTGGCGTCAGCTTTAGACAGCAACGTCATATAAACGCCGCTATCGGCCGCATGTTTTTGCAGTTGTTTGAGCGCGGGAATTTCACTTTCGTCGGCAGCGTACACGAGCTTTGTCGTTCGCTTGTAACTCACACCGTAGACATCGCAAAACGAGTACAGCTTGTCGCGACCCTCGATACAAAGGCGCTCTTTCAGGCTGCCGTGGTCATAGAAAATGCCCGCATGAATCACTTCGCTGTTTCGAGAACTCGTTCCCGTTCCAAATTCACTTGCAGACTCTAGTATGAGAACTTCGCGGCCAGAACGGGCAAGCGCGCGGGCAACTGCGAGGCCAACAACTCCGGCACCGATAACTACGCAATCCGCTGTTTCCATGGCCTCTATATAACCGTTTCTGAGACTTTGATTTTGAGTGTTGTGTTTCATCCGGTCAAGTTGCAGTAACCATTAGGCAGGGCTAAGCTCGGATGAAATGAATTGAATCGGCTATTTTTATGACATCTATCGGCGCGACCGGTCGCCCGCGCACAATTGTTTTCGGAAACACGAAAGGCGGAACCGGTAAATCTACTCTTGCGATGCATTTGGCGGTGGCGCTTCTCAACCGCGGGCAAAGTGTTGCGACTTTTGATCTGGATGGAGGGCAGGGAACACTGTCTCGCTACATCCAAAATCGCACTCACTACGCGACCCGGTGTCGCGTGTCGGTACCTTGTCCTAAACACTGCACGTTGTCGCTGACAAATTCTTTAGAAGAAAATAAAACTGAATTTGTGAACAGCCTGAATGAGGTGAAAGGTTGTGACGTTGTTGTGATTGACACCCCTGGTCATGACAATCCACTCGCACAGTTTTCACATACTTATGCGGACATAATTGTTACGCCCATCAACGACAGCCTCATTGATCTTGATGTCTTGGCGGCCGTAGATCCGATAAAGCGGCTTATTCAACGCCCCAGCCATTATGCCGAACGAGTTTGGAAAGCGAAGCAAGAGCGCGCCGCGCGAGATGGTGGGTCAATTGACTGGGTTGTCGTGCGTAATCGTATGGGTCAACTCGACGCGCGCAATAAGCGTTTAGTGGGACGGTTGCTAGAGGATTTGGCGAAGAGAATCGGCTTTCGAATTGCCGACGGCATAGGCGAGCGCGTTATTTATCGGGAACTTTTTCTTGATGGGCTGACGGTCGAAGATCTCGCCGCTTTAAAAAGCAGCGACAGATTGGCGTTGTCTCACGTCGCCGCCCGTCAAGAGTTGAGATCGCTGATTCAAACCCTAGGTCTGCAAAGTCTCTTAGAGACCTCACAGGCTAGTATCGCGGGCGCATAAAGGACTGGAAATAGTGGCGTCAGACCCGAAAGTTCCGACCAAACGGTCCTCAAAAGGAGATGTCGCCGCATTTCTTAAGCAGGCTGCGGGAACGCCCGTCCGCGCACAGGGTGGAAAAAATGGTCGGCTCATATTCGCAATGGACGCAACGGCAAGCCGCGGTCCGAGTTGGGCGCAGGCGATGGCGATTCAAACTGAAATGTTTCAGGAGGCCGCGAGCGTTGGTGGGCTGGATGTGCAATTGGTCTATTACCGAGGTGTGATGGACTTTGGGGCCAGTCCTTGGCTTGGGAACGCAGAGCAGGTTGTACGTTTAATGAAAAGTGTGAGTGTGTTGGGGGGCGCGACTCAAATCGAACGCGTTCTTAGGCATGCGGCGGCTGAAGCGAAAAGCGGAAAAGTAAATGCGTTGGTCTTTATCGGAGACGCGGTAGAGGAGTTGCCAGATCAAATTGCTGCGGCGGCAGGGGAGGTTAGTTTGCGCGGTGTACCGGTGTTCGTGTTCCACGAAGGCGGCTTAGAACCTGCAGGCTCCGTTTTTAGGCAAATTGCTCAAATCACGCGTGGAGCATATTCAAGCTTTGACGCCAACAGTCCACAACAGTTGCGTGACTTATTAAAGGCGGTCGCGGTGTACGCGGCGGGAGGTCACCGTGCCCTTGAGAACTATGGGCGCAAATCTT
Source organism: Rhodospirillaceae bacterium (assembly GCA_965228575.1). Taxonomy (GTDB): domain Bacteria; phylum Pseudomonadota; class Alphaproteobacteria; order Rhodospirillales; family Rhodospirillaceae; genus UBA11612. The sequence goes on along the minus strand of CBDDHW010000035.1, from coordinate 14,923 downwards.
CGGACTCCGTGCTACGCCTGGTTCACCAGTTGGACAGGAAGAAATAAGTGGTCCCCATTTTATTAGGTCTCTTTGCACTCGTTGCAGGTGTGCTGCTGCTCAAGTGGTATGCGGACGCGGACGTCAAGACACTGAAGAATTCCATAAAATGGACCGGCGTAACCCTTCTCGTACTCATCATTCTGGTTCTGGCGGCGACGGGAAAATTAGGCGCGGCCATCGCCGTTTTTATAGGTTTTCTTGGCTGGATCTGGCGCGTCTTCAATATTTTTCAGATGGGTCGTCAGTTCACCGGCCTATTTGGTGGTCTCGGTTTTGGCCGCCCGTTTGGTGGCGGCGGGCAGGCTCAATCGTCGGAGGTCGAAAGCGAATTCTTCAAAATGACCCTCGATCTTGAAACTGGTGCAATGGACGGAGACGTTTTGCGCGGCACGTTTGAAGGGCGAGGTTTGGGGAGTTTAACCCTCGACGACTTAAGAGAATTGTTGAGTGAAGTCCAAGGCGATCATGAGTCGGTGCAGCTGCTGGAAGCTTATATGGACCGCGTTCATGCCGGATGGCGCGGAGATGAAGAGTCTGGTGAGCGTGAAAGTCAATCGCCGGCATCTTCATCGGGCGCAATGACCGAGGACGAAGCGCGAAAAATATTAGGTGTTGGTCCGGACGCCAGCGAGAAAGACATTAAAGCCGCATACAAACGATTGATGGCACAACTTCACCCAGATCGCGGCGGGTCTGATTATTTGGCGGCCAAGGTGAATTTGGCGAAGGACACGCTATTGAAATAGCGAAGCGAATGTGAGCGCGCCGTGGGTTGTCACACCGCCTCAGCCGTGGCACAAAACCGCCGTTGCTCGCTTTCGCGGGCGTTCGATGTGACTGACGGCCCTTAAGGACCTTGCATGGTTCAACCTGTGCGCAAAGCGGTGTTTCCAGTAGCTGGCCTCGGAACCCGTTTTCTTCCGGCCACCAAAGTTATTCCTAAGGAAATGATCCCGGTGGTGGACAAGCCGGTGATCCAGTACGCGGTGGAAGAGGCGCGCGCGGCAGGGATAGAAGATTTCATTTTTGTGACAGCTGCAGGCAAAGAATCGATTGCCGCGCATTTTCAACCTCACAAAGAACTCGAAGACACCCTTAAAGCTAAGGGGAAAACTGCAGAGCTCTCGACGGTTCGAAACACGACGCTGAAAAGCGAGTCTATTCACACCGTGTTTCAAGATCAGCCCTTAGGATTGGGTCATGCTGTGTGGTGCGCTCGCGAGCTGGTAGGCGATGAACCCTTTGCTGTTCTTCTGCCCGATGACATGGTGTTGTCGGACACGCCATGCCTCAAACAACTTATCGGTGCGCACAAAGATGTTGGCGGGCATGTGGTTGCCGTCGAAGATGTTCCGAAAGAGAAAACTAATAGGTATGGCATTTTGGATATTATGAGCGAAGAAGGTCCACTCGCCAAAGCCAGGGGCCTTGTCGAGAAACCGGCGCCGGAGAACGCGCCGTCAACGCTCGCGATTATCGGGCGGTATGTGCTCGATCCTATTGTATTTAGGGAATTGGATAAAAAACTGAGCGGAGCTGGCGGCGAGATCCAATTGACCGACGCCTTGAACGCGACCATTAAGGACGTACTCTTTCATGGGTTTCGATTTGACGGCGTGCGCTATGATTGCGGGACGCAAGTGGGATTTGTTGAAGCGAATGTCGCGTTTGCGCTCGCGGATTCAAAAATTGCAGGGTCTCTGAGACCCATGCTTCAAAACCTTCTTGGGCAAATGTAGGTACGTCCGATGCTAGGAGAGGTTTCATGCGCATTGCGATGATTGGAACGGGGTACGTGGGCCTTGTCTCCGGTGCATGCTTCGCCGAGTTTGGCGTTAACGTGACCTGCGTTGATCGCGACGAGGGGAAAATCGAGCGACTCAAGGCAGGAGAGATTCCTATTTTTGAACCCGGCCTTGATGATCTCGTTAAAACCAACGCAGAAGCTGGCCGATTGGTATTTACCACTGATCTAAAGAGCGCGATTACGGGCGCGGACGCTATATTTATTGCCGTGGGCACACCGAGCCGCCGCGGGGATGGACACGCCGATCTTTCCTATGTTCATGGCGCTGCGATGGATATCGCGGGGCACCTCAAGGATTACGCCGTGATTGTTACGAAATCTACGGTACCTGTGGGGACTGGCCGTCAGGTCGAACACATTATTCGGACCGCATGCCCGGACTTGAAATTCGATGTTGTTTCAAACCCGGAATTCTTGCGCGAAGGCTCGGCGATCAATGATTTTATGCGGCCGGATCGTGTAGTGATTGGCGCAGAATCCGAACGCGCTCAGGAGGTGATGCGCCAGCTTTATCGCGCACTGTATTTAATCGAGACGCCGATATTGTTCACCAAGCTTGAGACGGCGGAACTCACTAAGTACGCGGCCAACACGTTTCTGGCGACCAAAATTACATTCATCAATGAAATCGCCGACCTGTGCGAGAAAGTCGGGGCTAACGTTCATGACGTTGCGCGCGGAATAGGTTTGGATGGGCGTATCGGGCGAAAATTTCTTCACGCGGGCCCAGGATATGGAGGCTCTTGTTTTCCCAAAGACACACTGGCGCTGGTCAAGACGGCTCAGGATTCCGGCTCTCCGCTCCAGATTGTTGAAACGGTCGTTGCCGTGAATGAACAGCGCAAAGCCCGCATGGCCGAGAAGATTATCGCGGCGTGCGATGGAAATGTGAAAAACAAAACCATTGCAGTCTTAGGGCTGACCTTTAAACCCAATACGGACGATATGCGTGAGTCCGCCAGCTTGACGATTATTCCGGCGCTGCAAAAGGCCGGGGCATCGATCCGCGCGTTTGATCCGGAAGGTATGGACGAGGCGAAAGGTTTGTTGACTGACGTGACTTACTGCGAGGACGCCTATGACGCTTTAGACGGCGCTGACGCTGTTGTCTTGCTCACGGAGTGGAATCAATTCAGAAATCTTGATTTGGAGCGAATGAAAGCTCTACTTACCAACCCAGTTGTGATTGATCTGCGCAATGTGTATTCACCGCATGATATGAAAGCCGCAGGGTTCGAGTACACGAGCGTTGGTCGCCCGTCCGCATAAACTTTATCGACTTTTATGACTTTTACCCATCAATTCCATCCTAGCGTTCTTCGCGAGTACGATGTTCGCGGCATCGTAGGAGAGACGTTGTCCGCAGAAGATGCCCATGCCATCGGCCGACTATTCGGAACTGCTGTGCGCCGAAATGGGGGAACGCGTGTGTGCGTCGGGCGCGATGGGCGGTTGAGTTCGCCGGATATGGAGGCGGCCCTCGTAGATGGGTTAACAGCGGCCGGAGTGAATGTCGAACGCATCGGGCGCGGTCCGACCCCGATGCTTTATTATTCAGTATTCGCTACTGAAGCGGACGGTGGCGTAATGGTGACGGGGTCGCACAATCCGCCAACACACAATGGCTTTAAGATGATGCTCGGCAGAAAGCCATTTTTTGGCGCTGACATCAAAAACCTGGCGACATGGGGCGCGTCGGGTGATGTGGAGTCCGGATCGGGAGCCGTCCAAGACAATGAAATTTTCCCAAAATATATCGAGCGACTGCTGAAAGATTTTAAAGGCGCGCGAAAACTCAAGGCCGTCTGGGATCCGGGCAATGGTGCTGGGGCCGAAGCTGTAACCGAGCTCGTAAAAAAGCTTCCGGGCGATCATACGGTTCTCAACGGCGTTATAGACGGAACCTTTCCAGCTCACCATCCCGATCCAACAGTGCCTGAAAATCTTGAGCAGCTTATCGGCTGCGTGAAAGAAACGCGTGCCGATGTCGGGTTTGCCTTTGATGGTGATGCGGACCGCATTGGCGTTGTCGATGGAAAAGGTCGCATCCTCTGGGGCGACCAAATCATGCAGGTTTTGGCCGAGGACATGCTCAAGGACCATCCCGGTGCTCCTATCATCGCAGATGTGAAAGCCAGCCAGGCGTTATTTGACGAAATCGCACGGATGGGTGGGGAGCCTCTGATGTGGAAGACGGGCCATTCGCTGATCAAAAATAAAATGGCTGAGTTGAAAGCCCCTCTCGCCGGCGAGATGAGCGGGCACATTTTCTATGCTGACAAGTTTTATGGATTTGATGATGCGATTTATGTCGCGGTTCGGTTTCTGAGCATTATGGCGAGCGAAGAGACTTTTGATTTGGTGCAACGCTACGATCAATTTCCTCAGATGATCAATACACCTGAGCTAAGGTTTCCGTGCGCCGACGACAAAAAATTCGCTGTCATTGAGGATGTGAAGGCGCGGTTGAAGGACACTCAGGCCAACGTCAACGATATCGATGGCGTGCGTGTATCAGGTAAGGGTGGATGGTGGTTGCTGCGTGCGTCGAATACCCAGGCCGTGCTGGTGGCGCGTGCGGAAGCGGATACAGAAGACAATTTGGAAGGCTTAAAAGCTGAGATCGCCGCGCAGCTCAAGAAAAGTGGCGTGGATTTTCCCTCAACGCCGGTTGGGCACTGACGTTAGCTAGAGGCGATTTTGGTTGTTCCTGGACGAACAGCCAGGCAATCGTCCATCCGCCGCGGAACGACAATCGAGCAGGCGCGAATAAGGCTCCGTCGTTCAAGGCCCAAGACGCGGGCGCGATAAAGCGTGCGGCCTTTTATCCGAACCCGTTCGGTTACGGCCCTCAGATCACCATAGTCGAAGAGTTTTGCTGCAGCTTCTTCAGCCACCTCTTGAGCGCGTGCGCGTGCGCGGAACGCTCCGACTTGAATTCCCCAGGTCTCCTCCACGATAACCCAGGTAGGGACTCTATCTTGGTCACCAACCGCTCCATCAACATCATCTGATTCAATTTCTGCTGTAATGAAACTGTCCTGTAATGCTTCGATACGTTTGGCGGCGATGACCGTTTCAGGCTGATGGAACAAAACGGCAAATCCTTTGTCGAGAAGATCTGTAAGGTGGCGGTCGCGCGTGCGCACACTCCGGCCCCCCAACACAACTCCGATCAACCGTTGACCATCGCGTTCGGCCGAAGCGGCGAGATTAAACCCTGAGGCGCGCGTATACCCAGTTTTGATACCATCGGCGCCTTCGTACTTTGAAAGTAGATTATTGTGTGACCGGTAGGTTTTTCCCTTGTAGGTAAATTTGGGGCGCGAGAAATAGTCGTAAAATTGCGGAAAGTCCTTAAACAACCGTGCGGACAAAATAGCCATATCTCTAGCGGTTGAGACCTGTCTCGAGTTTGGCAAGCCAGACGCATTTCGAAAGGTTGTCCTAGACATTCCTAAGGCGCGCGCCTTCTTCGTCATCTTGACGGCGAACAAATATTCTTTGTCAGAAATATGCTCAGCAACCACAGTCGCGACATCGTTCGCCGATTTTGTTGCGAGGGCATTGATCGCATCTTCGACACTGATGGTTGAGCCGGGCTTGAGTCCCAATCGTGTCGGAGCTTGTCCTGCCGCACGCCGTGAAACTTTCATGCGAGTCTCAGGCGTGACATCACCTGATTCGAGCGCTTCGAACAAAAGATAGAGCGTCATCATTTTTGTGAGGGACGCGGGATAGCGTTTGCTGTCAGCGTACGCTTCGTGAAGGACGCGCCCTGTATCCGCATCGACTACGATCGAAGCGTAAATATTGCGAGCCATCACTGAGGAGGGCAGGGCAATCAGAAACAATACAGCGACAACGCGAACCAACGTCGGGGAAATCCCCATGTTTTTAGCCCCCAAAACAAAATAGCGGCTCAAAGTTCACACCACGAGCCTGTGGGTAACTTTCTCCCGTTCGGTATTCAACCTCTTGGTGTCCGCGATTAGCGTTCGCAGTACGCTGGTTTTCCAGCTTTTTTCACCCTAAGAATCTTACTCTGTTCGACTCGAACTGTCCACAGCCTCTATAAGGCATCATATTGAATTCAATGATCTTTTACTCGAATTACGAATTGCTTAAGATTTGGACCCTGAGCGGTACTTGTTTCCTGGTCATTGTTAGCTACCTAATAGGGACCGCTCAAAGACGTTGGCTAACCTTTGCCACATACCTATGGTTAACCACTGGTCTGATACACTGAAACCCTTAGATTCGACCCGCCAGAGGGCAGCTAAATATAAGATTATGAAGCATTTTTCGACCCATCCCCAATCGTTCACAATGACGAATCCGACGGCCGTATTAGGTGGGGACCGCGTGCGCATGTCTGACGAGCGCCGGGGTGATGACGACGAGGGGCACGGCAACACCGGCGTCGTCGTGAAACCACGTCCCAAGGTTAAAAAGCCCTCAATGTATAAAGTGCTCATGCTCAACGACGACTACACGCCGATGGAATTCGTCGTACATGTTCTCGAAAGGTTTTTCGGAAAAAGTGCAGAAGAAGCCACACAGATCATGCTCCACGTTCATCAGAAGGGCGTGGGGATCTGCGGGGTTTTCACATTTGAAATCGCGGAAACCAAGGTTAATCAAACCATGGAACTAGCCCGGAAAAACCAGCATCCGCTTCAATGTACGCTTGAGAAGGAATAGCGGTCTTTTGTCGATGTTGTCACAGAATTTAGAAAAAACTCTTCATGTAGCGCTGGCCGCCGCGGCGGAGCGGCGGCACGAATTCGCGACGCTAGAGCACTTACTCTTAGCGCTATGTGACGACGACGATGCAGTGGCCGTGATGCGGGCCTGCAATATTGAAATCGATGAACTTCGTGAAAAGTTGGTCGAGTTTTTGAGCGATGAATTGAACGATATCGTTTCGGTATCGGCTGAAGATCCAAAACCGACGGCCGGGTTCCAACGGGTCGTGCAGCGTGCGGCGATTCACGTGCAGTCGTCCGGACGTGAAGAAGTCACAGGCGCGAATGTTTTGGTCGCTCTTTTTTCGGAGCGCGAGAGCCACGCGGTGTATTTCCTGCAATCCCAGGATATGACCCGCTTGGATGCGGTAAATTATATTTCGCACGGAATTGCCAAGCGGCCGGGTGCAACGGATCGGCGTACCGTTCATGGTGCGGACCAGGACGAGAAGTCCGAGGAAACCGTCAAGAAGGGCCGGGAGGCTTTGACGGCGTATTGCGTGAATTTAAACGAGAAAGCGCAAGACGGTAAAATCGATCCCCTTATTGGGCGCGGGAAGGAGATCGACCGTACAATCCAAATCTTGTGTAGACGCACCAAGAACAACCCCCTTTACGTCGGTGATGCAGGCGTCGGGAAGACGGCAATTGCTGAGGGTTTGGCCAGACGCATAGTCACCAAGGACGTACCCGACGTGCTCTTTAACGCAACCATATTCGCGTTGGACATGGGAGCCTTGCTCGCAGGTACACGCTACCGCGGCGATTTCGAAGAACGCTTAAAGGCAGTTGTCTCGGAATTGGAAAATATAGAGGGCGCTGTCCTTTTCATTGATGAGATTCACACGGTTATTGGCGCTGGCGCCACATCCGGTGGAGCGATGGATGCGTCCAATCTTCTGAAGCCGGCACTGGCATCAGGGACCCTAAGGTGCGTTGGTTCGACAACCTACAAGGAATATCGGAATCATTTTGAAAAGGACCGGGCGCTTGTTCGCCGGTTCCAGAAAATCGATGTGGTAGAGCCCTCCGTTGAGGACACAGTGAAAATCCTCAAAGGGCTTAAACCGTATTACGAAGACCATCATAAGGTACGCTATACCGCCGAGGCTTTGCGAACGGCGGTGGAACTGGCCGCGAAGTACATCAATGACCGGAAACTGCCCGACAAGGCTATCGATGTGATTGATGAGGTAGGCGCATCGCGAATGCTGCTACCTGAAAACAAGCGCCGCAAAGTTGTGTCGGTGCGTGATGTCGAGGCTGTGGTTGCGACTATGGCTCGTGTTCCGCCAAAGAGCGTATCGCGCGACGACAAAAAATCTCTTGAGAATCTTGAACGTGATCTCAACAGGATGGTGTTCGGCCAGAACGATGCCATCGTTGCATTATCGAGTTCCATCAAATTGGCGCGCGCAGGTTTACGCGAACCTGAGAAGCCAATCGGATCCTATCTGTTTAGTGGGCCAACCGGTGTTGGTAAGACGGAAGTCGCCCGGCAGCTTGCAAAGTCCCTGGGCATTGAGATGCACCGGTTTGATATGTCCGAGTATATGGAGCGGCATTCGGTCTCGCGACTGATCGGCGCGCCTCCTGGATACGTTGGCTTTGACCAGGGCGGTCTCCTTACAGATGCGGTCGATCAACATCCTCATTGCGTGTTGTTGCTCGACGAAATCGAGAAGGCGCATCCGGATTTATTCAATGTGCTGTTGCAGGTTATGGATCATGGGCAGCTCACCGACCACAACGGCAAGAGCGTCAATTTCCGGAATGTTATTTTAATTATGACCTCTAACGCCGGAGCTGCGGACCTTGCGAAAAATGCAATAGGGTTTGAACGCACCTCTCGCGCAGGCGAGGACCAGGAGGCGATTGAACGTATGTTCACCCCTGAGTTCCGCAACCGGTTGGATGCGATCATCACCTTTGCAAATCTGTCGCCGGATGTTGTGGGGAGGGTTGTTGATAAATTTGTGATGGAACTCGAAGGGCAATTGTCTGATCGCAATGTGACCATCGAGCTAACGCCGGCCGCGCGAGATTGGCTGGCGAAAAAAGGCTACGACTCACGGATGGGCGCGCGTCCCTTGGGCCGGGTTATTCAGCAAGAGGTCAAAAAGCCTCTCGCCGATCAGCTTTTGTTTGGTGATTTGATTACCGGTGGGCACGTCAAAGTTGACGTTAACGACGGAAAAATAGTTTTCGAAACAATCACGGCTAAATCCGAGCCTAAAAAGAAATCATCAAAGTCTACGTCTAAACGTTCGAAATCCAAGAAACGGGAACCTGTGAAGTAGAGCACACTGTTTCTTTCAGCTGACAGCTGTACTAGTTTGCCTAGGTACATTTGCGAACGTGTGCCTTCGCATCACACTCCTCTCGTGCATAAAAAAACCGGTGCAGCGAACGTGAAATTGCATGACCCCGAGGCATAAATTTTTTAAGTCGGTCGCGACCAGTCTTGTCATTGTTGGGGCGATGATGTTGCTCGCGTTTCCACTCGGATTGGAAGCGCTTTATCACCCAATTTCCGACTTACCTGGAACCCACATTGGCACGGCGGTAGCTTTTATTCTATTGGCCCTCGCTCAGTTTGCGTCTTTGGACGATCACCGATCACGGCTGATGGTCTGTAGCGCTGGCGCTGCTTTGATCATCGCGTCTTGGCGTCTCGTTGAAGTAGCGACAGGAATTGAATCCTTAAATGCAGTTCAGAAATGGGTAATGGGTCCGCAAACGTATTACCCGTCTTTTGGGTTTAATACCGCAGTCACCGTTGTCGCTCTAAGCGCGGCGTACCTCATCAATTGGAACTACGGGCCCAAACTATCTCAGGCGTTTCTAGCTGGTGGTTCTTTTTACATTCTTGTTTCTCTAACCGGGTATGTCTTCCTTATAGATAACTTCTACGGCGAGATGTCACCCATAACGATTGCACTCCTGATACTAGTGACGCCTGGTCTTTTTCGCCGCCTTTCAAATTACTCACCGCTCAAATACATTGCAGCTCGTTCTACTGCTGGCCGATGGTTGCGAATAAGTCTCCTCATTAGCGTATTTAGTGTTTACGCGTTGTCGTGGCTTGCTCTCGCATATGGTGAGGTGGCAGCACAATCCTTCCCGGCAGCCGTGGTCGGCGCGATTTCTATTCAGGTCGGGCTTTTCCTTGTTGGAGCGGTTCTCATCGGCCGCAGTCACGAAGCGCTCGCAACGCAGGCCGATGAGCTAAGAGACATGGCACGTCGCGCCGAGGCTGCGAGCGTTGCGAAGTCGCAGTTTCTGGCGACCATGAGCCATGAACTGCGAACTCCAATGACCGCGATTTTGGGAACTGCGGATCTCATGTTCCTTAGCGACTTAGACAAAGAGCAACATAGTGCAATGAGCTTATTAACTCGATCCGCACGATCGTTGCTCGGTCTTCTCAACGATATTCTCGATACGTCGAAAATAGAATCTGGTCATTTAAAAATCGAACAAATCCCTTTCCGTCTATCTGAAGTGATCGAAGATATTCATAATTTATTCGTACCAATTGCCAGTGAGAAGGGCTTGGTTTTCGAATGCAAGTTACCTGACGAATATCAGGATGCTCTCATCGGCGATCCAACCCGTATCCGCCAAATCATCACGAACTTTACGAGCAACGCGGTTAAATTCACTCACAAAGGACGCATAACTCTCTCCTTTGTGCAGAACCAAACTGCTCAAGGGGTAGTCACTCTCAGTTTATCTGTTACGGATACTGGCATAGGCATCCCTGCCGAAAAAATTACTGGTCTGTTCGATCCGTTTACTCAAGCCGATGAATCCACGTCCCGCAAGTACGGTGGAACAGGTCTTGGTCTGGCGATAAGCAAGAAGCTCGTAGATCTTATGTCTGGGGATATTTCGGTTTCCTCGGAGCTCGGCAAGGGATCGACATTTACCTTTAGTGTCCCGGTTGCGGTTGATGAAAATGTAGCTGACGGTGTTGTGACGGGAGGTAAAACAATCCGTAAAGGCACGGCTGATCTTGTAAAATCCCAAGTTGCATTGCTGGCCGCTGGGGGACCGCGCAAAATTTTATTTGCGGAAGACAATGAATCCCTGCGCTTTTTCATCAAAACTATGCTCGAAAAACACGGTCATGATGTTTCAACGGTTGAAAATGGAAGGGAGGCCGTCGAGGCTCTAAAAGTGGGTACATACGACGTCGTTCTTATGGATATGCAAATGCCTGTTCTGAGCGGGGATGAGGCGACACGAGAAATTCGAGAGCGGGAGTCGAGTTTTGGGGCGCCAAGAACACCCATTATCGCGCTTACCGCAGATGTTATTAAGGAGCACCAAGACGACTATTTGGGAGCGGGGTGTGATGCGATCGTTTCAAAGCCGGTTGATTGGGCGGCACTCGGAAATGAAATAAAGCGCCTATGTGGTCAGGGGGATATTCCACCCCTTGATAGGGAGCCGCAATCGCCGTTGTCAGAAGCTCAAGTACCCCACGCGCAGTTGGTCGTAAATCACAATACGATTGCTGAACTTTGCAATATGATTGGAGAAGATGCAGTCGGTCCGATGTTGGAGACGTGTACTACGAACGCGCTTCAATATGTCTCGGATCTCCAAAATGCTATGAACACCCGAGATGGCGTTCAGGTGAAAAAAACGGCGCACGCCTTAAAAGGATTGGGAATGCAGTTTGGCCTCGACAAAGCGGGAGAGATCGCTCGTTCGATTGAGCACAGTGACGATCCTCTCAAGCAGTGTGGGGATACGTTTCAGGAACTCGAGGAATCTGTCCGGAGCGCGGTTGACGCTATCCAAAGCGAGTATATCTCGTCGCCATCATCCTCCGTTGGATGATGTAATGCATTTTGTGGTGGAAGCCATCAATCGTACGCACAACAAAAAAAAAGCCCCACCGGCATCCTCCGGCGGGGCTTTTTGCGAACGGTATAGCTTGCCGGAATATTAGACGCTGTAGTACATCTCGAATTCCACCGGATGTGGTGTCGTTTCAAAGCGCATAACTTCAGCCATTTTTAGTTCGATATAGCCGTCGATCATGTCATTTGAGAACACGTCACCTGCCGTCAGGAAGTCGCGGTCTTCATTCAGGTTGTCGAGCGCTTCCCGCAGGCTGCCGCACACGGTCGGTACGCCCGCCAATTCTTCCGGTGGCAGATCGTAAAGGTTTTTGTCCATTGGATCGCCGGGATTGATTTTGTTTTTAATCCCATCCAGGCCCGCCATCAGCATGGCTGAGTATGCGAGGTATGGATTGGCTGACGGATCAGGGAACCGTACTTCAACGCGCTTACCCTTCGGGTTTGAGACGTGAGGAATGCGGCAAGATGCGGAGCGATTGCGCGCGGAATAGGCGAGCAACACCGGCGCTTCGTAACCCGGGACCAAGCGCTTGTAGCTATTGGTCGTGGGGTTGGTGAATGCGTTGATGGCTTTGGCATGTTTGATAATGCCGCCAATGTAGTGGAGGCAGGTTTCAGAAAGATCCGCATAGCCTGAACCTGCAAAGATGTTTTTGCCGTCTTTCCAGATCGATTGGTGAACGTGCATACCCGAGCCGTTATCCTGGAATACAGGTTTTGGCATAAAGGTCGCCGTCTTTCCGTAGGAGTGCGCGACCATATGAACAGCGTATTTATATAGCTGCATGGCATCGCCCATCTTCAACAAAGTATCGAATTTAATTCCGAGCTCATGTTGAGACGGCGCGACTTCGTGGTGGTGCTTTTCCATCGACACGCCCATTTCGGCGAGCACCGAGACGATCTCCGCGCGCAAGTCTTGTGCGCTATCGACCGGTGCGACTGGGAAGTAACCACCTTTCGGACGGGGGCGGTGGCCAGGGTTGCCCTCTTCAAACACGCGCCCGTCGTTGTAGGGGCCTTCTTCGCTGTCAAACGTGTAGAACATATTGTGCGCGGCTGTTGAAAAACGCACGTCGTCAAAGACAAAGAATTCAGCTTCTGGCCCAAAGTAGGCAGTGTCGCCAACGCCGGCCGCAGCCATGTACTCGAGGGCCTTTGTCGCAATGCTGCGCGGGCAACGTTCATAGAGTTGACCGGTGGAGGGTTCGAGAACATCGCAGAACAATGCGAGGGTCGGTTGGGCCGTGAACGGGTCCATAACGGCGGACGATAAGTCGGGCCGTAGATTCATATCGGACTCGTTGATGTCCTTCCACCCGGCGATGGACGAACCGTCGAACATGATGCCTTCTGTCAGCATATCTTCATCAACGGTGCTGACGTGTTGGGCGGTGTGCTGCCATTTTCCCGCTGGATTGGTGAAGCGGAAATCAACGTATTGGACTTCCTTTTCCTTAATCATATCCAAGACTGTTTTGACGTCTGACATAGTGCTTTCCTGTTCCTGCCGTTCGCGATTGTTGGGTTTAAATGAGTGACCTATCACGGTCCCTCGGATGAATTCGCGTCAATAGCCGCGCGATAGTACCTGTCGTCGTTTTGAATAGAGCCGAACCTTAGACCGCCTCTATGCCGCGTTCGCCGGTTCTAATACGAATTGCGTCCTCGACAGTGTAGACAAATATTTTACCGTCTCCAATTCGACCAGTATGAGCGGCCTTTTGAATGGCTTCAACGGCGCGCTCGAGCATATTGTCGTCCATGACAATTTCGATTTTCACCTTTGGGAGAAAATCAACAACATACTCTGCTCCACGATAGAGCTCCGTATGGCCTTTTTGGCGGCCAAAGCCCTTGGCCTCTGTAACAGTGATGCCCTGCAAACCGACGTCATGAAGCGCTTCCTTCACTTCGTCTAATTTGAAGGGTTTGATAATGGCTTCGAGTTTTTTCATTTTTTTGTGCCTCTCCTAGATCCTTCGAGGGTTTAGGTCATCTCGCCTCGGGATCAGCTCCCTCGCATTCCCAAGCATTTCAAGACTCGTGCCAACTCCCTCGACCCCGAAATACGCCAGATTTGGCTGATTCCCGTGGGCGAGGTCTTCGCGTCTCTTTGGAAATGTGCCCAATTAGGAAACACTGTGATCAATTTTTGAGCAATTTTGAGTGTACCTCTTGAGGGGCGGCATTATAGCGGCTGCTTGACGCTCCTACGGGAAAGGGGTTAGGAACCGCCTCGCGTCTCGCGGTCGCGACGACAGAATGCGGACAAGTGTCCGGGCGCCTCGGTGGCGGGTATAGCTCAGTTGGTTAGAGCGCCTGATTGTGGTTCAGGAGGTCACGGGTTCGAGACCCGTTACTCGCCCCATTTTACCCGAAAGAAGACCTCTGAAATGGCAGAGCCCTTTCCTATTTAAAGAATCGCGCGACCCATTCAGAAAAATGATTTCAATGGGATAGCTTGGTATACGGTAATATAATACCGCTGATAAAACGCATTGATATTATTGTCTTTTTCGCATTGACTTCTACTGCCCGATTTAGATAATGCGCGCCTTGTCGGAGGCCGGGACACAGCGCCGCGCCGCCGCGCATCGATCGTCCGCTGTCCAGACATAGAGAAATAAAATGAGAACCTACTCAGCCAAACCCACGGATGTGGAGAGAAAGTGGTTTGTCATCGACGCCGAAGGCCTCATTCTTGGCCGCATGGCAGCGATTGTCGCGCAAATTTTGCGTGGAAAGCATAAGCCAATGTACACGCCACACATCGACACAGGCGATCATGTGGTGATCGTGAATGCCGACAAAATCAAGCTGACGGGTCGCAAAGCCGACCAGCGCATCTTTTATTGGCACTCAGGATATCCCGGTGGAATCAAAGAACACAGCCCGCGCAGAACACTCTCTGGGCGTTTTCCGGAACGCGTCGTTCAGCGCGCGATCGAGCGCATGATGCCCAAAGACAGTCCGCTTGCGCGCGCGCAATTGAAGAAGTTGCGTGTCTACGCCGGAGCCGAGCACCCTCATGAGGCGCAAAACCCTGAGGTTTTGGACATCGCGAGCCGCAACAGCAAGAACAAGCGTTAAGAGCAGGATAAGTTTTCATGGCTGAAGAAAAACAAACTTTGGAAGATGTAAAAGCTGCGGTTGATGCGGCGGCGGCCCCAAAAGTGGAACCTAAGCGCGACGCTCAAGGTCGTTCGTATGCGACAGGCAAGCGTAAAGACGCCGTTGCACGCGTTTGGGTGAAGCCTGGGAAAGGACGCATCATCGTTAACAAGCGCGAGCTGGAAAAATACTTCGTTCGCCCGGTTTTGCGCATGATCATCAATCAGCCCTTTGTGGTGACCAACCGCGCGGGAGAGTTTGACGTTGTATGTACCGTCTCTGGCGGAGGATTGTCCGGGCAGGCGGGGGCAGTTCGTCACGGTATTTCCAAAGCC
>CBDDHW010000034.1:0-64206 GCA_965228575.1 Rhodospirillaceae bacterium | reverse complement strand
GACCGCCTCTTGGCCAATATACAAATGGCAAAATCCGCCGATCAGGCCCATCCCATATAACTGGCCGGCGCGTTCCTCGAACCGGCGGATAAGCAACATGTCCCGATAAAAGGCTTTAAGGGTTGCCTCGGACGTATCCCCTTTAGACTTTTGAGGTTTCGCCGGACTCTTTTTCGCTTTCTTTTTAGCCGCCATTCGCCCTCCTCATCGCAGTAGCAATCTGTCGTGGCTCGCGATCCCCGGACACATAGATGGGTGTTTCCGGAGTATTCCAATAACAAGCTATTGTCTATGTAACGCGTTGAATTTCCCAGCATAATAACGCGTTTACCCCAACTGAATACAACTTCACGCGTAAACAAGGGGTTAGCGGCTATTTCTCAAGCAAAATCAACGCGCACAGAGAGAAAATTTGGATCAATCGGCAATACAATTTTGTGAATCACTACGCCAATTTGTGCGACGAAGATTCATTTTACATTGCATGCTATTGTTCTAAAGGAGGTAGCACTGCCTTCAGAAATCTGTTCCGTCTTCCAAGACTGACGGTTCCGGGACAATGATGTCTGACGGATGAACGGCGCCGAGCATAAGCCGTGACCGTTCTTCGAGCATGTCCCGATCAAGATTTTCGGGCCGCAGCAGCGAAACTTTGTGTTCTAGGTTTTTCTTCTCGGTGGCAACGCGTGCCAATTGGGCGTCTACGCGTTCAATGTCATAGCGCAAGTTCCACCACGCGATTAGTCCCCGCTCACCTTGAAGCGCATGAAACGTAAAGTACGCCATGATGGCCGCGCCCAATAACGGCCCCAACACTTGGCGTAACTTACGACTGACTTCAATACCGAGTTCCAAAGACCCCTCCTTGGCGATCACGGAAAATCATGACCGAACCTCGAGGGAATCATTAGAGAGTCATGTGGTCAAGCAACCGGATACCGCGCTGCGCATTTTTTTAATACCGAGTCCAATTGTGTGGCAAAATTGACTCACTTTCCGCCCAGACAGATTCGGCACCGAACAATATTTGGTAGACGATCAATATATGAACACAATCATCGAACCGGAAAGCCCACGCGACGAAGATCAGATTCACCGGCTCACGTGCGCAGCGTTCAAACAAAATGACGAAGCGGACTTGATCACGCGCCTTCGAAAGGGTGGACATATTGCGTTTTCATTGGTCGCACGGCGCGGCGTTGGCGAGCTCGCAGGCCACATTTTGTTGTCTAGGCTGGTAACCCCGGAAGGGTTCCTCGCGCTCGCCCCTATTTCCGTCGATCCTGCACGCCAAGGACAAGGCATTGCGAGCGCGCTTATTAAACACGCGATAGAGGAAGCCAAGAACGCTGGCTGGCTGGGAATTTTCGTGCTCGGGGATCCAAACTTTTACGCGCGGTTCGGTTTTACCATCGAGGGTGCCGCGAAATTTCAAACGCCATATCCAAAGGACTATTTTATGGCTTTAGATCTCGCACCCGGCGCGCTCGACGACGTATCTGGCGAGGTTAACTATCCCCAACCGTTCTCTGACCTCGGTTAAAGGTTGTCCGGACGAAAGCTTACTTTAGTCCGCGCTTGCGCTTGAATTCTGTGCCGCCATAAACAGCGGCACCACCAAGGTCTTCTTCAATGCGGATAAGCTGGTTGTATTTTGCCAGGCGGTCGGATCGGGAAAGCGAACCCGTTTTGATCTGACCACAATTTGTCGCAACCGCTATGTCAGCGATTGTGGAATCCTCGGTCTCACCAGAGCGATGAGAAAGCACGGCGGTATATCCCGCTTTATGCGCCATCTCGACGGCGGCTAGGGTTTCGGTCAGCGTTCCGATTTGATTGACCTTCACCAAAATGGAATTCCCCAAGCCTTTATCAATCCATCCGATAAGCGGGCCGGGTTTGTCACAAAAAGATCGTCTCCAACCAGTTGCACTTTATCGCCAATTGCGCGCGTAAGAGCGGCCCACCCCTTGAAATCGTCTTCAGCCATGCCGTCTTCGATGGAGACAATCGGGAACTTCTTCACCAAATCGGCATAGAACTTTACCATGCCGTCTGCGGTGAGCTTTTTCCCCTCACCCTTCATGTCGTACTTGCCCTTCGAGAAAAACTCCGTCGACGCCGCGTCCAACGCGAGAACGATATCCTGCCCCGGCTTATACCCAGCAGCCTTGATCGCCTTCATGATGAATGCGAGCGCGGCATCAGCGCTTTCAAGGTTGGGGGCAAACCCACCTTCGTCCCCGACATTGGTGTTATGGCCGGCACTCTTGAGCTGTTTCTTTAACGCATGAAAAACTTCGGCGCCCATGCGAATGGCATCAGCCATCGTCTTCGCACTGATTGGCATGATCATGAATTCTTGAATATCAATGGGGTTGTCGGCATGCGCACCACCATTGACTATATTCATCATCGGAACCGGCAGAAGATTTGCTCTGGCGCCGCCGATATATCGGTAAAGTGGCAAGTCCGCGTCCATGGCCGCGGCTTTCGCAACAGCCAAAGACACCCCTAAAATCGCATTTGCACCGAGCCGTTTTTTGTTCCGGGTACCGTCAAGATCGATCATCGTTTGATCGATTTTCACCTGATCGCTGGCCTCGAGCCCGGCGAGTGCCGCGTGGAGCTCACCGTTGACGGCTGCCACCGCTTTTTGAACGCCCTTTCCGCCGTAGCGCTTCTTCGTCGTGTCGCGCAGCTCAGCGGCTTCATGGGCACCGGTTGACGCTCCGGACGGAACAGCCGCGCGGCCAAATGCACCGCTCTCGAGGGTCACATCGACTTCGACTGTTGGATTGCCGCGGGAATCAAGAATTTCCCGGCCAATGATATCAATGATTGCGCTCATCGCAGATCTCCTAGTGGGCACTCGTTGCCGGGGTGATGCCGGATAAACCGGAAAAGTTCAAGTCAGCTCGCGACCCCATCCGCCAGAACGGATTGGTGTTCAGGGTTACGTTGAAACCAGGACGCGGCGTAGCCGCAAATTGGAATAACCTTTAGCCCGCGCGCGCGCGCGTGACCGACCACGCCTTCCATAAGACGCCCCGCCGTTCCTTTTCCTCGCAGCGCCATCGGCGCCTCGACGTAGGGAATTGTGAGCTGATCGCCGGAGAGGGAATAATTCGCGAACGCGGTCTCTCCCTGTTCAATCAATTCAAAACGGCTTTTGGATGTGTTGTCGATGACGTCACTCATGATGTTCCAATTTCAACTGGGTTCGCCTTGGCCACCGCATCGATATCTTTGAGCGTGGCTAAAATACCCCCCATGTCCTTTAAATGAATCATATTCGGCCCGTCGGAGGGTGCGTTGTCCGGGTCGGGATGGGTTTCCATGAACACCCCGGCGACGCCAACGGAAACGGCCGCACGAGCGAGGACCGGGGCAAATTCTCGTTGCCCACCGGAGCTCGTACCTTGTCCGCCAGGTTGCTGAACCGCGTGGGTCGCGTCCATGACAATGGGGTAGCCCGTCTGCGCCATGATCGGCAGGCTGCGCATATCGGCGACCAACGCGTTGTAGCCGAATGATACGCCGCGCTCGGTGATCAGAATGCGCTTGTTTCCCGTAGACGCTACTTTGTCGACAACATTGGCCATATCCCAAGGGGCCAAGAACTGACCCTTTTTGACGTTGACCGCGGCCTTGGTCTTTCCCGCCGCGAGCAATAGATCGGTTTGCCGGCACAAAAACGCCGGAATCTGCATGACGTCTACAACTTCTGAAACCGGTGCGCAGTGCTCGATTTCATGAATATCCGTCAAAACTGGAATTCCGAGTGTGTCCCGAATCTCGGCGAAGACGGGAAGCGAGTCATTTAAACCTAATCCGCGCTTACCCTTTAAGCTTGTCCGATTGGCTTTGTCGAAAGAGCTCTTGTAAACCAGCGGCACGCCAACCTTTGCTGCGATCTCCTTTAAAGCCGATGCGACTTCGAGCGCATGGGCACGGCTCTCCATCTGACACGGCCCGGCGATAAGCCCAAACGGCAGATCATTGCCGAAGGTGGCCGATCCGATCTCTACATGGTGCGCGGTCGCTTTTGAAGACGTCATACGTTGCTCCGGTGGATCGCATTTTCCTCGCGCGATCCTTATTACACCAAACGCGACTGCTGTACCGCTGCCGCAATGAAAGACGTAAACAATGGATGTGGCTCAAAGGGTTTCGATTTCAACTCGGGGTGAAATTGGACACCGATAAACCAGGGATGCTCGGGATACTCGATCATTTCCGGCAAGACGCCATCGGGCGACAATCCCCCAAACACCAATCCGGCATCTTCGAGCTGTTTCTTATAATTGATATTCACTTCGTAGCGGTGACGGTGACGCTCATCGATGTTTTTTGCACCGTTATAGATTTCGGCAACCCGCGTTCTCGGCGTCACAGCGCATGGATATGCTCCTAAGCGCATGGTTCCACCTTTATCGCCTTCCGCTGAGCGCCGCTCGACATCGCCTTCCTTGATCCATTCTGTCATCAAACCGACAACCGGGTGCGACGTCTTTCCGAACTCTGTCGAACTTGCGCCATTAAGGTTTGCGATGTTGCGCGCCGCTTCGATCACAGCCATTTGCATACCAAAGCAAATCCCGAAGTACGGAACGCCCCGTTCGCGTGCGAACTTTGCCGCCTGCACCTTGCCTTCCGCGCCGCGCTCACCGAACCCGCCTGGCACGAGAATGCCGTGGACATGTTCTAAGTGAGCGACGGTGTCTTCCTGTTCGAAAATCTCTGAATCAATCCACTCGAGTTTTACACTGACATGATTCGCTATGCCGCCATGTTCGAGTGCCTCGGCAAGAGACTTATAGGCATCCTTTAACTGCACGTATTTGCCGACAATTCCGATGGTGACTTCGCCTTCGGGCTTACGCACAACGTCGACAATCGATTGCCAGCGCGTTAAATCCGGTGGCGTTTCAGAGTCCAGTCCGAAATAGCGGCAGACTTCGGTATCCAACCCCTCTTCATGATAGGAAATGGGAACTTGGTAGATCGTATCTACGTCGCGAGCTGGAATGACCGCCTCTTCTTTCACATTGCAGAACAATGCGATTTTACGTCGGTCTGAATCCGGCAATGGCCGGTCGATGCGGCACATGAGGATGTCCGGTTGGATACCCAAACCGAGCAGCTCTTTCACCGAGTGCTGTGTGGGCTTGGTTTTGAGCTCTCCGGCGGCTGATATAAACGGCACCAAGGTTAGGTGCATAAACAGCGCGCGCGACTCTCCAAGTTCGTTTCCGAGTTGACGTATGGCTTCAAGAAACGGCAGGCTTTCGATATCACCGACCGTGCCACCGATCTCACACAACACAAAGTCTTCATCCGTAATATCGGCCTGAACGAACTCCTTGATGGCATCGGTCACATGAGGAATGACCTGAACCGTCGCACCCAAGTAATCACCGCGGCGTTCTTTCGCGATGACCGTGGAGTATATGCGCCCCGTGGTTACATTGTCCGACTGGCGCGAAGACACACCAGTGAAGCGCTCATAGTGGCCAAGATCGAGGTCGGTTTCCGCGCCGTCGTCAGTAACAAAAACCTCGCCGTGCTGATATGGGCTCATCGTCCCGGGATCAACGTTCAAGTACGGATCGAGTTTACGTAAACGCACTTTATAGCCGCGCGCTTGCAGCAGCGCCCCTAACGCTGCTGAGCAAAGACCTTTACCTAGGGAAGAAACCACGCCGCCGGTTATAAAAATGAAACGCGTCATGGGCCGCTAATGTACCTCATTCTTACGCGGCGGCAAGCGCAGCATTGATCGGAAAATAAAATGCGAAGAAGCAAGAGACACGGAGAGTGAAGAGATGTGAGGGGAAGAAGAGTGTTCCCCATTTGGCTCACTCTGTCGGGACCGCGGGCACTTGCGGTTCAAGATTTGGGACCAAAGGCACTGGTTCTTCAGTCGCCGGCACCGGGTCTTCATTAATTTCGCTGACGCTCGGCACGCCCTCTGTATCTGTGACGGGGAAGTCGAGGATAGACACCGGTGCGGTATCCTGTTTGGCGATGACCGCGAGACCCAAACTGGTTCCAAAAAACGCAATGCCCAAGAACGTCGTTGCCCGGGTCAAGGGATTTGGCCGGGCGCGCGGACGCATAAGATTGTTCATGGACGGAGCACCGCCGCCCATGCCGCCCATGGCGCTGGAGTCTGTTTTTTGCAGCAAGACCACACCAATTAAGGCAAGCGCGATCAGCAAATGAACAACAAGAACCACTGTAATCATTAGGTCTCAAACGCTCCAAACGATCAGCGCAATATCAGAGTTGGCCGGGTTGATGAGATTTGGCGGTCTTTTAGTCCTTTGAGGGCCGCATTGCTAGGGCTTTTTGGGCCGATTTTCAGGATATATGGAGGCGTAAGCGATTGCGCAACCAGCGGAAGCGCAGTTATTGCGGACAAGCCTCGATTATTCTCCAAAATTCATCGGCCTTGAGGCTCGCCCCTCCGACCAGTGCACCGTTCACCCCTGGGGTGCTCAAAATCGCGTGCGCATTTGCCCCTTTCACCGAGCCGCCATAAAGGATCATAAGGCCGTCCGCACTCCCGTGCTTTTTCGCAAACGTATTGCGTATTTCAGCATGGGCCTCCGCAATATCCTCTTCAGTTGCCGAGCGGCCGGTTCCGATCGCCCAGACCGGTTCATAAGCAATTACAACATTTTCAGACGTTGAAGACTCCGGCAGAGAGTCCGCAATCTGTTTGGAAATAACGTCTTTAGCCTTGCCGGCGTCTCGCTCTTCCCCTGTCTCACCGACACAAACGATCGGCGTCAATCCCGCATTTAACGCGGCTTGCGCTTTAAGCATTACATCAGAGCTTGTCTCGCCATGATCGGCTCGGCGCTCCGAATGTCCGACGATGACGAAGCTACATCCCATCGCCGCCAATAGGTCTGCGCTGGTATCACCCGTATGAGCTCCGCTTGGCGCGTTGTGGCAATCTTGCGCACCTAGCTGAACGGGACCGCCGTCAAGAATCTTGCCCACTGCCCCCAATAGAGGCGCAGGTGGGCAGAGGAGGATCCCCGGCAAATCTTGACCCTCTTTCGCCCGCACGCTGATATCTCCCGCGAGGTCTGCCGCCGTATCCGGCATTCCGTTCATTTTCCAATTCCCGGCTATCAAATACACACCGAACCCTTTCGTTCCCCGACTACGCATCCTATCTAAAGCAATTAGAACGTGCGCCAATGCCGTCCAACCCGCATTGTCTACTATCGATATTTACTTAGCTAATGCAATGCCTTGCGCACGCTTGCTCACGTGAAGCCCCACACCTATGATGCGGGCACCTTGAAACCGATCATAACAGAGTTAAGGCCATGATTTCAGGACTTAGAGACGCGGTACGCGAAAGCCTCTTATTAAAGGGCTTCATCGGCATCATGATGATTAGCTTCGGGGTCTGGGGTGTAGGCGATTTTATCGGCACCGGCGGATTAGATCCAAGTATTGCGGTTAGAATTGGCAACTCAGAAATCACAACGGTTGAGTTTCAACGGCGCTTCGATCAGGAACTCACACGCTTCCGGGAACAAATGGGTGCAGAGGCTTTACGGAGTGACGCCCTAAAACGTTCCATCGCCGATGCGATGATTCAGGATATTACAGAATCCGCAATCGTCAGCTCTGCGGCGAAGGAATTAGGAATTGTCTTGCCGATGCAACGGCTGCAGTCCGACCTCCTGAACATTCCAGAATTCCAAAATGACGCCGGAGCCTTTGATCAGGCTCGCTTCGCCGAGCTCTTGTACCAAGCGAACATGTCTGAAGGACAATTTTTGGAGGTGTTCGCGACCGACGTTAGACGCAATACGATCATCGCTCCCGTGGCCTCTAATGCCAGTCCGCCCGAGGCCCTCGTTGACAATCTCTTTGAGTATCGCAACGAAACCCGGACTGCTGACACATTACTTGTTACCTCCCCCGCTCTCGACGATGTGCAAGCGAGCGAGGATGAATTGCAGGCATTGTACGAACAAAATATCTCGTCCTATACCGCACCTGAATATCGGAAAATTACGGCGCTAATTCTCGAAGCCCGCCATTTCCAATCAGGTGATGATATTACGGAAGATGAAGTTTACGCGCGTTACGAAGAGTCCATTGACCAATATAGAACTCCAGGCACCCGCCAAGTAAGTCAGCTTATATTCGATACCCAAGAAGACGCGGCGGCGGTTCGAGAGCAACTTGAGGGGGATGACGACCTCACGGCTTTGGCCGAGAAAGCTGACATTTCTCCACCTATCGATCTCGGTAGCCTGGGTGCGAATTCACCTGTCGCCCGTATGATGGGCGACGCTTACGCGCTACCGCTTCAAGAAATTAGTGAGCCGGTGCAAAGTGATCTTGGATGGCATCTTTTTCAAATTACTGCCGAAACTCCGGAAGAAATAGTACCATTTGACGAAGTTAAAGACGAAGTTCGTCAATCGATGTCTGAGGAGCGTAGCATTGATGCGGTATACGAAGCCTCAGTTGCCGTGGAAGACGGTGTTGCTGGCGGTACGCCGCTGAAGGAAATTGCTGAGTTTGTCGGCGGTGATATCATTGAAATTCCTGAACTGGATCGCAACGGGCTGGATTACAGCGGCGAGCCAGTTTCAGAAATCTTCGACCGCGAGAACTTCATTGCGGAAGCCTTCGCATACCCTGAAGGCGAAGCGTCGCAGCTCATGGATACGCCAACCCGCAGCGGATATTACGTTCTTCAGATCGATAAGGTCACGCCACCTACACCGCGTCCCCTCGACGAAGTTCGAGATCAAGTCGTAAACCTATGGAAGACCCAGACCCGTGCTGAACGCGCTGAGAAACTTGCGGCCGAACTTGAATCTGACATCGGCCCGTCCTCAAGCTTTTCAGAAATTGCAGCGTCCAATCCGAATGTAACTTACGCACCGCTTGGTCCCATTACGCGTTTTGGTGAAGGACTAGACGTGGGCTACATCGTGGATAGCAAACGCATCAGTCCCGCGCTGCTAAACGAATTGTTCTCCGCCCGAACTGGAACTGTTGTGTCCGCACCGGTGGTCGATGGCTTTGTCATCGCTCGCGTAAATCAGATCAATACACCAGCGCCTGAAGGCGACCTCGCCGCAAAGAGATTCCAACTGAGGACGGACGTCGTCAATGGAATGCGGGAAGACCTTTCGGACCAGGTTGTAAAGGCTTTCGCACTTCGATATCCCGTTGAAATCAATGATGAAGTGATCAATCAATTGATCGAGTTACGTTAGAAACGGCGGCGCCGCGCGAACGCCCGAAAGCTGCCCAATGGATGTTTTCCCTACCCTAGCTGAATTCACGGCAGCGTATGACGAAGGCCGCTCGCAAGTTCTGTGGAGCGTATTGCCCGCCGACGTCGATACGCCGGTGTCGGCAATGCTCAAGTTGGGTCAAGAGGAGCCGTTTACAGCACTTTTTGAATCAGTAGAGGGAGGTGCGGTTCGCGGGCGTTATTCGTTCGTCCTCCTAAAGCCTGATGTCATTTGGCGTTGTAATGGGCAAAAAGCAGAAATATCGCGAGGGGTTCGAACAGGCGACCCCGTCTTTGTCGACGAAGACTTATCGACCCTCGAGTCTCTTCGGGCCCTCATAAAGCAATCGCACATAGAACTGCCCGATCGCTTACCGCCTATGGCGGCGGGTCTTGTTGGATATATGGGCTACGATACCATTCGCCTTGCTGAAAACATCCCCAACAAGAATCCCGACACCTTGGGTATTCCCGAGGGAATGTTTATGCGGCCAACGATCACCGTGATTTTTGACAACGTCGAAGATGTGATGACCGTTGTTACACCAGTATACGCAGACAAGAATGTCACGGCGGAAACTGCACTGGCCGAAGGGCGCGCACGTTTACTTGATACCATCACCGCTCTTGAAAAATCGCTCCCGCATCGAGCACACATTCCTTCCGTGCGTTTCGATAAACCAACGTCGAATACAGGCCGCGAGGGCTACTACAAAATGGTCGAGCGGGCGAAAGAATACATCATGGCAGGAGATATATTCCAAGTCGTCCCCAGCCAGAGATTCCGCCTTCCTTTCACGCTTCCATCCTTTTCTCTGTACCGGTCGCTACGCCGTTTAAACCCGTCGCCCTTCCTTTTTCACTTAAACCTCGGGGGTTTCTCCATCGTCGGATCAAGTCCGGAAATTCTTGTGCGGCTGCGCGATGGGAAAGTCACAATTCGTCCAATTGCGGGCACACGCCCGCGCGGCAAAACTTCGGCCGAAGATAAAGCGCTCGCGGAAAATATGCTCGCCGATCCAAAAGAATGTGCAGAGCATTTAATGCTTCTGGATCTTGGCCGGAACGATGTTGGAAGAGTTTGCAAGACTGGGTCGGTTCAGGTGACCGATCAAATGACCATCGAATACTACAGTCACGTCATGCACATTGTTTCGAACGTTGAAGGTGAGATCGATCCCAAGTTTGACGCCATGGATGCGTTGATGGCGGGGTTTCCAGCCGGAACCGTTTCGGGCGCGCCAAAAATTCGAGCCATGGAAATTATCGATGAGCTCGAAACAGAACGTCGAGGTTTTTATGGGGGCGCTGTTGGGTATTTGTCCTCAAATGGGGACATGGATACCTGCATCGCGCTTAGAACGGCTCTGGTCAAAGATGGGGAAATTATTCTGCAGGCTGGCGGTGGCATTGTCGCTGACAGCGACCCTGAAGACGAATTTCAAGAAAGTAAC
The DNA here is from genome assembly GCA_965228575.1 of Rhodospirillaceae bacterium. Classification (GTDB taxonomy): domain Bacteria; phylum Pseudomonadota; class Alphaproteobacteria; order Rhodospirillales; family Rhodospirillaceae; genus UBA11612. The sequence goes on along the minus strand of CBDDHW010000034.1, from coordinate 53,463 downwards.
AATAAAGCCCAAGCGATAGTCCGCGCTGCGGAAGAAGCGATTAAATTTTTCTCGGGCCAAAATTCAGCCTGAAAGAGCGTTGCCCTATTTTGATCAACTGGGAACTTTACTTTGATCGCGCGTGCGGCGTTTGAGTATCTCGGTGATCGGAACCAACGAAATATCCGAACGACGTAGCCTTGGTATCCATTGTTTAAGCGCCGCAATCGTTCCGTCATGGGGATGACCGATACCGACAGCATATCCGCGCGCCCGCGCCGTATTTTCGAGAACAGACAATTGTTCAAGGACGGCGGAGACATTGTTCACATTGTCGAGAAACACATCGCGTTCCACATACGGGACATTAGCCGCCGCGGCGGCCGCGGCCCCGGCACTATCAACAGTGGTCTTTGAATCGAGCCACATTAAGCCCCGCCGCCTCAGCTCATCCATAACCACAGCCATGCGCGCTGCATCCGATGTGAATTTACTCCCCATATGATTGTTAATTCCGACATACCCGTCCCATTTATCCAAATAGGCTGAAAGGCTTTGGCGAATTTCTTGGCTGTTCATGTTTGTCAGGAGTGCGCCAGGACCAGGGTTTTCCTGCGAACTCATAGGCTCCATGGGTAAATGACCCATAATTTCATGCCCCTTGCTTCGGGCCCGAGCGACGAAATCGGGTAATCCATTCGCATAGGTCATCAGCGAAATCGTGAGTGGTCCCTCCAAATCAATTATTTGTGCTGATCTTGAGCGGTCGAGGCCCACATCGTCGATGACTATTGCAATAACCGGTTTGTCCGCTGGCGCAGACGTCGCAACTGCATTGGCCATAAGTGGAGAAGACCGGTCGTAAGTCGTCGCTGTATCCGGCGCCCAGGCGCGTTGGGGTTCTTGGTCTAGAAATTCGGGTACGCGTCCGCTGCCATCGTCACTCTCTAGGTCATCGGGTGATAAATTTAAAAACTGTGGCGGACGAAATTGGCGCGAAGGTGCCAATCTCTCCTCAGGATCTTGTGCAAGGGTTGAGGCGTCGGGCTGATCGGGCCGGGTCGCTAAATCGAGGCCCGCTCCAACCACGAGACCAAACGCCAAAAGCGCCACCCCAGCGGCGATCAAGAAAGCTGGGCGCACAGCTTGTCGCTTCTGCGACTTCGCGGTGCTCCTTTTTGTCTTTTTAGTTGCCATAGGCTGTTCTTAGTCTGTCCTTCGTTAGGTATCCAGTGCAAGTTCCTGCGTTAATTATTTTACCCTGAGGCATAGCCGGCTTCACCGCGCTTGGCCGCCTTGACGCTCCCACCAACGAGAGGCATGTTGACGGAAACAGAAAGCCGCCGCGGGCGGCAAGGTTCGGGTTATGAGTGCGCAATATCTGCTGATCGATAATTACGACAGCTTTACATATAATTTATGGCACTACCTCGGAGAGCTTGGGGCCGACGTGGTTGTTCTAAGAAACGACAAAACCACAGTCGACGATGTTTTTGCCATGAACCCAGCCGGCATCATTATATCTCCGGGACCCTGCGATCCTGATCGTGCTGGAATATGTGTTCCACTAATACAAGCCGTCTTCGACAAAATTCCAGTCTTCGGCGTTTGTCTCGGACTTCAGTCCATTGGGCAAGCATTTGGCGGAACAATCGTCCGCGCGCCCCTTCCCATGCACGGAAAAGTTAGCACTGTTACGCATTCCGGGCACAAAATGTTCAACAATATTACCAGCCCGTTTGCTGTAACACGATATCATTCTCTGGTCGTAGAGCGAGAGTCAGTGCCTGACGATCTTGAAATAACTGCAGAGACGGATGATGGTTTGATCATGGGACTTGCCCACCGTAAACACAACGTGACCGGCGTACAATTTCACCCCGAAAGCATTGCGTCCCAGTTTGGGCATCGGGTCTTGCGAAATTTTCTGATTTCAACTGGCCTTAATGCGCGGCTCGAACCTGAGATACCATTTCCTCACGTCAACGCACCAGTTGCATCGGTAGGCTTATGACCGACTTCAAACCTTTCCTGAGCAAGATTGCAGATGGTGCCGAACTCAGCGAAGCAGACGCCCAAGCCGCGTTCGAATGTTTGATGTCGGGTACGGCGACGCACGCACAAATCGGTGCGTTTTTGATGGCTTTGCGGGTGCGCGGTGAGGGAATTTCCGAACTTACAGGCGCAGCGCGTATCATGCGTGAGAAAGCGCTGAAGGTAGACGCACCGCCAGGAGCGATAGACACTTGTGGCACTGGCGGCGACGGCTCCGGCACGTTCAACATTTCAACCGCTGCAGCGCTCGTGACGGCCGCTTGCGGTGTCCCCGTCGCAAAGCACGGGAATAAAGCCATGTCTTCGAAATCGGGCACGGCCGACGTTTTAGCCGCACTCGGCGTTAATCTGGACGCCTCACCGGAAATGACGGCGCGTGCCATGCGAGAGGTTAATATCGGATTCTTGTTTGCCCCTCGCCATCACAGCGCAACAAAACACGTTGCTCCGGTGCGCCAAGAATTGGGTACGCGCACCATCTTTAACTTACTCGGCCCCCTTTCAAACCCCGCAGGAGCAAAGCGGCAGCTTTTGGGCGTGTTTGATCAGAAATGGATAGTGCCGATGGTGGAGACTCTCGCGCGGCTGGGATCGGAACGCGCTTGGGTGGTTCACGGAAGCGACGGGCTCGATGAAATTACAACCACAGGGCCGACACATGTCGCCGAGCTGAAAGGCAATGAGATCAAAACCTTTGAAATTGTTCCGGAAGACGCGGGTATTAAACGAGCTGCACCGGAAGACTTGAAAGGCGGCGATATTGAGACCAATGCGACGGCACTTAAGTCGCTCCTTCATGGGCGCGGCGGACCCTATCGGGATATCGTCGTATTGAACGCCGGGGCGGCATTGGTCATAGCCGACAAAGTCTCAGACATAAAGGCTGGGGCTGAAATGGCGCTTGAAGCCATCATGAGCGGCAAGGCTGCAAAGACTTTAGAGGCGCTTTGCGCGATTTCTCATGGACGGGCTCCGTGAGCGATGCGCTTTCAAAGATTTGCGCGCTCAAACTCAAAACTGTTGCCCGCCGCAAAACGCTAAAGCCCCTCGCCGACGTCGAGAGTTCCGCAAAAAAAACACCTCCACCGCGAGATTTTGAGGCAGCCCTAACGCAAAAAGTAGAGAGTGGCCAATTCGCGCTTATTGCGGAAATAAAAAAAGCGTCGCCTTCTGCCGGACTTATTCGAGAGGATTTCAACCCCCGTGAGATCGCCAGCGCTTATCAGCGGGGCGGCGCAGCGTGCCTAAGTGTTTTAACTGAAGAAGATCACTTTATGGGAAGCGACGATCATCTGATCGAAGCCCGCGCCGCTACAACTCTGCCAGTCCTGCGTAAGGACTTCATGCTGGACCCCTACCAAATTGCTGAAGCCCGCGCGATCGGTGCAGATTGTATCCTCCTCATCTTAGCCGCGCTGAGTGATATTCAAGCAAGCGAGCTCGAGGCGTGCGCAAGGGACTATGGCATGTCTGTGCTGATTGAAGTTCACGACGAGACCGAGTTCGAGCGCGCCATGAATATGAAATCTTCTCTCGTTGGCGTCAACAACCGGAACTTAAAAACACTCAAAACGGACCTCGCCGTTACCGAGCGATTGGCCGCACTCTTGCCTAAAGATCGTGTCCTTGTCGCGGAAAGCGGGTTAAAAACACCTGCTGATTTAACCCGCATGGCCGAATGCGGTGCGCGGCGGTTTCTTATCGGGGAATCGTTGCTGCGCCAATCAGACTTGGAGTCCGCGACCCGAACGCTCGTTAACCCGGAGCCCTTTCATGCCTAAACCCAAACGTACCGCGAAAAAGAAACTCACGCATATCGACCGCAAAGGTAACGCCGTGATGGTCGATGTATCTGCAAAAGCTTCGACAGTGCGCACTGCGGTTGCAAAAGGGTCGGTCTTTATGCAGCCAACAACACTCGCCTTGATAGAAAGTCAGGAACTCAAAAAAGGCGATGTTCTGGGTGTGGCTCAGCTCGCCGGCATTACGGCGGCCAAACGGACCCCCGACATGATTCCACTCTGTCATCCTGTTGCTCTCACATCGGTGTCCGTGGAACTTGAATGCGACGAAGAGGCTAGCGCCGTGCACATTACGGCGGCGTGTCGATTAACTGGCAAGACGGGCGTGGAAATGGAAGCGCTGACCGCTGTGTCGGCGGCCGCCCTCACCGTTTACGATATGTGTAAGTCGGCTGACCGCAGCATGCGCATTAGCGACATTCGACTAACAAAAAAATCCGGCGGAAAGTCCGGCAAATTTAAGCAGGCCTAATACGTTGGCGGCGCCTCTCCTCCCTGTAGCTGACGCGCGGCGCATCCTTGTCTCAAATCTTGCGCCGCTCGATACAGAGATCGCGCCTCTCGCAAACGCCTTTGGCCGGGTGCTTGCCGAAACTCCCGCCGCGCGCGTCTCACACCCACCTGCTGATGTTTCAGCCATGGATGGGTACGCCGTACGCGCTGGCGACCTGGCGACAACGCCTACAAAGTTAAAAATCGTTGGCGAATCTGCAGCAGGGCATCCGTGGACGGGCACGGTTCAATCGGGAGAGGCCGTGAGAATTTTCACGGGTGCGTATGTGCCGAAGGGTGCAGACACCATCGTCATTCAGGAAAACACGTCGGCAGATGGCGACACGGTGTCGATTAAAAATTCCGCGCAAGCCGGTAAACATATTCGCCCTAAGGAACAGGATTTTCGAGCAGGCGAAAATATTCTCAAGTCTCCGCGAAAATTGACAGCGCGGGATATCGGTCTCCTCGCCGCCATGAACGTCGATGGAGTCCGTGTTTTTCGCAAACCTCAAGTGGGTATTCTCTCAACCGGAGATGAACTCATCGCGCCGGGTAAAAACGTTAAAGACGGGCAAATTGTATCTGCGAATGGGCTGGGCCTTTCTGCATTTGTAGAATCTTACGGCGGGATAGCAGTTGATCTTGGCATCGTACCCGATGACATCGACGCCTTACGCGCCGCCTTAGCGCGCGCAGAGTCTTTGGACATCATCCTGACCAGCGGCGGAGTCTCGGTTGGAAAACATGATCTGGTTAGCCAAGCCGCACCGCAAAGCGACCTCGAGGTGATTTTCCACAAGATTGCGATGCGACCGGGCAAACCGCTTTTGTTTGGCAGGTGGAACGAGACCCCATTTCTTGGGCTCCCAGGGAACCCCGTCTCGGCCATGGTTTGTGCGCTGCTGTTCGTCGGCCCTGCGCTAGACACCCTGCAAGGATTGCCTGGCGATGCGCCCCGGACAATTCCCGCCCGGCTTTCCGGAAACATACCTCCTAACGATGCGCGAGAAGATTATATCCGCGCTGTGGTTCAGCAGTCCGGCGACGATCTGCCGCGGGTCTCCCCGCTTTCAATTCAAGACAGCGCCATGGTTGCGGCCCTTGCCACTGCCAGCGCCCTGATTGTTCGCGCGCCCCACGCCCCGGAAGCCAAAGACAGAGATATCCTGCAAATCTTGCCCCTCACATAACCAATCCGGAGGTTTTTGCGCCCGACGGCTTGATTCTCACCCTTGACGGTTAAGGAGAACCAAAGTAGAACAAACGAAGGTTTCCTTTTTGTTCTCATTGGCAGGGTCCCATGCTGACAAAGAAACAACACCAGCTCCTCTTGTTCATCCACGAGCGAACCAACGCCGATGGAGTTGCGCCCTCTTTCGATGAAATGAAAGAGGCCCTTAATCTCAAATCGAAATCAGGAATCCACCGTCTCATCATGGCGCTTGAGGAGCGCGGATTTTTGCGCCGCCTCCCTAACCGGGCCCGGGCGCTTGAGGTCGTGAAACTTCCCGAGAACACCGCTGAACGCGGCGCTGGATTCGCGCCGAACGTGATCGCCGGGGATTTCAGCGGCACTATGAGCGGCGCGTCCATCGGAAATGATGTTCAAGAAACGGTCGATCTGCCTCTCTACGGTAAAATCGCCGCTGGAACGCCTATCGAAGCTTTGCGTGATCCCTCGGAGCATGTCGGGGTACCGGGCGGAATGCTCAGCGGCGGCGATCATTATGCGCTGACCATCGAAGGAGACTCGATGATCGAGGCGGGCATTCTCGATGGAGATACTGTGGTGATCAAAAAATGCGATACAGCGGAGAACGGTTCCATCGTCGTCGCCTTAGTTGATAACGAAGAAGCGACATTAAAAAGATTGCGCCGTAAAGGTGAGTCCGTTGCGCTAGAGCCGGCGAACCAAGATTACGAAACACGTATTTTTGGTCCGGACCGCGTGAAGGTTCAGGGCCGCCTTGTCGGACTGCTGCGCAATTACCACTAGGGTGTTAGCGCGTCCAAATACGATCGCCCGCTGACTCAACGCTAGTGCGTATTCGCAGATCGCCATCGCCAAACCAAAACGCATGAGTGCCGTCCCGGCGAAAATCGATGATATCGTATGCGTCGTTGGCGCGGCACAAGTCGTGAACTGCAATCGCACTGACGATAACATCGGGCTCTCCGCAATCCTCCGCGATCGCGTTCGCCCGAAATGCCATGAGAACCCGCTGACCACGGCGTTCGAATATACAACCATCTGAATCACAGGTTAGGCCGAGCTCCTCCTGCGTTTCTCCCGGTGCGGGCCAGTCGGTAGGCGACGCCCCGTAGCGATCCGTCCAAACTTCACGCACAAACCGACCTACCCGACCCGGTCTAAAAACAAGATGGCCACTATCGTCTGAAACAGCGAACACACGAGATGATTCGTCCACTAGTAAATCGGGCGGTGAGGAAATATGTGGTTGCGCCATAGCGATAAGAACGGGATTAAAACCAAGCCACCGCAATCGGCCGTTCCATAAACACACAAAAACAATTCCAAGCGCGGCAAGAATCATGACACTTGTCGACATGGGCGGCATATGAATCTGCGCGCCGGGCCACATTGAGACACTTCGCGCAATGTCATTTATCAGCGTGACGCCAAAACCCATTGCTTCAAAGGGAATGCGATCCAAACCCAGCGGCATCAAGATCAATCCCAAAAGACCGAGGGGCATGATCCACGCTCCGGTGATCGGCACCGCCAGTAGGTTGGCCAGCAGGGAATACGAGGGTAATCGATTAAAATGATAAGCCGCAAAAAGAGCCGTAGCCCCGCCCGCAACCAAGTCAGTCACAACGAGCGCGACCACGTAGAGCCCCGCCGTGCGCACAAACAACGCGGCGCTATCCACCGTTCGCCACCTTATTTTGAGCCACGCTTGTTCGTAAAGGGCGACCAAGCTCAATACCGCCAGGAAAGACATTTGAAAGCTAGGTCCGAAGACCGCGTCAGGGAAAAAGACCGTGAGGCACAACGCGGCCCACGCCAAAGTTCGCAGCGATAACGCGGTGCGGTCGAAAAGAATGGCGGCTAGCACGACAGAGACCATCATAAACGCGCGCACAGCAGGAATACTCATTCCCGAAATTAGGAGATAGAAACCCGTCGCCGCCAATCCGGCCCATGCGGCAATTTTCTTTGTATCGGTGCGCGCGGCTAAAGATGTGAGCGCCAAAACCCGGCGAACGAGAAAAAAGACAATCCCGGCAAGCAAACTCATATGAACGCCAGAAATCGAGAGCAAGTGCGCTATCCCAGATATTCTATAGGCCTCCTGAAGATCTTGAGGAATCGCGCTTTGCTCACCATTGATTAAGGCCGCGGCGACAGTCCCATCAGGCCCGGGCACTATTTTAGTTATTCGGTCGCCGACTTGGCGCCTTAAGTTTTCCACCCAGGCGCGCGCGCCATCAAACCAGTTTGACTCTTCATCACCACGAAGGGTCTCCCACTGACCTAGCGAAAAACCGGTTCCTCCAATCTGGGAGAAATACAGAAATCTTTGAAATTGAAATCCGTCGGGGACGACTGGAGAACCAGCTGGACGAATCATGACTCGCACCCGTATGCGTGTCCCCACGTCCGGTAGGCCATGACTGGCTGGAAGCGTTAATCGCAAACGCCTGGGTGTGTCCGATGATGCGAGGCCAGGAATTTCAAACCCCTCAACGACGACGCGGTTACCATTTGGTCTGCGGTCAGACCGCACAATTTGCGCATCGATAAACACAGGCCCCAGTTCTCGTTCGAGCGTTGGTGTAGCCACGACCCACGTTTTAATTTGAGCCGCAGCATGGCCCCAGCCTGCCGCAATCACGAACGCGCCAAGTAGAGACGCACTGGTCCACCGCCGGCCGTATATCCATAGGAGGAGTCCTATCGCTATAACGAGCGGTCCAGTTGCAACGTGCGGGTCAAACGGCCACGTAAAAAACAGACCAATACCTAGAACGAAAGAGACGACGCACCACAAAAAACCGCGACCAGTTTGCTGCAGAGATTCTTTGCGTACGAATGCTATGCCTGCGTTCAACCAAGCCGCAGTACCACGCGGTGATATCTTTCCTAGGCTTTGAACGCGCGCTGGTTGACCACTCACAATGTTTCCAGTGGATGTCTCTTTACCGGACCAAGGGATATGCTAAACCATGCTCCCTAGAGTGGGCCCATGCAAGCGGCCGTATCCTCATTCCCTACCAAAGAGACACTATGGCCGTTGTAACTCGCTTTGCCCCATCTCCAACCGGTTTTTTGCATATCGGCGGCGCACGTACTGCGCTGTTTAATTATCTCTACGCCAAACACACCGGTGGAAAATATCTGCTCAGGATAGAAGACACGGACCGAAAGCGTTCGACGCAAGAGGCGATCGACGCCATTCTCAATGGGCTGCAATGGATTGGACTGCCGTGGGACGACGACGTTGTCTTTCAGGCGAGCCGCGCCGACGAACACAGAGCGGCCGTAGATCGCCTTTTGGCCGCGGGTCACGCTTATCATTGCTATTGCACACCCGAAGAACTGACCGCCATGAGGGAAGAACAGAAAGCCAAGGGATTGTCTGTTCGATATGACGGGCGATGGCGGGATCGCGATCCTAAGGACGCGCCAAAGGACATTAAACCCGTTGTGCGATTTAAGGCACCGCAAGAGGGTGAAACGGTTATCGACGATTTGATTCAGGGCCAAGTGACGGTCTCAAATGCGCAGCTGGATGACATGATCCTCCTGCGTTCCGACGGAACCCCCACATACATGCTTTCGGTTGTGGTCGACGACATGGACATGGGCATCACGCATATCATTCGCGGCGACGACCATTTGAACAATGCATTTCGGCAAATTCAGCTCGTCCACGCTCTTGGTGGCGAAACACCTGTCTATGCGCACATGCCGCTGATTCACGGGGCCGATGGTGCAAAATTATCGAAACGTCATGGAGCGCTGGGTGTTGAAGCCTATAGAGACATGGGCTTCTTGCCCGAGGCCTTACGCAATTACCTGCTGCGGTTGGGGTGGAGCCACGGCGACGATGAAATAATTTCCGACGCACAAGCGATTGAATGGTTCGATATTGAGGACGTTGGTCGCGCTCCCTCTCGATTTGATCTCGACAAACTCACAAATCTGAACAGTCACTACATTCGAGAGACCTCAGATTCAGAACTGGCGAAATTGATTTCATCTGCCCTTGAGGAAAAAATTGGTAAAGAGCTTACGGAAATTGATAGGGAACGCCTGATCAAAGGAATGCCCGCGCTCAAATCGCGCGCAAAAAGCACGATTGAACTCGCAGACAGCGCGGTATTTTATGTCCACCCTCGCCCCCTTCCGTTAAATGAAAAAGCCGCCAAGGCGCTCGCCGACGATCAAGGCGTTGTCATCAATGCCGCCCTAAACACTTTGGGAGACCTTCCGGCATGGTCCGCGGAAACCCTAGACGCCTGGGCACGAACTCTCGCAGAAGACTCCGGTCAAAAATTGGGGAAAATAGCCCAACCTCTGCGTGCCGCGTTGTGCGGAACAACGGTTTCGCCTTCCGTATTCGAAGTTATGGAAGTCCTTGGAAAAGAGGAAAGTATGGCTCGTTTCAAGGACGTTTTAGACCGATAATCTAGACGGAAAACCCTCGCGGAGGTTTGATTTGCAAGGGTTTTTGCATTATAAGCGCTGCAACAAAATAAGATGGCGCGAACAGGGGATTAGGTTGAGCGCTCTTTCAAGGAAAGGCACGCACAGTGGCAAGAACCAAGGCAAAATCAAAAGCTAAGTCTAAGTCGAAATCCAAGTCTAAGTCTAAGTCCAGAGCTAAGACCAAGGCTAAAGCTAAGGCCAAACCAAAAACAAAAGCCAAAGCGCGCGCGAAATCAAATTCAGCAGGCAGCGTTACGCTCCACGATGATCAAACAGGAGAGTCTTGGAAGTTCCCAATTTTAAAGGGGACCACGGGGCCAGACGTTGTCGATATTCGCAAGTTTTATGCGGATACCGGAATGTTTACATACGACCCCGGTTTCACCTCGACCGGGAGTTGTGATTCAAAAATCACATTTATCGATGGAGAAAAAGGCGTCCTTCTGCATCGGGGTTATCCTATCGAGGAGCTCGCCGAAAAATGTAATTTCGAGGAAGTCGCATATCTCCTCCTCAATGGCGAACTGCCCAACCCAACGCAGAAAAAGCAATTCGAGCACGACATCACCTACCATTCGATGCTGCACGAACAATTCCACAATTTTTACTCTGGTTTCCGGCGCGATGGTCACCCGATGGCGATCATGTGCGGCGTAGTTGGTGCTCTTTCCGCCTTTTATCACGACAGCATAGATGTCTCGAAACCTGACCACCGGGTGATTTCATCCTATCGCCTCATCGCTAAAATGCCGACCATCGCCGCCTGGGCGTTCAAATATTCTTTGGGACAGCCTTTTATCTACCCGCGAAACGATCTTGGGTACGCAGAAAACTTCCTGCACATGATGTTTGCGACACCGTGCGAGGAATACAAGGTTAGCCCAACGCTTGCGAAGGCGATGGATCGCATCCTGATTCTTCACGCGGATCACGAACAAAATGCCTCTACATCAACGGTGCGTTTGTCCGGCTCTTCGGGCGCAAATCCGTTCGCCTGTATAGCAGCGGGAATCGCATCCCTCTGGGGCCCCGCTCATGGCGGCGCCAACGAAGCTGTACTCAATATGCTTCACAAAATTGGGGATAAGAAAAATATTCCGCAATTCGTTAGGAAGGCCAAAGACAAAAAAGACCCCTTCCGCCTTATGGGTTTTGGCCACCGTGTCTACAAGAACTACGATCCGCGAGCGCGTATTATGTCGCGGACCTGCCATGAAGTGTTGAATGAACTTGGCATTAAGAACAATCCGCTTCTGGACATCGCCATGGAACTTGAGCGCATCGCGCTTGAGGACGACTACTTCGTCCAGAAGAAGTTGTACCCGAATGTTGATTTCTACTCGGGCATTATCTTCCAGGCGATGGGCATTCCGGTCACCATGTTTACAGCGCTGTTTGCACTGGCGCGGACAACCGGCTGGATCGCGCAATGGCAGGAGATGCTCGAAGATCCGCTGCAGAAGATTGGCCGGCCACGGCAACTTTATTCGGGGAACACCAAGCGCAAGTTTGTACCCCTAAAACAACGCAGATAATTCAAAGAGATAGACGACTTTAGCGGCGCCCATGTTGGCGCCGCTTTTTTATTGCAACGGAAGTCGGTATCCTGCGTTATTACAGAGGGCCCGAATAGAACCTTCAAAAGGTACGAGTGATGGAAATTTCCAGTATCGGTAGTTCGGCACTCATTGCCGCTGGAAGCGCTGCCCGCATTCACGCGAATAACATTGTCAATGCGAATACTCCGGGGTTTACACAGCAAACTCCCGTTTATTCCAGCGTCGTAAACGGCGGGGTCGCAGTTTTTGCACAAAACGTGGATCAGCCCGTGAGCCTAATTCAACAAACTCTGGGCTTAATAACGGCGACCACGCAGTATCAAGCCGCCGCGAATCTAATTCGCACTGGGGAGGAACTTAGCGAGACCTTCCTAAGAGAGCTCGCCTAAAACGCCGCCTTTTGCCATCGATAAAACGACTGACGCTGCCTTTTCACTTGGTGCTATTCCGGCTGGCGCTAATTTCGAAAGTGTAGCTGCAAACCCATTTAGTTGACGTTCTCTCGCCCCACCATCATTTAATAGCAAGGTAAGGTCAGCGGTTAGCACGTCAGGCACGCACTGCTCTTGCAAGCGCTCAGCGACAATGTCCTCGTCCAAAATAATGTTTACAAGATTTACTCGTGAGGTTCTGGCCAAATATCTAAATGCGAGCGCAGACAATGCATTTACTTTGTAACCCACGACGTGCGGGACTTGTGCGGCAGCCAACTCCAAAGACACGGTGCCAGATGCTGCCAAAGCAACGTCGAAAGACGAAAACGCATCTTTTCGTTCGTTGTCGCTTGTTACCATTGTAAGACCATAGCCGGTTTCAATATCCCGACACATCTCGTTTACAAGGTCACGTACAGTTTCGACTGTTGGAAGTACGACGTGGACGTTTTTCTTATTAGTGGTAAGAGCATTGATTGTCTGAAGAAACACGGGCAGTAGCCGTTTTACTTCGCTGCGTCTGCTACCAGGCAATACACCTACAATAATTTTATCCCCATCAATGTTGTGACGCTTGCGGAATCCCAAGCCGTCCCCGCCCTGATAACCACTTTCGACAACCGGGTGCCCCACCCATGTGGTTGGTAACCCGTGGGCCGTAAAGTAATCGGGTTCAAATGGCAGCAGCGCGAATAAATGGTTTATCCACTGTGAGAGTTGCTTTGCCCGTCCTGGACGCCAAGCCCAGACCTGTGGGGCCACGTATCGCACACGGGGAATTGGACTTTCCTCTTTCGTCAGCGCCTTATGAATTCGGCCTGTGAACCCCCACGAATCTATAGTTACAAGAATTTGAGGTTGTTTTTTGCGAATATCGGCAAGGGTCGCTGCAACACGAGAGAGCACCAAGCGTGCTTTCGGCAACACTTCAAAGATTCCAAGCAAAGCAAGGTCTTTGGGATCGAATAAGGATTGCATGCCTTGAGCGCGCATGTGCGCGCCCCCCACACCCGCAAACTGGACTGAGCCGCCAGTTTTGATCTTTAGGGCACGCATGAGCAGCGCACCAATCTGATCACCTGAGGGCTCGCAGGCCACAAGATATATTAACGGTGCGGATTCCGAATTACTCAACGGAGAATCCGGACTCGGTTTTGGTACATCCAACGACAAACAGCCCTAATCGATCTGCGTTTTCTTTAACAGACAGTTTGTCGATAATGAGTGTATGACCCGCCTCCACCGCAACACCTCTTAAACCCGCCGCATGGGCATTTTTAATTGTCGCCACACCAATGGTTGGCAAATCCGCGCGGCGCTCTTGCTGAGGTTTTTTCACCTTCACCAAAACGCCCCCAGGTCCGTCTCGCCGCAAAGCCGAACACCGGGACAGTAAGTCATCCGTCCCCTCGGCTGCTTCCACACCTAAAACAATACCCTGCTGAACGACACTCGCCTGACCTGTATCCGCTACGCCAAGGGCCCTAGCCACATCAATGCCGCGGTCGATGTCCTTTATAGCTATGTCATCGGGTTTATGCCGACCGAGAGGGCCTCGATCTGCAAGCAGCTCAGTAAGAATGTCGTCAGCTCCTACAACCGTGAATCCTTCTTGCTCAATCTCGCCAATGACAACCGACAGCAAGCTGTCATCGCCCAAAGCACGACCTGCGATTTTCGCTAGAATGGACGCTCCCTTGAGGTCGGGTTTCAGATCATTTAACGCCGGACGCCGGACAGACCCCGCGAGAACGACATGTTCAACGTCCGCTTCATGTAAAGCCGCAAAACCCTTGCCAATTTCGCCCAGCCGAATCTGCGCGTCCGGTTCTCGCGGGAGGAGCGCGCCGTCTGCAGACCCCTCGAGGGCGAGAATAAAAAATCGCCTACCAGCCGACTCACACGCCGATGCGAGAAGTCCCGGTAGCGCGCCGCCGCCGGCAATAATTCCAAGTGTCGATGAAGGTGTTTCGTCCGCCATGGACGCCGATTCAACTGCCGTTGCCATTTATCGCCGCAGGCGTGCAAATTGGCCGCGAGGAGTCTTCCCTGATGAAGTTTATAATGTCCATAACCCCGGCATGCTCGGAAAATAGGTCTGCAACTTCAATGATGCGCTCGCTCATTGTCCCTTCCTGGGAAAACAACAAGCCATATGCCGTGCGCAAACTACGAATATCCTCACGAGAAAATCCGCGGCGCCTTAGGCCTACGATATTTAACCCCGTCAGCTTCGCCCGATTACCCATCGCGAGAGCATAGGGAATAACGTCTTTTTCCACGCCGGTGACACCGCCCACCATAGCGTGCTTTCCAATCCGAACATGTTGATGGACGCCCGATAATCCCCCAACAACCGCATATTCGCCGATTGTCACATGGCCGCCCAAAGCAACATTATTTGTTAGGATCACGTGATCATCAATAATGCAATCATGCGCGACATGGGACCCCACCATTAAGAAACAGTGGTTGCCAACTCGGGTCTCCATACGCCCGCTTTTCGTTCCCACATGTATCGTAACGTGCTCGCGGATAATATTGTGCTCGCCGATTACAAGGTGCGCGCCATCCCCATTACACTTTGTATGCTGGGGCGCGAGTCCAAGAGACGCGAATGGATGAACTGTGGTGTGAGCGCCAATACTCGTATAACCGTCAACAACAACGTGTGACATCAATCGTACGCCGTCACCTAAGCGCGCGTTCGGGCCAACCACACAATACGGGCCAATTTCAACGTTGCCGTCTAATTGCGCTTGGTTATCAACCAGAGCGGTGGAGTGGATGTGTTGAGATTGAATTGTCGAGTCCACGAAAAAACCAGTAAGCGAACTTAGCTGTCCATTATCATGGCTGTATATGTGGCCTCGGCCACGACCACGCCGTCCACTTTGGCTTCGCCGGCGAATTTCCAAACGTTGCCACGCTGACGTTCTTTTCGGCACACAAGGCGGAGTTGATCGCCAGGTTCAACCGGTTTCCGGAATCGCGCATTTTCAATAGTCATAAAGTAGACCAATTTTCCTTCCGCGCTGCCTCCTAAAGATGCAACCACAATTACTGCTGCGGTCTGAGCCATCGCTTCAATAATGAGAACGCCTGGCATGACGGGACGTTCAGGGAAATGCCCCTGAAAAAAGGGCTCATTCGCGGTCACATTCTTTATTCCAACCGCAGATTCCCCTGGGTCGACATCGACCAACTTATCGACCAACAAAAACGGATACCTATGGGGTATCATTTCAACAATCCGATGGATATCGATCGTTGTTGCGCTTTCGCCTGTTGCTTGTCCGTCCATCACATTTTACCTCTTTGTGGCCACCGCATGGTGTACACCACGAGTATTTAGGGTCACTTCCCGCGCTTGGTCAACCGCGTCAAAGCCGCAACCTCCCGCCAAAACTGCCGGATAGGCTTTGCGGGGTATCCCATAACCGTATCCCCCGGCGCAATATCACGCATTATACCAGATTTCGCAGCGACTTGCGCACCGTCACCAATGGTTACGTGGTCGGCTAGTCCGCCCTGCCCCCCAATGACCACACCGTTTCCAATACGACAACTACCAGAAATACCGACTTGCGAGACGATAATGCAATCGCGCCCGATTTCGACATTGTGCCCGATTTGGACCAGGTTATCGATTTTCGTTCCCGCTCCGATCACTGTGTCACTAAGCGCTCCGCGGTCAATGGCGCAATTTGCGCCAATATCCACATGGTCCTCAATCAAAACTCGGCCGAGCTGCGGAACTCTTAAATGACCGGCTTTCGTGGGAATAAAACCGAACCCATCTTGCCCAATTTGGCTCCCCGCCGCGATGCGAACCTGTGCCCCTACTATCGCGTGCGTCACCGTCACATTGGGGCCAATCGTACATCCTTCGCCCAGGACCACGCCTGGACCAATCACGGCATTCGCGCCAAGGTGTACGCCATCGCCAATTTCCGCACACGATCCAACTACCGCGCCAGGTGCGACTACAACACCTTGTCCCACGTTTTGCGTCTGGAGCGATCTGATCAGCGGCCTTCAGGTCTTTTCCGGGTACTTCCGGGTAAAAAAGATTTGCCGCACGTACGAATGCAATTCGAGGGTCTTCTGTCAAAAGGCCAACGCACCCAGGTGATGCCTTCGTAAAAAATTCTTCAGTCGTAATACACGCGCCGCACCGACTGTTAGACAGTTGCTCAAGGTAGTCGGCATCGGAAATGTAGATGATATCGTTCGGGCCCGCCTTGGTCCCGTCGCCTAGGTCACTGATAGATTTTTTTGGATCACACCCGCCGGCGAGCGTAGCGCCGCAGTGCCGCGCTAGCTCTTCCGACGTAAAGGGCCCGGCGCGGTTGTAAAACCGAGGGTCGGGCATTGATTACAACCGTTATGAACGGCTAACCACCCGCAGCTCCATCTGCTGGAGGCGCTTGCCCCTGCCGTTGGAGAGTCTCGGGGTCTTGAAATACCACCGAAGCCAATCTTTGATTGAGTTTCTCAAGAACCGCATTAGTGATGTCCATTGACGGATCAGCAATCAGTACCTGATTGCGAGCCAACACAACGTTGATGCCGCGTTCTTGTGCAACCTCGCGAGATACGACCACCATTGCGTTCCCGATTTCTTGCATCGCTTGCTGAAAGGCAAAATCGAGACGCTCTTGCTTGTCCCTAACCTGCACTTGAAAGTCTGCGAGCTTTTGCTGAAAGCCCTGCGCCCGTTGCGCGAAAACTTCGGGCGCCAGCACACTCCGTTGCTGGGAAAGATCTTGGTCTTCGGCACGCAACTGTGATTCTGTTTCCTTGACTTGAGCCTGGTATTGATTCACGTATTTTTCCCGCTCAAGGCGCACACCCTTCGCCGCAAGGGATTCTTGAAGAACTCGATCGGCATCGACAACGCCAATGACGGGTGCCGGTAGTTGTTCCACCTGGGCGAAAGCTGTCGTCCCTGACGAGAGAAGCGCAAAAGTGGCAGCAGCGAACAAGAGTGCCGAAAATATGGTGCGCAATTTAGAAATAGTCTTCATTGGTCAAACCTCTAGTTAGAAACGCGTTCCAAAATTAATTCTGAACCGTTTTGTACGATCAAAGCCCTGCGCGTTGATAATCAACGGAGAGTAGTCCACGGTAATGGGAAGGACGGACCTCCACTCTATTCCAATTCCAGCCGCCCCGCGAATGGCCTGAGAATCGAGGATGATGGCACCTCTCTTCTTCAAATCTGTGGGGGGGCCTATTACTCCCCAATCGTTAAATAGATAGGGCTTAATACCGGATTCAGCGTCTAGTCCAAGCGGAATCTGCAGTTCAAACGTAGTTGTAACCATCCAGTCGCCGCCAACCGCACCGAAAGTCGTGGCATCGCGGGGGCTGGCGCCAAAATCATCGAATCCCCGTAGAGTAAAGCCGCCCAACTGAGAACGTTGGTAAATTTTCACTTCCTCGCCGCCAAGTCCCACAATATAGGTGCCTTGAGTGCTCGCTGAAAAAATCCACCCGTCAAAAGGCTCAACATATACCGCTCCGCCAACAGTACCGCGAACGAATCTTTCGTTTCCGCCCAACCCGGCGAGCTCACCGCCAAGACTCAGATAAAAACCACTTGTTGGATCAATAATGTTGTCTCGCCGGTCATAGACGACGGTCGTACTGATTTGCGAGGTAACTGTGGTACCCGCTTGCTCGATCACAAACTGAGACGTGGCGTTATCTAGGCCGCTCAGGCTCGTCCAGAGAAGTGAATAATTAAACCGTTGGAATAGGTATTCGTTGTAACTAAAGCCTACCCGTAAAGACCCCCCGTAGTTTTCCTGGGTAAAGCCGCTCTCAGACTGAAAGTTATTTCGCGTGGCAAAAGCGTCAACGCCAGCTGCCAATCGGCGGTTCAAGAAATACGGTTCGGTAAAGCCTACATTTATTTGGGATTGGAGTTGAGACAGGCTGAGATTCAAGCGCAAATCTTGGCCACGTCCCAAAAGATTCCGCTCACGATACCCGACGTCCACTAAGAATCCCGTTGCACTGGAAAAGCCGACACCCAGCGACAACTCACCAGTGTTCTCTTCTTCCAGGCTGACTTCTAAAATCGTGCGATCCGGATAAACCTCGGATTGAGTGTTTTCAATCTCAACGGTGTCTTCCTTAAAGAACCCTAGATTTTTCGAGACGCACCTTCGAACGACGAACACGTGCGGCATTAAAGGCATCACCTTCAACCAATAACAATTCACGACGAATAACATTCTCAAGCGTGCGGTTGTTTCCGCGGATATCAACGCGCTCTACAAATACGCGAGGTCCTTCGGCGACCTCGAAAGTGACATTAATAAGTCTCTCTTCAACATTGCGGCTTACTTGCGGACGAACTTCAACAAATGCGTACCCGGCGATCCCCGCCGCGTCGCTTACCGCTTCGATGGTATCTTCGAGTTGTTTTCCGTTAAACCAATCACCGGCTTGCGGAACAATAACTGCCTCAAGAGTTTCTCGCGGCAAGTCTTCGACATTGACCTCCAGTTGAATTTCGTTGAAGCGGTACCGAGGCCCCTCGCTCACCGTGAAAGTCATATAAAAATTCTCGCGGTTGGGCGCGAGCTCCGCCACCGCAGAAACGACTTCAAAGTCAGCGTAACCCTCTTGCAAATAATGTTGGCGTAACAACTCCCGATCAAATGCCATACGATCGGGATCGTAAGTATCGTTGGAGGCAAACAATTTCCACCAACGTTCTTCTTGGGTCAGGATAATACCGCGGAGTTCACTGTCATCAAATGCCTCGTTGCCGACAAAATTAATCGTTCGGACATATGTCGGCGGGCCTTCGGAAATTTCAAAAACAACGTCAACCCGGTTTTGCGGTAACTCAATAACTTTAGGCTCAACGCGCGCGGCGAACCTTCCCTCGCGGCGGTACAACTCCAAAATCTTGTCGACATCCTGTTGCACACGGGTGCGGGTATAAACGACCCGCGGACGCAACTGTATTTCCGGGACCACTTCATCATCGTCAATCTGATCATTTCCCTCGATCGAGATTCTGTTGATGATCGGGTTCTCGACGACACGAACTAAAAGCATGGCGCCCTGCTGAGCGATACTCACGTCGGCGAATAATCCCGTTGCAAACAGGTTCTTTAATGATCTGTCGATCCGTATTGGATCAAACGGGTCACCTTCTCTGACGGATAGGTACGTTCGAATTGTCTCGGGCTCAATGCGCTGACTACCCTGAATACCGATGGTTTCAATTGTATTGGCTTGTTGCTGAGCTTGAACGCTCAAGGACATCGGCCCAGCGCACACAAGAAGGAGCATCGTTACGCGCACGGCATGACGTATTCCCCGCCGGTCAAAATAGCGCGAACATTGCCTCAGGTGAGCGTCAATGCGCTTACGTATTCGGGCTGTCCAACTCATACGGACCTTCCAACTCAACAATTGCCCGAAACCACGCTGCACCAACCAGCCATAGGATCAGATATGAAGAATATCGTTCCACGTAACGAAAATCATCAGCGCGAGAACAAGTGCCAATCCCACACGCATGCTCCATTCCTGGGCCTGCTCTGAAATTGGACTGCCGCGCACGGCTTCGATGGCGTAGAACAACAGGTGTCCGCCGTCAAGCAGCGGTATTGGAAAAAGGTTAATGATTCCGAGATTTACAGACAAGATTGCCATAAGAAGAATAAAGCTGACTATGCCGGCTTTTGCTGCCTGTCCAGAATACTTCGCAATCCGAATTGGCCCGCCTAAATCCTCGGTTCCCCGCTGACCAGAAACAATCTGACCAATCGCTATCGCCGTTCCCTCGATGATTCCATAGGTTTGTCCAATCGCAACGCCAACAGCAGAAATTGGCCCCAGTTCCGTTACACGGGTCTCACCAGAGGGCCTGATCCCAATAAGAAACCGTCGCTGCGCATTACCAAACGGATCAGTTCCATCAATGGCACGCGGTGTAAGCGTGATATTGAGTTCAGAGCGATCCCGTTCGATGAGAAGCGCGAGCGGTGCGCCGTTTCCAAGTTGGACAATATTTTGAATATCTTCGAAACGATCAATCGTTGTGCCGTCGATAGCCAGAATTCTGTCTTCGGACATTAGTCCCGCGTCAGACGCCGCACTGTTTTCAATGATTTCTCCTACAACCGGCTCAGTTATGGGCCTGCCGATCAGTAAAAACATGACCCAAAACACGGCGATCGCAAAAAGAACATTTATGGCCGGCCCCGCGAAAACGATCGCAGCTTTTTGACTCAGCGGCTTGTGCTTAAAAGACACTGCGCGCTCTTCCGGTGTGAGTTCACGTGGCTTCGCATCCGCATCTTCGTCTGAACCACCCTCCACAACTTGCATGGTTTCGCCCTCGCCAAACATGCGAACGTAACCACCCAAAGGAATAACGCTGAACTTCCACCGTGTTCCCTGCCGGTCGGTGTAGCCGAACAATTCGGGGCCAAAGCCGACAGAAAAAACTTCACAGCGAACGCCACACCTGCGAGCAACGTAAAAGTGTCCGAACTCGTGGACAAAAACCACAACGGACAAAACAATCAGAAAGCTTGCGAGTGTAAACGGAACACCAATTAACTGTTCAAGCACGCGTCGTCTCTCCTACCCAATACTCAGCATTTACTCGGCGGCAGCGCCAAGCCCCTTAAGCCCTTCGGCAACTCTCCGGGCTTCAGCGTCGATTTCCATCACATCGTCCAGCGTCGTGAATGACCGGGACGCCATGTCTTCCATCGTATGCTCTACAATTGCGGCAATATCGAGGAAACTTATACGGCCCTCAAGAAACCGCGCGACCGCTATCTCATTGGCCGCATTAAGAATTGTAGGGGCCGCTCCCCCTGTTTGCAACGCACAACGCGCAAGATGCAGAGCAGGAAACCGTTCTAAATCCGGCGCTTCGAATTCAAGCTTTCCGAGTGCCGCCAAGTCCAAGCGCGGAGACGGCGCGGTAATTCTGTCGGGCCAGCCAAGTGTATAGGCGATCGGTGTGCGCATATCCGGGCTTCCTAATTGAGCCAATACAGAACCATCTTTGTAGTCAACGAGGCTATGCACAACAGATTGAGGGTGAACTACGACATCAATGCGCTCGCTTTCCATACCAAACAAATGGTGCGCTTCGATGACTTCGAGCCCCTTATTCATCATGGTCGCGGAATCTACAGAAATTTTGGCGCCCATCGACCAATTGGGATGCGCCACAGCTTGCTCAGGAGTGACCGATTTCATCGCCTGCGCAGACCAGGACCGGAATGGCCCGCCAGACGCTGTGAGGATGATTTTTTCAATACGGTCTTTTTGTTTAAAATCAAATACTTGGAAGATGGCGTTGTGCTCTGAGTCGACCGGCAACAAAGTTGCACCGTGGTCTGCAACCGCATCCATAAACAGTGCCCCTGCGCTCACTAGGCATTCCTTATTGGCAAGGGCAACAATTGTCCCGCGCTTGACGGCCTCCAAAGTCGGGCGAAGACCAGCGGCGCCGACAATCGCGGCCATAACCCAGTCAGACGGTTCCGCGGCCGCTTCGGACAGCGCTTCGACACCGGCGGAGACGCGAATGTCTGTACCTGCGAGAGCTTCTTTTAAAGCTTTGTACCCCGAAGGATCTGCAAGCGCTACAAGCTGAGGCTTGAGCGTTTTAGCTTGTTCAGCTAATTTTTCCCAACTGGTATTGGCCGTCAACGCGACAACGTCATAGGCCTCGGGTTCCCTCAGCACGAGATCAATGGTGCTTTCGCCGACCGACCCCGTCGATCCCAAAATTGAGATCTTCCGCGACTCCCCTCCAATTCCCCGCCGTGTCACGTTTTCCGTCCCCCTCACCACGACTGGATTCCTACACCTGTAAAGATACACACCCCAGCAAGCGCAGGCGCGGCAGCCCAAAGGCCATCAAACCTATCCATAACACCCCCATGGCCGGGAATGAGCGCTCCAGAATCCTTCACAGAAAAACGTCGTTTAAGACCGGATTCGAACAGGTCCCCCAATTCGCTGACGATAGCCAAACCTATTGATAGGCCGACGAACACCGCAGTCGCCTCGAGACCAAAGGCAAGCAAAAGTATGGTAGGACGCCGCAGCAGCGCAAACCACACCACCAATTGCCCCTGACCAGGTTTTGTTGGGACTTATGGACGGGGCCAATTTTGGACCTCCGAGTGTTCGCCCGACGACGTAGGCTCCAACATCGGTCGCCCACACAACCGCCAACAACCAATAGATCGAAATAGCTCCCCCGACATTTATAATATATGCCAACGCAACCGCAGGGAATGCGGCGTAGGGCACGATCAGCTGAACCGAAATACGCCGCCCTGAATTGGCGCTTAAGACAAAGAATGCGAGCGTCAGCACTCCAATCAATATTGCCGCAAACAGTACATTTCCAAACTCTAAGGCGAGGATCGCACCTATCGGCGCAACAACGCTCAAACGCGCACCCCAAGTCCACGACTTGTCAGAACGAATAAGGTTTGTCATCCGTGCATACTCGTATGCAACCAGCCCCCAATGCCAGCCGACAAAACAGTGAACCACGGCGCCTCAAGATACACGACGAACAAAAAAAGCGGCGCAAGGAGCACACTTGAGACAACCCGGGTCCAGAGCATTTCGATCTCGCTACCCTTTTACCGCACCGTAACGACGATCGCGTTTGCTGAAATCAGATATCGCCGCTTCGAGTTCGGTTCGATCGAAATCCGGCCAAAGCGTTTCCGTAAACACCAATTCCGTATACGCAATTTGCCAGAGCAAGAAATTGCTGATGCGCTGTTCACCCGATGTTCGGATCAAAATATCCGGGTCGGGTGTATCAGCGGTAAATAATCGTCGCCCAAACATGTGTTCATCGATGTCGCTCGGCGCACAATGGCCAGCAATGCAATCTGCGGCTAATGATTTCGCTGCCGCTACAATCTCCTGGCGGCCACCGTAACTGAGCGCGATGGTCAGCATTAACTTCGTATTCGATGCCGTAAGGGTTTCAGCATTGTTGATGAGTTCAACCGTATCAACCGGCAATCGCATGCGCTCACCAATAACTCTTAAGCGAATACCCTGTTTGTGAAGCTCGGTTACATCGTTCTTGAGCGTATGACGAAGGAGATTGAGGAGGTCCCGGATTTCGCTCTCGGGTCTACTCCAGTTTTCCGATGAAAACCCAAATAGCGTGAGATACTTAATTCCAAACTTCCCGGCACCTTCGACAACGCGTTTGACCGCTTCTGCACCACGCTTGTGCCCGGCGGTACGCGGAAGTCCATGAGACTTCGCCCAACGACCATTGCCATCCATTATGATCGCGACATGCACGGGCACACCGGATGGCACCCCTGTTTCGGACTTAGATAAAGATTGGGCGGACGAAACGCTCATCAGACCTGGGTAATCTCCGCTTCCTTAGTTTTTAAGGCGTCGTCGACCTTTGCTACAAATTCATCTGTCATTTTTTGAATCTGATCAGCGAACTTGTGGTGTTCATCTTGAGAAATTATGCTGTCTTTCTCCATTTTTTTGAGAGCATCATTCCCTTCGCGCCTCACATTACGGATCGCAACACGCGCGTGTTCAGCATACTTGTGAGCAATTTTGATAAGTTCAGCACGACGTTCGGAGGTCAGCGGAGGTATCGGAACGCGAATAAGCGTGCCGTCTGCTACCGGATTGAGTCCCAAACTCGACTCTCTGATGGCTTTTTCTACTGCACGCGCCAATCCTTTGTCCCAAACTGACACAGACAACAAACGTGGCTCAGGAACAGAAACGCTCGCAACTTGATTTAAAGGCATTTGGCTGCCGTAGGCATCGACCATAACCGGCTCAAGTAAGCCCGCTGATGCACGGCCAGTACGCAATCCCGCAAATTCCTTTTTTGCGTGCTCCATACTCACTTCCATCTTGTGTTGGAGATCTTTCTCCAGATCTGGAAAAGTTTGGCTCATCGTACTTATGCCCCGTTTATATGATCAGTTCGTCACATATTAGTATTGCGCTGTCCCGGAATTATACCGGATCGCTGGTTATAGTTGTCGACATTCCGCGCCCCTCAAGAACCCGCGCAATCGCATCATCCTCATGCATATTAAATACAATGATCGGCAGCTTGTTTTCCCGCGCCAAGGCAATCGCCGTTGTATCCATGACCTGCAAGTTATCTGCGAGAACTTTGTCAAAAGTCAGGCGATCATATCGCTTTGCGTCCTTGTTCTTTTTTGGGTCGGAGTCGTAAACACCATCAACCTGTGTTGCTTTTAGGAGGGCGTCACAGTTCATCTCCACCGCGCGCAATGCCGCAGCGGTATCCGTCGTAAAAAATGGATTGCCTGTACCGGCGGCAAAAATAACGACACGACCTTTTTCCATATGCCGCACTGCCCGCCGGCGGACATAGGACTCGCACACTTGCGCCATCGCTATAGCTGATTGGACACGTGTCGCGACACCTAAAAGCTCAAGCGCGCTCTGAACAGCTAACGCGTTCATCACGGTTGCGAGCATTCCCATGTAGTCGGCTGTTGTCCGGTCCATGCCGGTTGCTGCCCCAGAAAGACCGCGGAAAATATTTCCCCCGCCAATCACCAAGCAAACCTGGCGACCGCCGCCAACAACAGCTTTGACGGCTTCAGCGAGTTTAGTAACGGCGGCGCGCTCAAGGCCGTATTCGCTGGCGCCCATCAGACCTTCGCCTGAGACCTTAACCAATACGCGCTTGTAGGGTAGCCCCTCGCTCATTCCTTACTCCACGCAGCGCCCGAGCATCTTTAGACCCCAAAAAGTACTCGCGCTGACTTAGCTTCCGGCAGCAGCTGCGACTTCCGCCGCAAAATCAGACTCTTCTTTTTGTATACCTTCCCCAAGTCCGTAACGCACGAATCCAGAAATTTTCACCGGCGCACCGATTTCTTTTGCAGCATTTTCTACGGCTTTTCCGACCTTGGTTTTGTCTTCCATAATGTATGCCTGCTCTAAGAGCACAACCTCTTCATAGTACTTGCGCACTCGCCCCTGAACCATCTTTTCAATGATATCTTCCGGTTTTCCGGCTGCGGCAGCTTGATCGCGGTAGATCGCCTTCTCACGTTCCAAAGACGCCTCGTCAACGTCAGAGGTTTCAAGAAATAGCGGATTAGACGCCGCAATATGCATTGCAAGCTGTTTACCAAGAGCTTGAAGTTTTTCCGTATCGCCGCTGGATTCTAGCGCGACCAAAACCCCAATCTTACCGAGCCCTGGTTTCGCAGCGGTATGGACATAGGACGTCACAACGCCCTGACCTACTGATACTGTATCGCTACGGCGAATGGTCATATTTTCGCCGATGGTCGCAATGGTGTGGGTTAACTGTTCGGCCACGGTGCGACTTTCACCTGGATACGCCGCGGTCTTAAGTTTTTCTACGTCGCCCTGCGTCTCAAGAGTCAGCTTGGTCGTGGTTTCGACAAAATCCTGGAAAGTGTCATTGCGGGCGACGAAATCTGTCTCGGCATTTACTTCCAAGATTCCGCCGGCGCCACCATCAACCACGACGCCGATCAACCCATCGGCAGCAACACGTCCAGATTTCTTTGCAGCCGCCGACAGACCTTTCTTTCTAAGCCAATCGACCGCGGCTTCCATGTCTCCGTCCGTTTCCCCCAGCGCTTTCTTGCAGTCCATCATACCTGCGCCGGTTTTCTCGCGCAGATCCTTGACCAATTGAGCGGTAATTTGAGCCATTCCTATTCCTCGTCATCTCGCAAACTTTGCGGCAGCTGACTTAATCAAAACGCACCGCAGAAATTATAATTGAAAAGCAACGCCGCCAATTAGGCGTCTGAATCTTTTTCAGCGGCGTCTTTTGCTTTGGTATCTTTTGAGTCTGCAGCCTCATCCGTCGTTTCGGCTTTGGCTTTAGCCTTGGCTTTCTTTTTTGGCGCAGCCTTCGTGGCCGTTTTGGTTGCAGTTTTCGCGCGGCTACGTGGTTTCTTTACAACCTTCGTTTTTGCTTTTGGCTTCGCGTCGTCTTTGGACTCTGCCTCACTGTCGGACTCCGAGCTCGCATCCGGCTCTCCGCCGTCCGGCAACGTTTCTACTGGTGCCTCGTCTTGCTCACCGATATCAACGCCCGCGCTTTTCATCTCATCTTGAATTCCGTCAAGAACGGTATCGGAGACCAACTCGCAGTAGAGCTTTATTGCCCGAATGGCATCGTCATTACCGGGAATCGGATACGTGATACCCTTAGGATCAGAATTGCTATCAACAACGGCCGCTACAGGAATGTTCAGCACGTTGGCTTCAGCAACAGCAATGCTTTCTTTGTTGGTATCAATTACAAAGATAATGTCAGGCAACCCACCCATATCTTTAATACCGCCAAGGGAGCGGTCCAACTTCTCTTGCTCGCGCTGCAAGGTCAGCTGTTCTTTTTTGGTCAGACCATGAAGTTGCTGTTCGTCTGCGAGGCGCGCCTCAAGATCTTTTAGGCGCTTAATCGAATTGGACACGGTCTTCCAATTCGTCAGCGTACCACCCAACCAACGATGATTGATGTAATACTGACCGCAGCGTTCGGCGTACTCTTTCACCAAATCTTGTGCTTGGCGTTTTGTGCCAACAAACAAAACACGTCCGCCTGCGGCGGTCACGTCGTGCACAGCCTGCACGGCGCGTTGCAGCATGGGTACGCTTTGCTGAAGGTCAATAATGTGAACCCCATCGCGCACCCCAAACAGGTACGGCTTCATCTTAGGGTTCCAACGTCGGGTGTTATGTCCGAAATGACAGCCAGCTTCGATGAGCT
Organism: Rhodospirillaceae bacterium; assembly: GCA_965228575.1. Taxonomy (GTDB): domain Bacteria; phylum Pseudomonadota; class Alphaproteobacteria; order Rhodospirillales; family Rhodospirillaceae; genus UBA11612. The sequence continues at coordinate 26,653 of CBDDHW010000034.1, read as the reverse complement.
GACGCATGCTAAATGATGGCGGCGCCATGATGTCCTCTTTTCTCCGGTTGTGCCTCCGCGGAAGGTGAGCATCGGAGCTAAACCCCGATGCACCGGATGGACGTTCGGAACTCCCGAACCGCCCCAATCCGCGTGTGGAATAGCGCGGGTTCTAAGGGTTTATTGGGGCAATAGCAAGGGCGGCGGCGAGTTTCCCGTTAAAATTCCCGGATTTCGGCAATCCCGGGCACATCCTTTAAGCCCGCAAGGGTTTTGGGCTGGATCGCGTAGCCGCCGGGCAGCGCCACTTCGACGATATGACCGTTCGAACGCGCCTGAATTAGCACCCGCCCTTTTCCGCGGCCATCAGCTTCAAACAGACTTTGGAGCTCGGCGATCTCGATATCTGGCCCGACGTCAATCTTAAGATTGCGCACCCTGGCCGCCAGCGCCTTTTCAAGAGATTCAACGCGGCTTGCAAGAAGGCGAACCTTATCGTCCTCCAACTGGGCATCTAGCGTTAAGAGAACGGGCGCACCGGCATCTAGAAGATCGCGCGATGCCGCCAGAATTTCGGAAAACATTGTGATTTCAAAGGTGCCGGTGTCATCGGACAGCGCCACAAATGCGTAGCGATTACCCCGCCGCCCCACACGCTCGCGTTTTGAAACCACAGTCCCCGCCATTTTGACCGGCTGAGAGCAGTCATGCGCCGTGAGTTCCTGCAGGTCTTTGGCTTTGACCACCTTTAACGCATCCAAAGTTCCCGCATAAGCGTCTAGAGGATGCGCAGACAAATAAAATCCGACCGCACTAAACTCATGAGCAAGACGCTCCATGGGTCGCCACGCGGGAACACTCGGGAGCGAAATCTTAACTGCCGCCTCTTCACCGGCGAATAAACTTGTCTGCTGTGAGGACCGCTCGTTCGCATTTCGTTGCGCATGCCGAAGGATTGTCTCCACGCCGTCAAATAACTCTGCGCGATTATCATGAACACTGTCCATGGCGCCGGCGCGGATGAGATTTTCAAGGAGGCGTTTATTGACCACAGACCCATCGAGACGGGACGCGAAATCGTTCAGATTTTTAAACGGTCCAGATTTTTCGCGCGCCGCAACCAATCCGGTCATGGCACCCACGCCCACGTTTTTTATAGCGGCAAGCGCGTACCGTATCGCGCCCTCTTCCACCGCAAACGTAACTTCCGATGTGTTGATATCCGGCGGTAAAATTTCGATTCCCAATCGCGTGAGTTCGCTTCTAAAGGCCGCGAGTTTATCCGTGTTGTGAATATCAAGGGTCATCGATGCGGCCATAAATTCAACCGGATAATTCGCTTTTAGGTACGCTGTTTGATAGGCAACCATCGCATAGGCGGCCGCGTGCGATTTGTTGAACCCGTATCCAGCAAACTTATCGATGGTGTTAAAAATGTCGGAGGCTTTGTTGCGGTCGATCCCCCGGGCGGCTGCGCCTTCAACAAAGGTATCTCGTTGCTCATCCATTTCAGATTGAATCTTCTTGCCCATCGCCCGGCGTAGAAGATCGGCACTTCCTAGGCTGTATCCGGCGAGAACCTGCGCGGCCTGCATCACCTGCTCCTGATAAACCATGATGCCGTAGGTTTCAGCGAGGATGGATTCCAAGGACGGGTGCAGATAATCAATGGGCTCGAGACCCAATTTCCGATTTATGAAGCTGGGAATATTGTCCATCGGGCCGGGGCGGTACAATGCGACCACCGCAATGATGTCCTCGAATACATCGGGTTTGAGTTTGCGCAAAACATCGCGCATGCCCGCACCTTCCAACTGGAACACGCCCGCGGTATCGGCCCGTCCCAACATGGCAAAAGTCTCAGCGTCATCGAGCGGTATTTTTGAAAGATCAATCTCGATGTTCCTGCGTGCGAGCAGCTCCTTTGCTCTTTCAAGAACGGTGAGTGTTTTCAAGCCAAGGAAATCAAACTTTACGAGGCCCGCTTGCTCTACCCACTTCATGTTGAACTGGGTCACCGGCATATCTGAATGGGGGTCGCGGTACAGGGGCACCAATTCATCAAGGGGCCGGTCGCCAATCACCACACCGGCGGCGTGGGTTGAGGCATGGGCATAAAGGCCCTCGAGTTTGAGAGAAATATCGAGAAGTTGACGAACACTGTCGTCGGTGTCTCTTAAATTTTGAAGCTCGGGTTCGCTCTCGATGGCCTCGGTTAACGTCAATGGATTGGCCGGGTTCATCGGCACCATTTTGCAAATCTTATCGACGTATCCGAGGGGCATTTCCAAAACGCGGCCGACGTTGCGCAAAACCGCCCGCGCCTGAAGTTTTCCGAAAGTAATAATCTGCGCAACACGGTCTTTTCCATATTCACGCTGAACGTAGTGAATGACTTCGTCGCGTCGGTCCTGACAAAAGTCGATATCGAAGTCGGGCATGGAGACGCGCTCAGGGTTTAAGAACCGCTCAAACAGCAATCCGAACCGCAGCGGATCCATATCCGTAATCGTCAAAGCCCAGGCCACGACCGATCCCGCGCCCGACCCGCGGCCAGGGCCTACGGGAATTCCGTGTTCCTTTGCCCACTGGATGAAGTCGGCCACAATCATGAAATATCCGGGAAAGCCCATATCCCCGATAACACCGAGTTCATACTCCAGACGTTCTCGGTAAGGTTTTGCCGCGGCCGCGCGCTGTTTCTCGCTCATCTCCTGAGTAAAGACGAGGTGCGTGAGGCGCTCTTCCAAGCCTGCATTCGCAAGATCGCGGAGCGCTTCATCTTCCGTGCGATCTCCCGCTTTCGGTGATTTCGGAAGAATGGGATCGCGGACATCGACCTTGAAGGCGCAACGCTGAGCAATGACCAAAGTATTGCTGATTGCCTCGGGAATATCGGCAAAGAGGTCCTGCATTTCCTGCGCCGTCTTAAACCGGTGATGTGGCGTTAAACGGCGACGGTTGCTCATGGAGACAAAAGATTTCTCGGCGATGCATATCAATGCATCATGCGCGGTGTACATCCCCGCGTCCGAGAAAAAACATTCGTTGGTCGCCACTAGTGGAATATCGCGCGTATACGCGAGATCGAGGAGCGCAGGTTCGATGCGCTCTTCACCGGGCAAGCCATGGCGCATGAGTTCGATGTACAATCGCCCTGGGAATAAGGACTCCAACTTCGTTAAGAACTCTTCGGCATGGGGACGCTGCCCATCGTGCAACAACCTACCGAGCGTTCCTTGCAGTCCGCCCGTAAGAGCGATCAAACCCTCGGTATGGCCCGTGATGTCAGCCCAACTGACTTGAGGTGTTTCCCCTGACTCAGTTTCAAGGAACGCTTTGCTCACAAGTTTAATGAGGTTGCTGTACCCCGCCGCATTTTGAGCAAGCAGAATCAGTTGGTCGGGTTCTGGTAGACGCCCGGATTGACCTTGGCCGGTTTCTCCATCTTCTCGCCGAACAGAGAGTTGGCAGCCGATGATGGGCTGCACCCCCGCGCCCGCACACGTTTTAGAAAACTCTAAAGCCCCAAAAAGGTTGCGCGTGTCGGTGAGCGCCACGGCGGGCATGGCGTTTTTCACACACAGGTCGGCGAGGTCGGGAATTTTAATCGCGCCTTCGGCCATGGAATAAGCCGAGTGAACGCGTAAGTGGACAAAGGGAGCGTAGGCGGGAGTGGTCTCGGTGCTCATGGTCCTAGCATTTCACACGACGTCATCGGCGTCAGCCATGTGAGACCGGTTATCCACAGAAAATTTAGTCTAGCGCAGAAACGAGTTCCCTAGTTCTTCGCCTACCACTGCAACACAACGGCACCACCCCGGCCATTAATGCTCGCGGAAGCTACACCCCCAGTACCAGGGCGTTGCAACGCTTCGGTACCATTCAGATATGACGGTGAATAATCAGGATCATCAACGCCACCACCCGTAGTTTGGGTCACGGTAATACGCCGGTTGTTTTGAGTACCGGTTGCGTTTTGCGACATGGTTACCTGTGTCGCCGAGTCGATGGAAACAATTGTGGTGCCGACTGGAACGTGGGCAGACGCATCAATAAACATTCCCACCTGCCAGCCTAAACCCGCAGGATCAGCTTCTACGTTCGTGATAGTTGCGGTGCCGACGTCGAAATCACCCCGCGTAGAGTTTTCAAAGAAACTTAGGGTGCGCACTTCGCCGGTAACATTGTGAACACCTGCGTCGGCTGTGCCGGACCCGCCGCCGCCCCCATACCCTTGAAAGTTGGTTTGATCCCGATAGCCACCAGCTTCACCGCCGCCGCCGCCCGAGCCGTTGGCGCCGCCACCGCCACCGCCCGCACCAGCGTAATTGTTCCCATCACCATCGGCTTCATCACCGTCAATGCCATTACCGCCGCTCATCACCGCAAAGCCTGCGCCTCCACCGAGCTGACCGTCCGCGCCACCGCCGCCATCTGTTCCAACCGGATCGGTGCCACCATCTGGACAGTCGGACCCAGCAGCAGATGGAGGCTCTGCGCCAGACGGCGAATTATCACCGCCGCGCCCGCCACAACTATTGGTACCCGCGTCCGGTGCCCGCGTGGTGTTCGCGCTGCCGCCGGCCCCACCGCCATGTCCGCCATGGCCACACTGATTAACTGTATGCTCAATTGAAGCACAGTCGATGGGAGAATTTTCGTCACTGATATTCGCGCCGCCGCCACCGCCAGCGACTAATCCAGCGACCGTATTGAGGGAGTTCCAGATTCCTGCGCCGGCACCGCCGCCGCCGCCCTTATCATTAGGATCATTTATAAAACTACCAGTACCGTATCCGCCATAATAGATATTCAGAGACTGACCAGCCATGGCGACACCATTGATGGACTCAATGAGGCCTTGAGAGAATCCACCGCTGCCGCCAACACTTTCATTTTGGCTGTTGTTGCTCCGGTCCCAGCCGCCGCCGCCCGCGCCCCAGACTTTTGCATGCACGAGTTTGAGGTTAGAGGGGATGGTTACCGATTGAGCAACACCCGCAGCGGTGGAATCGCGGAAATCACATTGATAGGCGCCCACTCTCGTACCGCTCGGACAAAAATCGGTGGAGAATGGCCGGAAGTAGTTTGCAAGTGACGGTGAGTACGACGCAGATGTCAACGTGCCCGCCGTCCCAGCAGTCGTAATTACGGCATCCGTTTCCGCCAATCCCGCTTCACCCGGTGTGGGATCAAGTTGCCAATTGACGACGAGATTGGTGGTTGTGCATGTGCTCGTCGGAATACGGGTTTGAAAACAACTTAAAATTTCATTGCGCGTGCGCACATCGTCCCAAACTCTGACGTCGGAAATATTGCCGTGGAAGAAGTCCCCTGCCGTCGTTCCGCTATCAAAGGCCGCGCCAACACTAAACCGTTCACTTGCGGTCGCTACTCCAGTCGCGGCATCGGTCTGGCTGGTTCTTGATCGAAAGAGCACGCCATTGACGTAGAGAGAGACATCTTTCGACGTCGAATCAAACGTGACCGCAAGATGAGTCCACTCGTTGGTTGTCGGGATATATCCGAGATCAAAAGTTTCGGTATCAGCGGTCGAGCTGATGGTTCCGCCAATATCAAACGCCAAGCGATCGTCGTTATCACTATCTAAATACAATCGAAAAGACTGATCGCTATCAGCCGCGCCGCCGTTAGTATCCCACTGCGAGATAATGGCCGCACGATTCATCCCCGTGGGAAGAGAATAAGGTCTTATCCACGCCTCAAGGGTCAAGTTGCCTGTGGTGGTGCCGTTGGCAGCTGCCGCCGTCGCCGCGTAGCCGGACGTGCCATTGGTTTCTAAGGCCAGCATCGCGACGCCGACCGATACATCGTCAATAAAACTTTGCGCGGGTCCGTTAATGAGCAGAACACGTTGATCGCCTGAATTTAAGTCAGTTGTCGTCGTCGTGGAGGCAAAGGCGGTATTACTGGAATCGTCTTCTTGAGTAATGCGCATCCAAACGTCATTGCCATTGTCATAAACTTCAATGAGGTATGTTTCGCCGTTAATAAGAGAGTAGGTTCCGGAACTGATTGCCAATTGACCGGTGTCATCACGGATGGTGATATTGTTAGGAACACCCACACTCGAACTTGTGCTTCCGTCACGATCATCAAATCGAAAACTGAGTCCAAGCTGTGTGTTTTGATCGAAAATGTCTGTGCCCGAGCCTAAGTCGGCAACTGTCGCGCGCGTGGCGATAGAGAACCCTGAGTTCGTAGCCGCGGGCGCGCCCGGTGACGGCGTCCAATACGTTGCGACATAAAGAGGTCTGATCGTCGGGGAAAAATCGAAACTTGTTGCCGTTGCGAGGAACGACGTTCCGTTTGTGAATTCCGCAACACCATCACCATTTGACGCACGTATAACCGTGGGCGGCGTGCCGCTCCCTGTTGTATCGAAATTATCCGTATCTATTCCGCCACTGACGTTTTCGAAATTCTCGGTGATGTCGGTATTGAGTGATCCGCCCGGCGTGAGAACCTCACAAATTCTTCGCAGCTCGCTCGGAGAGGCGGTAAACACTTCATCATCAAAGATATTCGTGCCTTCGTCGTCAAAGGGGCCTTCGTAAATCGCTGTCGGATTGTCCGACGCATTATTTGTTTCAAACGTGTGCCCGGATGGCGGCGCGGGTTGAGCCACCCCGCCCTCGCTGGTCGCACCAAATCCGTTGGGTCCGTGACTTAAGACAACGAACGGTGTCGCGATTCCCGTGCCTAAGGTTTCCGATGTTTCCAAGGTTTCAAGATCTGTGGGCACGATGAGTGAACCCGTGATCTCGGCATCGGCGCCGGAATCATAGTCATTCGCGATGGATGTACAAACGTCCTTCGCGACATCAGAAACCACATATGTATAATAATTTCCGTATGGATCGATGACATCCTTGGGGGCAATACCAAGTGTCGCCCAAGGTAGCGTCCCGTTCCGCTCGTTACCCCCGGATCCATCACAAGTCCCCTCTGCAACCCCATCCAAGTTACGATCAGGGCAAAGAAGGGTTTGTTGTGTATTGATCTGAACGACCAACGCGGCTTTTGCCGTCGCCCAGGACGCCACACCCCTCTGCGCGAGCGCGAGCTCTCTATCCCCTACGGCGCTCGACAAAAAAGCTGACAAAGCGCTAAACGCAAACACCGCAATTGCACCGGCAATCGCTAGAGCGGCGACACCATCATCAGAGCGCAGAGCTCGGACACTCAATCGTACCACCTGCGCGTTCGACGTTATCATTCAAGAAAACCCGTAAAGCCACAATTGACGGTACTATAGCAACGCTTGTACTGACTTAATAGTTGCACAATGCAAGGCGCAATTACACGGGAAGATGCGTACTCGCCGGGCGATTTAGTTTTGGGGACGCCATCCCCTAATTGGATGCCGCGGGATTACGCGGCGCTGTCCTCCAGCAAACTGCGAAGCATCCACGCCGTTTTTTCGTGGACTTGCAACCTCTGGGTGATGAGATCCAACGTGGGTTGATCGTTCGCCTTCTCGGCAAGCGGGAGAACTTTGCGCGCGGTTTTCGCAACCTGCTCGTGACCTTTCACGAGATTGCCAACCATCTGCAGGGCTTTGGGTACGCCCTCTTCTTCCTTAATGGTGGCAAGTTTGGTGAACGACTTATACGTTCCCGGCGCAACTTGTCCCAAGGTGCGAATGCGTTCGGCGATAAGGTCTACGGCGACCCACATCTCGTTGTAATGCTCTTCGAACATCACATGGAGGGTCTGAAACATCGGTCCGGTCACGTTCCAATGATAATTATGGGTCTTTAAATATAGAGTGTAGGTATCGGCGAGCACGCGCGCGAGGCCATCGGCAAGAGCAACCCGGTCCTTCTTCGAGATGCCGATATCAATATCCATCGAGGGGCTGGTTTTCTTTCGTGCGGTCGCCATGAGCTTGCTCCTATTCCAAGATGTGGATATATTACTTTATAATTATTCTAATGTAATATATCTGGTCGCAGAGTCAACCCACAGACATTCCATACCTTGCTATTAAACAAAGTGCTCGTCAGGCCTCAGAGAGAACCCCATGGTCCAATCGGACGGTGCGGTCCATGCGCCCGGCGAGCGCAGGATTGTGGGTTGCAATTAAAGCTGCGAGTCCATGTTCTTTCGCAAGTCCCACTAATTGAACAAAAACTCCGTCCGCCGTATCCGGATCAAGATTGCCGGTTGGCTCATCGGCAAGCAACACGGACGGACCGTTCGCCAACGCGCGCGCGATGGCCACTCTTTGTTGTTCACCACCTGACAACTGGCCTGGTCGATGGTCCGCGCGAGCCCCTAACCCAAGAGACTCAAGTAACGAAATCGCGTTTTCAGTCGCGTTTTTGCGACTTTGGCCAGCGATCAATTGAGGAATAACTACGTTCTCCGCCGCCGAAAACTCCGGCAATAAATGGTGGAATTGATACACGAAGCCGAGCTTCTCTCGCCGCAGCTCAGTTCGGCGTTCATCACCGAGCGCCCCGCAAACCTCGCCCGCGATAAGCACTTCCCCTTGATCCGGTTTCTCTAGCAGTCCGGCAATATGTAAAAGCGTCGACTTCCCCGCCCCTGAAGGGCCGACGAGTGCAACCACCTCACCTTTTCGCACCGACAGATCCGCGCCGCGTAAGACTTCAAGATCCGCCCCGCCCTGTTTGAAGGTCCGGCGAACGCCCTTCAGTTGAAACGTTGCATCATCATTCATACCGCAGCGCCTCGACTGGATCTGTGCGTGCCGCCCGCCAGGACGGATACACCGTCGCCGCAAAGGACAGGAATAGTGACATCAAGAGGACAGCGAGAGTCTCATTCCAATCCATCTGCGCTGGAATCTGCGTGAGATAATAGATTTCAGGGGAGAACAGTTCTGTTCCCGTCAGGCGCATGAGGCCCTGACGAATGGGCTCGATGTTGTCGCAAACCAAAAGCCCAAGGCCAAATCCCAAGAGAGTTCCCGTCACCCCAACGCTCGCGCCGGCAATGAAAAAGACGCGCATGATCATGCCGCGCGTCGCTCCCATGGTGCGCAGAATTGCGATGTCGCGCCCCTTGTCCTTAACCAGCATGATCAAGCCAGAAATAATATTGAACACCGCAACAATGATGATGATGGTCAAAATGAGAAACATGACGTTTCTCTCAACCTGCAATGCGGTAAAAAACGCTGCGTTGGTTTCTTCCCAGGACAGGATCCGGTGTCCGCGGCCCAATTCCCCGCGCACCAGGTTTGCAACGTCTCTAGCTTCATCCGGATTCTCGACATGTAACTCGATATTTGTCACAGAATTTGGGTACTTGAAGTACACCTGGGCCATTGGTAGGGGCATAAACACAACTGAACTGTCGATATCGGACATACCAACATCAAAGACCGCCCCTACGGTAAAGGCGCGCATGCGAGGGACCGTACCGAAGGCGGTGACATTTCCGTTGGGGGAAATCAGGGTCAATTGATCCCCGGCGCTCACATCGAAACGCCGCGCCATCCCCACGCCGATCGCAATTTCCTTGTTGTCGATAATCGGCGACAAGGAACCGCCGACAATGTGATCTGAGATCCAGTCTTTCTCAAACAAATCTAAGCCTGGTATACCCCGAACCAAGGCTCCGCCCGTGACACCGTTCGCGGTGACCATGACTTGGCCCGCGATCAGCGGACTCGCGCTCTCCACTCCAGGAATGGCCTTCAAGCGGCGAACCTTCTCGTCATAGTCGTCGATCGCATACGTCACGCCTGCCACATCGATGTGGCCATTCACACCGAGGATTCTAGACATGATGTCTTGGCGAAACCCATTCATCACTGCCATGACAATGATAAGGGTGGCCACGCCAAGCGCGATTCCTAGCAAGGAAAAACCGGCGATAACCGAAACAAAGCCTTCTCTGCGGCGAGATCTAAGATAGCGCAACGCGACCATGCGCTCGAATGACCCGAATATCATTGCTGGCTATCCTTCTGCCGCCCTAACTTTGACTAGTTAGTTTGGAAAGCGCGGACTCTAGGCTCAACTCTTCCCGCTCTCCGGTCGCCCGCCGTTTAAGCTCAACCACATCGTTCGCGAGCCCTTTTGGCCCGACAACCAGCTGCCAAGGTAAGCCAATAAGTTCCATATCGGTAAATTTTACGCCCGCGCGCTCATCGCGGTCATCATAAAGGACGTCCAAGCCGTTAGATTTGAGGGATTGGTCAAGACGGTTACAGGCTTCGTTACACGCCGCATCGGCCGTTTTGAGATTGATAAGGCCAACATCAAAAGGTGCGACACTATCTGGCCAAATAATTCCCTTTTCATCGTGGCTCGCTTCGATAATCGCGGCGGCGCAGCGCGAGACACCAATGCCATAAGAGCCCATCTGAACAGGAATCTCTTCGCCATTTGCCCCGGCAACCACAGCTTTCATGGGCACAGAATACTTTGTGCCAAAGTGAAAGGTTTGCCCCACTTCAATTCCGCGCGCTGACACAAGATCTTCGCCCAGCTCTGACGCCTTTGCGGCATCATGTTTTTCGTCGGTCGCGGCGTACAGGGCCGTCCATTCATCAACCATTGGCTGGAGATCTGCCTCGTAGTCCACGTTCTCCGGAATCGGTTTTTCCAGCAGAGCCTTATGGCAAAAAACTGCACTTTCTCCAGTATCCGCCAAAACGATGAATTCATGGCTTAAATCTCCGCCGATAGGACCAGAGTCCGCCTTCATCGGAACCGCCCTCAAGCCCATGCGCGCGAAGGTCCGAAGGTAGGAAACGAACATTTGGTTATAGGCGTGCTTTGAACTCTCAAAATCGATATCAAATGAATAGGCGTCCTTCATAAGAAACTCTCGCCCGCGCATGAGCCCGAACCGCGGCCTAATCTCGTCCCGGAACTTCCAATTTATTTGGTATAGATTCTTAGGAATATCCCTGTAGCTCTTGATATTATTGCGAAAAATATCAGTCACAACCTCTTCGTGCGTGGGACCATAAAGCATATCACGCTCGTGGCGATCTATGATCCGTAGCATTTCCGGGCCGTAATCGTCATAGCGGCCGCTCTCTCTCCACAGGTCTGCCGATTGAATAGTCGGCATTATGACTTCTTGAGCGCCCGCCGCGTTCTGCTCCTCTCTGACGATTTGCTCTATTTTCTTGAGCACTCGGACCCCGAGAGGAAGCCAATTGTATATCCCAGCGGTGTGCTGGCGAATCATACCGGCGCGCAACATCAAGCGGTGAGAGACGACTTGAGCCTCTGCAGGTGTTTCCTTGAGCGTGGGGAGAAAATAGCGGGAGAGCCGCATGTCAGATCCTCAGAAGCAATCAGAAAGAGGCCCGGACCTTATGCGAACACCCCTAAAAGGGCAATAAACGGCGAGTACAGCTCACCTATCCTTCTTCTTGACCTTCGGCCGAGCCATCGAGCCCGGGCTGCAGGTCCTCCACCTCTTCCATCGCCTGCCGGCAGGCCTCGGCAAGAATGAGCTCGTCCTGGGGGGCAATGCGTTCTCCATTCCAAAGCACATCGTTACCTTTGAGGGTCACCATACCAATCGGCGCTTTGCCTTCATAAGGAAGAACCTCGCGGACCACAGGCCCATCCGGATTTCCGCCGGACCTCAATCCTTGCCGTAACCCCAATCGATCAGCCAAATCGATCCCGATCTGGATATCGATTTCATCGGGGATCGAGAGATTATATCCCCCGCCGAGGTCGGCAGAAGCAACCTCGTTACCATGGACGTCCACACCGGCCCTGTAGGTCACATCATCCGTCGGTGTGTGTCGGACCAAACGTTGGCAATCCTCTGTCATCAGGGACACTTCTTCCGCGTATGCGGGCGCCCCAACGCACAGAATGATCAAAAACGTAATTGTTGACCGGGTCAAATCCATTGATCCTCCTCCGGAGAGCTTAAATCTGCTCAACCTCGACGAGCGTACCATTGAAATCCTTGGGGTGCAGAAACAGGACAGGTTTTCCGTGGGCCCCGATTTTCGGCTCTCCGTCGCCAAGCACGCGTTTACCCTCGGCTTTCAATTTGTCGCGCGCCGCGTAGATATCATCCACTTCGTAACACAAATGGTGGATTCCGCCGGCCGCATTCTTGTCTAAAAAGCCTTGGATGGGTGAGTTTTCGCCTAAGGGATACAGAAGTTCGATTTTCGTATTGTCGAGTTCGACAAATACAACGGTCACCCCGTGATCAGGTAAGTCCTGGGGTTCGGAAACTATTGCGCCGAGCACATCGCGATAATTCGCGCTCGCTGCCGCCAGGTCCGGAACAGCTATGGCAACGTGATTCAAGCGACCAATCATAGAAACCTCAAAACTATTTACATTCCAAATATAAGTTTACCAGGAATACAATTCTAGCCAAACAGGCTCAAATAAGACATCGCTCTTGTCGGCTCGCTTTTGCTATAAACTCGCACTTATGATCCGTATCGCCTATTTAAACTGCGAAGTAAAATCCCGCGACCTATCGACCAGACTTCTGATCGCATCTCACTTGCTTGAGTTTGGTGTTCCTGTGGTTGTTGGTCAGGTGTGGGCATTGGTAGCCAATGCAAAAGCTGGCATTAATCACCCGGGCGTCTATCTGTTTGCGACGACAAACCAATACCAGGCCAAAGCAATGACTTGGGTAAAGAAGGCCGGACATCGCATCATCGCGTCGGATGAAGAAATGTTACCTGGTCGCGAACCGGTGCTGCTTATTTCTCCAACGGCAATGGAGATTTGCGATCAATTCCTGATTGATACGGCAGAGCATGAACAAGCGATCAGCGCGGCGTTTCCTGAAGCTAAACACAAATTTTCGGTGTCAGGCCCGGTACGCCTAGAAACCCTTCTGAAAATGAAATTCGATCCTGCACCCCCACCGGCTTATATCCTCTTTAATACTGGCTCAGGGGTCGCCAACAGCATTCGAGGCGAGCCAAGTAAGGCCATAGAAGTTTTGCGAAATGCAACTGGTATCTCGCAAGAACAAGCCGAATTGATTGCAAAAGCTGGTCAAATTTCTATTGAGTGGATGACATCTCTCATCAGTTGGTTGGCACCAAACCAACGGGTCGTTGTTCGGCCACATCCCGCGGAACGCGTAGAGACCTGGCGAAAAGCTCTACCACCCAATGTTGAGATTGTGGAACGCTCGGACCCAATACGTTGGATTAAGGGAGCGCGTATTGTCGTCCACAATAACTCGACAACGGGTTTGGAAGCCGCGGCACTCGGGATTCCAACCTTAAATCTTAATCCAATTCCGCCGCTGGCAAAGCGCTACATACTTCCTGAGATAAATCACACGGTAAGCACATTGTCCGAAGCGCGAAATACTCTCGAGGAATTTCTTACTAAGGGTGTCGGCCCGATCATCGAAAGAGCCAAGGCTGGCCTAGCTTTCCCCAAGGATGGCGCATTGAATACAGCAAAGGCCATATTCGCAATGTTAAAGGGTGCTCCTGCAATTACAGATAATTTCCCGTGGGCAAAAATGGAACGTGCGCAGATGGATCGCGAAAAATTTACCGTGTCATTTGAAGAGCTCACTAAAGTTATGCGCAGTTTATCTATTGAGTGTCATGTACATACACTAGATGATTCAGTGTTTCTTCTGACCCCGAAAAATAAGCCTTCCAGCAAATAAAATTGACAACAGCATGCTGCATGTCCGGCAGCACCTATTATTCGCTCCCACGTGAGAGTTGACGCACAACGATAAAGGCTTCGGCAGCCTCCATGCCCGCGCTTGCTCCGCGCCATTTCGCGAGCGTATTTATCGCTTCAAAAGATCTGGGATGTGGAAACGAGCGCATCTCCATCTCGTAGTGTGTTAGCGCGTCCAGTTTTTGTTTTAAGAAGGACGAAATATCGACAAAGTGATTTGGCTTAAAAGACCCGTCCCCTGGCGCTGCCCATTCTGTATTGGACACAGTCTCAAACCCATAAATATTTTTGACGCTACTGACTGGCAGGGGGCGACACGCAGTTAATACCGCCCGAGCCGCAAGCTCATGATCAACATTAAGATCACCGGCATGATGGGTGTATATAATTGAAGGCCGCAAATCCTCGATAACACTTTCAATTTTTTTGACCAGGTCCAGTAAATCGACCGAATCGAGGCGATTATCGGGCAATCCTGCAAACAGAGGAGGTTGTGCTCCTAGCACCTTTGCGGCCGACCTCGCCGCCGAACGAAGTCCGTCAATTTCAGCCTGCGCTTTCTCCTTGTCCGGTGTATATCGCGAGGTCGCACCTTCTGCGAGAATGAGCGCGCATACATTATCTCCCTTGGCCACATGCCGAGCGACGGTCCCGCCAATGCCTAGCACTTCATCGTCAGGATGCGCCGCAACGACCAATACTTGAGTCATTCATCACCTTTCTTAAATATGCGAACCTTTGCTGAGACGCCATCATCATCTTGATTCGCATCCACGAATTCAAGCCGCCACTCCCCGTGCTCCAGAAAGGCCTTCGGGTAGGAGGTCGCGTCAAGCATTCGGATATGATCAAACATACCTTCAACAGACCCGACTTTAGGCAAGAGACTCTGCTCAGGTTTCCGTCTTGTAAACACCACCGGTTCGCCCTCCTGCGCCACACTTTGTGGTTCCGTCCTTACCATTTCCTCAATCATATCCCAGTTCAGTGCTGCCGCGCGCCGGAATATTTGCTCTGCCGATCCTTCCAAACTCAGTGGCCGTTTCATATAAATTGGACCTGTATCCAATCCGGCCTCCATTCGAAAAGCGGTAAGTTTCGTATTTTTGATGCCTCGGACTATAAGGTTTTGCAGAGGGCTTCCGCCTCGGCCAAAGGGTAAGTCCGTCATATGAAAACAAACACATTCGGCGAGCTCAAGTATTGATTCGGGAACCAGGCGCGACCAGTGCGGGAAAAAGATGTACCGCGGTTTGAGCGATTTAATCTTCTCTTCCGTAAGCTCCTTCGCGGAACTAATAAGATGCCATTGGCCCGGGAGATCGCCGTGACGTTGTTGATAGAGTTCAATATTCCAGGGCTTGATTGTCGCAACGATATAACACTTTGAATTCAACTCTGCGGTTTCTACACTCACCAACCACCCGTCGTGATCATCATAACCTGCGCGCGAGAACGCGCGAAGAGACGGCAGATTTTTGGGATCGACATCAGCTCTCAACCGCCCATATGGGATTAGTCGCCGCAACAATCTAAGCGCACCACTACCAACACCTTTTCCCTGGAATTCAGGCGCCACAAGAATAGAAACTTCAAAAGTATCGGGTTCTTCCAACGAGTCTAGACAAACGTGACCCGCAGGTTCCCCGTCTTTCATTATGATCTCCGTGACGCCTGATATTAAATCAAGACGCCGCTTTACCCACTCAGCGTGCTGAGATGGCGAAGGCGGCTCTGGATTGCGGAAATATTGACGCACGCTTGGCGTCGATTGCCATGAAAAAAGTAGCGATGCGTCAGCCTCCGTAAAACGCCTGAGGGTAAGAGCGTCGCCGTCGTGGCACCGATACGGATCCAGGTGCATAGCAACCCTAGATGCGCCCAACCCGTCGCAGAGTTTTGCCGCCGACACAGAAAGGTTTCTGAACTGCTCTTGGTTGCTCACAAACTCTCGTAGGACTGCGCTTAAATCCGAAACGGAGATATTGATCCCTTCCCCAAGCTCTAAAGCTCCACCATGCTTCTTCAAGGCTTCCGCTACAATGCGCTGATTATCATGAGCATGATCGGTGATCGTTAGTGCGATTGTTGGGACCGCCAAACAACATCGCTCCCATGCCGATGTTCCGGCAGTTCCTATCGCAAAATCTGCCCATTCTAAGTGAGCTGCCATATCCGGTGCATTGGTAAGCACTTCAATGTTTGGGTAACGCTCGGCCAAGTCCATAGCGGGCACAACGGCAGGCGATTGAGCTCCTAACAAAACGCGAATCTGCAATTCGAGTTTACTTTCCACAAAAGCCTGCAACGCACGAACAGATAAGCAGTCTGAATCCCCGAGTCCCATAAATACGAGCGCACGGCGCGGCGGGAACCCATCGTCAGCTGAGCGAATTCCAGCCAAACGCCGGCGAGCGAACTCCGATCGAAGGAGCGTATAATCGCTGCCACACAATATTGTGCATCCAGGAGGAACCCAGTTTTTATAATCTTCGGCCTTACGCCCGTACGTGTGGTCGATCAGAAAATCGCAATCGTGAGGCCGGTTCGCTAAATCGTCCACGACGACGATTTTTTCTGCCCACCCCCTAAGTGAACGTTCGTACGATTTATCTAAAGCGTAATGATCGACGATAACCAACCGGCATCCGCTGGGAACCGCACTGCACATTGCATCTGGATCAGACGCCTTTTCGGTCTTGAGGAAGACCTTATTCACCCAATTTGGAATCAATTCACCCATAGCTTCATCAGCTTCGGGAACGGTCACGAGGGTGACGACCCACCCTCTACTGTGCAATTCGAGAGCAATGGAGAGGCACCTTAAAATATGCCCGCCGCCTATTAATGGGCCCGCATCTGCCCGAATTACACAGTGTAGTGCCGTATCCATTGGTGATGTATCCAAAATTGGACTCACTTCGTGCAAAAATCTTTCTCTGATCGCCAGCCTCTACGACACATCTTTTGAACAACTAGAACCCAACAAGCACGTGACAAAGGCTAAGGTGTTCAAATAACAGAATATTTAGATGAGTGAAACGGCGTTTTGGCGTCGGCGAAATAGCGCTCTTCGTGTGCGTGATTCAACTTGATATTCAGTACCCGAATGCGATGTGGTTCGGCAGTATTTATTGCACCAACTCTGGAATGTAATGCGGGAGAGAGAAAGCATGCGCTACTTCAAGTTCGCCCGACATGAACTCGTACGACCGGCCGTTTTGGCGCAAATTTTCTGCGAACCGCAGTGCGTACGGCTTCTTCAACCACATCGTCATCGCGGCGCGCCTTTTTGGGGAGTTTTGCGACAACCCCAGAAATCACAAAATCCCAATCGCGTTCCAAATCGGTTTCATCCGCTGGGTCCCTAATCCCTAAAACAGCGACCTGAATGTCGTCGATCACCTCTCCAGAGGTATCCAAGGGGACTGTCACAACAACTGCTCCGTCGTAGAACATTCGCTTGCGATCCCGCAGTACGGGATCGTTGAGGGGTATAGCTTTTCCCGACTCCCAAGCCAGTCGTCCGCTCCACACCGAACCAACAACAAAAGCTCCATCTTCAGAAAATTTGACGGCGGATCCGTTCTCAAGAAGAACAGCTTGAGGAACTTGACTTTCCTTAGCGAGCTCGGCGTGTGCGCGCATATGCATTGCCTCGCCGTGCACAGGAATGGCGACTTTCGGCCGTATCATTTGGTACATGCGGCGTAACTCGTCGCGCGCCGGATGTCCGGAAACATGAATCAAGTGATCTCGCGCCGTGACAATTTTAACACCCAATTTCACGAGCTGATTTTGGATTTTGGAAATTGCTTTCTCGTTCCCGGGGATTACGCGGGAAGAGAACACTGCAACATCTCCTTCATTCAAAGCGATATCCGGATGATGCCCAAACGCAATACGACCCAAAGCGGCCCGTCCCTCGCCCTGACTTCCAGTACAAATATAAACGACCTTGTCACGAGGCAGCGCAGCAGCGTCGCTGGCTTCATAAAAATGCAAATCGCCCGCCAGATATCCGGTCCGTCGTGCCGTCTCGGCCATGCGCCACAACGACGCCCCCACCAGCGAAACATGACGGTCATTTCGCTCGGCTGCGCGTGTAATACTTTCAAGACGTGCGATATTCGACGCAAAACAGCCCACAACAATTCTGCCGGAGTACCCCGCAAAAAGATCTATCAAATTGTCCCGAACGTCGCTTTCCGATCCCGCGTCTCCATCAGTAAACACATTTGTTGAATCCCCCACCAGTGCCAGTACGTCTTCCTGCCCCAACCGCCGCAGAGCATCGTAATCTGTTGCCTCCCCGATCAAGGGCTCAGGATCGAATTTCCAGTCACCCGTATGGAAAATTGTTCCGTATGGTGTACGCACTGAGAGCGCGTTGGGTTCAGGAATTGAGTGAGTCAGCGAAATAAAATCGACCGAGAATGGACCAAGATCGATATGCCCCCCAAGTGGCACCACGGTCACCGGAACCTCCCCGTCCAGGTCAAACTCCTTGAGCTTGTACTCCAGAAAGGCGGCGGCAAAGGGCGTCGCATATACCGGGCATTTGAGCTGGGGCCACAGATAGGCAACCGCGCCGAGATGATCTTCATGGGCGTGGGTTAAGATGAGCCCTTTTAATTTCTCACAGCGTTCCGCGATAAAGCTGGGATCAGGCATAACCACGTCAACGCCCGGCACAGACTCATCTCCAAAGGTGACGCCCAAATCGACCATCAGCCATTGATCATCGCAACCATAGAGGTTCAGATTCATCCCGATTTCCCCCGACCCGCCGAGCGGGATGAACCACAGACCCTTATCGAGGCCTTTGGGAAAATCAGAATTAGTTTTGCGAGAGCCTGCGCTCATGCGCTAACGAGCATTGTGTCTGAAAATTTGGAGGAGCCCACGCATCGTTAAATCTTGATCCGTGTGCTCGATAACTGAAGTCGCCTCGGCGAACAATGGAGCGAGTCCTCCTGTTGCGACGACTTTTAAGTCCTCGCCGCGTTCGGCTCGAATGCGCGCCACAAGCCCCTCAATTAAACCGATATATCCCCAAAAAACGCCGGAGGTCATCGCGGCGATCGTTGTGGTGCCTACGATGGGAGCGTCTCCGGGATTGCGAACAGGAAGCCGGGGAAGCTGCGCCGTCGCCATATGCAGCGCTTCCATGGATAAATTTATTCCAGGAGCAATGCATCCACCGCAATACGCACCCGTCTTGTCCACGACATCAAATGTCGTCGCGGTTCCGAAATCGATAATGATAAGCGGTCCACCATACATCGCATGAGCCGCCAAAGCATTGACCACCCTGTCAGATCCCGCTTCATTCGGGTTATCAACCTTTATGTCTGCGCCCAAATCAACGCCGGGATCCCCCACAAACAACGGCTGGCAGTCAAAGTACTTTTCGCACAGCCGTTTGAGATCAAAGTTCTTGCTTGGAACAACCGAGGCGACAATCGCGGCTTCAACGTTTGCTGCATCGACCTTGTCATGGGCCATCAACTGAGTCAGCCAAATACCGTACTCGTCAGAGGTTCGATCCGTTTTTGTGGCCGCCCGCCATTGGCCGACTAGCTGTTCACCGTCGTAGACGGCGAACACAACATTGGTATTTCCGCAATCGATTGCGAGCAGCATCATGTGTCTCCGATGCCCAACAAGACGTCGCCGGCCAGAATTTGTTTCGGTCCCTCGGAACTATCCAAAAGCAACGCTCCATGCTCGTCCAACCCGGAGAATGTTCCCTGAACCGAACCATGCGGGGTTCCAACAGAAACTGGCGAGCCGAGCTCTGGTGCTTTGGTCATCCATTCTTCACGAATGGGCGCAAAGCCGGACGTCCGCCACATTTCTAGAAACGATACAAAGTTTCGGCAAAATACGGTCAACACATGCTCAGGCGTTGTGTCAATATTGTGCGCTTCTAAAGCGCCGACAGGATACATCGCGCCCTCTACGATAACCGGCCGAAGATTTATCCCTAAGCCAACGATGATCCAAGACTTCCCATCCATGTCTGAGACCATCTCAGGAAGAATACCACACACTTTCTTTCCATCGGCAAGCACATCATTCGGCCACTTATGTGACAACGGCGGTGGTGGAGCGTTGTGACGTGGCAAATCCAATATAGCTTTGACCACCGCCACTGCAGTCACAAAGCCAATTTGAGGTGCAATGCTTTGATCCTTGGGAGCCTCAATAAGAATAGAGACATATACATTTCCGGATGGGCTTTCCCAGGCTCGCCCCATACGACCACGCCCGGTCGTTTGAGTCTTGGCCAACACTGTTAATCCTTCACGCACATCGCCTTCAATTTCGACAATCCGGCGCAACGCAGCGTTCGTGCTGTCCAAGGACTCATATGTCTTAAGCCGCCACCCGGCGGGCATATGTGGTTCGGGAGGTGCGTGTGCAGATGTAAACCAGGCCTGGGTCAAACCCCCGCCCCTTCAGTAATGCGGCGGCTTTAATTAGCCAAGGAATAGAGTCCGCGCCGCGGCGGCTGCCCCACCAACAAGTGGCGCCGGTATGACGAAATAAATGACCATTAACGCCGCTGATATCACGAAAATCGCGCCGGGTACAAAATCGGGCTTATCAAACGCCTCGGCTGGTTCATCAAAATACATAATTTTGATAATGCGCAAATAATAGAACGCACCGACAACGCTCGCGAGCACACCGATAATCGCGAGGGGAACAAAACCAGCGTTAACCGCCGCGACAAAAATATAAAACTTCCCAAGGAACCCAGCGAGAGGTGGGATACCCGCCATTGAGAACATCAATGCACCAAGCGCCAACGCCATACCCGGATGATTCTTTACCAAGCCTGACAGATCACTGATTTGCTCGACATGCTTACCCTTGATGCGCATAGACAAGATTGCTGCGAAGGTTCCGACGTTCATGAACAGGTAAATGAGCAAATAAATCAGGAGACCACGTGCGCCCTCTTCATTGCCGACAACTAAACCGATCAGCGCGTAACCCACATGGCCAATGGAACTGTAAGCCATTAGGCGCTTGATATTCGTTTGCGCGATCGCTGCGACCGAACCCCACAACATGGAAAGGACGGCGATGAGCATCACAACCTGCTGCCACTGCTCAATCATCGGCTCAAAGGGGCCTACCAAGACGCGCAAGAACAAGCACAGCGCAGCGATTTTGGGAGCAATTGAGAAAAATGCGGTCACCGGCGTAGGCGCGCCTTCGTAAACGTCTGGCGTCCACATATGAAACGGTACGGCGGAAACTTTGAAGGCTAATCCAGAGACGACAAAAACGATCCCGATAATTAACCCCACGGACCCTTCACTATCCTGCAGGGCGGTCGCGATCCCATCAAAGCTGGTCGTTCCTGAAAATCCATAGACCAGGGATGAACCGTACAACAGTAATCCAGACGCCAAAGCCCCCAAAACAAAATACTTAACGCCTGCTTCCGTTGCGCGTTGATTCTCACGCTGAATGGCGGCCAGCACGTATAGAGAAAGGCTTTGCAGCTCTAGGCCCATATACAGGGAAATAAGATCATTTGCCGACAGCATCATCATCATGCCGAGTGCGGCGAAAAGGACCACGAGAGGCAGCTCGAATCGCGCGATTTTAACGTCGTGCACCCAATTATTGATCAAGAGCAACGAGACCGCCGCGCCGATGAGCGTCAATATTTTCGCAAACGATGTGAAGTCATTAACGATAAACAAGCCATTGAACGTAACTTCGGCTTCCGGACCACGTAGAATCAAAAGACCCGCGATCACCATAACGCCGATCGATAGCCACGAGATTAGAGTGGTTGAATCATTTGACCGAAAAACCCCAAGCATCAGGAGAGCCATAGCCGCAATGGCCATGAAAATTTCAGGATAAGCTGGTGCGAGAGCAGGAATAGTGTCCATTTTTTCTTCCTACCTCAAAAACGCAAACAATTGACTGCCAAGTGGTGCGATATCCGCCGCGCTGCGAGCAAGGTCCGCATGATAGTTGTTCAGCAGGTTTGTGACTGACTGATTCATTACGTCGAGGAACGGGAGCGGATAAACACCCATCCACATCACCACAAACACCAAAGGCCCGAATATCGCGATTTCACGGGGGCTGAGGTCCAGCATGGCCTTCACATCGTCTTTGGTAAGCTCTCCGTAAACAACACGGCGATAGAGATAGAGCATATAGGTTGCTCCAAGAATTACACCGGTCGCAGAAAGAAGCGAAACCCATGTGTTGACCTGGAACACACCCGTTAAAATAAGGAATTCACCGACAAATCCTGATGTCCCTGGCAAGCCCACGGAGGCCAGCATGAACACCATGAAAACGAGCGCATACTTAGGCATGTTGTTCACAAGACCGCCATATCGATCGATTTCACGCGTGTGGAGCCGGTCATAGACAACACCGACGCAGAGGAACAATGCGGCAGACACCACGCCATGAGAAAGCATTTGGAATATCGCGCCCTCAACGGCTTGTTGAGTGGCAGCAAAAGTTCCCACCGTCACAAATCCCATATGTGCAACCGAGGAATATGCGATCAGCTTCTTCATATCCTGCTGCACAAGCGCGACCAGTGACGTGTAAATAATCGCGATGATCGACAGCGTGTATACTAGCGGTGTGAAGTACATGCTCGCGTCAGGCAACATCGGCAACGAAAACCTCAAGAAGCCGTAGCCGCCCATTTTTAGGAGTACGCCAGCTAGAATTACCGATCCGGCGGTTGGCGCATCGACGTGGGCGTCGGGTAACCAGGTATGAACCGGCCACATCGGCACTTTGACCGCGAAGGACGCAAACATGCCAAG
The DNA here is from genome assembly GCA_965228575.1 of Rhodospirillaceae bacterium. GTDB lineage: Bacteria > Pseudomonadota > Alphaproteobacteria > Rhodospirillales > Rhodospirillaceae > UBA11612. The sequence goes on along the minus strand of CBDDHW010000034.1, from coordinate 4,185 downwards.
CCAAAGCCAATACTGCATATCTCGGGAGAAATCGGCCGCCATGAGTTCGGGGATATCGGTTGTCCCGACCTGGAAGTACATAGCCAGCATCGCCACAAGCAATAAAACTGACCCCGTCAATGTGTAGAGAAAGAATTTAAAGGCCGAATACACGCGGCGGCCCCCGCCCCACACACCAATGATCAAGAACATCGGAATGAGGACACCTTCGAAGAACACATAAAAAAGAACCATGTCGAGCGCGCAGAACATGCCGATCATCATGGTTTCCAAGAGCAAGAACGCCGCCATGTATTCCTTCACCATCTTGGTGATGGAATCCCAGGATGCGAGAACGCACATGGGCATCAAGAACGCGGACAGAATGACGAACAGCATGGAAATGCCGTCGACTCCCATGTGGTAGGAAATTCTGTAGTCGGGAAGCCAATCGAACCGCTCGACAAACTGAAATTCTGAAGTGCCGGTTTGAAATCCAATCCAGATAAACAGTGACAGCACAAACGTCAGAAGCGTTGTCCAAAGAGCGACATAACGTGCTTGCCGCGCGACAACGTCCTGCTTGCCGCGCAATAGCATAATAAACGCTGCCCCAACCAAGGGTAGGAACGTAACCAGCGATAAGATGGGTAAGCCGGTAATGAAGTTGGAAAGCGCTGCCATCTTAACTCGCGCCTCCAAACATTATCCAGGTCACAAGTGCCGCGATCCCCACGATCATTGCGAAGGCATAGTGATAAAGATACCCACTTTGCACAGCGCTAATACGTTTTGCCGCGCGAGCGGTGGCCGCAGATATTCCGTCCGGGCCATAGCCATCGATAACGCGTGTATCCCCGCCCTTCCAAAACCACCGGCCAAACCGAAATGCGTTCTTGACGAAAATGAAGTTATACAGCTCGTCGAAGTACCATTTGTTGAGAAGGAACTGATAAACCCCGGGGAACGCACTTGCGAGTTTTCCAGGTAAGTCTGGCCTTCGAATATACAAAAGGTACGCCGTCGCTAAACCAAGCAGACTGACGAACAACGGAAGGTACTTGATGTAAAGTGGAGGATGATCCGATAGCACTCGCCCAACCGTATCTTGCGACGCAAATACGACAATCGACTCTCCCCAGAATTCGCCCCGGCCATTTCCCACGAACGCCGAGTAGCCGATAAACCCGGCGAACACTGCGCCCAAAGCCAAACCGGCCAGGGGGACAGTCATGATTTTTGGGCTCTCGTGGACATGATCCATCGTCGCTTTATCCGCCCTCGGTGCGCCGAAGAACGTTAAGAACGTGAGGCGCCATGAATAAAACGAGGTCAGGAGCGCAGCGAGGATGCCCATGGTGAACGCGTAATTCCCAACGCCTGTATGAGCCGCGTGCGCAGCTTCAATAACCATGTCTTTTGAGAAAAACCCTGACAGGGGCGGAACGCCCGTTAACGCTAGGTTTCCGATGATCATCACCGCAAAGGTGAACGGTATCAGACGCCATATGCCACCCATTTTACGAATGTCTTGCTCATCAGACATGGCATGGATGACTGAGCCCGCGCCTAAGAACAACAACGCTTTGAACCACGCATGGGTCATGAGGTGGAAAATACCGGCTTGATACGCGGAAACACCGCAAGCAAAAAACATGTACCCAAGTTGCGAGCACGTGGAATACGCGATGATGCGTTTAATGTCGTTCTGAACACAGCCAATGGTCGCTGCAAAGAACGCGGTAGACGCGCCGACGATCGTGACCGTGGCCAACGCCGTTGGAGCATATTCAAACAGGGGCGACATACGTGCGACCAGGAACACGCCTGCCGTCACCATGGTCGCCGCATGGATAAGCGCGGAAACCGGTGTTGGACCTTCCATCGCATCCGGGAGCCACGTGTGTAGGAACAACTGCGCTGATTTCCCCATGGCACCGATAAACAGCAACAGGCAGGTAATGGTCAGCGCATGGGCATGGATGCCAAAGAATGTAACTTCCGTATCCGCGTGCGTGGACGCTGCATCGAAGATGACGTCGAAGGTCACAGCGTCATACAGGAAGTAAACGGCGAATATGCCGAGCAGAAATCCGAAATCCCCGACCCGGTTCACAACAAACGCTTTGATCGCTGCCGCGTTAGCCGCTGGTTTTTTGTACCAAAATCCGATCAGAAGGTAGGAGACAACGCCGACGCCTTCCCAGCCAAAGAACAACTGCACAAGATTGTCGGCTGTCACTAGCATCAACATGGCGAAGGTAAACAGCGATAGATACGCCATGAACCTTGGCTTACTGTCGTCGTGAGACATATATCCCACAGAATAGATATGAATAAGCGTGGAGACACATGTCACGGTCATGACCATAACCGCAGACAACGTATCGTAACGCAGGGCCCATTGCGCATCGAAGGTTCCCGAGGCGAGCCACGTGGCGATCTCAATGGTTCGCGCGTTGCCGTTTATGGCGACATCGATAAACGCGGGAATAGACGCCAGCGCGGCAAGACCGACGCCCAGGCAAGTTACGATTTGCGAGGCGCGATCACCGATCATACGCCCGAAAAATCCCGGCGATGATCGCCCCTAGCAGCGGCAGGAATACGGCGGCAACAAGCACTAGTCCTACCCCTTCATCTCGTTAATGTCTTCGACGGCAATGGAATGCCGGTTGCGATAAAACACAACCACGATGGCAAGCCCGATCGCCGCTTCCGCGGCAGCGACTGTGAGAATCAACATGGTGAACACTTGCCCCACCAAGTCGTTCAAATAAGCCGAGAACGCAACCATATTGATGTTAACCGCAAGCAACATCAGCTCGATTGACATCATGATCACGATCAGATTTTTCCGATTGAGGAATATTCCGAAAATCCCCAGCGTAAATAAGATCGCGCCGACGGTTAGGTAATGCGCTAGTCCCACCGCGAGCGCGCCGGTTTCAAGGGTTCCCATCATGACGACAACCCTTTCCCGGACGGCGCTTGAACCAGCGTGACCGTATCTTTTGCTGTGCGCTTAACCTGGTCGGAAATGTTCTGCTTGCGCACGCCCGGACGACGGCGCAACGTCAAAACAATCGCGCCTATCATGGCGACTAGAAGCACCAGGCCCGCTGCCTGGAACAAATAAACGTAGTCTGTGTACATAATTGCGCCGAGAGCTTCGACGTTACTGATCTCCGACATGTCCGGCGTCGGCGCCGTGCGCAGGGCCTCAGCCCCAGGCGCCATCGTCCAGCCGGCAAAAACGACTGCCAATTCCGCTAGAAGTATGACTCCCACCAGCGCACCGACCGGCAAATACTTTAAGAAACCCTCACGAATGACCGTAATATTGATGTCGAGCATCATGACGACAAACAGGAACAGGACTGCAACCGCGCCGACATAAACGACAACCAAAATCATAGCGACGAACTCAGCGCCCAGGAGAACAAAAAGGCCCGCAGCGTTAAAGAAGGTCAGAATCAGCCACAGAACCGAGTGCACCGGGTTGCGCTGAAATATCACATTCAGCGCACTGATGACGGCGATCGTGGCAAATAGATAGAAGGCTAGCGACGCAACAACCATATCGCTCCCCCTCGTCTTACTTTCTTATTCAGCCGGGCATTCATTCCCGCTCTTCCCCTAAAAACTTTGTATCGAGCCTTACCGGTACGGCGCGCTCAACTCCAATCTCTTGGCGAGTTCGCTTTCCCACCGGTCCCCGTTCGCAAGTAGCTTATCTTTGTTGTAGAGCAACTCGTCGTGTGTTTCGGTTGCGTATTCGAAGTTTGGTCCTTCAACAATTGCATCCACCGGGCAGGCTTCTTCGCAATACCCGCAGTAAATACACTTGGTCATATCAATGTCGTAACGCGTTGTCCGGCGGCTGCCGTCTGCGCGTGCTTCAGCTTCAATGGTAATGGCTTGAGCTGGACAAATCGCTTCGCACAGTTTGCACGCAATGCAGCGCTCTTCGCCGTTGGGATAGCGGCGCAGAGCATGCTCACCGCGAAAGCGCGGCGATATCGGACCCTTTTCCCACGGATAATTGATCGTGACTTTTGGGCGAAACATATACCGCAATGTGAGCAACATGCCCGAGGCCAGTTCCCAAAGCAAAGCTGTGCGTGCGGTGCGGTCCTAGAAATGCCATATCAACCTCCCCTTACACAGCCCACGCATCGGTGTAGACCAAGAACCCGGCCGTGA
>CBDDHW010000033.1:0-8011 GCA_965228575.1 Rhodospirillaceae bacterium | reverse complement strand
GGCTGTTAATGCGTGCACTAGAATTTCGTCATCTTCGATATCAACCGATATGGTTCCCGGCGTCAGGGTAATGGAGTTGGCGTAGGTGACTTTTCCGACATCTGAACGCTGACTTATTTTAACGCGGATAAGCGCGGGGCTAATCGGCAGGCCAGGTGTGAGAATGATGCGGCAGACAGTCAAGGCCGAGAGGACAATCTGCCACATGAGCCAGGGCCAATAAGTAAAAGCGTTGAGGGTTAAGTGAATCGGGTGTCCCTCCCGGTCCACGATGCCAAGGCGCCGGGCGCAAAACAGGGCAATGGCGATGGAAAAGAATACGCCCGCTGTGATCAGGAACGATGTGTATATGCCCGACAAGATCAGCCAAAATAAAAAAAGCACGGCGGCAGTGCTCAACACATAAATCATGGCGTCTCTTGCTCGGCTTTCGACTACAATAATTTGATCATCGGAAGCCCCGACACTACTGAATAGCAGCCGCGAGGTCCAGCAACGCAATCATCCCTTTGAGCGCGCGGCCGGCTGAATGTATAGCTGGTTCGCCCCCTGCTGCCTTGCGCTGATCTGGTGAAGGTCGCTATCGTGCGAAATGCCAATCATTCATTTGTGTAACGGGATTTAAGTTCGTGACAACGCGTTCGCCCCAGAAAGTTTTAACCCTGTTTGATTGCGTCGCGATCGTTGTTGGCATTGTTATCGGCGCCAGCATATTTCGCCTGCCGAGCATCGTCGCGGGGCAAGTCGGCGATGATGGCCTCATCTTATTGGTGTGGCTGATTGGCGGGGTGATCTCTTTTGTCGGAGCTCTATGTTACGCGGAACTTACGACGGCGTTTCCGTCGGCGGGCGGAGAGTATCATTTTCTCAACCGGGCATTTGGATTGCGCGTAGGGTTTTTATTTTCCTGGGCGCGCATATCCGTCATCCAAACTGGAAGCATCGCGTTTCTCGCGTACATTTTTGGGGACTACGCTTCGCAGCTTCTTCCGCTGGGTGGTTTTAGTTCTTCCATCTACGCGGTCTTGGCGGTCGTCGGATTTACGGCGCTGAATATTGCGGGTGTTCACCAAACGCGCGCCGTTCAAAAAGGTCTCGCATCCATCACCGTGATCGGACTTATCCTTGTTGTTGCCATTGGCTTAACTCATGTCGTTCAAGTCGGCTCTCCCATCGCGCCATCCGGATCAAGCCCGGCGGATTTTTCATCGGCGATTTTTGGCACATCCCTCATTTTGGTTTTACTGACATATGGCGGCTGGAATGAAGCGGCATATGTTTCTGCCGAGGTGCGCGGCGGACCGCGTAATATGGTGAGGGCGTTGCTTATTGGGATTGGACTCATCACCGCTGTCTATCTCGCCGTTAATTTTGTGTACCTCGAAGTCTTAGGCACAGCTGCCGTTGCCGCGTCCGATGCCGTGTTCATTGATTTGATGACCGTGCTCGTTGGCCCTGTGAGCGGCACCCTTACGGCGATCTTCGTGATGATCCTGGTTCTAGCCTCGCTCAATGTGACGATTATTACCGGCGCGCGCACCAACTACGCCCTAGGCCGTGATGTTGCCGCGTTCTCGTTTCTTGGACATTGGGATGAGAAGGGCAGTACACCGGTACGCGGGCTGCTTTTCCAAGGGGCGGTGTCGCTGGTGTTGGTTCTACTGGGGGCGCTAAACCGTGGGGGTGTGCAAACTATCGTTGACTACCTTTCGCCGGTTTTTTGGTTTTTCTTCCTTTTGACCGGAATTTCTCTTTTTGTACTGCGCCGAAGAGAGCCCGAGGCCGCTCGGCCCTTCAAAGTCCCGCTCTATCCGCTGACGCCTATCGTATTTTGTGCAGCCAGCGGCTATTTGCTCTATTCAAGTTTGGCTTATACTGGCTTTGGCGCGTTGGCTGGAGCCGCCGTTTTGGCGGCTGGGGTGCCTTTTTTAATTTTTGCCAGGCGGTCATTTGCGCGAGGGGCCGTAACTATCCGACCCGCGAACAACGATACCTGAAAAAAAGGACAAGGCGATGGACACTTTTAGAACACTCCTGCTGCTCGGCTTGGTTTTGGTATTCAATGTTTCGGGCGCCCAAACCCAAGACTTTACGAAATATCCTGGCGACGAAATCGACGAGGTAGATGTCCCCTATGTACCAACGCCAGACGATGTCGTTGCCGCCATGCTAACCAGGGCAGAGGCCGGGCCCGGCGATATCCATTATGATCTCGGCTCCGGCGATGGCCGCATCGTGATCGCTGCTGTGCGTGATTTTAACGTAGATCGCGGCGTAGGCGTTGACCTCGATCCGGCCCGTGTGAGGGCGGCGCGCGAAAATGCTCAACTCGAAAACATTACCGACCGCGCGAAATTTTTCGAAGGTGATATATTTGAGTTTGATTTTTCCGAGGCCACAGTTTTGACGTTGTACCTATTGCCCGAAGTAAACTTAAAACTACGTCCACGAATTCTAAACGAACTCGCGCCGGGTACGCGTGTTGTGTCACACGCGTTCAATATGGATGACTGGGACGCGGATGCCGTCGAGGAGATTGGTCTGCGGACCATTTATTATTGGGTCGTTCCTGCCAAGGTCGAGGGCGAATGGGAATGGACGATGAGCGGAGACCCATACCGCGCCGTCATTGAGCAAAAATTTCAGAACCTGACGGGCGAATTCCATTCTGTCAGCACGCCTGTTCCTTTGGAGTTCGGCGTCATGAAAGGAAATGTCATTAGTTTTGAGACGCGCGCTCGCGATGAAGATGGGCAAACGCAAGCAATGTTGTTCGAAGGAACGGTGGACGGCGATGTCATAAACGCAGAGGTTTTTGTCGGGGGGCGCTCGTTCGATGTGACCGCTCGCCGGGTGCAGTAAACGCGCTTAGCTTCGCGGAACCGGCGGAACCTCGACGCTCGCGATTTCCAATATCAGTTTTTGGAGCACCGACTGGCTAAAATCGTTCAGACTGTGAACGGCAATATAAAACGACCCCGGGCCGCCGATAACGTTCTCGCGGTAGTATTGGTCTAAATCTTCCGGCGCGGCCTGTTTCCACTCTTCGCGTTTGTTCATGATCGCAAGGCCATTAATGGTGACGCCCTTGGCAACCGCATCGTCTCGTGCATCTGCGGGCGGGCGGCCGTAATCGTTATATCCGTCTCCAGAGATATCGATCACCTTACGCGTCGCTTCATAGCCGTTATTGTCAAACAGCTTCACCGCGTAATCGATCCCTGCGCTGATGGACGTTGTGCTTCCGGATTTCAGCGGCATTTCATCGAGCTCTGCTGCGAAGGCCCGCGCGCTTTCCAGATCGGATACCAGGCGCCACGGCACAACGATTCTTTGGTGATAAATGCTGGACCATTCCATGTACATTATGGCGATGCGGCCGATCGGCCCTGTTTGAATGGCCTTGGCCACGCGCTCATCGCGCAAGGCATGGATATATCCGATGCGCTGAACGCCAGCTTCCCCCTCGTCGATGCTCATGGACACATCCACCGCCAGGATCAACGCGAGGTCCACCGCCGTGTCTATCTCAATGTCTTGCGCCGTTGAGGGGGCCGCCAATATCAAGGCGGCAGCGGCCGCAATTATTTTTAATCTCAGGCTCATCCCCGCGTCAGATCCTTGCTTTTTCACTTGGCTCGTTACGCGCAGTACAATATGTCCTGGCGGCCCGCCAAGGTACGATTTTTTATGAAGAATACGGCTGGGGCATTTTCAGTCAATCTTCGCTATTCTCGGCCAGCTTAGGTGCGGTTCAATGAAGGCGCAGCGATTAGCGCGGCGCAGACGGTAATAAGGTCAAATCAATGCGGTTGTTTAAGTGTCAATCGTGTAGCCAGATTGTCTATTTCGAAAATTCAAAATGTGAACAATGTTCCTCCCAGCTCGGTTTTTTACCGGCCCAGCTCACCGTCACCTCCCTTCAGCCAGAAGGACAGATGTGGCGGACTCTGAGTTCTCCAAATCTGCTGGTGAAGTACTGCGCCAACGCGGAATACGGCGCGTGCAACTGGTTGATCGATGCCGAGGACCCCTTGACCTATTGCCTCGCGTGCCGTCACAACCGCACCATTCCCGATTTGACTGTCGATAAGAACCTCACGCGCTGGCAGCGGTTGGAAATCGCCAAGCACCGGGTTTTTTATTCTTTGCTGCAATTGAAACTGCCGCTTTCAACTCAAAGCGAGAATCCGGCAAATGGCTTGGCGTTCGATTTTCTTTCCGACAGCGAGTACGGCCCGCGGGTTCTCACGGGTCACGACAATGGCTTGATTACGATTGCATTGGCGGAAGCCAGTCATAGCGAACGCGAGCGCCGCAAGGCTCAATTAATGGAACCCTACAGATCCTTGATTGGTCACTTTCGCCATGAGATCGGCCACTACTATTGGAACATCTTGATTCGCGATGGTGGGCGCCTTGATGCGTGCCGGGCAATTTTTGGGGACGATACCCGCGACTACAGCGAAGCGCTCAAGCTTCACTATGAAAATGGCCCGCCGCTAAATTGGCAAGACCATCACATCAGTGCCTATGCTGCGAGCCATCCCTGGGAAGATTGGGCGGAGACCTGGGCCCATTATTTTCACATAATCGACACGCTAGAGATGGCGCACGCTTTTGGCATCAAGATTGAGCCCCGGCTTGCCGAACAAACCATCCTCTCCGCCCATATTGATATGGAATCGTTTGGGTCTGTCGAAATGCACAAAATCGTCGATGCCTGGCTGCCTCTGGCTTTGGCCATGAACAGCCTCAACCGCGCCATGGGAAACTACGATCTCTACCCGTTTATTCTGAATTCGGCGGTGGTGAACAAACTGAGCTTCGTACACGAGGTGGTGCATTCGCAGGAAACACGTGAGGCGCCTTCGCCATAATTTCGCGCGGTTACGTGAGTAATATCCTGTTCGGCCAAAAAATTGAGCCCTTGATAAACAGGAGGCGCGATCGATGCGCAAATTTGATCTCATCGTTGTCGGTGCAAGCTTCGCAGGCCTTTCGTGCGCACGTACGGCCGCGTGCCGTGGTCTCAAGGTCGCGGTCATTGAGCGCAAATCCGACCCGGGCGTTGGCATCCACACTACTGGCATACTGGTAAAAGAAGCCGCAGAAGACTCAGATGTTCCCGCCTCGTTGACCCGGCGCATTCGTGGTGTCCGCCTCTATGCGCCAAACGGCGTGCATACCGATCATTGGTCTCCCGGGTATTATTTTTTGGCGACAGATACGCCAAATCTTTTGCGATGGTTTGCAGATGAAGCCCTTCGTGCCGGTGCACATTTATATCTCGGACGTCGTTTTAAAGGCGGCGAAATATCGAACAACATGGCGGTCTTGAGAAATCTCGATATGGAGGCGCCATTGCTTATCGGTGCTGATGGCGCCACATCTGCTGTTGCGCGCGCCTATGGACTCGCACGCAATACCCAGTTTCTGGCGGGTGCGGAATGGGAATTGGCGCCAAACCCAAATCTCGATCCGCGCTTTCTCCACTGTATTTTGGATAGCGAGATCGCGCCCGGATATATCGGTTGGGCGCTTTCGGGTGTGAGTGGCCTTCAGGTGGGGCTTGCGACCCGTTCGGGGCTCAAACCTGACCCCGCGAAAATTCTCAAGCGATACGGAACCGCGCTAAATATCGAAAATGTAGACGTTGTTGGCCGGAGGTCCGGGTTGATTCCGGTCGGCGGGGCGCTAGAAACGACAAGCCGCGGCCCGGTCATGTTGATTGGCGATGCGGCTGGCTATTGTTCACCGCATACCGGCGGCGGTATTGCGCTCGCCTTGAGGCTTGGGCGCAGGGTTGCTCAATGCGCATATGATTGGATGAACGCAGGCGGGGAACATCCCGCCCGTGTTATTGACCGCGAGCGGCCGCGTTTCGCTATCAAAAAAGGAATTAGGAAAGCGCTCGATTTCTCGCCGCCAAATTGGGTATGGAACCTCGCCGTGGGGACGTCCGCGTTTCGCCACCTCGTGCGTCATATCTATTTTCACCGCCGAGGAGCGTCAGCCGAACTTCCCTACGACAACGTATCGCCTCACAACGCTATGCAGGATATATCTGAGCACTACTAGAAAAGCCCTTTATACATGAGCGGCGGCAACAAGAGAGGGATGCGTCTTACATGCCCGATATAACAGGCGAAGCAATAGACAAAATCTGTACGATCGAAGCTAAAAATCGCGGAATGCCAACCAACATTCTCGCGCCGATGAACCTGGCTGCGCGCAAACTGTACGGAGACCGGCCCATCTCCATGGTGGCTGCTGAAAGGTTGGTTGAAAACGTCGGCAAGGGTGATGTTGTTTTAGTGCTTACGGGCGCTGGATTAGCGCCAATTCTGCCTGAAGGCGAAAACGACGGCCCCCCTGGAGCAGCCGCCATAGCGCGCGCGCTCTATCGGGGATGCGGTGCGGTGCCGGTCTATGTTCTTGAACGACATCACGCGCGTCCAATGATCGCCTCAAGCCACTCACTGGGCTTGATGATTAAGCAGTTTTCCGAGGCTAAAGACCATCGACTTGGTGCGGCCATAGAATACGCACCGGCTCGGCAAGATGGTGTCGCCGATTGGGTCAAGGATGTACTTGAGAGATACGATCCGAAAGCGATCATTGCTACCGAGCGGCTCGGACCTGACAAAGAGGGCGTCCTTCGCAGCTTGACCGGCATCCCGCTCCAAAACTTCGACCCCACGCCCGGCGCCGTAGTGGACATCGCTCCGTTGGTCGAAGAAGCCCGCAAACGAGGCATTCTTACGATCGGTATCGGCGATCACGGGAACGAAATTGGCTTTGGCGCCATCTACGACGCGGTTGTCGATGCCATGCCAAAAGGCGATTTGATTGCAGCAACGACTGTCACCGACATTATATTTCCGGTGATGATGTCGAACTGGGGATGCTATGGCATCGAGGCAGCCCTTGCATTCTTACTGAAGAGACCGGAGTTGATGCATACACCCGCTCAGGAGGAGCGTATGATTCGCGATTGCCTGAGCGCTGGCGGACTGGAGGCTATGTATTGCTCAACCGATTTTATTGTCGACGGCCTTGAGGGGGAATCCTCGATGGCGTGTGTGCAACTTCTTGGAAACATCGTGCGCAAAAATCTAGAACCGGCCTCGACCGGCCTTGTTCACGATTCTTTCGAGCGTCCCCCAGCCGATCGGAGCTCGGACTCCTAAAGTGCTCCTAAAGCGCAACGCTTAATCATTTTTCTTTAACTGCTTTTCATAAAGCAGCAGAGTTTTTTCGCCGTGTTTTTTCTCGCCAAATCGCGAGTATCCCAACTTTTCGTAAATATGCTGTCCGCGAGCGTTGTGTTCGAATACATCGAGCCAAATTCGCGAACGCGCGAGTTCGTCCCGGCAAAACTCCTCCATGCGTGCAATCGCTTTTTGCCCGATCCCCGTGCCACGATTTGCGACAACAATCCGCCTAAACTCAATACTGTTCTTATCTGCGTCCGCCCCCAGAATTATGAAACCAGACAGTTTTCCCTCACTTAAAATTCCCAGATAGATCAACTCTGGATCAGATAAATTCTGAGAATGCTCAGCCTGCGTATAGGGAATCACATAATCTTTTACATCCGCATCTTGTTCCATTCCTGCGAATACAGAGGCTTCGACCGTTGATGCTCTTTCCAATGAAACCATGGGCGGGCGGTTATCCGACAATATCTATAAAAACGGATTTGCAGGCGGTGGCGTCCCCGGCGGGATTCGAACCCACGACCCCCAGATTAGGAATCTGGTGCTCTATCCTGCTGAGCTACGGGGACGCACGGGTGGCTATGCCGCTCGCGTTATAGCACGGCGGTACGTGCGCCGCGAAGGACTGCAACTCAGGAGACGACTCTTTAAGATTTGGCGTCCGCGGTCCGAGGAATGGTGACAATCGCCTCCACCTCGACCAAGATTTCCGGGAACGCTAGCTCGTCGACGCCAATCAAGGTGCTCGCAGGCGGGGCATCGGTATTCACATACTGATCGCGCACTGC
>CBDDHW010000032.1:0-21168 GCA_965228575.1 Rhodospirillaceae bacterium | reverse complement strand
GCGTCGGCTGTTGAGCACCACCGCTCCCCGCTGATCAGCGGACGGGGAGCACGCTCAATTCTTGTTGCCAAGCTCGTCCTGGCTATCGATTTTGGAGCACCCTGAGACGTCCGGATGAATGTAGCGATACCGTCCGCTTCTTCCTCCCGGCATCCCACGTAAGGCATGTGCCCGGTGTCGAAGAAAGCCTCTTCGATGCGATCAAGCGCGCGATCGTCCAACTTGAGATAGTTGATGGTGTCTCGAGCCGCTAAGTACGGGGTTGCCAGGTCGTAGTGGGCGTACTCGACACGCACACGCAGCCCCTTCTAGGCCCGCAGAATGCGTTCCAGCTTGTCTGTGACGTTGACCGGACACCCCTGGAACTCTTTATAGTCCCAATTCTTATACAACAGCAGACCGAGGTTGTACTGCGACTCCGTGGTGACGCCAAGCTCGCTACGCAGGGAGTGCTAGAAGCCGTGTACGAAAATGACGACAGTATCGTCCCCGCTAGGATCGGTATCGGCGACCTCGTAAGTCCGCCTCGGCAGAGCACCCGTATAACGTCCGTCGATGCGACCAACGGCTTTACCTTTGCTGCGCAGCAGCTCAGTGCAGAACCTCACATGCTCAATACGAAGATCAGCGCGCTCAATGTAATTGACGTCCAGACCTGTGAGCCGCGAAACAGTGGCGACAACCTGGGGCCCTGTCAGCCGGATCGAGGCGGTGGCCCGCAGCTAGCGCCTTGCGATAGGGGCCGTCTGCAAACCCCTCGGCCTCGTCAAGGACATCTTCGAGAGTGCGATCGGCATTGTGGCCGTGGTAATGGGCGTTTGCCGCGTAGGTGGGAAGAAAACCGATGCACGCCCGATCCCAGGTGAGGTCCTCGAAATCTTGAGTACCAAAGTCGAGAACCGACGACACCAGGATGATGCCGTTGAGGTACATCGAGAAGGTGTCCTGCAACCGTTGCGCAACACTGACGGCTCGGACGGTTCCATACGACTCGCCAAGAAGATAAAGCGGACTCCCCCAGCGCCCGTAGCGGGTAACCCACAACCGGATGAGTTCGCTGACCAGTTCGACGTCTTTACTCCAGCCGTGCCACTCGTTGGGATCGTGTCCGTCAACGACGCGGGAGTACCCCGTCGACATGGCGTCCATAATGACGAGGTCTGTCTCGCTCAGCAGAGTGTGCTCGTTGTCGATGAGGTGGAAGGGCGGGGTAGCAGGTTGCTCGGGAGTACCGAGGTCGACGACACGAGGCCCATATGCAACCACACTGACGAGGACCCAGGCACGCCATTATAGACAAACGTCAACGGCCTCGCAAGTGGGTTATCACCAGATCGTCGGTTGGGACTGGTTCCGCTGGAGCCTTGGTGGGAGTTTCGTGTGCCGTCATAACTTCAGCCTACGGCCGCCAGTCGCAAGGCACCGTGAGGCTTCATCTCCTCGATCTGCCGGTATCCCAGTATGGTGTGGATATGGCCGACCACACCGATGACCTCCGCCTGGCACATATCCTCGCTGACGACGCTGATTCTTTGACGATGTCTCGTTTTGGCGCCCGAGATCTGGACGGTCTCGACTAAGCCTGACCATTCCGAAGTCACCGACGCGGACCTTGCCGTCGAAGATTCGGTGCGCAGAACCCTGTCTCGGATGCGCTCCCGGGACGCCGTCCACGGCGAGGAACGTGCCGATACCGGGGATGGACCCCGCCGGTGGATCATTGATCCGATCGACGGCACTGCGAATTTTCTGCGTGGGGTCCCAGTGTGGGCCACCCTCATTGCCCTCAGCGTCGAGGACCAGATTGTCGCATCTGTGGTCTCTGCTCCTGCCCTCAAGCGACGCTGGTGGGCAGCCCGTGGCTCAGGAGCATGGTCGGGCAAATCCCTGGCCTCAGCGACACCGATCCACGTCTCGAATGTGCGCAATCTTGCCGACGCGTTCTTGTCCTATTCTTCGCTGCACGGATGGGTCGAGAGCGGACGAGGGCACGGGTTCGGTGAACTCATGCGGTCGGTGTGGCGGACCCGAGCCTTCGGCGATTTCTGGTCTTACATGATGGTGGCAGAAGGTGTCGTCGATGTGGCATGCGAGCCGGAACTCAGCCTGCACGACATGGCCGCCCTCGACGCTATCGTCACCGAGGCGGGCGGTAAGTTCACCGGTCTCGATGGCAAAGACGGCCCGTGGTCTGGGAATGCTCTGGCGTCGAATGGTTTCCTTCATGACCAGGCCCTAGCCATGGTCCAGCCCCAGGAGTGAGCACCGGTCGCCGGACGCCCCTGTCCCCGCTGCGCATCGCCAGTTAGAGGATACGAGCCCGAATTGTCCCCTCAAGAACGGTGACATTGGCGAGCAGCCCACTGTCAGTCTCCGCAATGTCGAGAATGCAGTAACCCGAGCTCGCCCTTCGTCGCCAGAGCCTGGTAAGTGACGTTTCCCCCCTGATCAGCAACGAGTCGGTTCAGGGTCGCCATGACACCTGGGACATTGCGATGTAGATAGCCGATGCGAGCACCCGTGCGAGGCGATGGGGTGATCTCAGGAATGTTAACACTCATTCCGGTCGCGCCGTTATCTACATAGTCGATAAGTTTCCCGGCGACGTAACGACCGATATTAACTTGAGCCTCTTGGGTGGACCCGCCGATATGCGGGGTCAGAATAACATTGTCCATCTCGCGCAACGGAGAGATAAAGGGCTCTTTTCCGGAGGCCGGCTCTTCGGGATACACGTCCACTCCTGCGCCAGCGATGTGTCCAGTACGTAGGTTGTCCACCAGAGCATTGATGTCGACGACCTTGCCTCGCGACAAGTTTAGAAAGAGGGACCTCGGTCGCATCATGGCGAATTCGCGATCCCCGATAAGATCGGTGTTGCTGGGGCGTCCATCGATATGAAGAGACACCGTCTCGACGCTACCAAGCAGCTCTTCCATGGAATCACACTTGTGAGCGTTGCCCATAGGTAAAACATCAGCGATGTCATAGAAAAACACCTGCATGCCCATGGCCTCTGCCACGACCGACAGCTGCTGGCCAATATTGCCGTAGCCGATAATGCCTAGTCGACGTCCACGAATCTCGTGCGACCCAATTGCGGACTTACGCCACACACCGTTGTGCATTTGAGTATTGCGATCGCCTAAACGACGAGCTAGAGCGATGATCTCTGCCATGACAAGCTCAACGACTGAACGGGTATTGGAATAAGGAGCATTAAAAGCGGGAACGCCAGCCTCGGCTAACGCATCAAGATCCATCTGATTAGTGCCAATACAAAAAGCGCCAACCGCATGGAGCTTGTCGCCGCAGGCCTCAACGACCCGACGAGTAACGCGGGTACGTGATCTGATGCCCAACAGGTCAACTCCGTCAAGGGCGCTGATGAGGTCATCCTCGTCAAGGGCCTCACTTACCCGCTCGACCTCGTATCCGGCCTTTTTCAGTGTTCGGACCGCTTCGTCATGGATGTTTTCGAGTAGCAGCGCCTTCATAACCGCCAGTTTATGGAGGGGGCAAGCGCGACCCGTTGCGGGCGTCTCAATGGGTGGAATCATCGACGCGAATGCGTGGAATCGCTCTTAGTAGCTCCTGAGTAACCACGTGCTGCGGGTCACGGTACACGTCCGCGAGCTTACCCCGCTCGACGATCCGCCCGACGCTCATGACAGCTACCGTGTCACATAAATGTCGCACGACGCCTAGGTCATGGGAAACGAAGATCATCGTCAGACCGCGTTCCCTCACTAGATCATTGAGTAGGTTAAGGACCTGGGCCCGCACCGACACATCCAGCGCCGACACGGGTTCGTCAGCAACCAGGACATCGGGTTCAGTCACCAAGGCCCTCGCAATGGCGATACGTTGTCGTTGCCCGCCTGAGAACTCGTGTGGGAAGCGACTAGCAGATTCGGGATCCAGGCCAACGTCAACCATGACCTTCGCCAGCCTGTCCTTGCGCTGCTGACGAGTCGTTCGTCGTGCAACCGGCGACCGCAACGGCTCAGTGATCGCCCTTCCAATACTCATACGAGGGTCGAGGGAGGACCGTGGATCCTGGAACACCATCGCAGCGGATCGCCGAAGCTCCCGGATAGCGTTGGCATCTGTGAGGGATGTCCCCCTAAAACGAACAGTCCCCGAATCTGGCTGTCGTAGCGCCATCATCGCCTTGAGCAGGGTGGATTTTCCAGCGCCAGACCCGCCGACTAGACCTAGCCGCTGTCCTTCGTTAACGTGCAGCGAAACTCCATCAAGAGCATTGGTGCCTCCACTGCTTGATCCCAGGTGCAGGTGCAAATCCTCGACCTCGATCTGAGCCGTCATCAATCCTCCAACGCGATTGTCGTCCCAGGCTCGACAAGGTCGAGTCGGGCAGCCCGCAGTAAGCGACGAGTGTAAGGATGATCAGGGTGAGATAACACATCACGCGCTGATCCGGCTTCAACGACCTTGCCCGACGTCATGACGATAAGCTCCCGGCAGATGTGCGAGACAACCGCCAAATCGTGGGTAATAAATAGGCATGCGGCACCAACCGAGTCAAGCACCTCATCGATAGTCGCCAGTACCTGAGACTGCACCGTGACGTCCAAGGCGGTCGTCGGCTCGTCACAAATGAGCAGATCCGGCGAGTTCACCAACGCCATGGCAAGCAGAACCCGTTGACGCTGGCCACCGGACAGTTGATGCGGATAGGAATCCATCACCCTGGCTGGATCCTCAATACCGACCTGCTCAAGCATCTCAAGGACGCGTCCACGAGCATGGCCGCGAGTGACGGTGCGATGCAGGAGCGGTACCTCCCCTACTTGCCGACCGACCTTCATAGTTGGGTCCAGAGCGGTCATAGGTTCCTGGAAAACCATTCCAATACTGCCGCCCCGAAGGGCCGACATGGCATGGTCCGAGGCACCTAGTAGCTCCTTACCGCGCCAGCGCACCGAGCCAGACACGTGCGCGTTGCCAGGCAGCAGGCCCATGATCGCCAGGGCTGTGACGGATTTGCCCGACCCAGACTCGCCGATGAGTCCGAGTCGCTCACCGGCTTCCAGAGACCAGCTCACGTGGTCAACAGCGACCCGCCGATGCCGTCCGAAGTCGACAACCAAGTCATTAACCTCTAGCAAAGGCATCAACGAACCTCCCTCAAACGCGGGTCAAGGAAGTCTCGTAATCCGTCACCAAGAAGGGTGAATCCCATCACGGCTCCCGCGATAGCCACGGCTGGCGCCACGGTCAACCAGGGTGAATCAAAAAGGTACACCTGCGAGTCCCGCAGCATACGCCCCCAGGTCGGGACGGTCGCCGGTGTCGCTAAACCGAGGTAGCTCAGCGCAGCCTCGGCCAAGATCGCCGTGCCATAGGAGACAGAGGCCTGCACCCCAATCAGTGGAGCGATATTGGGAAGAACATGGTTAAAAGCCACAGACCTCCATGCCATCCCGGAGCTGCGCGCGGCAACCACATAGTCCTGCGCGAGGATCTGGCGGCTGGCAGTTCGGGTAATGCGTGCGAACACTGGCACCGTCGATACCCCGATCGCAATCATCCCTGTCAGCGTCGATCCGCCTACGGCAGCCGCCAGGATGATGGCAAGCAACAGGGCCGGGAAAGCGTAGAGAAGGTCTGCGGCTCGACCAACGACTGTTGACCACGGACGAGGCAGCATTGCCGAGGTAACCCCCCAAGGCACCCCGATACCAGCTGCTATGAGCACTGAGACCACGCCAACGAGCAGACAAGTACGAGCACCCACAAACATTCGCGAGGCAATATCGGAACCGAATCCGTCAGTGCCTAGCCAGTACTGCCCATTAGGCCCCATCAGCCGTTCAGCTGGGACAACAAGATTGGGATCGTGCGGAGTCCACACTGCGGAAGTCGCCCCCGCGATGACGACGATTCCAACCAGCACACATCCAATGACCAGACCTGCCCGTTTCATGAATGCTCCTCCTGAGCAGCGCGGATCGTTGTTCGTAGGCGCGGATCGAGGACGACGACGATGAGGTCCGTGAGATAAGAGATGGCCATCACAATCGCCACGATGACCATGACGACGTCGCTCACGACAAGCAAGTCACGGGTGCTGACTGCGTCGAGAAGATACGACCCGAGTCCAGGAATGACGAACACTTCTTCCACGACGATGGCGCCAACAAGCATCGCGCTGGCCTGAAGTCCAAGCACGGTGGCCAGACTGATCGAGGCATTGCGCAACCCATGACGATGCAGGGCCGGCCACAGCCGCCACCCGACCGCCCGCGCCGTCTGCATGTGATCGTCAGTTAGCACATCGATGAAGGCGCTGCGCACATACCGCGTCATGACGGCTGCCTGAACGATCGAGAGAGACAACACAGGCAAGATGAGGTGGGCTGCCCATGCACCGGCATCCTCATGCAGGGGAACGTAGCCGCCAGCCGGTAACCAACCGAGAGTCACGGAGAACAGCAAGATGAGTAGGATGCCAGCTAAGAAGGCAGGAATGCTCATCAAAACCTGGGACAGTGCTGAGGCCACAAAGCCGCGACTTTTCCGACGATGTACAGCTGCATACGCTCCTACCGGTAAGCAGACCAGCAGAGCGAGCACGAGGGACAACCCAACCAACCAGCCGGTCACCGCAAGACGAGAAGCAATCTGCGGGCCGATGGGTTCGGCGGAAACCATTGAGGTGCCAAGGTCACCCCGAACTAGGGAACTAATCCAGTCCCAGTAACGCTGGGGCCAGGGAAGATCGAGTCCAAGCCGAGAGCGCACAGTAGCAGCAGCTTTGGGGTCGGCATTGGCGCCAAGAATAACCTGAGCGACATCCCCGGGTAGCAAGCTGAGTAGCGCAAAAACGACAAAGGAAGCGACGATTAGCCACACCAGCAGCTCCCCTAAGGGAATTAAGACACGTTTGAGGACGGTCACTTCGACCTCCTCACCTTGGTCAGATCGAAACTCATTGACGTTGAGTTGCGTTGCAGACCGGTGATGCCAGACTTGCTGATGGTGATCTTCGGCATAAGGAAGAGAAACCCACCCGCGGCGTCGGTAGCCAGGATCCGGCTGGCCTGCATCATCGTCTCGTTGGTGCGATCGGCCGGACCAGTGCGCGCCGACTCGATAAGACGATTAAATTCCTTATTGTGGTAACGCCAGTAGTAATCCGGGTTCGCCCAGTTGACAATGTCGCGAGCCTCGACATGGGCGACGATCGTGAGGTCGTAGTCCGCATGGGTGTAAACGACATCGAGCCAACGGGCGGGAAATTCCAGCTCGTCGGTGACGACGTTGATGCCAACCTGGGCAAGCTCAGAGGCCACCACCCTGGACGCTGCAGTCGCGTAGGGCAATGCGGCTGTACGGAGCCTGAGAGTAAGGCCGTTGCCATACCCGGCGTCAGCAAGCAATTTTCGTGCCCGGACCGGATCATGTGGCCAGGTATGAGACAGGTCGGTATACCAGGGGTCAGTGGGAGGAACCATCGACCCGATGAGAGTTCCCTGCCCGTTCCAGACGACGTCAAGCAGACCCTTCCGGTCAATCGCCATAAGGATGGCCTGACGCACCCGCCGGTCTGAGAGAGCCTTCGACGTATTGTTCATTCCGAGGACCACCTCGCCGTTGGTGGTCCCACGTAACACCCGATAGTTCGGGTTACCGGTAAACCGGGATAACGCTTGCGGAGTCGTCATGTCGGAGACCACGTCGAGATCCCCCGACAGCAGGGCTGCCGTCTGAGATGTCGGGTCGGAATAGTAAGCAAAGCGGACGGTAGGGCGATTCCCCTCGTGCCAAGGTCGCGGAGACGGAGACAAGGTCACCGAATGTCCTGGGGTGAACTCAGTGACGACATAGGGTCCGGACCCTTGAGGTCGGGTAGCCAGGTCCTTCGTCGCCGGATCGATGACAACTCCCGACGTGCTGGCCAGGTTAAACAATAGGAAGTTGTCGCGATTCGACAGATCGAGGATGACGGTGGAGTCATCCGGGGTATGAATAGCCTTGATCGCAGCCAGGTTTGCCTGATTCACCGGGCTTGCCGACGCACCCCTCATAAGCTCTAGGGAAGCCTTGACGGCAGCCGAAGTCACCCGGGCGCCAGACGCGAACCGGGCGTTGGGGTCAAGGCGAAAAGTGAGTCTCAGACCGTCATCAGAAAGCTTCCACGACTTCGCCAGCAACCCGACGAGCTTGCCCGAATCATTAACCCGAACGAGAGTCTCATAAACGTTATAGAGCAGGACCTGCGGAATCGCCGCGGCCGCGTTGGACACTAAGTCGAGGGTTGGAGGGGCTGCTGTTGCCCCGATGGTGAGTACGTTGTCGTCAGTCGACTGGCAACCGGCGATTCCTGTGGCCGACAAAGCTACCGCAACGGCTAGCCCTGCAGCTTTGAGCTGGTCTCGCATCGTCTAGTCATGCTCCCTTCGGGCTCGGCGCCCTGCCGGCGAGCATAGACCCCCTGTGCGCCCTACGCGAACCCCTCGAGATCAGTGTGGTAGGGCGCCCGAGAATGAGTACCCACCACCATTGGCTTTTCGGTCGGGCTTTCCCACATCTGATTTGTACTGCAACAGTGTGATCTGTATAGTGAAGCGAGCCGACGCGGGGTGGAGCAGTTCGGTAGCTCGCCGGGCTCATAACCCGGAGGTCACAGGTTCAAATCCTGTCCCCGCTACCAGTTCCCCGTCAGCTTCAGGGTTGGCGGGGATTTTTCTACCCCGCGCGGGCAGCAGAGTACTGACCTCTACACCAAGAAATTCGGCAACATGGAATAGGTCGCCGATAGACCACCCAATCTCCCCGCGCAGCTTTCGCCCAGCGGCCGCTGGGGTAACCCCCAAAGCTCGCCCCAGCTCCACCCGAGTGAGCCTTTTTCTGAACATGAGTGAGTTGACAGTGATCCCCACAGCTTCGTCTGCCGTATAGCCCGAAAGTACGCCTCGCTTGTGAATCCGACTCACAAGTTGGTGTTGGCCGCATTGGCGAATTTTGCTGATGATGATCTGGCGTGGCCGAGGGTGGATACGTTGTCGCAGTTGACGTCGTCGTCGCGGCGGACGGTGTTTCGGGCTGTGGATGTTAGTAGGCGCAGGCTTGATTGAGCGTCTTCGTGGGTGTGAGCGAGCGGAACAGGGTGGGCTGCATCGGGCGCAATCGGTGTGGCGTTTACGGGTGCCCGATAGCGTCTCGCGGCGTCATAGTGGCCGTGACCGTCGTCCTGGAATGGTTCGTGAATCCCCTAGTCAAATCCACTGTGACACTGGTGACACACTCCTCCACACCCCCCTTATTTGGTAGAGGTCTGCAGCCTGGTAGTCCTCTAAGCGCCATAACAGTCGTGTGTTCATCGGCTTCTTCCAAGGTTTGTGTTAGCGCGATGTTGCGTAATAGCCTATTCCTACGAAAACGGAGTGGGAGTCTGAGGACATCCCACCCAACCCCCGGTGGGATGTCCAGCACGACGCGGACCGAAGCCGGGGGCTTCTTTGTGTCTGGAGTCACAATCTCACTGTTACGATGTGGGGCCGCCACGCTAGTTCTTTTCTTGCCATCGTCAATCGTGTCTCCTATTCGGGTAAAGGCGTTGGGTTATGGTCAGGTGCCGGTGTGGTGGGGTGGCCAGTGCGGTGGTGTTAGTGGGCAGGGCTGTTGATGCTTGGTTAGGTGCGGGCAGGATGATGTTGGGGTGGTTCATCCAGTGAAGTCGCGGTAGGCGTTGATGCGCCGAGCGACGTGTTCCCAACGTGCACGCAGTTCAGGGCTGGTGATCGCGTCGGGTACGAGTCCGAGGGCGTTGATCCAGGCTGGGCGGTCGGAGTGGTGACGCGAGCAGGAGTTCGAGGGCTACCGTTAAACGATGTGCGTTGCGTGAGGCGGCACGTCAGCATCGTGGGATAAGTGAAGCGATGGCCTCAGGGGTGTCACTATTAGACTGGTACCAACAACCGTTATGGTGAAGGCCCGCGCGGTGAGCACAGGCCTAGTTGTAGTGGTCATGGCGAGGCAATGTTAGCTGCGGCTTTCTGGACCGATTCTGCATGCCGGTTGACGAACTCTGTTGCAGTAGTTTGAGCTGAGCTGTTTCAGGGCTCAAGCGGCCGGTAGCAGTGTCATGGGGGAATCCCAAGAAGGGAAAGTGGGGTCTTCTTCCACTGCGACCTCTGAGCCGCCCAGTTACCCGCAATCAGAGTGGAACCGGCGCTAGGGACGTGTGTCCGGTATGGGCTGGCCTGACATGAGCGGCACCGTTATGGTGTATGTATAAGTGGGTCTTTGCGCTGG
This sequence comes from Rhodospirillaceae bacterium, assembly GCA_965228575.1. Lineage (GTDB taxonomy): Bacteria > Pseudomonadota > Alphaproteobacteria > Rhodospirillales > Rhodospirillaceae > UBA11612. Next base: position 10,884 of record CBDDHW010000032.1, on the reverse strand, counting down.
CAGGATGTGTTGAACGTGGCAACGATGAGCAAGAGACATCCGGGACGGTTTGGGCACATTGTGGCTGAAATTATCCAAGACATCGTTGGTGTAGGTGTCGTGGCGATCAATAGTACCGTCCTAGTGATCATGGCGGCTGTTCTTGCTGAGTATGTTCCTTATAAACACTTCTACCACGTGGTAGGTAATGTGGTTGTGTACGCCTGTCTTGCTGCGGCGATTGCGGTGCCGTTTTTTGTACATCATTGGCGTAAGCGACGTCCGGGTTCACATCCCGCTACTGATTATGTGGGGCGTAGTGTGCGACGTGCTGGGCTACTAACGTTGATTGGCACGATGTTTATCGGGAAGCTAGTTTCACCCGCAACGCGTGGTATGTCACGTAGCTCACGGCGACGATGGTGAGCCGATCGCTGTGAGGTCAGGTGAATCGGCAGCCAACGACCTGACTGAGGTCTGGTTCGGGTTGCGCATGTAAGGGGCAAGAGGTGTCTGCCCCCTCACTCTTGTCAGTGTCGGTCTCCCGGTCGCCACTGTGATGATCAATCGGTCAGACTCGCCGCGCCGCCGCGTACAGTTCGGTTCCCGAAATATCGTCGCTGATCCGGTAGCGGCTAGTCCGGTTTGTCGCCAGCCCCAGCGGAAGAGCCTCGTGACCGTGGGAGGACGGTCTCATCGACAGGATCTGCCATTCTGAGCCACGTTCGAAAACGGTGGTTTTCGAGCAGCTGGTAAGTATTCAGAGGGGCATCAGCGGGTGAGTTGGTAAACCCTTTGGCGGGTCACCCCAAGCACGCGGGCGGTGTCGTTGGCGCTGTATTTCTTCTCGACCCTCAGCAGAGTGACGGCCTCACGCTTGCGTGTGGCCGCGTGATCAAGCACCTTCCGGGCTTGGTGCTCTTCCTCCTCACCTTCTTCCCACATGCGGCGGGCGTCGGCCTCACCATCCAAGCGAACGTGAACCTTAAACGCCTTCTCATCGGGTCCATCCTCATCCCAGGCGGTAATGATTCCGCGGGCCTCGTCTGCGACCTGACCCAACTTCACTGCTTGCCCAACCGCCCCGAGGGCCGGAATCTCGAATACCCAGAAATTCGCCTCAGGTGAGACCTCACGATGGGCGATCACGTCATAGACCGTCCCAACTTCTGCTGTCATGCTCATTACTTTCACTCCTTCGGACTCGTCACGCCTGCTCGCTCCAGCTGCGCCAGGACACCAGCGGACATGAGCCGGTGACCTGTTGGTATCGATACACGCCCGGCCCCGTTAGACCTCCCCCAGATTTCACGACTTCGTTATCACCAACGAGACCGGCGACGCACCTAGTACGTCGCCAGCCTCGTACCCTATGTCTCGTCCCCTTACTGGTAGGGGTCGTAAGGGAAGCCGTAAGTGTGTTCCAGGGCCTTGCGCAAAAGGTCGTTCATAGTCGTGTGCTCCTCGACGGCCCTCATCTTCAGCGCCGTGTGGGTAGCGGTGGGTAGCTTGACGTTGAACGCGGTGATCGGAGTCTTGGCTGACTGAAAGGTTTCAGAGACACTAGCTCCCTGACTTGCCGCCATCCGACCGGTGTAACGGCTGGCCTTGTCTGCGGCGGTGGGCTTGCGGTTCTTACTCACTTCAGCATCTCCTGGATCTGGGCAGCAACCTGGGCGAACTCTCCTAGATCTGTTGGCCGGGTCCCGATGGCTTGCCGATAGGCGACCCGCCGATGAACTTCCGCGTCGAGAACGTCTAGGCCCTCGACAGCGGCGGCCCCCTCATAGGCGTCACGGTATTGCCTGGTCCAATCGGCCTTGTTGAAGAGCAAGGCCCGGCGCGTGCCGTGGGCCACCTGGTAGGTCATCAACGCTCGATCCATATCCAGGTCCCCCGACTCAGTCGGGATAATAACCACATCAGCAACCTCGAGGGCTGCGGTAACCGTCTGAGAGTCACCAGGAGGAGTGTCAATAAAGACCAAGTCAGCATCGATGTCACGGCAACGCCTGACAATGGGGGCATTAGCCGGGCGGACCTCAAAATTCAGCCGGTCACCGGTCTCAAAAGCATCAGTAGCCCAAGACGTCGCCGATCCTTGCGGATCGGCATCCAACAAGACGACCCGATCCTGGCAAGACAGGGCCGTAGCCAGGTAGACCGCCGTGGTCGTCTTCCCAACCCCACCCTTGGTGTTAACAACAGAAATAACCCGTGACATATCTGCATCATTACACACATGTATCAGTGCATCAATACATCTATGTATCGGCGTGGTGTGAGAAGAAAACCCAGCCCACATACAACGATCCCCCAGCCGACACCAACTCCGAGATCTTATGAAGAGACAACTCCCACAGGAGCTGCACCCCTCACAGGAGCCCACCAGATCCGCGTCAAGACCCCACACCCCTTACCAGCGCACCCTTCGTGACCAGCTCGAGACTCGACCCGATCAAGACACCGCGTAAGCGATGAGGTCACGGCCTGAACCACACCCTCAGCCTCAAGCCTGCACTCACAGAAACCCCTCCTGAACTGGACTTGCTCAGGAGGGGTTTTGTCTTGCCATGCGCCTAGACCAAGGCTGCGGGTCACCTCAGTTTTTTAGCTGCTGCCTTCACGCCAGGCGACGTGCAGACGTTCGCAGGTTTGTTACCAGTCCTGGAGCAAATTTCGGCAGTGAAGAGATTCGCCCCTCCTACGATCGCCTGCGCTTCTTTTGAATTTGGATTAGAAAGAGCTTTTACCACGTTTTTCGGATCTTCCCTCGCCATCCAAGGCATGTAGCTGGGATTCGATGTGGTGATGTCGCCCCAGTAGGAGAAAGGGATGCCTCGTTCTGGGTCGTACTTGCTAAATATATCTTGCTTAGATTCCGGCAAGTTTGCTATTTGTCGACCTTCCCTATCGGCTAACTCATAGGCGTCCAAATCAACATACTTGCTGCTGTACTTGTAGTTCCTAAAAGTAATCGTAGGAATGTTGGAAAGTTCCTTTTCTGCTGGGCTTGACAGGGTGTCTTTTAGCCCGCTGAAGGTTCCGAATCGAGACAAAGCTGCCGCGAGAGGGAGTCTTTCCATCGCGCAGAAGGGGCAGAACTCGGACCCCACATAAAAGAGCTTTACCTTGCCGTCCTTGTCAGGTTTATTCCCAGTCTTGGTGACCTGGAGCTCTGAAGAACCGGGGCCAACCTTGTCATAAACGCTTTTAGGAATGGAGACAATCGCCTTGGAGATCGCACCTCGGGAAGTCTCTACAGCAGGACCCTGGTGGGACTTATTAATAGCAAGTATCGTACCAACGATGATAAGAGAGAGGGCCAGTAGACCCACGGCGACATAGGTGATCTTACGGCGCTTCATCTTGAGTGATTCGCGCTCTTGTTCCCTGCGGAGAATTTCTCGTTTGCTCATATTAATTTATCAGTAGAGAGAAATTGAGCTAATGTTCAACGGAGGATTAATGAATGCACAGAGGTTAGATTGGATGACGTACTTCTTCCACCCGTTTGAAGTACGAGATACCCACATGTAACCCTTCTTGCCGCGGGTGATGTATCCATCAGCTCCCTTAAGATTGACAGAGATGCTACCGCTTCCCTTGAAGCAATAGTTACTCCAACGGTTCTTCTTGGGGTCAACCATGATGCGAATATCATGGGCTTTTTTACAATTAACCTGAACAAGTTTGCTAGCAGCTTCCGCCTGAGGGGAAGCTGCTGCAATTCCGCTAAAAGCAAACGCGGTAGCGGCTGCGACGGAAGTCACAGACTTGAAGGCTTTAGGTGAAATGAGATTCATTGTTTTTCTTTCTGTCGATTTAATCGAAAGGCAGTAAGATATTACCACATGAAGGGGCAACGGGTCGCCGGCTCAGGGTGCTATGTCCAGAAATCGTGTCGCAACTGTGCCCGGTAAGCCCGGTTCTGGTCGATAAGTCGGGCACGTCCGAGGTCGGACTTGGCGAGTTTTCCCTCTGCGGTCTGAGCACGAGCCAGTGCGCATCTCGATACTTTCGCACCTCGGCCAGCAGGCCTCACATCTGGTCTGCCGTTTTCGAGCACCTGGCCCACGTCAGCCTCGACGGAAACCACGGCCCCACAACGACTCCACGCGCCCCTGGCTCTTGGACCCTCAGCTGGCTTTGAGGGTCTGGGTGACCTCACGGGTGAGCGCTTGACAAGTCCACGCAGACACGGTCATGCCCTGCCGGGACGCATCCCGTTCGATCAGCCTCCACACGCTGGCACTCACTCGGATCGTGCAAGGTTCCAGGGGTTCAGTCTCCACTTCCTCCCAAGCTCGACCCCCGAACGACTCGACCTGCAACCCCTCAAAACCTGACTCAGCTTCACCAGCCCACCGACTGACCATCTCATCGCTAATAAAACACCATTGTCGGCAACAAACTCACTCATCTCGCCCTCCTCATCTAAGCCAGAAACCCTTTCGTCAACCAATTCGCGTGAATCACCAATACGGACCCGTCAGCGCCACGAACAAACACCACCTCGATTACCCGCCCCGCACCATCAAATCCGATCGTGGCCCACCGCACCGGCTCAACATCCTCATCACCCCGACGCACCCGAGCCGGCCAAGGCGAAAACGGCCGACATCAGTTAAGACACCTCAAATAATCGGTCTCGATATATTCGGCCCATTCAACTTCAACACAGCCCACACCAACACCAAAACGCTTCACACTGCCATTAAGCAGCATATTCAGACCACCCTCGAAACAGCACCGTGCCACTGACACTAACAACCCCTTGAGGACACTCTTCAAAGGAAACCATAGCCATTAATAGCACCTCCTTAACCACACCTTTATAAAAACGGGCGCGGTAAACCGAGGAAAGTTCTAAGAGCTACCCCTGTTCGACAAAGCATTCCGAAACAACCGTACGATTATGGTCCAATCTGGTGGAAGGACTCGCGGTAGCTTCTTCCAAGCATAATTTCCAGAAAGCCGCCCGGTACAGGATCTGTCTGGGAACCATCGAACGGACTGTCCATCATCATTTGCAACGCAGCGACAGAGCAGCCAGGGCTGTCAAAGCAATCCAGTACATGAGGCCAAGATGGGCATGCTCCAACTGGCTGTAGACGGACAGTCCTATCCAAACACCGACCGTCTCACCTACAGCAGAGGTGAGCTGCCTCATGTTCATCGATTCCACGACAGGTCGGCCCTCGGTGAGGTTAGCAAAAGCAACATTAAGAATTGGCGTGAATACCGTCTCCCCCAACGAAAAGATAAACACCCCACAGAATACAAGGACTACGCCAAGCAATCCCCTTGAAGCATTAAAGAATAGCATCGATATGCCAAGAGTACACACTCCTGACATCATGATCTTCTGGACTTTCACTCCAATTTTTAGCTGGCGTTCCACAAGCAAAGATATCGGAATTTGAATCAACACGACAAGCACTCCATTAGTTGTATAGAACAGCGACCTCATCATAGAACTTGTCGCTATTGCAGAAAAGACTAGGGAAAAGCTTGAAAAGAATTGCCCTATCAGGATACTGCCTATCAGCGCTATAATCGTTATTTTTCTCGCATCAGCCGTCCTGAATAATTCACGAAAAATTTTGATCCCCATCGGCGGCCTCAGGGAACCTTCGCTCATCATCACGCCTTTCGGGGCAGCCATTGGCGCTAATATCGCAGCGATAAAGAGCGCTACACTGACTCCTAATAGAAACTGCTCATAAATATTTCTATCAAGTATCATATTACCGAGTATAGGACCTACCGCCGCAGTGCAATTCGCGACAACTTGAATGACAGCGAAACCGCGGTTTTGGGAAGCTCTATCAGGAGTTGCTAGCGCTATAAAGCTTCGCACACCAGTACCATTAACACTGAACCCTAGGCCCGCAGCGCCCAGAGCAGCAATTATCGCATAGGGGTTTGCCGTAAGCGCCACAACAGCGTAAGAAACCGAGATCAGAGTAAGAGCAATTCTTACGCAACTTCGCACTGATAAACGGTGAAGTGGCGAAGCAAGAAATAGAGCACCACCACGAGTCATCAGTGTAAGCACGCTTACCGACCCCGCGATGAGCCGTTCCTGCGTACTTCCAAATTTCAATGTAAGCAATAGAGGGAGGACCGGTAGCAACGCAAAGTAAGATGATTGGCTGAGAACTTGGTCTGCCATAATGAGGTTGAATACACGCCCAGGAAGCCGCGATTTTGACGGTTTACTTCGTGTCCCTATTGTCTTCACTGGCACCCCTAGACTTGAGTCCAATCAACGACGCTAACAGCTTCTTTAATCGCTTCATCACAAACTTTATCTTCCCGCACGAATCTTCGAGTTTAATGCTCATATTGGTATGACATATTCGATGCATAAAGCTTTCTCTAGTGAATATTAGACATTATATCTATGCTCTTGGTTCATGCGAAGATTATCGGTCGTTCCAGAGGTTGGCGAAGGGTGCGAATAGTGGTGCTGTCTTCACTGGTTCCGATCATTCACATAGCTGATGGCCTGTCGGTCTATGACGCCAGAACACACCTCGACCGAGAGCTCAACCACGAGCCGCTGTGGGAATAGTGAACACGGAACTCATATTAGCAGCGACCCAATCACGCATCTCAACATGTTTGTGCGTAGAGAAATTATTCATAATTAGGTGCAATCCTTCCTAGAGGAGACAGAAAACCCTTGATGGCGATATTGGACGTTGACAACTCCAGCCAGGCGACTGACGACGATGTTTAAAGCTGCGAACAAGGTTATCGTAGCGTGCCGCATAATATAGTCATGGTGTGTGTTTCACTGCTCGCCGTAAAATCTACTGCCACGCAACTAATCTCTGCTTACAGGAGCGACACGCACTGCGCAAGCATTAGCAGCGCGATCCAATAACTGAGTCACTGTATGCTCGTCATTTCCACGGGCAACAATAGCAGCTACCCTTGCATGCGAACCATTTACTGCATGTGCTACTTCTCCTGGGAAGCATTCCCAATACAAATCGATTTCTTCAGGGACACTGTCATAGAGCGAAACCTCTGATACCACTCCAGGCGAGGCTTCGATAAACTTTGAAGCAGCACACTGGGTTATCTCAGGCAAAGGATGGAGAGGAAGTCCACACAAAGAATCAATCAGATTTCCATAGTAGTCGATCCCTGGTCGCACAGCTGACACAAGATCCGGCGCAATAAAATCTCCGCCTTGACGCACGTGAAATTCTCCCCATACAATTTTTTTCTCAGGCGTGACCCAAAATTCAACATGCAGATTTCCACACTCAATTCCAAGCGCATTTACACAGCTTTGAAGCTGTTCTTCAAATTCAAGTTTGCTGGATATACTGTTCAGATCAGCTGGCTGGATATGACCAATTTCAACGAAATCTTCGTTGGTTGTTTTTGCTGTGGTTGTGTAGATGCATACCCGTCCATCTATAGCAATACCCTCAACCGAGTACTCAATACCCGTGATAAACTCTTCTAAGCAGTAATTCCCCTCGAAAACGACAGCATCAAGTCCAGAAGTATCTTCAACATTTAAGATGTGTCTAACGCCAACACTGCCCATTCCTATGGATGGCTTAACAATCCAGCCTCTTGGGCTATCGGTTGGTTTTTCAACGAAAGCGCCTGATGCATCACTAAATTGTAGGCACCCATCAGAAGTCACTCCAACAATACGCAAGCTTTGTGGCTGATAGATACCAGCTTTTCGAAGCGCATCGCGGCACGCTGGTTTATCTTGGATACGTTCAATACAATCAGCAGTATTTCTAGCAACACCAATAGCTTCAGCTAAAAGACTATTCTGCAACTGATAATTTTCGCGCAGTGCCGTTGAAAGAGCTACCCTTCCAGGGCATCGGGTTTCAATTTCTGTCGCTATTTTAGCGATCTCATCAGCATCTAAGCTTCTCCTGTAGGGTCCGGATATTCTAATTAAACAATCGACAGAAATCGGCGGAATTTTGTTCTTTAGTTCTTCCTCGAAATCTACGCCACATATCATTATGTGGCGCTTCTGGCACGCTTCATAGAAGCTTTTAAACCAATGCGTTGAGGCATGAGATCCAGATGTGGTGACACCTACCAAAACCGCCCATTTTCTTTCAGCCACTACGCTGTCACGAGAAAACATTTAACCATTCCCTTCTTCCAAAACCTTCATGTGCATAATGCCCTCCGGTCACTTCGATCAATCTGTACGTCTCACTCGTAGCTTCACGCCATTGGACGGCCTCTTCGGAAGAAACAATCTTATCATCAATAGCGGAAACACAGGTTATAGGGACATGAATCTGCTTAAGTTGGTTACCACAACACGATTCCGCCAGTAAGAGATCATCGAGCGTAGGGCGAACAAACAGATCATCGGATTCATCGGAGTTCAGAATACTTTTAGGAGTCAATCCGTAGCTACGCATACGCTGCCGTGCACGTTCCAAGTTCCATCCCTCTCGCTCCCCCCTGTAACTCTTAGGGACTTTGCCCACATAAGGCAACCAAACGAGTCGCGAAGATTCCGTCATTTTCTAAAATATTAGCAGCTACGAACGACAACATCGCGCCAAAGCTAACCCCGGCGAGTATCAACGGCCCAGTCGGAATTTCGAACGATGATCGAAACTTGCTGACGAACTCTCCGATGGTTCTGATGCCGGGTTCAAGTAATCGTTGACCCCTGCCAGGCGGGCAGTAACCCCAAACTGTAGTATCCCCCCTCTAAGACAGACATCGATTGAAAGGCAGGAGCTCCGGCACCCGTAGGAGGGAATATCAGGACTGTGGAGCAACAAGAGGTAGTTGCTGAACTAATACGCTGCCAAACTTCCGGATTCAATGCTCACGCTCCTCAACAGGCATCAGCAAGCTGACCAAGCAGGAAATCGTTGGATTGGAATAGAAGTTCCGCAAGGGGACACGAACACCAAACTGTTTACCGATGGCGGTCAAAAGCTGAACAGCGCGCAACGAATTTCCACCTGCGGAGAAAAAATCACGATCTTCACCGTGGCTCTTCTTTCCAAGAACCATATCCCAGATATTTTGCACTTGATCGTGAACACTGTTACGCTGCATTTGTCCTTGGGATATTCTGTCGTGATCGTAGAGTTCGCTCTGTGCTACCAACTTCAGACACTCGCACCGATCTATTTTTCCCGTTCTTGATCTAGGAACATTCTGCGTAGTTACGATCTTGAGAGGAATCATATAGGAAGGTAGAAATTCGGCAAGACGAGAAGTCGTGACCTGAGACTCCCATTCGCGTGGAATCACGAGCGCCAAAACTCCACCACTGCCTTGGTGATAGACTGCACCACATTGTTTCGTGGAGTTAGCAACTCGAGCTGCAGCTCTTTCAACCTCTTCCAAGTGGATCTTGTGTCCAGCGATATTTACCGCATTATCGAGCCTGCCCAACCAGTGAAAGGACACCATCCTTGATGATTCCCAGATCACCAGTTCGTATTTCACGTTGTCCACTTCCAAGTGTAAAGAACGCATCGTCCCCTAGACTGAGTTGACCATTAACGATATATCCATCGGCCACTGGGGCACCCTGTACGCATATCTGTCCCTCTTCCCCAGATAACTTTTCGTTACCTTTCATGTCCCGAATTACAATTTTCGTAGCACAGATCGGCTTACCAAGGGGGATAGGGTCCGGAATGCTACCTGACCGAGAAACCTCGAAACTTGTCGTGTTAGCCGACGTCTCAGTAGCTCCGTAAAGATTCACTACTCGCGCACGGGGCGCGATCTCGAAGAATTGACGGACAACGCTTGCCATCAGCTGGTCTGCACTGCTGCACACTAGACGGAGCTGAGGAAGAGTGCTCCCTTGCTCTGTGGCAATGTCACACAAGCTGGCTAGTGCTGGAGGTGTCGTAAAAAGGTGGGTAGCACCACTAGACGCAAGTCGATCGAACATCACGTCAGGTCTGCTACGCTCGATATTAGTAATCAAAACACCAGTAACACCTGCCAGCAGAGTCCCCAACACTTCCCAAAATGAAGCAACAAATGAGAGTGGCTTCTGGACGACCACAAGATCGCTTGACTCGTAAGGGTAGGCGTTCCACATCCACGTGATACGGTTCCGCACCGCATCCATTCCTACTTGGACGGCTTTCGGAACTCCTTCTGATCCAGATGTGAAATATAAGAATTTTGATTTATCGCTCCAGGTCAAGGACCTGACATCACTTATCCAGTTCCCTGCAAAAATTGCTTCTTCCGCTGTTGAGTCGTCGATCAGAACCGTTTTAGACCCAAGATTAATAATCATGTCCCGCTCTCGTGAAGCCGGACTATTCAACGGAATCCAAGCAATCTTGACAGGCAACGTCACAGCTGCTATTACAAGGGCAACAGATTTGGCAGATAAATCAAGTCGAGCAGCAAAAGTAACGCCCTCACTTTGCTCTCGGTTGAACCACCTTCTCCACGCAAGGATATTTTTAACTAGCTGTTCCCATGAGCATTGCTCGCCGGCGGGACCGGTCAGACAGACATCACCTGGTTTCTGAATGACTATATTACGAAACCGCTCCAGCAAATCATGTGACGGTTGCATCTTTATCTCCCTTCATACTACATCAATAGCTTTTGAGCATTGTTATCTGAGATGTATCACAATCATTAAGGGCAGTTTTTATGGCATTAGCGACAGTCGTCTTCCCTGAGAGCCAATCAGAGGTAAGGAACCACGCTGTAAGAGCCAGTACTTTATTAGCGCGTTTCTGGTGTCACATACGCCACTTTATAAGCAAGTTGCAGGGTATAATCTTCGCCGTGTCGCTGGATATAAAGAGACGCATCATATTTCGTAAACCCAGTATTCAATTCAGTTAAGTGAAGGCTTCGATCACCGTCCCAAAACTCCAGAGACGGGTAAGT
>CBDDHW010000031.1:0-15808 GCA_965228575.1 Rhodospirillaceae bacterium | reverse complement strand
TGGCTGACCTTTGACGAATCCGATAACGATATCAGTCGATTTAACACCCTTCTGAATCAGCTCCTGCATTCTATCCAGGAAGATATGCTCGCGGCCGAGGCATCCCACCACGCCGCCAAGATCGTTGGAACCAGCGCAATTGAAAATCTGCTGAATTCCCTCGCTGCAACAACTAAGCCTGTTGCTCTGTTCCTTGACGAATTCCAGACGATAACCGACAGCACTAACCTATCGCTTGTCTGTAACCTTATAGAGCGTTGTCCGCCAAACGTTACTTTCTATGTCGGAACCCGGTCGATTCCCGAATTCGCAACAGGGAAGTTCGTGATCGGTAGCCGGGTAAGGCCTCTGAATGCGGAGGAGCTTTGCTTTACCGCCGAGGAAATCCAGGATTTCTTCTCTCTCGTTTCCATTGAGGCATCGACCAGTGAAATCGAGGAATTCAGGCGACGAACCGGCGGCTGGCCGGCGATTCTTCAGTTACTCCAACTGGCGCTGAAAGGGGGTGCAATAGACAAGCATAAACTGATGGTCTGGATACAGGGATATGAGTCAGAACTGGCCGACTATTTGACAGCTAATGCAATGCAGAACCAGCCCCCCGAATACGTCGATTTCCTCCTTAAAACCAGCTTTCTTCCCCGGCTATCGGCTCCGCTCTGTGAAGCAATCACAGGTATGGGTAACGCTCAAGCCATTCTCGAGGACCTGGTAGCCAAGGGTATGTTTATCCGGGAAGTAGATGCCAAGAAGTGCTGGTACAAGTATCACTCACTGTTTTCCGATTATCTCCAGTCCTTCTACCGGGAGAAACACCCGTCGAGTATTAAGGAACTTCATCTCACCGCTGCCAACTGGTTCAAACAGGAAAAAATGTGGAGCGAGGCAACACAACAAGCCATCGCCGCTGAACAATTCGAATACGCCGCCGATATTCTCAACGACTGGTCAGTGTTACTGTTGTGCAATGCCAGGCTCCAGACGCTGGTGCAACTGTGTTCTTCGCTACCAGACAGTGTCGTTAGGGAGCGGCCACTGCTTTGCCTGAGCTTAGGGTGGGCACGGCTGTTTTTCCTGCAGCAGAAGTCGGCAATGGAGCCCCTTGAATGGCTCGAAAACCTCTTCGCCAGAAACAGCGACGCCAGGGAATTACTATCCGCTTCTAAAATCCTCCGCTGCTGCTATTACTACGTAAACAATGATTTCGATGCCTTCGCGAAGCTTTTGCCGAAGCTTGAAATAGAAATGGGGGAGATTCCCCAATACCAACTATTTAGCATGAGCGCCCTAGGTAACCTCTCCGCCATATACCAGTTGAGAAAACGAAACTTCGTATTAGCAAAAGGTGAAGCTACCGTCGGACTTTCATTATCAGAGGCCGGGTACGCAGCATTCAGCGGCGCCTATGCGGTTGCACTGATATCCATCTCACTGATGCAAACTGGCGATCTGAAACTGGCATTACAAAGGTTGAAGGACGGCCTCGACAGTGAAGATCTGCGTGTTCAGGGCTCTTTCTCGTCTGCCGTATTGTCATCGACCTACGGCCATGCACTTTACGAATCCGGCCAATTTGTCGAGGCGGAAAGTCACTTACGCGACACCATTGATACCATATCAAAGACACTTCCCACCGAATGGCTGATCGCGTCCTACATTAGCTTGGCACGCGCCAGCGAAATCAACGACAACAATGGCTACGACTCCGTTGAATTTTTGATGCAAGCGGAGAAACTGGGCATTGACCGCCAAAATAATCGCCTAATAATGGCTGTTCGCCGGGAGCATGTCCGCCGTGCCCTGATGAGGGGGAACGTAATAGAAGCAACCCTGATTGCGGAACGGATATTGAGCATTGACCGCGATTATTCAACCCCGGAATACTACCACTTCACCGAGGGCTGCGATGATGATTCAATCTGTCGCTACAGACTGAGATTATACACAGGTGATCGGGACGCACTTATCTCCGATTTGGACAAGGAAATATCAGAGGCCATCGAACACGGGTGGGTGCGGCGAAAAATCAAGCTCTTAATCCTACAAAGTATCGCCTGCAGGCTGACCAACAATGCCTCGCAAGCCAAGGCGCTGATGTCTACGGCACTAGAACTTGCCGCCCCCCAGTTCTACGTCGCGACTTTCTTTGAAGAGGGTCAGGCCTGTATGGAACTCATCAGTGACATTTATGACCAAAACGTTACCCGGAAGAAGACAAAACTGCACGACTTCATTTCATGCTTTATTGAGGACGACCACAACGAATCCCACCATAATGTCGCCGAACATGATAGTAACCGTCTGATCGAGCAGTTGACTAAAAAGGAAGAAGAAGTGCTTAATCTGGTTGTGTCAGGATTTTCCAATATCGAGATCGCCGAACGTTTATTTGTTAGCACCAACACTGTCAAATTCCACATGAAGAATCTCTATGGCAAGGTTGGCGCAAACAGTCGCGTGAAATTGATAGCGCTGGCTCGCTCCATGGGAATAGGAGATTAACGGATTTTACCACCAAGGCCAAATATAGGTCGACGGATTGGTTACGTTATCAGATATGGAAGCTACACAGTCAGCTAAAACATAACAGACTATTGAAACTGCATTGAACGATGAATTAATTTTCTGCACAAATGGAGCTCATCCCGAGACAGGTAATGTAATGGACGCCCCTCGGATCGTAACTGGAGATGAGATTCGGTCTGCTGTAATAAATTCGGCGTCTTGGTCTGCTCCTCATGATTAATCCAGCAGGCGCCTTGATGAAATCCGAACCCGAGTTCCTAATCATTACGCCGAGGGTACAGCAGCACTGAACAACACATGTCCCAAATAGGGTTACCCAGCTTCCAGAAAAAATACTACTTTAGAAGTTGGCTAACCCCAAAATTGATTTACTACCAACGATACCCGACTTCTATCTTATACATTCTGGGCGGAAAGTAGTTAATTTGTCCAGTCTGGTATAGGCTCGCAAAATTAAACATTTGTGACGGCTTCTTTTTATCGGTGAGGTTTGTGACCTGCCCAGAAACGTACCAATTTGATCCAAACGGTTCATATGTGGCATTGAAATTCAAATTAAAATTTGATGGTAAGAGAGTTGCAGTATCATTTAGTACATCGACATACCGCTCCCCGACATAGCTGAAGCTTAAAACGTTGCTGAGCGTACCTGAATTAAATAGATCTACCTCATACCGCAACATGCCATTAGTTTGGAACTCTGGAGCCTGACCGAGTTCGCGATCTGCAGTGTCTAAGCCGCTGGCTGTAAGTTTTGAAATGTCCTTCACTTCTGTATCGACATATCCGAAACCAAGGATCAGGTCGAATCCGTCCGCGAGATTAGCGACGAGCTCCATTTCAGCCCCCTTAACCGTTGCATCTCTATTTAGTACCTGAACACCCAGGGATGCGTTTTCCACTGAAAATGCTGTTGCCTGATAATCCTGATAGTCGTAATAAAATAGCGCGGCATTAAGGCGCACTCTTGAATCGGAACTAGACCATTTCATACCAACTTCTATTGCATCGTTCTCCTCGTTATCGAAGGGAATTGCATCCAGTTTACTACTGCTGAAATTCACCAGTCCATTATTGAAACCACCAGATTTTACAGCATGTTTAAAGGAGCCATACAACAAAAGCTCGTTGTTAGGCAAATATTGCAATGAAAGTTCATAGGCAAAATAATCGTCTTCATAAACGGCCCTATAATCTACTTCTGGATCGGATTCCGGATCTACAATGCCTAGTACATTATTGGCTAGGAAATTTCGGTATCCATTTCTATCAAGAGAAAGTATGCCGAAAGTATTACCCTGAAAGCTAACTGTTCCGGTATCTGGATGATCATGCACATAGAGGCCTTCTGTTTGCTGAAAGTCTCTCTCCTCATCAGTCCATCTTAATCCACCAGTTAGAGTAACTTTTTCCGAAATATCGTAAGCTATGTTTCCGTATAAAGCATAAGATTCCAAGTCTGCGGTATTTGGAGTTATCTGGACGAGCCCTCCTGGGGTGTCCTCAGGTTCAATCGAACTATGCCCCTGGAAAGTACCCGTGCCACTTGTAATCGGTAGAATCCAATTGTTTTCATAGTCTTGATCGAGGTAAAACCCCCCCACTGTAATACGGGCATCATTCAAGTCGACAGATAAACGAAGCTCTTGAGTCCAATAATCCAGTTCAACAACATTATAAGCGTGACAGATGGTTCTGGGCGTCCCGTCACAGTCCTCCAGTGTATACTTGCTCTGGTCTAGATATCCGGTGATAGATTTTATAGTCACTGCATTGCCAACATCCCAGTTAACAGTTGCTAAATGATGGTCAACCTCGTTCTCAAAGTCATTTACTCCGTCAGAAATAACGTGAGTAGAGTTCGCGCCACTCCTGAAGGGGGCATATCCAAAACCATCCGCCGGAACGGTTACAGTGTCACCAGGAATAGTCAACATAGGCTGGGAGCTATCACCACCATTTCTTCCTTCCGCAAACCCATACTGATACTTGTAGTTAAAGCTAAGTGTGTCTGAAGGAGTCCATTTAACGATTGCCCGGGCAGATTGGAAATCGCCTTCATGCGTATCACCACCACCAGGACCAGGACCTACATAGAGATTCTTTGTTGTGCCGTCATGAACTTCGCTTTCACCTGAAAATCTGATGGCTAAAGTATCCGCAATCACGGGAATATTAAAATAACCTTTAAATTCTTTGCGATCATAATTTCCGATAGCCGCGGCGATTTCCCCTTCCAGCTCGTCACTCGGCTGGTTATTTCGTACAGCCACAGCTCCTGCAGTCGAATTTCTACCAAACAGCGCCCCCTGAGGGACCTCGCATGATCTCCGCTCCAGCAACGTCATATAACAGAAAGTCCGTAGCGGAATTCGACATAATATAGAAGTCATCTATGTATACGGTAGTTGGAGATTCACTTCCTTCGTTGAAATCGGCTTGGCCGACGCCACGAACATAGAAAAGACTGCTATTTCCGCGCGCACCCCACTGTTTTTTGAATTCTACATTGGGCGACAATTCAGCTAAATCTCCTGCACTAGACGCATTCATCTCTTCTAACTGATTACCGTTGAAGGCAGATGCCGAGATACCTACTTCCTGCAAGTTTTCTTCGCGCCTTGTAGCCGTGATGATTACCTCTTCCACCACTGATCGTCGTGACTCCCCCGGTAAGTTATCTTCCGCTGACGCAGAACCAGAAAGGCATACCGAAACTAACAGAGCATGTTTCCATTTATTATTGATATACATGTTGTGATCCTCCACGAAGTAATTTTTATACAGTGTGTTTGTATCGTAATACCGACGACTTTATGTTCCGCAGCTATATTATTCTCGTCATATTCGAATTTTCTTTCTTCACCACTTTGCTGAAGGTTAGCAGGTTGAACACCCACATTATTGTTCATCAGGGACGGTATAGTTGGCTCGTAACGACCTTTTGCGCCCCTGACCTTCTCACCGCCAGTGTGACTACGACAAGTGCGAGTATTCCCACCACCTTGATCGAAGGGACAACTCAGTATGAAACAAAAACCCTACACCGAAGAACAGATCATCGGCTTTCTCGAAGCGCATGAAGCTGGAGTCAAATCGCTGACCTGATCCGTGAACACGGATTTTCCGAGCAGAGCTTTTACCGATTCAGGTCCAAATACGGGGGCATGGAGACCAAAGAGGTGAAGCGCCTACGGGAGTTGGAAGCCGAGAACGCCAGGCTCAAGAAGTTGATCGCCGAGGCCGAACTCGAAAAAGCCATGTTGCCCGATGTACTGGGAAAAACTGGTAAAGCCCACCGGAAGGAAGCTTCTGGTTGGCAATCTCCAGGAATCCCTTGGCATCAGCCAGCGCCGGGCCTGTCGGCTGGCGCCGATCAGTCGTAAAGCAATCTGGTACGTGCCACAGCGACCGGCCATTGATGCGGACCTGGTGGTTAGGAGTGAAGCAACTGGCGGAGCAATATCCCCGCTACGGCTACCTGATGCTGCACGCACTGCTCCGGCGGGTGGGCCTGGTGGTCACTCGCAAGCGCATTTACCGGATTTATTGCGACCTGCGCCTTTAGGTGCGCACCAAGCGCCCGAAGAAGCTCATCCGCCCCCGGATTCCACTTGAAGTGCCAACTGAGGTAAACCGGAGGTCACTGGATTTTGTCCACGACCAGCTCGCAGTTGGGCGGCGGCTCAAGGTGCTGAACATCGTGGATGATTTATCGCGGGCCTGCGTCGGCTAGCTGACAAATCTGTCGATCTCGGGCGAGCGTATGGCGCGGACTTGGACCAGATTGGCCAGGAGCGCGGATTGCCAGATCGTGATAGACAACGGGCCAGAGATGACCAGCAAGCGATGTATCTGTGGAGTCCGCAGCGCAGGGTAAAGCTACATTTCATTCAGCCGGCCATTTGAGCAGGCGGCCTAAACTTGGATTTCTCTCACAGGATGTGGGAACCCTACGGGAAGAAGATCACCGAGATGAGACAGTAATTCGAGAATACATCTGCCATCAGGAACGGGAACACCGAAGAATAGACCAGTTACAACTGGTTTGAATTAAACGCCCCCCCCCTTTAGGGGGAGCAAGGAGCCGCAGACTCCGTGATAGCCTCTTGAGCGGCTCACCAACTAAAGTGCCCGGCTTTGCCGGGGGAGATTTACTGATGGGCCGCAATAAGTGACCTCCGAGCGGAGATTTCAATCCAGTTGCCATCGGGATCTCGGACAAAGCCGTACCGAGCAACGTCACGAAAGTCGATAGGGTCCATCCCAAATCTACCGCCTTTAGCCAATATGTTTTCAATCACGGCGTCTGCATCAAATACTTGAACGGTAAGGTAACGAAAATTACTATCTATAAAAGTATCGCCCTTGTACCCACCCGGACCATCTTTCACAAAAATCAAACTGTCCCCACAACGAACAACTCTATCACCCACCTGATCGAACTCCATGGCATTACAATAAAATTCCATCATTTTCTCTGGATCTGGCGTACTTACTGTGATTCCTATACCAGTCACTCCGCCCGTGCCTTTAGGTACGATGCGGACTAGTTCGCCTCCAGGGTGCAGACTTTCCCGCGTCTCACAGATACCTTCCTTGGCTATTGTCAGGCAGGAATAACCTGAGGCTCTGTTACCATACAAAGGCGATGAATAGTGGTTCACCTTGATTACTGAATTGTTAGCGTCATGACGATATTGGATCCATCCTTCTTCCATAAAAAGCTCTTGGTCCAATTTTAGACCAACAAACTCGCCCCAAAACTGCAGATGCTCATCAAGGCTATTTGTGAACAATCCAATATCCAGGTGAGGTTTAGCAAGTCGCATCGCGTTTCCTCCCTAACTAGGAAAAATATCGAGGGCATCATTATCCATCGCCTGATTGGCGGCTTGAGTTACCATATACATAAAAAGTCTATCACCTCTTTCCGTTCGCTTGACTATCACTGTTGCTGCAACCGCGACTACAATTTGCGCGAAACTATAGTGCCTGTAATCACTCATTAAATCGTCGAAGCTATAGTCCGTCACACCGTTAGCGATCAGCTCACTATAATAATAATGTAGCCAGTCTTTCTCATGCGCTCTCCGTAATTCACTATCTATGCCACCAAGAAAATAGGCGACGTCCATCCCGGTGCCGAGAAAATTACTGGTTTGCCAATCCACAACCCCCACCCGTTCATTCCCGAAAAGCATATTGTCTGCTCGAAAGTCGTTGTGAGTGAAGCATTTGGGATAATCCCTAGGCAAATTCCATACACTATGATTTCTAAAAAATTTATTACATGCCCTTATTACCTCGGGATCCATCTGGCTGGCATATGTTTCCTTGAAGTAGTCCCATGAAGAGACAACCAATTCATTTGTATAGAAGCCTTGTGCACCAGTGGGAACATAAATCCACTCTTGCTGCATGAGAGCTTCATCGTTCCAGAAAGCTGCGTGTAGCTTAGCCGCCTCTTTCAGTGCAAGACAGGTATTTTCAATCGAAATTCCTTTCATTTGATCACCAGCTTCCGCAGGCGCAAAATCTTCCAGTAGAAGAAAGAAGTGATTATCTTCGTTGATCTCCGCTACATACGCGCGAGGAGTGTTGATCTTTGCTCTGTCTGCTAATTCTCTATAGAACATAACCTCTGAACGGTAAAAACCCATTTCTTTTCCTGAGGCAGCGGCGGTTTCATTCTCCGATGGATATTTTCCAATCAAAGTTTTGGGGGCATAATTTCCATCTTTACCATCATACTTAAGCGAATATCTGCGAGTTTCACCTAACTGGCCTGTTCCCACAGGTTCCACCTCCAAATGGGTTACGCTAAGGTCGAATCCATGGCGATTTAGTACTTTTGTAAACCATTCTGCATCTACATCGTGTGAGTTTGTAACCAATTGCTTTTTAGTATTCATAGTGATCTTACCTCGATATTTTTATCAATTAGGAGTTGATTGAAGAACGCCGAATATTCAGGAATCTTGATAATTGCACGATGGAGGTAACGTGTAACTTCATGTTGAGCGCTATGACCTTAGCCTCTCACATTCGGGATAAGGACTAAGGGGTATGAAGGTCATATCAATTCTGCTCACCAGATTTTTATCCTACTGTCACTCTCTTTCGTTGCTCCGCTACCGTATTGCCCGTACATACGCTCTGTGAAACTCGTCAAACGACATTTGCCATCCAGTCATAAACGTGGCTAATCAGTATAAATTCAGCGTCTACTTATCCCACCTGGCTCCGTTGACCGTATGCGAGTTCACACAGTAATATTAACTTCAGACGATTAATTGCTATTTCGTGACATGGAATTAGGCCTAATGGGACAGAACACAGCAACTAAGCGGCCACATATCCGCCCAGGGCCGCTCCTCTCTCCTGCCTTCCTATGATCCATCAGCCGCCGCCAGCGTGCCCGTGCGTCTGCTGTATAGAGATAGACTATCCTCGAGGTAGGGTGATATGTAGCACATTAACAGGGCGACGGAGCCCGTGGGAGACGGGACGTGAGGCGAAGTCGTTGTGCCAATATGCGTCTCTAGGCTAAGTATTGGAAGGTTGAGGGTTACGAACCGATTAGTTGAATTATCACCACCTACACGGCTGATCAGGTGGTATTGAAGTACGAAGGCGACGCAAGAATGGGAGGGGGTAGCCTGCCAGCAGAAAATGGGGTAGCTTACGGCTCCCGCCGTTAGAATGTGACCGGTTGCATCTTCTCTTCATTGAGGCGAAGTATGTATTTGACCAACCGTTTCCAGAGCGCTCGCTGGGTCACTCCCCCCCTGCTCCGGCGGCGGGCCTGTTGGTCAATCGCAAGCGCACCTACCGGATTTATTGCGACCTGAGCCTTCAGGTACGCGCCAAGCGCCGGAAGAAGCTCATCCGGCCCCGGATTCCACTTGAAGTGCCAACTGCAGTAAACGAGAGGTCGTCACTGGATTTTGTCCACGACCAGCTCGCGTTTTGAAGGCGGCTCAAGGTGCTGAAAATCGCGGAAGATTTATCGCGTGTCTGCGTCGGCTAGCAGACAAATCTGTCGATCTCGGGCGAGCGTATGACGCGGTACTTGGACCAGATTGGCCAGGAGCGCGGATTGCCCAAGCGGATCCTGATGGACAACGGGCCAGAGATGACCAGCAAGGCGATGTTTCTGTGGAGTCAGCAGCACAGGGTAAAGCTACATTTCGTTCAGCCGGGCAAGCCAATTCAGAACGCCTTTGTCGAATCATTCAATGGTCGGTTTCGCAATGGCTGCCTCAACCAGCAGTGGTTTCGGAACCTTGAGGATGCCAGGCAGATCATCGACGCATGGAGGGTGGACTACAACGAAATGAGGCCGCACAGCTCGCTGGATTATCAATTCCCAGCAGCCTTTGAACAGGCGCCCTAAACTTGGATTGCTCTGACACGAAGTGGGTACCCTACGGGGAGAAGGTCACGACTTCAGCCCTGCGGCCACCATAGAACCAATGACATCCTGCGTTGCCAATCACATTATGGTGATAGGGAGACGGCTAGAATGCCAATAAAATGGCGATAATTTCCGCTTGTCGGCGAGTGTCAATCTATTTATTCTGAAGTAATCAAAGCACTTTTTCTGAACTCTCTAGGAGTCACGCCGATTTCCCGTTTGAAAATTTTGCTGAATGTGCTCGAATCTTTAAATCCCCACTTGAAAGCGATATCTGTAATACTCTGATTACTATATATACGAGAAGAAAGCTCTTGAGAGCATCGATCTAATCGTTTTTGTAGTACATAGCCCGAAAGGGTCATATCCGAACGGTGAAAAATTCTGTGGAGATGGCGAGCAGAGATATTAAATCGACTGGCCAACGAGGTGGCTGACAAATCGAGATTCCCCAGATTTTCATCAATATAGGAACAAATTGCTTTTGTTTTTTTTATCATACTAGGGGGGCTGACGTGAAATTCTTGATTCTCCAGTGTCGAGAGAAAAAGCTGCGTGGTTGAATCTAGAATAATCTTTGCCTGTTGGGGGTATAAATTACCAAAGTCTGTATCCAACGCCAACAAATGGGAAGCGAAGAGTCGGCCTGGGCCAGTTTGCGTGCCTAATTGAATTCCAACAAAATCATCGATTGCGGGAAAAATCCTCCTCATGCGAGAGTGGGTAACCGAAAGGGTAACCTGATGAAGATTATTACCAGTTATAAACTTCATGGGCCTCGTGCTATCCCACATTACAAGTGAGCCCGCCTGCAAGTCAATTTCTCGATCGTCAATGATTAAGCGCTCAGAGCCATTAACGATGTATAAAATGTTAAATAACTCCTGCGCATCCGAGGAAATCTCCTTGGAACCCCGCTTCCCACGTATATCAACCAGCGCGGAACTCAGATTTACAATGCGGAAATCCTCAAAACGGCCTTCTCTTATAAAAGCAGGAAAATTATCACAACGAACCTTGTCAATAGACCAGGTTAAGTGTGCTCTATTGACGAAATTACACCAATGATCAAACTGTCTTTCTGGTGAAAGCGCTAAGGTGCTCCAGACAGAACGATCATCCCACTTATTTTCGATTGGATTGACCGGAAATTCCATAGCTCGTGTTGATTCCTCCATCGCTCTTTGCTGCTTCTGTTGGCAGGGAAGAAATTGATTCAACCTTTCACATTCAGTGGTGAAGGTGGCTTACTAAGCTATTCATAAATAAAGCCTCATCATTTATAATCTGGAGTCATGAAATGCAAAAAGATTTTCGATACGCGGAAGCTTCCGCGCGGCGCCAAGGAGCAGTTGCGCATGGCTGCCGTAAAACGGGTTGAATCCGGCGAGAGTCCCGAGGCCGTTGCCGCGGGTCTGGGTATTAACCGGCGAACGATCTATCGGTGGTTGTCGGCCTATCACTACGGGGGAGCGGGGGCGCTCAAAGCCAAACCCATTCCGGGTGCTCCGGCGAAGCTTGATGCCAAACAAATGGCGAAGCTGGCGCGAATTATTCGCAACAAAGATCCGCTGCAACTGAAATTCGAGTATGCGCTGTGGACCTTGGCAATGATCCGGGAACTGATTCGACGGGAGTTTGGCGTCAAGCTGAGCGAGGTCTCGGTGGGACGGTTGATGAAGCGACTGGGCTTCACCCCACAACGTCCCCTGTATCGTGCCTGGCAGCAGGATGCGCAGTTGGTGGAGCGCTGGCAGCAGGAAGACTATCCAAAGCTGGCGGCGCGTGCCAAGCGGGAAAAAGCGTTGATATTCTTTGCCGATGAGTCGGGTATTCGGTCGGACTACCATGCGGGTACGACCTGGGCGGAGAAGGGTCAGACACCGGTGGTAAAGGCCACCGGAAGACGCTTTTCGCTGAATATGATCTCTGCGGTAAATGCAGGAGGTCACTTTCGCTTCATGACCATCGAAGGCAGCGTGACTGCCCGAGTCTTCAGAGAGTTTCTCAGGCGACTGATTACAGGAATGGACCGCAAGATTATTCTGATCGTTGATGGACATCCGACTCACAGAGCGAAACTGGTCAAGCGATTTGTGGAGGAGAACGTCGAGCGGCTTGAGTTGGTCTTTCTGCCACCTTATTCGCCGGAGCTCAATCCCGATGAACTGGTCTGGGCGCATGTGAAGAAGCGCATTGCCAAGACGACGAGCAAGACCAAAGACGAATTGAAAAGGACGGTCGACCGAGCCATGCGTGGTCTTCAAAAAATGCCGGGGGTCGTCTCTGGGTTTTTTCATACACCAACTTGCTCTTATGCAAAAATATGAGGCTTAGTTAACCTAGGTCTTAGTAACTATTTATTTGATGCAGTTATCCAGCTTAATATTTATCCCAGAAAATCCTGTACGAACTATCCAACGCAGTCACTACCCAAACGGGTAGTATTTTTGAAGTACTGATACTTTTTCACTTCAAAGACTCTAGCTCCCGATTAGAGCTGCAAGCCGAACTATCGGCCCATCGACCAGTTAGATTACCTCAAAACCATTGCACCGTTCCGGGGCTGATGTTGCTTGATAAATACTATCCCCACTTCGACTGTCACATTGATCCTCATCGTGAGCCATGAGCCCCAAACGCAACGTACGTCGCTCACAAAGCCACTACAACACGATCTCTCGTGAATGGCACCATATTTCGTTACTTATGACACCTAGTGCGTAGCTGCTACTGTCAAGGGCCAGTACTTTACCGCTTATACATCGGGTTTGCACAGAATTGTCGCGGGCGCAGTGTCAAGAACTACGATCGGCTGCCGCTGTGGTGGGAGCTGCCGGCATGACGATCAACGTCGACAACCTGAGCCACGAAATGGGAGCACTGAACCGCGTTACCCTTGAGCGCGTTAAAATTCTCGATACGCAGGCATCGCAGAAAAGGATAAGGCAATTCCACTCTGGTACTCGAGTCTACTTTGCGTCGACCTGTGAGGATCACCCTGTCGGCACATCCATAAAGCTCGACCAGAAAGCGGTCACCGTCATTGACCAGGATGGGGAACACGGGAATGCCTCACGGCAAGTGCTCTCGCCGCCGGGGACTCGTCAAGTGGAAACGTCATTAATCTCCCGCACGAGAATCGCTAACAACCTATGAAATTCGCGCCCTCAGTCTACCCTGTAGTTGGTTGAGACTTCACACTGGTCCTTTCAGCGCAAACGCTGTAGGCTCATCCTCCAAAAAGGCACAGGCCGTAATGTTCCGGGTATTCCTGTATCACGTACCCATACGGAGCAAGGCAGCCCTGGTCAGGTATTTATCGTACACACCCTTCTCATTTACCTGTGTTCGATACTTGCTGGATATTTCCTTCACCTGCTCGAGCCGGGTGACCCGATTGGTTTGCACATCATGCGCGTGGACACGGGTCCAGGACCAGAGAGGGTGCTCTCCATCGAGCACTAGCGTGTCACCCTTTTCATAGATGGAATAGGCGCCGTCAAAGGAGCGGTAAATCTCCCCGCGACGGTCGTAGGACACCATGCTCAATGGCAGCAGCGTCCTCGCATCGAACCAGACCCGCTTCTTGCCCACCGGCGCCCTCGGGTATTTTACGGGCTCGGCCTCCACGACAATGGCTTCCGGAACCAGTTCGACATCGGTGTCCCAGAATGTATCTCCGTGAGGGCCTCCGTGTGTGCCGCCTTCCCAGTTCTCGTTGTCCGCGTTCCAGCTTCTGGAGACTGCCGCCAGCATGGGACCGCGCCCCACTATTCTGAAGTTACCCCAGGTTAGAAAGGGGTCTCCGGCGGCCCAGGCGTCAGACAGATACAGCGTGGAACCGGGAATCATGGGCTCGAAGCGCTGATTCGTCGGAAAGCGTCGTACACGCTTGAAAGCCGGTAAATAGCCATAAAGATCGGGGAACTGGTTCTGGTCATAATGCCAGATATTCAGATACGAGGTTCCCCGCACGTCATTCGGCGACAGGAAGAACACTGACTGGTATCGCAACTTGTCTTCATGACCCTCCCAGTAGGGCCTGGGCTCCACCACTATCCTTCCTACCGGTGACAGCTCCACCCACATCGAGTCATAGCGATAGGCAATCTCGCCCTGGTCATTGATATCGCATTCCTTTACCGCGCTGACGGAGATGTCGTGGCGCCCCCAGCTCAACGTGGCGCCGGCAAAAATTTCCGTGGCGTTCTTCGGATCGGGAAACGGGTTGCCGCCTATCCAGGGTTTGCCCTCGTTGGTGACAACGTTTCCATCGCTGGAAAACATCGCCTTGCCCGCATTCGCGAGGGTGGCCTCTACGTACTCCCATGGATTGAGCTTCATGATATCCGTGGTGGTATCGATGATTCGAAGCACTCGCCCCATCTGGGCGATCTGAGTATATTGAATGGGATCGAGCAGATCTTTGACGAGGTGGACGTTCCCTGCGTCAATGACATTGCCGGTACTCAGCTGTCCTCTACTGTAGTTTTCGATGGACAGAAGCTCTTCGGGGTAGGCTACCGATATATCACCGGTGTCAGCGACAGCTTTCCACAGCGGGGAGATGACACCCGTAGTAAGTACGCCAAGTGATGCCTGTTTCAGAAAGTGACGTCGCGTATACGCCCTGTCATACTTGTTAATATGCATTGTAGGTACCTTCGTATTCGTTGATCTGACACTGTAATTGCCGGTTCCACTTCTCCAGCGTTACAAATTGGGCAGCATCCATGCTGGAGATGTAAGGTGCTGAGTTGGTCAGCAACCTGCAGGCAATATCCCTGCTTTCATAGCTCTGCAGTTCCAAACGGTTTATGGCTGAATCCAGCCAAAGGGGAGATCCCTCCACCGATGCATGCGCTATACGTGCCCAGGCCCGGTCTGCTTCAAACAGGTTTCCACTCTGCTGTGCTGCTTCAGCGTAGATCTTCCAGGCATCGCCAGACTGCGGGAACTCATTGACCATATCGGTGGCCAGCTGGAAAGCCAACTCACTCTCGCCGGCATGCATGAAGCTTCGGATCATGACCAGGTGGAGATACCGAAACACTTCAGGGCGGCCAGAGAACTGCGGGATCAGCCATTCTGCGAGCTGGCCCAGCCCGGAAAGGTCTCCCGACCTGTCCCTGGCAACGACCAGGCGATAGAGTTCATCCTGCATCCAGTAATTTGTATCATTCGAAGCCAGATTTCCCACATATCCCGGCAAACCTGCTGGTATTCTACCCGCCAGTAACAGTCTCGCGCGAAACAGCCGCCGCTGAAGTGACTCGTCATTCGGGTAGAGTTGGGAGATTTTGTCAATTCGCCGTGAAATCACCACAGGATCTTCTTTACCCAGCGCGTCAAACTGAACCGCCAACGCTGCCACCGCAGGCTCGTTGCGCTGACTTTTCTTTAGCTCACGATAAACACGCGCACCCCGCTCCGCCAGGGTACGTAATTCCTCTGTGTCGTTTTCCCGGTAGGCGTTCTCGAACTGCTCTCCCAGTTTCAGGTAACGGGCCAAGGTCACCAGATCCTGGCTGCTGCCGGCATATTTTTCAGCGGTCGAAAAATACTGAAGGGCGATCTCCCTGTCCTCCTCAAATCTCGCCAGCACAGCCCATGCGCGCGCCACGGTCATATCATTCTCCTCACTCCCCTGTGTACGCCCCACCACATTTCTGGCGCTCTCAACATAGGCACGCTTGCTTTCGGCGTCGGCGCGATACTGGAAGAGTTTTCCGGCTACGGCGAATTGGAGAGTCGACAATGCGGGCTCCAATTTCGCCGCCCTGACTGCCGACTCACGTAACTCCAACACGACCGCCAGAGCATCTTCATACAGATCAATGTGGTAGAGGGAAACCGCAT
>CBDDHW010000030.1:0-9459 GCA_965228575.1 Rhodospirillaceae bacterium | reverse complement strand
GATAGATTGCGTTGTTATGTACTGCTGTGAATTCTGAAGAACCCTTTACTGCTGCATTGTCGGTAAAATATGCTACCGCATCGTAGCCTGCGAGAATCACAGAATTGCTATCCGTTTCGGTGTCGCTGCCTGCAATTGCTTGGCTGCCGACGAGTAAGCTTGCTGCACTAAGTAACACCGCTAGGCTGTTTTTAATATTCATTTTATAGCTCCATTAGAGAGAATTGATTTGGATTATTTGTCAGCTAGTTGAACTCTTAAGCTTTGTTCAAGCTGCCGATGCCGTAATAATAGGCATTGACCAATTTATAACTATGTTCCATCTACCAAGAGATATGTTCAATTGTCTACAAGTGCACTAAACCAACTACTTACAACCTTAAAGGTTGAGGCTAATGTGTTTCACAATGGTCAATATTGTGGCATGTGGGCGATTGATACATCAGGCACACAGCAAATGAGCTTTCACGTAGTCACTCATGGACGATGTTTTTTTGCATGCCGGTGATAAGGTCTTAGAGCTGCTTGCAGGCGATGCGGTGTTTTTTCCATCTGACAGCCAGCATCGCTTAAGTAATTTGGCCACCACTGAACTTGAGCTGAATGAGGCTGTATCGCGGCCGCTCGCTGGTGCTCCCCTTGAGGATGGCACCGGTTTAGTGTGCGGGCATTTTGGTCATCGTCATCCTCAATTTAAAAGGCTTTTAGCACAATTGCCAAGTAGCATGGTTATTCGGCGAGATAGTACGTCGTCAAGTGCATCGATTATTGAGCTTCTTTTGTCAGAATCCATTGCCTGCGGGCAGAGCTCAAATTTATTACTCAATCGATTGTCAGACTGTCTATTCTATCTACTTTTACGTGATCACCTAGATACAGCCAGTGGTGTGTTCGCTGCGTTGATGGATGGTAGGTTATCTAAGGCGATGCAGCACATTCATGATAATAAGCAAGAAAAAATCAGTATTGATGAATTGGCCAGCGCCGCCGGTATGTCACGCTCGGCTTTTTCTGCTGAATTTAAGAAAGTGGTTGGGCAATCGCCAATTGAATACTCGAACGAATGGCGAATGACCCAGGCTTACAGATGGCTTGCTGATGACAATATCAGTACCCTAGAAGCTGCAATGCGGTGCGGTTATGAATCCGAGGCCTCGTTTTCCAAAGCGTTTAAGAGAGTGATAGGGGCAGGCCCCGGCCAAGTTCGTCGTCTCTAACGAAGCATTTTAGGCGAAATGAAATAATCGACTTCACATTGCCCGCTATTAAGATCAGCCCAACTGTCTACGTCGCAATCGATAGCAATGATGCCGGCCGTCGGTAGATTTCGGTAGTCCTTGGCGGCTAGTCGATTCGCGGCGAGGGTGGCGGCGGGGTTATGGCACACCACCCCCAATCCGCTGCACTGAGTCTGGCAGGTGGCGAAATATTTCTAATAGCTCTTCATCATCAAAGGTGTAGAAGCTCAGTTCTGGAACCAAGGTTGTGTGGCAAAAATCGCTCAAAGTTTGAGCATAATCCAAAGCACGCACCGCGGTGCTTGAGTAAAGCACATCTAGACCTTCGTCTTTGTCGGCCAAATAACGGGCCATGCTTAAGCTGTCGCGTTCGCCACGCTTATTTAAAGGCCGTTCATGATCATCTAGTTCGGGGTATTTCCAGCTTGATTTGGCGTGTCGAATGATCAGTAGTCTGCGCATAGTCAATGGGTTTGGTTTATAGTAGGCCGCTTGTGAATTTTACTTTTTTAGCATAACACCTAACGCCCGTTGAACTCGTGACCGATCAAAAAACTGCCACAATATTTGCGCTGATCGCCGTGCTATGTTGGTCTACTGTAGCAACCGCCTTCAAATTGAGCTTAGAGTACCTAAGCCCGCCGCAATTGATCTTGCTTGCGGCCACGGCGTCGTGGGTGTTTTTACTGTGCATCCTACTCGGCCAGGGGCGCATATCTGAGCTATTTGGATTATCAGCACGGCATTATGGGGCGTCGGCACTTTTTGGCTTACTCAATCCTACTGTCTATTATATTTTGCTGTTTTACGCCTATGACTTGTTGCCAGCGCAAGAAGCTCAATCTATAAATTACAGCTGGGCCATCGTAATGACACTGCTGGCGGTACCTCTGCTCGGCCAGACGCTCAGCAAGTTCGATGTTATCGCTGCAGTGGTGTGTTATTTAGGAGTGCTTGTTATCGCCACCAGAGGGAATATATTGAGCATGGAATTCGCCAATCTTACCGGTGTGTTGCTAGCCCTGGTGAGCACCGTGGTGTGGTCCGTTTATTGGATTTACAATCGCCGCGATGAACGCGAAGAGATTTTGGGGCTGTGCCTAAATTTTAGTTTTGCGATTCCCTTGATTTTAATCTATTGCGCTGTGACTGGTGAATTAGAGGGCCTAGAGCACGGACTGGTGTGGCAAGGCATAGTCGGGGGTATTTATGTTGGGCTGGTAGAGATGGGCTTAGCCTTCGTATTTTGGTTGTACGCTATGAAGCGTGCTGCCAACACTGCGAAAATAGCCAATTTGATTTTTATCTCGCCGTTTTTATCGTTGATCTTGATCGCCGCGTTTCTAGGTGAGAAAATTTTGCTCAGCACCCTATTCGGATTAGTACTAATAATTTTCGGTTTGGTGGTACAGTCGATGAACTCGTCTAAGCAAGCTGGTTAAATTCAAATGAAAATAAGGGGCGCCAAAACACATGTCTGATTGGACAACTTTGATACCCGCCGCGGTGGCGCTGGCTGTAGTGTTGTGGCGTAAAGAAGTGGTATTAGCACTTATCTTGGCGATCTTTGCGTCTGAGTGGTTACTCGGTCTACAGAACGGAGACGCTTCGCCATTTAATGGCTTTATCCAGTCGATTGAACGCACCGTAGCGGTTTTTTCTGATGGTGGTAATGCGCGCTTGCTGGTTTTCAGTACTATTATCGGAGCGTTATTAGCGTTTATGCGATTTTCTGGAGGTGTAGGCGCTACCGTACAAACGATGATCAATAGCGGCTTGGCGACCAACCCGCGCCGCGCGGGCTTGATGACATTTTTCACGGGCGTTGTGGTGTTTATTGAATCAAATCTGAGTGTATTAACCTCGGGTATATTGTCGCGTGGTTTGTTTGATCGCTTCAAGATGAGCCGCGAACGCCTTGCCTATATTGTTGACAGTACCTCCGCACCCATTTGTATTTTGCTGTTGCTCAACGGCTGGGGCGCTTTTGTTTTGGGCTTACTGGCACCGTATGAAATGCAGCAATCTGCGGTGAGTGTGCTGGTTGCCACCATCCCTCTTAACTTTTATGCGCTTACTACGTTAGTGGTGGTTTTCTATACGGTTTGGACTGGCAAGGTTTTTGGCCCCCTTGCGAGCACTGAACAACAACGCTCGAATACGCCACACAGTGCAGATGATGTGCCGTTGGAGAATGGTCGCGCGCGCGACATGTTAATACCGGTGGCCGTGTTGGTGCTTGGAATGCTCGGGTTTATGGCATGGACGGGCAATGGAAACTTGCTCGAGGGGAGCGGATCTAAGTCTGTGTTATACGCCACTGTGCTGGCCTTGGTTGTGGCCTATTGTTTATTGATATCACAGTCTCGATTTGAGCATAGACAAATAATGCAAGAAGGCTTTAATGGCGTTGCCGAGATATTGCCATTGGTGGCTATCTTGCTGTTGTCGATTGCATTGGGTGCCTCTGTTAAAGAGCTCGGCACAGGAGTGTTTTATCTCAGGCTTGGTGGCGGACTATTTGCCGCTGTTCGTGGTGCCGGCGGTGATATTCATAGCCGGTGCTTTTGCTTCGTTTACAACTGGAACCTCGTGGGGAACCTTTGCGTTATTGGTGCCCATTGCCATTCCCATTGCGATAAACCTTGAATTGCCACCGGCGCTGGTGCTTTCTGCGGTGCTGGGCGGCGGGGTGTTTGGTGACCATTGTTCACCGGTGTCAGACACCACGGCCGTTTCATCTTTGGCGGCAGGCTGCGACATTTTAGACCACGTTCGCACGCAATTGCCTTATGCATTGGTTTTGCGGTGCGCTTAGCATTGGCGCATACCTTATCGCTGGCTTGCTGGCAGTCGCTTAATAAGTTCAGCCTTCGAGCTCTTCCCAGCGAGCAAATCTATTTTCTAACTCGCTTTGCAGTTCTTTTAATTGGTTTCCCACCCGGGTAATCTCGTCTGAACCTTGTTGGTAAAATTCGGGCGCTGCCATTGTCTCGCTAACAGCCTCAATCTCGGTTTCGATTTGGGCCAATTCGTTCAGGCAATGAATCAAGCTCACGTTGTAATTTATAGCTTAGCTTTTTGACCTCTTTTGAGGCCCGCTTTGCAGCGGTGTTCGTGACAGCGGATTTGTCGCTCGACAGCGCCTTGGTTTTCGAGTCGCTGCGCTTTTGTCGTAACCAGTCTTGGTAGCCGCCGATGTATTCGTGTACTTCCCCATCACCCTCAAAGGCGATCGTGCTGCTGACCACATTATCCAGAAATGTTCGGTCATGGCTTACCAATAGAAGCGTTCCGCTGTAATCCATTAATAACTGTTCGAGGAGCTCGAGGGTTTCATAATCTAGATCGTTGGTGGGTTCGTCTAGTACTAAAAAATTGAATGGTTGGGTAAAGAGTTTGGCCAGCATTAAGCGGTTTCGCTCTCCCCCAGATAGTTTTGCAGCGGGTGCCCGTGCGCGTGATGGGCTAAACAGAAAGTCTTGCAGGTAACCCATAATGTGCTTGCTTTGGCCATTAATTGTTATTTCGTTGTTGCCAGAGACGTTGTCTTGGACACTCAAATCATCTCGGATTGCACTTCGGTGTTGATCCAGATAGGCAATTTGTAAATTGGTACCAATCTTAATTTCGCCCGAGTAAGGGGGCATTTCGCCAGTCAGTATCTTTATCAAGGTGGACTTACCGCAGCCATTTGGTCCAATGATTCCGACTTTGTCACCGCGTAGGATGCGACAGGAAAAATCCTTTATCACCACATCTTGATCAAATTGCGCGGCAAGATGCTTTGCCTCAATAACGATTTTTCCAGATTTGCCGCCTTCATTGAGCTTAATGCTTGCTGTGCTTTGCCGTTCACGCCGTTGGCGACGTTCGTCGCGCATTTTCTTTAGTGCGCGCACTCGCCCTTCATTGCGGGTGCGTCGAGCTTGAATGCCTTGGCGTATCCATACTTCTTCCTGCGCCAGACGTTTATCAAACTTTGCGTTGTGGCGGCTTTCGTCTTCCAGAGCTTTGGCTTTTGTGTCTAAATAATTTTGAAAATTTCCTGGATAAGAGCTTAAAAAGCCGCGATCTAATTCGATTATGCGGGTACACAATTTGTCGATGAAACTTCGGTCATGCGAAACAATAATCAAGGTCGCGTTAAGCGACAATAATAAATTTTCTAGCCACAAAATCGTATCTATATCTAGGTGATTTGTGGGTTCATCCAGCAATACAATGTCGGGCTCTTTAACCAAGGCTTGCGCCATCAATACGCGCCGTTTCATTCCACCAGACAGTTGACCAAAGGGGCACAAAGGGTCGAGGTCAAACTTAGAACACAATTTTTTAACTTGTTGGTCAAGCGCCCAAGCATCAAGTTCGTTTAACTCGTTTTGTAATGCAGCATTCTGGTCACCTTCGGTATAAAACCGAGACAGGGCGGTTCCTCTCACCTCATCGCCCAAAGCGACGACGCTGCGACAATCGTAGTCCAGGTCAGTGGGGACTTCTTGCACTAATCGGCCAATTATTAAATTTTGTTGACTGATCAGCTCGCCGTCATCAGGCAGCACTTCACCGTCAAGCAATTTTAGAAGCGTTGATTTACCCGCACCATTCCGGCCAATTAGGCCGATACGCTCGTTTGGTTCGATAATTAAATTTGCTTGGTCCTAAAATAGCGTCAGCGCCAAAGCTTACGCTAATATTTTTAAGTGTGATCAGAGCCATAGACTGCGCTTGCGTGAGTAAATTCGGCAGGCAGTGTAACAGACTCGAGGCCTCGCTTGGCTACTGCAAGCGCGGCTTGATGCTAATTAGTGCGTTAAGTATCGCGCCTTGTACTCTTAATATTGGATTTATCGCCCCCAGGAAATGACCATGCTTGTTGAACAAATTGCCGTAAATAACGCCCTCCGCAACTATATGTATCTGGTAGCTTGCCCTGAGACATTAGAGGCAGTCGCGATCGACCCCCTGGACCACGCGTTGATCTTGGACCGTGCAACAGAATTGGGTTGGTCTATTCGAGGGGTGATTAATACTCACGAGCATTTCGATCACATCGATGGCAATGAGCCGGTCATTAAAGCAACCGGAGCTACGCTGTATGCCCATCACCTAGCAACGGACAAAATCCCAAATGTTGACGTCGGTTTAAAAGCTGGAGATGCGGTCAATATTGGCTCTAGCGTTCGCTTGATTTCGCTCGACACGCCAGGCCATACGTTTTTGT
Organism: Rhodospirillaceae bacterium; assembly: GCA_965228575.1. GTDB lineage: Bacteria > Pseudomonadota > Alphaproteobacteria > Rhodospirillales > Rhodospirillaceae > UBA11612. The sequence goes on along the minus strand of CBDDHW010000030.1, from coordinate 2,997 downwards.
CACACATGTTTGTACTATGAGGGTAGTGCGCAACAGGAACCGGCTTTGTTCAGTGGTGATACTTTGTTTAACGCCGGTGTGGGCAACTGTCATCATGGCGGTGACCCTGCGGTGATGTTTAAAACATTTACCGAGCAATTGTTTGTGCTGCCCGATGTGACTAAGATTTATCCTGGCCATGATTACATCGTCAATAACTTACAGTTCACGCTCGACCGAGAACCCGGCAATGCAGCGGCTGAAAGCTTGTTGGCCGCCATGCAGCAATGGCCGAGTGACAATCATTTCATCAGCAATATCGCCATGGAGCGTTTAGTGAATAGCTTTTTCCGTTTGGATAGCGGTGAGATTATTGACAAGTTGCGAGAGCGATTCCCTGATTTGACTGAAAGCCTGGATCCCGAAACCGTGTTTTTGAAGTTGCGGGAATTGCGTAATAGTTGGTAAGCAGCGCTCAGGTAATGAGCGCGTTTAAACGATGCTGAAGGTAGTCACGTTCGGCACCGTTTTTGCTGAGCCGAATGGCCTCGTGCAAATCATTTATCGCCAAGCTCTGCATATTCAATTTTAAACGCACATCAGCTCGGGCTGCGTAGAACGGCTGATAGGTCGACAGCTCGGATGCCAATTTATCCATTTGATCTAGGGCTAGCGCCGCACAGCCAGATTGCGCCAAAGCGACCAAAAGGTTTAGTTCCACCACTGGCGATGGCTCTAGCTCTAGTAGTTTTCGGTATAGCAAAACAATCTGACGCCAATCGGTTTCCTCCCAGCTTGCTGCTTCGTTGTGCAGCGCACTAATCGCCGCCTGTACCTGGTATTTGCCAACTTGGCCCTTAGCCATGGCGCTATGCAACAGCGTTTTGCCGGTAGAAATTTTTTGTTGGTCCCAGTGCGCACGATTTTGATCCTGCAGAGGGATAAACCCGCTTGTTTGTGAGCTGCGTGCTGGGTCGCGAGCCTGATGTAAAATCATCAGGGCGTTTAATCCAGCTACTTCTGGACTGGGCATTAATGTGTGTAGCACCTGTCCTAGTCGAAGCGCTTCAGCTCCGAGTTCATAGCGGCTTAAGGTTTGCCCCTCGTAGGCAGTGTAAGACTCGTTGAAGATCAAATAGATCACCGCTAATACTGCTTGCAGCCGATCGTTAAGTTGATCTCCGGTGGGCACTTGATAGGGGATTCCAGCTATCTTTATTTTGCGTTTTGCACGCACGAGACGTTGTTGCAAGGTGATTTTTGAAATTAAATAAGCACGCGCTATTTCCTGCGTGTTCAGGCCGCACAAAGTATTCAAGGTTAAGGCTACTTGGGCTTGCAACGCCAAAGCGGGGTGACAGCAAGTAAAAATCAGTTTAAGGCGCTCATCCGGAATTTCTTGAATGCTTTCAAGAGAGGCTTGGTTTTGTTGCAAGCTGGCATAACTCGTGCGCAGCGTGGCATCCTGAGAGTGTCGGGTCTGTTGTCGTAAACTATCAATCAGCCGGCGACGAGCCACGGTCAATAACCAGGCAGCAGGGTTTTTGGGTCGCATGAAGTTTTCATTCTGCCATTGCAAGCTTGCTTCCAGGCATGCGTCTTGCAGTGCGTCCTCGGCTAATTGAATGTCGTGACAGTGATTGATCAGATTGGCTAAGAGCAGCCCCGATTCAGCTCGAATGACGCGTGCTAAATCGGTTGCCGCCATCGAATCAATCAAAATGGGTTTGAGGTGCTAATTGAGACGATCAATCAAACATCACCACCGGTCTAATCTCAATTGTGCCATAACGCGCACTTGGGATTTTAGCCGCCCATTTAGTGGCCTCATCTAGGTCTTTGCAATCAAGCAAATAAAAACCACCGAGCTGCTCCTTCGTTTCAGCGAATGGACCGTCGGTCAGTGTAACTTTGCCATCGCGCAAGCGTGCGCAGCTCGCGGTAGAAATCGGCTGCAATGCCTCACCACCGAGTATTACGCCAGCGGCACCAGCTTCTTCGCCAAATGCGTTGTATTGTTCAATTAGAGTGTCCCAATCAACGTCGTCTTGGCCTTCAGTGCTGTATATCAATGCTGCAAATTGCATAATTATTCTCCTATTTAGATTGTTTTAAAAAGAGCCGTTGAGTTCCGCTCTTATCTCTACATCGAATAAGCCTATTGATAATCGACAGTTTCTCAAACTATTTTTCACATAGGCGTGGTGTCTGGAGCCTGGTGGTCAAAATCAATTGCTTGCTATTGCGCCCTTGCCAATCCCTTCAAAAGCTCGAACGGTAAAATTAGCTGTTGCCTGTTTCGCGTTTTGATCGGCTAAAACCATTGCTAGAAGGTGTTCGGCAATGCATTCAACGGTGGAATCGCTCTGCATTAAATGAACTCTGTTTTCGTCAAGATCGATTGCAAATTGACCCTGATCAGAGCTATAGCCAAAGTGAATTCGACCGTCAGCTTGTTTGATCACATCTTCGCTAGAGCCTAAATAGATATCGCACCACATCTTGGCGATTTTTTTCTCTAGGGTGGCGTGCCGTTTGCCATTTTTAATGATTTGAATTTGTGAGCGATGACCGTGCGCTATGCGTTGACAGTTGCCGTCGTGTTTTTTCAGTCCATGACTATACGTGTAGTAATTGCCTGCTTCGGCTTCTTCTCTTAACTGGATTTGCAATGCTTCAACATTGCTGGGCAGGGCTTTTAGAATAATCGCACTAAGATGGTCAATTACTTGTTTGCGGTCAATCTTTTGTGCCGCAATTTGACATACAGCATTATTCGGTGACGCATGGCGAATAAGCTCACCGTTTTTACACACAAATTCCAATTGCATGTTGTCTTCCCACGTGATGGTGGTGCCTTGGTAGTCGCTAGGCACCAATAATTTGTGGTCGACTTCGTCGTCAATTACTCGTTTTATGGTTTTTTTAACCTTGGCGAAGTCAAACACCATGCTCTGGTGGTCGAGCTCCCCCTGTAGTTCTATATCGACCGCCCAGCTGGCGCCTATGAGCCCGCGC
>CBDDHW010000029.1:0-11602 GCA_965228575.1 Rhodospirillaceae bacterium | reverse complement strand
GACAAAACGGAAAAACAGATGCTTCTGGAGTCCCGAGAAAAGCTCGGAAATGACAAAGCAAAAAATCATCAATCTAGCTTGCGGGCTTTAGCTCGCAGGCGGGGAAATGATCGGCGGAGCCTGACTCCGTTTGGCCTTAATAATCGGCCAAATCATATTGAGCGATAGGCCGAGCAAGATCAGTCCGGCGGCCGACAGCTTCCAGGGCTGCAAGGGCTCGCCGAAAAAGAACGCGGACGTGGTCAGGCCGAAGATCGGCACCAGCAACGACATGGGCGCAATCGCGCTGGCCGGATGGCGGGCGAGCAACCAGCCCCAGGCGGCAAAACCGAACATGGTGTTGCCCACAGTCTGCCAGGCCACTGCCGCCCACAAACTGGGGCTGGCGGTTTGCGCTGCAGTCATAATGGCGTCCGGGCCTTCGAAAAATAATGAGAGCGCGAGCAGCGGCGGCAGGGAAAACCCGCTCGCCCACACCACATAGGAGAGCATGTTGATGCGCCCGGCGCGGCGCGCGGTTTGATTGGCCAGCCCCCACATAAAGGCGGCGATGAGCGCAAGGTTGATTCCCAGCAAGGTGGTCTCGGGCACATCAAAGGCAATCGCCCCGTCGCCGCCGACCGTCCCGCCGGTATTGCCCCAGGTGTAATAGACCATGATCGCCACACCCATGGCGGCGATGGACAGGGCCGTGACTTGAAAGGCGCGCAGACGTTCGCCGTCAAAATACATGGCGAGGAAAATGGTGAAGAACGCCTGGGTTTGCAGAACGATGGACGCAAGCCCCGGCGAGAGAAACCGGTCCATGGCGAGAAAGCCGAGACCGAATTGGCCGCAGCCGATCAAAATGCCGTAAGCGGCGAGGCTCGTCCAAGGAACGTCCGGGCGCTTTAAGAAAAACGCGAAGGGCAAAAAGCAAATCAAGAACCGCACGAAGACAAAGAACAGGGGCGGCCATGAATCGAGCACGATCTTCACCACCACGAAATTGGTGCCCCAAATGACCGCCACCAGTAAGGCGAGCAGAATATGAGGGAGCGGCAAGGTGTGATGGGGCAAGGGGAGATTTGGCTGGGTCATAGCCGGGTCTTCATACACTGCTTGCGCACGAATGGTTATGCGAAATGTAGGGTGCAGGGGTGCGCCGCTCGGGGTATGATTCTCGGGCGTGAACGGTGAGAGGGGCGGTGAATGGGAGGGAGCAGACATGGCGAAAAGTAAGAGGCAGAGCAGGGGAACCGAGGTGTCCAGCGCTCCGGGCGGCGACTTGGAGCAGGTCGCGGGAGGTGGGCTTTTGCACCGCCGTTTGTTTTTGCAAGGGGGCGGGTTTGCCGCTGCGGCGTTCGCGATGTCAGGCGCTGCGTCCGGGCCCGTGCGGGCCGAGCCACTGACGGTGCCGCCCTGGACCAAACAGCCGGAGGGATATTTTCAGCCCTATGGTCAGCCTTCCAGGTTTGAAGAGGGTGTGGCGCGCGGACCGATCTTGGAACAAAATCCACTCTATGCGTCCGGGCCGGGCGGGGTGCGCGCGCCGATCCATGCGCTGGAGGGGATGATCACCCCCAACGGGCTGCATTTTGAAATCACCCATAACGGCATTCCCGATATCGACCCGGATCAACATCGGCTTGTTATTCACGGGCTGGTGGACCGGGCGCTGTCGTTTTCTCCCGAGGCCTTGTCGCGCTACCCGATGACCTCGCGCATCACCTTTTTAGAGTGCGCGGGGAACAGCGGCGCGCTGACTGCGCCCGAGCCGGTGCAATCCAACGCGCAAACTCTGCACGGTCTTGTCTCCTGCGCCGAGTGGACCGGCGTATCGCTCGCCGTGCTGCTCGCTGAAGCCGGGGTTGATCCCAAAGCGAAATGGTTACTTGCCGAAGGGGCGGACCCCTCGTCGGTGACGCGCTCCATCCCGATGCAAAAGGCGATGGATGATGCGATGATCGCGCTTTATCAAAACGGCGAGCGGATCAGGCCTGCAAATGGTTATCCCATGCGCCTGTTGGTGCCGGGCTATCAGGGCAATATGAATGTGAAGTGGCTGCGGCAACTCAAGCTGACCGAGATGCCGATGCAGACCCGCTATGAAACCTCGCGCTATTCGTTGCTTTTGGATGACGGGCGCGCGGCCCAATACAATTTTCTGCTCGATGCGAAGTCGGTGATCGTGCGGCCGTCGCCGGGCGTGGGGATGCAAGGCCCGGGGCTTTATGAAATCTCAGGCATTGCCTGGTCCGGGCGCGGCAAGGTGCGCACGGTGGAAGTCTCGGCCGACGGCGGGCACAGTTGGGGCGAAGCGGCGCTCGCCGAGCCGGTGCTGAGTAAAGCGGTGACGCGCTTTCGCATGCCCTGGCGCTGGGACGGATCGCCGGTGGTCTTGCAAAGCCGGGTGGTGGACGAGACCGGTTACGTGCAGCCGACCCGCGATCAGCTGATCAGCGCGCGGGGGTCTAAGAACCGCTATCACTGCAATTGCATCGCCAGTTGGGCGGTGGATGCGGACGGGAGCGTGGCTCATGTCTATGCGTAAAATCTCGCGGGCGTGTTTGGTCGCGGGCGCGGTGTTGGTGCTCGCGGCCTGTGACAATCAAAGCGGGATGGGAGGTGCGGACAGTTCATCATCAACGCCGCGCGAAGTGGCTGAGGGGCCAAACCTTGGCGTGGAACTCACTCACGAAGATCTCGCCGCCTGGGACATTGCCATCGGGCCGGACGGATCGAACCTGCCGCCGGGCAGTGGTACGGCTGCGGGCGGGCGCGAGCTTTACATCGAGCAATGCGCGTCCTGCCACGGCATGGACGGGGAAGGCGGGGTCGCGGATAGATTGGCAGGCGGAATCGGATCGCTGGCCGGTGACGCGCCGGTTAAAACCGTCGGCAGTTATTGGCCCTATGCGACCACGCTGTTTGATTATATTCGCCGCTCGATGCCGCTCAATGAACCGCAGACCCTGACCGATGATCAGGTCTATGCGCTTTCGGCGGTGATCCTTGAGATGAACGGGCTGATCGAGGAGGACTTTGAGCTCAATGCCGAAACCCTGGCGGCGATTGAAATGCCCAACCGCGACGGCTTTGTGCAGATTTATCCCGGCACACTCGAGGCGGTGACCGGCGAGTAAGTCTTCCCTCGCTTTAAACTGAAGATGGACTGAGGTGCTTCGGCTTTTTGTTTTCGTATCGTTGTTTGCCGCGCTGAACATCGCGCCCGTGCATGCGGAAGATGTGATTCATCGCGGCAATCGCTCCGAGCCCGCCGCGCTTGACCCGCACCGCGCGCAATCGCTTTACGAAAACAATGTCGTTCAAGACTTGTTTGAAGGGCTGACCGCCTACGATGCGGCCGGAGAAGTTATACCGGGAATTGCCGCCGCGTGGGACATCAGCGCCGATGGGCGCACCTACACGTTTTATTTGCGCGAAAACCTAACCTGGTCTGACGGCGTGCCCATCTCCGCCGATGATGTTGTGTATTCTTTTCACCGGCTGATGGATCCCAACACCGCGGCAATTTACGCGCAGCTGTTTTATCTCATCAAGAATGGGCGCGAAGTGAATACCGGCGCGATGCCGGTCGAGGCTTTAGCGGTGAGTGCGATTGATGCGCGCACCATAGAGATCGAGCTCACCGGGCCTGCGCCCTATTTCCCGCAAATGCTGGCCAATGGGTTTGCCGCCACCGTGCCGCGTCATGTGATTGAAGAGCACAAGGAAGGTTGGACGCGCCCGGGCGTTATGGTGTCGAACGGCGCGTTTGTGCTTGACTACTGGGCGCCGCAAGATCGCATCGAGATGGTGCGCAACCCGCACTTTCATGATGCAGAAAACGTCGCGCTTGACCGCGTTGTCTATTATCCCACCGAAGATACGGTCTCAGCCGTTGCGCGATTTCGCGCCGGCGATCTTGATATTCAATTTGGATTTTCCCCCGAGCAGGCCGGACCTCTCCGCGAGATGTTGCCGCCCGAGGTGGTGCGCCTCACGCCGGCTTTGAGCACATTTTACTTACCGCTCAACACCACGCGCGCGCATTTAAGCGATGTGCGCGTGCGCCGCGCGCTGTCGCTCGCAATAGACCGCGCGATCCTTACAGATAAGGTGCGCCGCGCGGGCGAGTCTCCGGCGGTGACCTATGTTGCGCCCGGAACCGCCGGGTACATCCCGCCCGATGTCGATTACGCGCACATGTCCATGGAGGCACGGCGCGCGGAAGCGGTGCATTTATTGAAAGCGGCCGGATACGACGAAGAGAACCCGCTCAAAGTTTCTTATGCTTACGTCACCAACCCTGAGAACCGGCGCCTCGCGGTGGTGATCGCAGCAATGTGGAAGCGCATTGGCGTGCAAATGATTCATGCCAACCGGGAAGGTAAAATACACTTTTCCGGTTTACGGGCGGGCGACTTCGATACGGCGTTTGTTGGATGGAGCGCCGACTACAACGAAGCCTCGACGTTTTTATATACGCTCCAATCGACCACGGTGAACGCCAACTACGCCCGCTACAACAACCCGGTCTACGATGCGCTGATGATCGAGGCAGGACAGACGGCGGATCCAGTTTTGCGCGCCGATCTGATGCGCCAGGCGGAATCCATCATGCTCGCCGATCAACCCATCATTCCGCTGTTCAACGATGCCGGAAAGTATCTTGTCGCCCCCCATGTGAAAGGATGGCAGGACAATCCGGTGGAAGCGCACCTCAGCCGATATTTGTCGGTTGAACGATGATTTTTAAGCTTGGGTCGCGCCGAACTTTTTGACGTAAAAGTACTGCTCACGCCCGACAAGATTATCGAGCTTACCGTAGCGCACGTATCCCAGCTTTTCGTAAAAGCGCGGCGCTTGAAATTCGAAGGTATCAAGATGAACACCTTTGCACCCGCGCGCCCGCGCCGTCTCTTCGGCTTTAGCCATTAACGACGACCCCATGCCGGTTCCGCGAAGGGCTTCAGGGACGAAAAGATATTCAACAAAGAGCCACTTGTGAAAAAAGATTGCCCAGATGCCGCCGATGACGTCCTCGGTTTCAGGATCGCGCAGAACGATCGCAAGATGTTCGCGGTTGCCTGGACCGAGCGCCTGATCATTGAACGCGGCGAGCCCTTTTTCGATCGGCTCGCGTAGCGCGGGGTCCGGGTTTTCAACAACGTCAATTTTTGGAACGCTCATGTCTGTTTCCTAGTTCTCCTGCGTGGGTTCAATCTCCGGAAGTACGCTTAGAAATTTCAATATCAGCAACAGCGGTGGAAAAAAGGCGCCAGCAAATCCCCATATGAATGTATTGCGATTTCGCGACAAGGCCATGCGCCGCCCAAGCCAGGCAAATCCCGCCATCGAGAAGAGAGAAATCGCAAAATACAGCATCTATGAAATCTCCCGCGGTTGCCGGTTTTTAATAATGGTTCGGGTGCGCGAAGTTTAGCGAAAAGAATGTGCTGCGTGATGGCGTCAACGGCAACGGTTTACTTAATCATTGTTTTAGGAGGGCCTAGGGCCTTACCTTGCAGCTCACCGTGTGATTTTCGCGGCCGAAAGTGAAAGTCGAAGCCTGTATGAACGCATTACTATATTTGCCGCGCGTAATAGTCCGGTGGTTCACCGACGGCATCTTCCGGCGAATTTTCAAGAACGCAGGACTTATGCTCACGGGCCGGGTGGCGACCGGAGTCTTCAGTCTCGGAACGCTGAGTCTTGCCGCGCACGGTCTTGGCATCGAACAATTTGGCATTCTTGTTTTGCTGCAAACCTATGTGCTGGTGATCACAGCACTGACAACATTTCAATCATGGCAAGCCGTCATTCGATATGGGGCAAACTGCCTTGAGCACAACAACACGCCTGCGCTTCAAGGGCTTATAAAGTTCACAACATTGCTCGACGTTGTCGGCGTCATTGTCGGATCTTTGGTCGGATACTTCGCGGCCCCCTACATCGGGCCGTATGTGGGCTGGAATGAGGAAGTCATATCTTACGCGCAGCCGTTCAGTTTTCTTATTCTGTTTACGATTATCGCAACCCCCACCGGTTTGCTCCGCCTTTATGACCGGTTTGACCTCCTCGCACTTCAAACAGTTGTGACACCCGCGCTTCGCTTTGTCGGTGTCGCTATCGCAACTCTGATGTCCGCACCCTTTTGGGCGTATTTACTGTCCTATTTTGTCGCAGGCGCCATTGGCGGACTGCTTTTGGTTTTCTTGGGGTGGCGGGAGATTTATCGCGACGGACGCCTCAAGGGACTCACGCTCTCCTTTTCGGGGCTTACTGCGCCCCATGGGGGAATTTGGAGATTTTCGATTTTCTCAAACCTGCACGCCTCCTTGCAGGTGGTGACCGCACATATGAGCACCTTCCTGGTTGGCATAGTCGCGGGGCCTGCGGCGGCGGGATTGTTCCGTGTGGGGCGGGACGTCGCAACGGCGCTGACCAAACCGGCGGAGCTTTTAAACCAATCCATTTATCCGGAATTCGCACGCCTGGGGACCCGCGACGCATGGGATCAATTCGCGTATCTCATTTTGCGGAGCGGGGCGGTCGCAGGTGGCGCCGGAGCGGTGTTGCTGGGTTTGACGTTTGCCTTCGGCGAGCCGTTCTTGGTGGTGTTCTTCGGCGCACCGTTTGCCGATGCGTATTTAGCGTTGGCCCTCCTTGTCGCCTCCGCAGTTATCACGATCGCCGGGTTCTCGATGGACCCTGCGCTCTACGCCATGGGGCGACCGAGCATTCCTTTGCGCATTGATGTTGTCTCGATCCTTATCATTTTCGTGCCGCTGCTTGTCGTTCTCACGCAGCTTTACGGGCCCAGCGGCGCTGCCGCGGCAACACTGGTCAGCGCGGCGTTTACCTTCAGCGCTATGGCGATCATCACAGCGGCGCAACTTCGGCTGCGCGTCAGCAAACACAGCGTGCCGTAAGTCTTTCCGTCTTCAGCGCAAAAAGAAAAACGGCGGAACTTTTTTAAGTTCCGCCGCGAGTTTGCTGGGGTTGTGGGGTGGGGAGGGAGGAGAGATGCCCCAGCGTTAAAATCTATAGAGGGCTCGAAAACCGCTCTGAAATCCGATGGCGCTATCTTTCTCAGGGAGCGATTAACGATTCATGAATCAAGGTTAACGGAGACCGTTAACAGGGAGTCTGACGCGGGCCAGGCGCGGTTTTTTCGCTGTTAAACGCAATAAAATCTATTTTCATCAAAGCGTTAGAGTGATTTGGCGGCGCCTAGAGAATTGAGCTCTTGTGTGGTCGACAATTTCTCAATTGCCGGTCTTACGGCGGCAACTCGCGCTTAAATCGTTCAAAAATTCATGGCGAGTCGTTTTTGAAATTCGCGCGCAACTGTAGGTTTTGCGCGGACTTTGAGAAGGTTCTTCGCGCGCGGGCGGGGCGGTGACGCTGAGTGGCGACAATGGCGGTGATGTTCGCAATGGGCCGCGCAACGCGCTGGGTGGAGAACCTCAAAATTCCGTAGAAATTACAGTTTCTTGGTCATCTTTCTTAAGATTCCATCGCATGCTGTCAAAATATTGTATTAAATCTTCGCCCAAGCCACAAAATGTAGTTGACCAGAATCCAAACCGCATACACCATACGTAGCGGCACAACGAACAGATGCTACTGCATCTAGGGTTGTTAGGGGAAAAGGGGCTGTTTTGGTGATCTAGCGGGCGGCGAATCGGCCAAACGGGTCAAACCACCAGACAAAGCCATTGCAGTTTTGACAACTGCCTCCAGCCACGATCGATAAACCATTGATTTAAATGGAATATCGGCGGGGCCAGGGTTTCGATTCCCAGTGTGCCGGGAGTGTGAGTGGTGCTGGGTCGACGCGATCGATTCGGTTGGTTTTTGGAGAGGGGTCAAATGGCATACGCGTTAGATACGAATTCAACGGTTCAAAAAACTTCATCAACTCAACCCGCTCCAGCCCCTAACTCTAGTCCCAACCGAGATCTCAATGCCCTTGAGGTGGTGCCGTCGATCCGCATCGACCGCTCTCGGGATGCGCTGCTCACAGATTTCGGCAAGGCGACTCTTGAAGACCGGTACCTTCTGCCCGGCGAATCCTATCAAGACATGTTTGCGCGCGTCGCTCAGGCCTACAGCGACGACATCGAGCACGCGCAGCGAATCTACGACTATATGTCGAAGCTTTGGTTCATGCCGGCGACCCCGATTCTGTCCAATGGCGGCGCCGAACGCGGCCTGCCCATCTCCTGCTTTTTGAATGCGGTTGAAGATAATCTGGACGGCATTGTCGGCGCATGGACGGAAAACGTGTGGCTGGCGTCTAACGGCGGCGGCATCGGCACCTATTGGGGCAATGTGCGCTCCATCGGCGAGAAGGTTCGCAATTGCGGACACACCTCGGGCATCATCCCCTTTGTGCGTGTGATGGACAGTTTAACCCTTGCGATCTCCCAAGGGTCTCTACGGCGCGGATCAGCGGCAGTGTATTTGGATGTTCACCATCCGGAAATCGAAGAGTTCCTGGAAATCCGCAAACCTTCCGGCGACTTCAACCGCAAGAGTTTGAATCTGCACCATGGCCTCAACATTACCGATGAGTTTATGGAAGCGGTGCGCGACGATAAACCCTTTGGACTGCGCAGCCCCAAGACCAACGAAGTCTTGCGCGAAGTCAATGCGCGTGAGTTGTGGCAAAAGATTTTGGAAACGCGCCTCAACACCGGCGAGCCATATCTCCTGTTCGGCGATACCGTCAACCGCCAGATGGCAAAGCATCAGCGTGATTTGGGCTTGAAAGTAACCACCTCAAATTTGTGCAGTGAGATCATGCTGCACACAGGGATCGATCATCGCGGTGAGGATCGCACGGCTGTGTGTTGCCTTTCGTCCATGAACGCCGAGACCTGGGATGAGTGGAGCGGTGAGGAAAACGTGATCGCAGATGTGATGCGTTTCCTCGACAACGTGCTGCAAGATTTTATTGACCGCGCTCCCTCGTCAATGGACCGCGCGAAGTATTCAGCTATGCGCGAGCGTTCGGTCGGGCTGGGCGTGATGGGTTTCCACTCGTTCCTGCAGTCGAAAGGCATTCCGTTCGAAAGTGCCATGGCGAAATCTTGGAACACCCGCATGTTTAAGCATATCCGCCGCATGGCCGACGCGGCCTCGGTCGCGCTCGCCGAAGAGCGCGGCGCGTGCCCGGACGCCGAGGAAGCTGGGGTGATGGCGCGCTTTAGCCACAAGATGGCGATTGCGCCGACGGCTTCGATCTCGATCATTTGCGGCGGCACGAGCCCGTGCGTTGAGCCGGTGCCGGCTAATGTTTATACGCATAAGACGCTCTCAGGGTCGTTCTCTGTTCGCAACCGCCATCTTGAAGCGCTTTTGAAAAAGAAAGGCTTGGATAATCCGGCGACGTGGAATTCGATTCTGGAAAACGAGGGGTCCGTGCAGCATCTCAACGGACTTAGCGAAGACGAAAAAGCTGTGTTCCGTACAGCGTTCGAAATCGACCAGCGTTGGATTGTCGAGTTCGCAGCCGACCGGTCGCCGTTCATCTGTCAGGGCCAATCCATCAATCTCTTTGTGGCGTCCGATTCCGAGAAATGGGATTTGATGATGTTGCACTGGAAAGCTTGGGAGGCGGGGGTAAAGAGCCTTTACTACCTGCGTTCCAAGTCGGTCCAACGCGCCGCTTTTGCCGGCGGGGTTGAGGCGGACAACACGCGGGCTTGGCCGAAGCTGCCTTTGGGTGATAACCGCACCGACTATGAAGAGTGCTTGGCGTGCCAATAAGCACGCTCCACTAAAACACCCAATCAGGACCGCAAGACATGAACATCGTAACTCCCAAACCCCTTCCCGGCCTCATGACCCCGAGCGTTGGCTACAAGCCGTTCCGCTATCCGTGGGCCCATGACTATTGGAAACGCCAGCAGCAGATTCACTGGATGCCTGAAGAAGTGCCTCTCGGTGAAGATTGCAAGGATTGGGCAAACCACCTGACGGACTCTGAGCGCAGCCTTCTCAGTCAGATTTTTCGTTTCTTCACTCAGTCGGACGTTGAGGTGAACGACAATTATATGGAGCGCTATGCGCGCGTCTTTAAGCCGACCGAGATTAAGATGATGCTCGCGGCGTTTTCGAATATGGAAACCATCCATATCGCCGCTTACGCGCTTTTGCTCGAAACCATTGGCATGCCCGAGACTGAGTTTCAGGCCTTCATGCAATACAAAGAGATGGCCGACAAACACAGCTACATGCAGGAGTTCGGCGTTGATACGCCAGCTGACATCGCCCGCACGCTGGCGATGTTTGGAGCGTTTACCGAAGGTCTGCAGTTGTTTGCCAGCTTTGCGATGTTGCTCAACTTCCCGCGGCAGAACCGCATGAAGGGCATGGGTCAGATCGTGTCCTGGTCGGTGCGCGATGAAAGCCTGCACTGCGAGGGGATCATCAAACTATTCCACGCGTTCACCAAGGAAACCGGATGCCTTACCCAATCTGTAAAGGACGACATTGTTGATTGCTGCAATACTGTCGTGGGCCTTGAGGATAAGTTTATCGAACTGGCCTTCTCCATGGGCGCGGTGAACGGGATGACGCCGGAAGATATCCAGGCGTACATTCGCTATGTCGCCGACTGGCGTCTTGGACAACTCAATTTACCGCCGGTCTATGGTGTGAAAGAGCACCCATTGCCGTGGCTGACGCAAATTTTGAACGGGGTCGAGCACGCGAACTTCTTTGAGACCCGAGCGACGGAATACTCGAAGGCAGCAACGCGCGGCCAGTGGCACGGCCCTGAGGGTGTGTGGGCCCACTTTGATAATCTGAATAAGTCAAAGCAGGAGGCCACTGCGGCGAACTAGCCACTACGATTGCAGTGAAACAAACGGGCCGTTGTGTTTTGACAGCGGCCCGTTTGCTGTTCAGGGCCAGTGTGTCGGTGTCATGACAATTCCCGGGCGCGGTGAAATCCAGATGCAATCAAGCCTTTAGCTGTGCCAAACTTCGACCGTCGAAGATCAATGAGGCGCATATGAATAAATTTCCTCTCAAGTATGGGGTTGTATTTGCTGTATTGGCTTTGGGCCTGTCGGCCTGTGGCAATGACAGCGGAAATGATGCGAGCGAAACCGCTGCGCCGGGGCCTATCCGACCCCTGGTGATTGCCCATCGCGGTGCCAGCGGCTATCTGCCCGAACACACCCTTGAAGCCTATACGCTGGGGGTTGAGCAGGGCGCCGATTACATCGAGCCTGATCTTGTGATCACCAAGGATGGCGCTCTGATTGCCCGGCACGAAAACGAACTGTCCGGGACCACGGATGTAGCCGAAAAATTTCCGGACCGGAAAACCACCAAGACTTTTGGTGAGCGGCAAGTAGAGGGATGGTTCAGCGAAGATTTTACGCTTACAGAAATAAAAACCTTGCGTGCGAAAGAACGGCTACCGTTTCGCGATCAGTCAAATAACGGCGCTTTTGAAATTCCAACGCTCATCGAAATCTTGGCCCTACGCGCACGCTTGTCGGCGGAAACGGGGCGGACGATTGGCGTTTATCCGGAAACCAAGCACCCTTCGTATTTTGCGGAGATCGGTAAACCCCTGGAAGAGCCCTTGGTGCGG
>CBDDHW010000028.1:0-36374 GCA_965228575.1 Rhodospirillaceae bacterium | reverse complement strand
GTAAATCCAAACCGTCTCGATGATACGAGCGGACAGGGGCACCTCGCTGCAGTGGGTGTCGCGTTTCTACTTGTTGTTGCGGTGAACCGCGCGCTTCGCGAAGCAGGGTGGTACGACAAGAAGGGCATTCCCGAGCCTGATTTACGTCAATGGCTCGATCTAGTTGCTCTTGGCACGGTGTGTGACGTTGTTCCCCTAAAGGGACTCAACCGAGCATTTGTCACGCAAGGACTGCAGATTTTTGCGCAAGGACGGAATGCGGGTTTGGCGGCATTGGCACGAACAGCGCGAATTGATGAGCGCGTGAGTGCTTTTCATTTGGGCTATCTTTTGGGCCCGCGGGTGAATGCGGGTGGTCGGGTCGGTCAGGCCGATATCGGTACGCGGTTGCTGGCGACTGATGATCAGGACGAAGCTGCTGCTTTTGCGATGAAACTCGACGAATTTAACGCGGCCCGAAAAGAGATTGAAGCCGCTGTTCTGCGCGATGCGATCGAGCAAGCCGAAACAACATCCAATCCAGATGATCCGATCGTCTTCGTCTCAAACAATGATTGGCATCCTGGTGTGATCGGCATTGTCGCGGGCCGATTGAAGGAACGCTATGATCGCCCTGCGTGCGTGGTTGCGCTGGACGGCGGTATGGCGAAGGGATCCGGCCGGTCCGTCCAGGGTGTGGATTTAGGACGGGCCGTTCTTGCCGCGCGAGATGCAGGCCATCTGTTTAGCGGCGGTGGTCATGCGATGGCGGCGGGCTTTACAGTCGAAGAAACACGGCTTCCCGCGTTTACAAACTTCATGCAAGACGAAGTGCGCGCGCAGCTGAGTGGTGACACAATCGCTCCGCAATTAAGTTTAGATGGTGCCTTGGCCGCGTCTGCGGTGACGAGAAATCTCATTTCAGAACTCGAGTGCGTCGCGCCCTTTGGAGCCGGAAATGAGGAACCGCGTTTTGCGGTTGTCGACGTGAAAGTCGCGAAATCTGACGTTGTCGGCTCGGGCCACGTAAGGTGTTTTCTATCTGGCCGAAGTGGAGGCAACGTCAAAGCCATCGCCTTCAACAGCGCAGACTCTCAACTTGGCCACACGCTCTTGACGGCGGGAGGACGCCGTCTGCATGTCGCTGGAAACGTGAGAGCCGACAATTGGCAAGGGCGTCAGGGCGTGCAACTGATAATTGACGATGCTGCGTTCGCATAGTGGAGTCTACTAAGACTCTCCCAATGACATGTCGAAAAGATCGCGGTTTGAATTCCACCCTCAGGTTGACTGCGCCGGGCACTGCGTGTCACGTTGGCATGGTCCACGAGCACGCGGTTCTGCGCGGCGTGTGACTTCTGCACAAGATGGCAATTCTTTGGGGGAAAATGACGGATGTCTGTGACTAAAAATGTAGTGTGGGCCGTACTAGCAGTATCCATGTTCGTATTCGCTCCAAATTTTTCGAACGCGCAAGGTGGGGGTGAGTTCGACGGATCAACATTTACATGTCTTGACTATACCAACGGCTTGGGAGAGGGGTCGTCTGGGTATCTGCAATCTTTGTTGGGACAGCTTTGGATTCGTGGCTTTATGGCGGGCTATTACAAGGCCAATGGCGATGTAGAATTGTCCAACGATCCGGCAGTTGCCGCGCGGGTCTTCAACCTCATGCTACAAGAGTGCCGTACCTTTCCCAGGAACTCTATTCTGGCCGCGTCCTCAAAAGTTTTAACGACGGGCCCAAGCCAGGTTCCGTCCTTGCCGACAATGGAATTTACGCCTGACGGTTATACCTGTGGACAGCACGTTGATGCGCGCGGCGGGTCCGCGGCCGACGCAAATAAAGCCGATCTTGCTGATTTGTGGGCGTTCGCATTTATTCAGGGGTATAAGACCCACGGAAATCCGGACATGCGCATAGAAATAACGAACAAGGCGGCCTTGATTGGTGCGCTAGATCAGAACTGTGCATCAAACCGCGATTTTTCCTATATGGATTTAGCAGCCGCGGTCGCAAACGCAGTGTCGCTGGAATAACGCACGGCGCGCTCAAAAAAGAAAAAACGGGTTCATTTTGAGCCCGTTTTTTTGTTGAGCTTACTTCTTTCTTACAGGCTTTCGCCGGCGTTTGCTGGTAAGGGCAGGCGGCGTAGTCGTGTCCCCGTCGCCAAGCGTGCGCTGCATTAGTACCGCGTCAACCCAACGACCGAACTTAAAACATGTCGAACCCAGAGCTCCGACGATAGAAAAATTGTGCCGACGATGGAGCGCAATGGATGCCGCGTTGGATCCATCTCCGAGCACGGCGATCATTTGCCGAAACCCGAGATTTGTGCAGCGATTAATGACGTTAGACAAAAGCGTATTGCCAACGCCCCTCCCAAGATAATCGGGTGCGACGTAAACCGAATCTTCGACGGTATAGCGGTAGCCGGAACGCTCGCGGAACGGGCCCGCATAGGCGTATCCGACCATTTGTTTGCCCTTCATAGCCACCAGATAAGGTAAGCCCTTGTTTTGGATGTTCCGCCAGCGGTTGGTCATCTCTTCAACCGTGGGCGCGACCTCCTCGAAGGATGACGTGGTGTTTTCCACGTAGTGCGCATAAATCTGCTGAATGGATGGGATATCCGATTCCGTGGCCACGCGGACCTTGACCCGAACAGGCTTTGGGGAAAGTTTTTTGGAAGAGGCACTCATAATGTGTCGTTTTAGCTCGACCGGTACGCTTGGATGTTTAAGGTTCTGGCGGTGATGTATCGCGGTTAATTGGCGGGACGCAAGCCTAGATTGTTGACTTCGTTGAGCCTTTTTCGAATTTTTGCCGTTGGCCAGAGACTTGATTTATCACGCGCTAACCGGTATCACCCGGTGCTTCTGCGCCTAAGCGGTCTCTGCGTCCCCATCGTCTAGAGGCCTAGGACACCGCCCTTTCACGGCGGCAACGGGGGTTCGAATCCCCCTGGGGACGCCACTCTTGAATAGAAGTGAGAACTTCTTTTGAGTCGCCCAGCTTTTTTGGCGGCTTATGCAAGTCGATCTAGCCGAGGATTAGAGTCTCGCTTAACTAGGCCGTCGCATTCCCGGCCTGCTTTGGGTGTACAGGACGCCTGTTCTTTGAAAGCGCAAACGCTACGATTAAACCGGCCAAAATCCCTGGAAGCCCTTCGTATACCATGTCTTGCCAGCCAATCATGCGCCAAAGGTTTGCTGTGGCAACTCCAATAATCATCGCGATGATGGCTCCCGACTGAGATACCCGGCGGCCTAGTGCGTAGATCGTCAGCAGTGGAGCGAATGCGGATGCCAAGGTCGACCAAGAAAGTATAACAAGTTGAAACACACTTTGCGTTTCGGCCAAAGCAATGACTAGCGCTAGTGCAGTAACTGCAGCAGTTGCGGCTTTCATTTTCCAGGTCGTTTCTAGGCGTTGTGGCAGTAGATCATGAGTGATCGCCGCTGAACAACTCAGCACGAGTGAATCTGCCGTAGACATGGTTGCGGCAAAAATCCCCGCCAGAATCATACCTACAAAGAAGGCCGGCAATAGATTTAGTGCCATTGTGGGTAACGCTAATTCTGGATCCATTCCACCCAACTCAGGCAAATAGAGCCTAGACAACAATCCAACCCCGGTCGCCAATAAGTAGAACGCGACGAAGTAGCTGTAATACCAGAGTCGTGCCTTCCGAAGGTGAGTTGCGTCGTCAAGAGCCATAAAACGCACCATGACATGCGGCTGGCCCACTACTGAAAAACCAGCGAACAACCACCCAATAACAAAAAGCGCCATACCCAAAAAACCTGGGAACAGTAGATCATTGGGAAACCAATTCAGGAAACCCGGAATAACTTCCATTTTCGCAATTGTTGTTTCGAAACCACCCTGTCCAACAAGGCCAACAGTGAACAGCAAAATCATGCATCCCATCATGACAGTGGCTTGCGCCGCGTCTGTCCAAATCGATGCGCGGATTCCTCCAGCGGTGCTATACGCAAGTATCATTGCTGCAACGACGATTGCTCCAACCTGGGGATCCCAGCCGAGAACGCCCTGCAATGCTTTGCCACCAGCGCTGATCTGTGCGGCAGCATACGCGCCAAGGAATATGATCATGATGATTGCCGCTAGGCGGCGCCATACTTTGAATTCTTCACCATACCAGCGAGCGATCACGCCGGCGAAAGACGCCTCATCTGTGCGTTCAGTAAATTCCCTCAGCCTTCGATGGATGAAAAGTGACGCAAAAAAATCACCTAAAATCCAGCCGAACATAAGCCAGGCAGCAGCTAGGCCGCTGGCATATGTAAACCCAATGACGCCAATGAACATGTACCCTGAATTATTGGTGGCAACCGCTGACACGCCGACTAACCACGGTGAAACTTTTCGGCTTGCTAGGTAATAATCCGTGCGTGACGCTTTCGCACGAAACGCCGAACCCAACCCGATACCCAGGAAGATCAGGAGAAAAAGTAGAAAACTAAAGATAATCATTGTGCACCGTCGCCTGGTCGCTCAACGCAGCACCAATTCGGTCGAATTTCAGTGCCATTGCGGTCGTTGGACTGAATATCGTCCATCCATATCGCTAAATCGTGTTATTGATGTGCCGCTAAATTTTTCAACGTCATACAATTTGCGACCCAACTCCATTTAATGTGGCTTCAAGCGGTAATTCTCTCTGCTTCGACGGGATACACACCGTTTTCATCGTGAACTTCTTTTCCGACTAGCGGTGGGTTAAACACACACGCAAATTGAATTTCTGTTTTGGCTCGCAAAAGGTGCTGGTCGTGCTTATCAAGTATGTAAATGGTGCCTGGCTCGATCGTGTAAATCTTCCCGTCCTCAACAGTTTCTACTTCTCCGTGACCGGAAATGCAGTAAACGCTTTCCAAATGATTCTGGTACCAAATGCGAGTTTCTGTCCCAGCGTAGATAGTGGTGATATGAAACGAAAACCCCATATTGTCGTCCTTGAGAAGCAGGCGTGCGCTTTCCCAGTTTTTTGAAACGACTAATCTTTCTGATTTTCGGGCTTCGTCCAGCTTTCGAACAATCATTGGAAAACAACTCTTTGCTACTGGGGGCTGAATTACTCTGCTGCGATGGGTGCTGCGCTATTCTTTGATTCCTCGAGTACTTTGCCGATGGCCTTCTCGACGATATCTAGCCCAGACAGCAGGGACTCATCAGATATGTTAA
Organism: Rhodospirillaceae bacterium; assembly: GCA_965228575.1. Lineage (GTDB taxonomy): Bacteria > Pseudomonadota > Alphaproteobacteria > Rhodospirillales > Rhodospirillaceae > UBA11612. Next base: position 31,183 of record CBDDHW010000028.1, on the reverse strand, counting down.
GTGGGCACAAGAACTTTACTACCTGATCGTCAGCGCCGCTGGTTTCAATCAATAGGTGCTGTCGAAAGCATTCCCTAGAGACCGCACGTGCCAAAGTTCCATTCTCCATCTCTATGCCCTGCATAAAGCCGCGGCCTTTTCGCTTGAGGCCAGAATTAGAAAATTGAGAGACGATTTGGTTTATGCGCTTGGATAAGATGGCACTCTTCCGTAGTACGTCCGTGGAAAATTTATCGTCCTTCCAGAATGTTTCGACAGCCGCAGCGGCGGTTACAAAAGCATGGTTGTTACCTCGGAATGTTCCGTTGTGCTCACCTGGTTTCCACTGATCCAATTCAGGTCGGAAAACGGTCACTGCAAACGGCAAGCCATAACCAGATAGTGACTTCGATAACGTGACTATGTCGGGTTTGATGCCAGCAGGCTCGAAACTGAAAAAAGTTCCGGTGCGCCCACATCCTGCCTGTATATCATCAACAATTAGGAGGACATCGTGCCGGCGGCAAACTGTTTCCAGGTTGCGCAACCACTCGAAGTCGGCAGCCGAGGCTCCGCCTTCGCCTTGCACGGTTTCCACAATGACAGCGGCTGGTTTATCCAATCCGCTAGACTGATCAGATAAAGCTTTGTCGAGGTATTCTGTAGTGTCTATATCCTCGCCGAGATAGCCGCTGTAAGGCATAAATGTGGCCCCGACCAATGGCAACCCGGCCGCGTCACGATGGTGGGAATTACCAGTCGTTGCCATAGCTCCGACTGAGACACCATGAAATCCGTTGGTAAATGAAACGATGTTGTGCCGGCCCGTAATGTTTCGGGCGAGCTTTAGGGCCGCTTCTACGGCGTTGGTGCCCGTGGGGCCGGTGAACTGCACGACATAGTCCAGGTCGCGAGGTGCAAGGATATGAGTCTGGAAGGCATCTAAAAAGCGCGCCTTTGCTGCAGTATGTAAATCCAGCCCATGGGTAATGCCGTTGTGATCAATATAATCAATCAGCGCTTGTTTGAGCACCGGATGGTTGTGGCCGTAGTTAAGCGTCCCTGCGCCAGCGAGAAAATCGAGGTATCGATTGCCGTCGCTATCGTACACATAAGATCCTTCAGCCCGGTCGAAGACGGCTGGAAAAGAGCGTGCATAGGACATGACTTCGCTTTCCATATCCTCAAAAATGCGTGTGCCCCCTTCGTGCTCGTCGTAAGTTTTTGTAGTCATAGGCTACTCCTTTCAGATGCAGCATGATTAGCAAGCGCTATGGTCAGCAGTTCTTCTGTTTCGTGCGCACCGCCAAGATGTTGTTTGCGATCAAACCCGTTCGACCATCCATAGGTACCGCCCAACGCGTTTGCCAACTTTTCGAACATTGCGCGCGAGGCTTGGTTAGAAGCTGTTACCGTGGTTTGGATCTGAGTGACTTGCGCGCAGTCTGGGCGGGCAAGAATGTGTCGGATCAGTAAGCTGGCAAGGCCCGAGCCACGAGAGGATTCCGAGACCGCGACTTGCCAAATGAAAAGCGTTCGAGTGCTGTCCGGCAACAAATAGCCCGATACAAATCCGCAAATTTCGCCATTTGCTCTCTCGGCGAGAGCGCTGGTTTTGCTGAAATGTGCGACCTGGAGCACGTTGCAGTACAGCGAGTTTTTATCTAATGGTGGGCAGCTAGCGATCAGCCCATTTACGCGGACACCGTCGGTTGCATCGGGCGGTCGTATTTTCCACCCGGCTTCAAGCTTAATAATATTACTTAGATTTTTAATGTAATTGCTCTTGCTCACGTATCAAATTTTGCGGACTTATTCGACAATCTAGAAGAAAAGTCAAATAAATTAGTAAGATAGAATCATTCTCTAAAAATCTAATATATGCGCAATACTTTGATATTCAAATAATATTTATGGAGCGCTTGATCTTAAGGCAGCTTTCAATTGTGGGTTTGGTATTGCCGATTTAGCAAATGCACAACAACGAGTGTGTTTTAATCTCGCTGCAGAATTCCCTGCAGATGACTGTTTTTTTTGCGTTGGTCCACCCCTTGTTAGGCAATGGACTTCTTCGCTTGGTTGCGTTTAATGGTGGAAAACTGGTCGGGTAGAAACAAGCTCTTACGAAACATGCACGACAGATCGAATTCAGCTCTTGTCGCATTGAGGCGCATTCTTAGAGCCACAGAGCAAAATGTGCGTCAGGTCGCGATCCAGTCGGCTCTCACGGCATCGCAACTGGTCATACTTCAGATCGTCGTTAACGACGGCAATATAACGCCAAGCGCTATCGCTAAAACAGTAGCGCTCAAACAGGCGACGATTACGTCCGTATTGGACAAACTGGAAAGCAAGGGACTCATAACTCGACGCAGGGACAGCTCGGATCGGCGTCGTGTTTTTATCGAACCGACAAATGATGGGCGAAAAGTGGTTACGAATGCTCCTGATTTGTTGCAGGACCGCTTTAATGCCCAATTTGATAAGCTTAGCGACTGGGAACAAGCATTGATAATTAGTGCATTGGAGCGCGTTGCAAACTTTATGGATGCCGAGGACATGGATGCATCACCGGTGCTTGATATCGGTGACTTAGATCGCTCCAATCCCTCGACTGGAAAGGTCCCAAAGAACTAGCGGAGTAACTTTGGCCACTATGATTGGTAGTTTTTTAGCCTGAGGAGTAGATCGAGTTTGTTGTTTGCCGGCACTAGAGAACGGCGGGCTGAAGTCTACGTAAAAAATTATTCGAAATTTGCTCTTGCTCCCCAAGCGTTCTCATTTCCGTGCTAAGTGGCCCCACGTTGATTTCAACGACCAATGCTTTTCGGCTCAGAACGCCTTCAACGGCGCAGGAAAAAATATGCAACACGCCCGGACATGAACCCGATCCCTACGGGGTAGAATTCTCTTCACTAGGCTTCGCCGCAACAAGCAACCGATAGCACATCACTTTTTTCCGGTAGAGTGCTTCCAGATAAAAGCCTCCGAGCATTGCCCCAAATGCGCTCCGTAATCCTCGTGTTGGCGCCAAACGTTGCAGCAGATGAAAAACGACGATCAGAACTCTCAGCCATATCAGTGGCCTCGGGCGCAGCCTAGGGGTCAGGTCCTCCTCATGTCTTAAAGCGAGCCCGGCGGATTTGATTGCCGCCTGATACTCACTCCGGCCGAAAAGCACCGGACAGCGCCAATGGGATTTGAACGCCGCGAGCATCGGTTCAGCGATACCCGATTCCGCGTTCTCCTCCGGCATGTCGTCTACGATCATCATCAGTCCGCCCGGTGCAAGAGCGGCAGCAAGATTGGCGACGGCGCTGGCCGGGTCTGGACTATGGGCGAGGGACTCAATCGCGATCACCGCGTCCAAGGGGCCTAAGTCACGAATGGCCGGATCGTGATAGTTGCGCAGGTGGAAAAGGCAGCGTTGCGTGACACCTCGCAAGGCGGCTTGCTCCGATGCCCGGCGAACTTGCTCCGGACTCAAGGTTAGGCCGTGGTAGGTGCCGCCAATACGTTCCTGCCACCGAAAGATGGTGCCGCCCAGTCCGCAGCCCGCGTCTAATATTCTTGGTTGGCTCGGAAGGCCTTCCGTTACAGCCGTGTCGAGAATCAGCAGATCGAGCCGTTCGGGCGAGGCGCCAGTTCCGTCCTCGTCTTCACCAACGGCAAGAAAGCGGTGTGTCGCTTCCTTCGGGGCACCGCCACCGCGGCCAAACCATTGCGCCACATCGAGGAAGCGCGACAAGTTGTCGTAGTATGCAGCGATGCCGTCCGAACTTACATCTTTCAACTGATCCCCCACTGGTTAAAGATTCTCCGTTCCATCCCATTGGCATCGCCGAAAAACTAACGCACGGCGGTTCTGCAAATGCCAGCCATAAAGGTCAATTCCGCAATGTTTAGAGTGCGGTTGAGTGTGGCACTAGATCAAAAGTGCGCTCATAATGAATCAAAATCTATTGCAGGATAATTAATCTATGAAAAATTCAATGCGTTCTCTGTTGTTTACGATGGTCATGGGTTTTTGCGTTAGTTCTTCCCTAGCGCAAACCGGTTTGACAGATGTCAGCCCCGGTCAATCCGATTCAATCGCGGATGTCCTTAACTACTTCCCAATGGCCAATGGAATAGGCACCGCAGGGCAACCAACACCTGAGCAGTTTGCCCTCATAAAAGCAGAAAAATATTCGGCAATCATAAACCTCGCCGTTGCTCAATCACCAAACGCCCTTCCAAACGAAGAAAAATTGGTTACAGATTTAGGTATGTCTTATCAGCACATACCTGTGCCCTGGGAAACGCCCACCGCCAACCACGTCAAAGAGTTTTTTGAGGCGATGGACAAGCTTATGCAGCAAGCAGATTCAGTTCTCGTTCACTGCGCAGCAAATTATCGAGCGTCTGTCTTTACCTATAAATATTTGACGCTCAAACAAGGTTTATCGAAAGAGGAAGCAACTACTCCACTGCTCAGAGAGTGGCTTCCGGAGATGGACGAGAATTGGAAAGCGATTATGGCGTTAAGCCTGGACGATATTGAGTAACGCCGATCTAGTATTCCCTCGGCTCTCTAGTTTGCAACGTAAGAGAGCGCGAAGCGCGCCAGCGCGTTGTCAGCATAGTCGTTCGGGACGGAGCTCAAATTACCTTCCTGCAGCGATTTCAGTTTCTGGGAGTAGGGTAGATAACCGTAGGTTATTTCGAAGACGCACCTCTTTCCGCCAGCAGGTGGTTTTCCCCGGTGAAATCCGTAGGTGTTTTCAATAAAGGCCGTACCGGCTTCACCAGTCAATTCGCATATATCTGACTCGAATATCGGTTCGATGTGCTGAGCGATAGTGCGTCCATTCCCTGAAAAGAGCGCTTTGAAAGACACGCTGTTCGATGAAAAGGCATCAAGCCTTTGTTTGACGTAATCCGGCTTGTGCGAGTTTTTGACAAAGATATGAGGACCATCGTTTGGCCCAACGTCATTCAGATATAAGAATAGTTTGCACGCCCTAAAATCGTCTCGGTCGCGGTGAAAGACCTGAACGTCTGATATTTCGTCAATGGTGTAAGACCACCATGCCGCCAAACTCAGCACAATTGCCGGCGCACCGAGATGTTGCTGCACTATTGATAAAAGTTTGTTGTCAGCAGCAATGTTCATCAAGTGTGGCGCGCGCACAACGTCAGCCGTTTGATGATAAAAAACTTTCCCTAGTTCTGTCCGTTCGGTGCAACGCGTTAGATAGTCCAAAACCTCAAGAGCCTTGTTGCGGTTAAGCAAATCGGGGATTTGAACAATTCCTTGTTCAATGAGGTCTTCTCCTTCGCGAGTAGATGACGCTATCTGGCAGCGGTAATTTGGGGCTAGGCCCGTTTCTGCATCCGATAACAAGCGTCCCAATACAGTTGAAAGCTTTATTCGGCAGTACGGGTCGTCAATGGCTTTGTTTATCATCCACAGAATAGAACCTTGCGTTTTCTGGGGTAAATTGCCGAACTGTTTGAATACGACGTCGGCGGGTTGCCCAACAGATTGCGCGACGCCGGAAATTGCACGCTGGATCTCAGGCTCATTCAGGCACTCTTCGATCGCCCGCCAAGCAATCATATAACGTTGTTGCACGCTAATAGGGGCAGTTATTGAATGAGGCTCTTCCATAAGAAGCTCTATATCTCCAAATGCTCGCCGCGTGCGTTAGCTATTTATTTTGTTTCGGTTTTACTTACGCGAGTCTATGCCATCCAGAAAAACGTCGCCGTCAGGCGTTTGTCGGCAAGTTTAAGACCAAAGTAGGCGCTGGCGGAATGTACGAGGTCGCCGCGATACAGCACGATACGGTTGAAGCGGTTCTCAACGCGAATGTCTTCCACCCAGGCTGCGAGCGGCAGCGATGTCACGCCTAGTGCTTGGCTCAAGTCTGCGTGCTGTGGTCCGCATAGGTTACCTCCCAACGAACCGTCTGGATAGCGCAGCCGATAGAAAGAGGTTCCTGCCTCGGGGTCGGGTTGCGGTGTTAGGTAAATCACTGCAGCATAGCGGCACTCGTGGCGCGGGTCGGTATGTGGCCGTGGGCCGCTTTCGTCCTGACCTACGAGCTGCGCGTGGTTATGGTAGTTTGCCCGGCCTTCGAGAGGAGGTTCGACCCAAACGCGCTTGGAGCCGGTGACCTCGCGCACCCAGGCATCGACCGGCTCTAGCTCATCCGGGGTCAGCGCCTCAGCCGCCCTCCGCCCGGGCCATACCTGATTTGTGTGCGGGGCGCCCAATTGCCAATCGGAGCGTGCATAGCAACGTTGCGATACCTCTTCAGCGTTGGGGAGGATATTGTCCTCCACCCAGTAGTCGCGTCCGAGTTTCGGGCGGCGGTAGGTAAGTGTTGGCCGGATCAATGTCGGTGCCTTGTCGTAACGAAAATTTCTTTCTTATAACTTTGTGCCACGGCATTGTCTTCATTGCCAATATGTCACTAAATGTGCCCAGCGATGAGGGCGATTATTTAGCTGATTGCATCGACAGATGTCGACATTCATTTAACGGTCTTAATTGGAATTTAGAGGCTGTATTTTCACTGAAGTTAGGTCGCGCTGAGGTGACGAACTAGGCTTTATAATTGGCAGGTTTTGACCACAAATCACGCTAGTTGACGTGAAAAATGCAGAAGGGCTCATTATTTCCATGTCCGAAATCCCAGTCATCGAAGACGCCGTTTCCATTGTCCCTGTGAGCGATGTGCGCCGCACAGTCGATTTTTACGTTGGTACACTCGGATTTGAAGAGCGCTTCGTTTCAGAGGACGAGAGTTTTGCGATTATTGTGCATGGTGAAGCGGCTATCCACTTTGTCAAAACAGATAGCGAAGATGCGCTAAAAGCGACCGCCAACAATATTTCGATTTATCTCTGGGTCAAAAACGTTGACGGGTTGTTTAAAAATTTAAAACCCAAGCTCGATGCCCTGCCGAAAGACCGTGTACGGGCTCCTTTCACGCAAGACTATGGTATGCGCGAGTTCCATGTGAAAGATCCAGATGGTTGCTTGTTGTTTTTTGGGGAGAACACAGATGAAGGGTAAGGATGGCTTTTCATTGGAAGTAGTCGCCCCGGTGTTTCCGGTCTCTGATATTGCTCGATCGCGCGCCTATTTTACAGAAAAGCTGCTTTTTGCGCTGAGCTTTGAATGGGCAGACAGCGAGGGTGAACCGCTCAGTTACGCTATTCTTCAGCAGGATAATACTGAGCTGCATCTCACGCTTGCTAAAGGACCTCGTAAAACCACCGCATATTTTTTCGTCAACAACGTAAGGGCGTTTTACGAAGCCGTGAAATCAGCAGGCGCAAACATCACCCATGATATCGAAGATCAACCTTGGGACATGCGTGAGTTCGAAGTCACTGATCCTGATGGGAATCAGATTGTCTTCGGCGAACATATCTCACGAATTTAACGTGGGCGGACGAATTGTGCTGCCGCCTTTTTACGTTGGCTTCGCACATCCATATCGTAATGTAGTCTAGGTCGCGTTTTCAAACATAGCCGAGAAGAAGTTTAGCTCACATTGCATGGCGTAGGTATAAGCGTCTCTTATCGCCGGAGTGTCATCCGCCGTCGAGTCCAGCAGCGATTCAAGTTGGGTGATCAGTTCGCCAAAGTCAGGCCCACTATAGGTGGCGACCCAGTCCTTGTAAGGGTTGTCTTCGGCGACAGTCTTAGCGTTTTCCAGTTCTGTTCCAAGATAACCGTACAACCGCATGCAGGGAGTCATCGCCGCAATTGTTTCGCCCGGACCCTTTTGCCATGCGATCGCGAGTAAAAAGTCCGTATAGGCCTTGACCTGTGGATAAGGTTTTACGTCTGTGAGGTCGATGTTGAGTTCTTTCGCGTAGTTCGCATGGAGTTTTAACTCGTCTAAAACGCCATTTAAGAGTCCGCAAAATGCAGTGAGAGAATCTTGATCTTCGCTGTGTGCGGCGGCGAGGGCATACGCCCGGGCAAAGGCATTAAGAAAAAATGCATCCTGAGCGACATAGCGGCGAAAAACATCTGAATCCAGTGTGCCGTCGCCAAGCCCCTGCACAAACGCGTGGGTCAGGCATGCTTTGGCCAAAGGCATAGTTTGCTGCCATAGGGTTTCGTGAAGCATGTATCCCTTCCAGTTTATCCGCGAATAAGTTTTTTGTCGGAGCTAAGCCATCAATAGTGCGGACGAGGAGAAAAGCCAAATAATTTGGCGGAACAATGGTGCAAAGATAGTTATCTCTCAAGTTCTCTCTTAATTGAACAACCACAATCAGAGTAGAGTAGAAAATCATTCCGTCTCGTGCCTCACTTGAGTGGTGGTTATTCCACTATTGATATCTACGAATAGGAAGATTTGGTGTCATTTGCGACGAACAGTTTAATCTTTCGGTTGGTGGATCGCTTGTTTCCATCGGCGGATGTCCACAGAGTTTTGTCTCTGCTTGAAATTCACCCAAAGATACTCAGCGAAGAGGGAGAGACCTGCTCAAGAGCGTTAGTCTCACAAGTTTTAAACATCTCTCTACTCCTTGACCTATTGAATCGAGTTCCGACAGCAAATGGCTACGTTAGCGATCTTGGGGAATCAGGCGAGAAACTCGTCTTCGACCATGGGGCTCTCAGGACAGTGGATTTGCCACAGATGGGAGATCTCCCCAGCGGGGAGGGCGCTATTACCCGCGTACTTAAACCGATGGGGTATGTCCTCGCAGGAACATATCCACTGAAAAAACTGAAAATGACAGGGCGTGCCTACAAGCATGAAGATTACCCAGAAAGCCTGCCGCAATTTTTTGTAAGTGAATTGCACGTCAGTGAGTTCAGCAGGAAATTTCAGGACGCCGTCCGGCGAATAACTTCGCACTCGAAAGATCCACTTGAACCCCAAATTATCGATGCCTTAGCTCATCTTGCGAAAGAGGGATCTTTATCCTTTGAAGATAGCGTTCAGGTGTTGCGGGCCGTAGCTCGGTGTTTTTCTCGCCATCACCCCCCGCCTACACTTCGAGATTACGAAACTTTGCTGGCGGAATCCGCCGAGATGGCTTGGATTGCGACCGAAGGCAACGCGTTTAATCATGCGACGAATAGAGTCGCGTCCTTGGAGGCGGTGGTTCAAGAACAGATCTTAAAAGGCCGAAATATAAAGGAGAGCATCGAGGTGTCGTCATCGGGTCGAGTTCGCCAAACGGCCTTCAAGGCCGATCGCGTGCTGCGGATATTTAGCGACGACTCGCAGAGGGCGGTTTTGCGGGAGGTGCCAGGCTCATTCTTCGAATTCATTGAGCGAGGGGTTAGGCAGGACTCAAACGCGCTTGATTTGAGTTTCGATTCTTCAAACGCTCAGGGCATATTTAAAATGACCAGCGATGGTTAAGCGGCGAGGCGTAGAGAAATCACTTCAATAGACGGAATGCCCCAAAAAAACCGGAGAAATTGGGCTTCGCAGTGGAATTTGCGCGTGTGTGCGCGGTACAAAAGACATAGAGTTAGAGGCATGTATGTGATCGCGACGAGAGGCGTCACACTTTTGTAGTCGGCCGGGACCGCTGTCGGCGAAAACAAACCTGGGGGATATTTTACGTGAAGACGTTATTTATAACTTTAGCCGTACTGGTATTTTTTGTCCCAGTTTCTAGCGCGCACGAGCGCCCCGTATACCTTACGGGCGGCCATCTCGTCGACGTCGTGCGCGGCGAAATTTACGAGGACATTGGCATCGTCATTGAAGGAGACAAAATAACGGGTCTCTTCTTTGATTTTGGCTACAACGCCGATCGGATCCCTGAAAATGCCGAGCGTGTTGACGTCACCGGAAAATATCTAATCCCCGGACTCATCGATATGCATATGCATACGCAAAGAGAAGTTCACGGTGTAGCGGTTGATCGGGAGCATTTATACCGGCTGCTCCTCAAAGCTGGCGTGACGACGATCCGGGCACTGGATAGGCATGGTGGAGTGCGACGTCCCGTAGCGATGTTTGATTCGCTGAAGGATAAAGTTGCGATTGATACTGGGGAAATGGATGGCCCGAACATTATTGTCAGTTCATCGGGCTTGATTGAGGAAGCTCCTGGTTTCCCAAGAATGGTACGCACACAAATCGTCAACAACGCCATAGAAGCGCGGGAGTTGGTCAGTGACTACGCGTACCGCGGCGCGGAGTGGATCAAGTTTTATAACTATGGCGATGAAGAAGTTGTGAAGGCGGTCATTGACGAAGCCCATCACCACGGCCGTAAAGTGTGGGGGCACTTTGCCATGATGGGTGCGGCGAAAGCCTCACGTCTTGGTGTAGATAGCCTTGAACATATGGTGGCGCTCATACAAGACGGACTTGATTACGAAACCAGCATCTCCATGACCGACATCGGATACTACCGGCGGTTCCGGCTATGGACCGAGGTGGATGAAGACAAGATTCTTAAGACGCTTGAAGTCTTAGTGGAGAACGAAACGCCGATTATTCCGACAATAGCGGTTCAACAAATCTTCTCAAACAGAGCGAAACTGCTGGAGGATAATGCGGAGTTTTTTCGCTACTACCAGCGTGATGTTTACGACGATCTAGCAACGCCTGCGACTCAGGGTATTGAGAAACATACGGGCGGGTTTGGATTTGCCAAGTACGTTCCTCGGGAGTGGGGAGAGAGCGCGAAAATTCAAGCACGCATCATGGCGAAGTTCGTCCAGATGGGTGGCATCGTCGGTGCGGGGTCTGACTTTTCACTCGATATTTTTCCCTATGCCCCTGGCATTGCGCTTCACCAAGAATTGAAAGCTTTTGTCGAAGGCGGGATGACGCCACTTCAAGCGTTGAGGACGGCGACGACAAACGCGGCCAAGATCCTAGGCTGGGAGAACCGGTTTGGGTCTATCGAAATCGGCAAGCAGGCTGACATCGTGGCGCTGAATTCCAATCCTCTTGTAGATATCGATAGTGTTGGAGACATCCACACGGTTGTGAAGGCTGGCGAGGTGTTTCCGATAGCTGATCTAAATGCGCTGTTACTGGCTGAGCGCGAGTAGCAGCGTTACGTGTGCATCGCCATTCGTTTATTTCGGTTAGGCGGTTTGGTCATTATCGGGGACTGAAACCGTTGGGTTGCAAGGGGGAGAATTAAAATGAGGACGTTATTCATAGCTTTAGCCGTACTGGTATTTTTTGTCCCAGTTTCTAGCGCGCAAGAGCGCCCCGTATACCTTACGGGCGGCCATCTCGTTGACGTCATTCGCGGCGAAATTTACGAGGACATTGGCATCGTTATTGAAGGAGATAAAATAACGGGTCTCTTCTTTGATTTTGGCTACAACGCCGATCGGATCCCTGAAAATGCCGAGCGTGTTGACGTCACCGGAAAATATCTAATCCCCGGACTCATCGATATGCATATGCATACGCCGAAAAAAGTTCACGGTGTGGATGTTGATCGCGCACACTTCTACCGCTTACTTCTCAAAAGCGGAGTGACAACAATCCGGGCGCTCGCCACATCGAGCGGAGCACCTGATCCTGATTCAATGTTTGATTCGCTGAAGGATAAAGTCGCGATTGATACTGGAGAAATGGATGGCCCGAACATCATTGTCAGTGCGTCAGGCCTTATTGAAGAAGCGCCCGGCTTCCCGCAGGTGCGGCGCTCGCAAATCGTCAACAACCCAATCGAAGCACGGGAACTCGTCAGTGACTATGCCTACCGCGGAGCGGAATGGATAAAATTCTACAATTACGGTGACGAAGAACTGGTGAAGGCGGTTATCGATGAAGCTCATAGTCACGGCCGTAAAGTATGGGGCCACTTTGCAATGATGGGTGCAGCTAAAGCGTCACGCCTTGGCGTGGACAGCCTTGAGCACACTGTAGCGCTGATTCAAAGCGCGCTTGATTACGAAGCAAGCATTTCAACGACCGACATCGGATATTATCGGCGGTTTCTTATATGGACCGACGTGAACGAGGAAGAAGTTCTGAAAACGCTTGAAGTCTTGGTGGAGAACGAAACGCCGATTATTCCGACAATAGCGGTACAAAAAATCTTCTCCGATCGGGTGAAGCTGCTGGAGGATAACGCAGAGTTCTTACGCTATTATCAGCCTGAAGTTTACGAAGCTTTGTCAAAGCCCGGATCCCATGGCATCGAAGAGCATACAGGCAGTGGCGAAGGTGGATTTGGATTCGCGAATTATGTTCCGAAGGAATGGGGTGAGAGTGCGAGAATTCAGGCGCGCATTATGGCGAAGTTCGTCCAGATGGGCGGTATCGTCGGCGCGGGATCTGATTCTTCCATGGATCTGTATCCCTATGCCCCTGGCATTTCACTTCATCAGGAGCTGCAATCTTTTGTAGAGGGCGGCATGACGCCGCTTCAAGCGTTGCGGACGGCAACCACTAACGCGGCCAAGATATTAGGATGGGAAAACCGGTTTGGTGCGATTGAAATCGGCAAGCAGGCTGACATCGTTGCACTTGATTCAAACCCTCTTGTTGATATCGATAGTGTTGGACGGATTCATACTGTGATTAAGGGCGGCGAAGTGTTCCCAATCGATGAGCTAAATGCTCTTCTGTTGGGCGACCGCGAATAACACGCGGGGCGAGACGGGGGCTCAAAACCATGAAAAGAAGAAACGTTTTGGCGGGCATGCTCACTGCAGCGGCCAGCGGCGTTGTTAGTTCGGCATTTGCAAATCAAGACGCATCTATTGCCTTCAATAGCGATGAGCTGATGCCCGGACTCAAGCCGGGATTTTTGGATAGCGCAGCACGTCACCCAATTTCGGCGCCGGCCGCAAAAGCGTGCGCCGATTATGCGCGCGATCTTATTACCGGCACCGCAAAAGTGGACTCCGCAGGTGTGCGGGCCAAGCTCGCACGTCTGATTGGGGCTAACGATGATGAGATCGTCTACTCCCCTAGTACGTCGATGGGTGAGTATCTTGTCACCCGCGCGCTTGATCTCCCGGCGCGTGGCGGCCGGATCATTACCGATGCGCTCCATTTTATCGGGAGCTTTTATAATTATGAACAGCTTCGCGAACAGGGAATGGATGTTGTTACCCTACCGATGCAAGACGACGGCAGTATTTCGATCGATCAATATGCGGCTGCCATCACCGAAGATACGCGCTTGATTGCAGTCTCTCACGTCTCTTGGGTGAATGGTTTCAAACACGATCTAAAGGCACTTGCTGATCTTGCCCATGCTCACGGTGCATATTTGTGTGTGGACATTGTGCAGTCAGCGGGAAATTCGCCGATCGACGTCAAAGCCATGGGGGTTGATTTCGCGACCTGCGGCGCGGGCAAGTGGATTATGGGCGGTGATAGCGGTCTCTCATTTCTCTATGCCAACAGCGATCTCGTCGATGACCTTGTTCCTGCGTGGCGCGGCTACTTACAGACCCGGAACTTCGTGGAACCGAAGACGCATCTTTATCCCTTCGATGAACCCGGCTCACCAGCCTACATAAGTGAAGAGATGGGAGGTGTTGGCGGCATTTTTAATGGTACCGTTCATGCGAAAATGGTTGAGGCGAGCTTAAACGTGTCGCTCGATTGGATTTTGGACGTTGGCGTCGAGAGATTGCAGGCCAACAATCAGCCGATGATCGAGGCTTTGCAGACCACATTGCGGGAATATGGTCATAGACCCTACACACCCTTGGGGAGTACGGCGCCCATTGTCAGCTTCGTTATGAAGGACGCGCGCGGCAAGCTCGGCGAAAAACTCGGCTCAGCAGGCGTCAGAATATCCACCTACAGTGACCGCTTCCGCATATCACCAACGTGGTTCAACACTATGAACGACATTGACCGCGTGATCGAAGTCATCGGCCGCGCCTGATTGAAAACTCTAATCACGGAAAGAAAAATGATTCGCACATTTATTATGACATTCACGTGCCTTACTTTGGCTACGGCAACGGTGTCGGCCGCCCCAGAACGCTTGAATTCGGGCAAAGTGTTACCCACAACCCTTCCGTTTTCGGAAGCCGTGAAAGTGGGTGACACCCTTTATCTCTCTGGGCAGATCGGCAATTTGCCTGGCAGCTTGAAGCTTGCCGAAGGCGGTCTTGTCGGTGAAACAAAGCAGGTTATGGAAAACATCAAGATATCCCTCGAAGCGCATGGTTATGAGATGTCCGATCTTATTAAGTGCACGGTCTTTCTTGCCGATATCGCCGAGTGGGACGACTTCAATGAGGTTTACGCAACTTATTTTGAGCCTGGCCAATTCCCAGCGCGAAGTGCTTTTGGTGGCGTAGATCTCGCCATCAATGCGCGCGTTGAAGTGGAATGTATCGCCGCGAGATAGCATGCAACGAATATTAACGCCGCCATTTGCATAATTTATCCAACGCGCTCGCAATTTTGTGAAGCCATCAATAGCGGTAATCGGCTATACACGGTCCCGGTCGAAAGGGCATTTGGTCTCTCTAGGCCATTTTCTATATGACTTTGAATAGCTTAATAACGCGATCCTCTCAAAAATCCCAAAGGTTTCCAATGCACGTTAGAAAAATTGCTGCTCTTATCGTCGCCTTTTCGACGCTTTCCGGTGCTGCGCACGCCCAACGCGCTTCTGAAAATGTCGTGACCTCCGCACAGGATGCTTTTGGCACGGAGATCGGCGACGACAGCATCGGTCTTTACAGTGCGACAAACGCACGCGGTTTCAGTCCGAGGGATGCGGGCAACACGCGTATAGAAGGATTGTTTTTCGACCAACAAACCATGGGTTTCGGCTTTGCAGGTCAGATGACAAGCAGCACCACCATGCGTGTCGGTTTGAGTGCGCAATCCTATCCATTTCCCGCACCCACGGGTATTGCCGATGTTCGTTTACGACTGCCGGGCGATGAGATCTTTATTGGCGGCGGTGCCCACGCAGGTCCATACGGATCTTATGGCGGCCAGTTTGATCTAGAAGTGCCAGTTAACCCGGGCAAGCTCGGTGCTGTAATCGGTATGGCGGCGGGCCACACCGACATGAATTTTGGCGGCGGTTTCGAATACCTTGATTATTCAGCTCTCTTGCATTGGACGCCTACAGATGATGCCGAGCTCATTACGTTCTTCCAGCGGAGTATTCCGCAAAATGGTACAGGTACGCAGCCGGCTGTATTGACTGCGGGAGATTTCTTGCCGCCTAAATTCGATCGGGGCAATTTCTACGGGCCGGATTTTCACCAAGGCCGGTACCGAATTCAAACAAACTACGGCGTAATCGCACGCACAATTGCTTTCGAGAACTGGCGTTTGCAGGCCGGCCTATTTCGGTCAACAAATGATCTGAAGAATTTCTGGTTCTATTTTCATAACGATACCGACGAGAACGGAATCGGCGAGCTTTTCATACGCACACGCCCACCCGCATTCATTGGCTCGTATTCTGGGGAGGTCCGTGCCTCGGGCGCTTATACAGACGGCGTGCGCCGCCACACCTTCCATATTTCAGCTAAAGGTCGATCCGGTAAGCGTACGTTCGGCGGAGACGATACGATGTCATTCGGTCTACAACCGATCGGTGAACGCTTATCCATTCCAAGGCCCGATGGTTTCGTCTATGGCCCACAAAGCCTTGACAAAGTACGACACGGGCAGGTGGGCGTATCTTATGTAGGTCAGTGGCCCGGGGTCGGCGAGTTTAGCGTTGGGGTACAGAAAGCGTTTTACCGCAGAACCGTCGATCAGTTTGGTCCCACCCCGACCGACACACGCACTAATCCTTGGCTTTACAATGCGACGCTCGCGGTGGAAGGCCCCGATGATTTGACCTTTTACGCCAGCTATACGCGCGGATTAGAGGATTCCGGAGTTGCGCCCGAAAGTGCGGCCAATCCTGGAGAGGCGTTGGCGGCTAGCCTAACCGAGCAGATCGACGCGGGTTTCCGATACCGCTTTTCGCCAAATCTCACTCTTGTTGCTGGTGTGTTCCAAGTTGATAAACCCTTCTTCACACGCGATTCAGCAAATGTGTTCGCGCGGCTTGGATCGCTCACCCACCGGGGTGTTGAAGTGTCGCTGTCTGGCAATCCCGTCGAAGGTCTAACAGTGGTCGGCGGTGCCGTATTGCTAGAGGCGCGACTGAAAGGCGAGGCGGTCACGCAAGGTTTGGTCGGCAATGTTTCGCCGGGCCAAGAGCCGGTGATCCTCAATCTCAACTTAAACTACGGTCCGGAAGCGTGGCGCGGCTTCTCCCTGAACGGAGAGGTCGAGTATGAGGGCAGGCATTTCGCAAACCGGCTCAACACATTTAAGGTTCCGTCTGCGACCACAATTGACCTCGGTGCGCGCTATAACTTCACTGTTAAGGATGTATCCGCTTCAGTACGTTTCGATGTACGCAACGTGACCAATACCTTCGGATGGACGGTTGCCGGCGCATCTGGACTCTTTATGCCCCGTGGTCCGCGAGTATACGTTGTGCGGTTGGCGGCCGACTACTAACGCGGCAGGGACAAAGGTTCTTCTTGACTGAGGACTTTGACGGTATCTCCGCAGTTTAACGTCCCTGTGTCCAATGCCTTGAGCGCGATTCCGACGTTCGCGTCGTTGTCGCTTACGATGGTTCGGATGATTTTGGTATCTTTCGGTAACTCGCCTTGCGGTCGGGTGACCATTACGCAGCGCCGCATATGATCATCCACATGACACCGCACGGGCCCAAGGTCGATATTCTTATCGACCCAGTTATCCTCAACAAATGCGTTGTCGGCGGTTTCAACTAAGATGTTCGGCCGGAACCGGGTGGCGTGAATGACAGAGTTTGGCAACAATTGACCGAGTTTGCTCAGTGTTCCCGTGGTTAATAAGTGAAGAGGGGCAGTATCAAAGAACGCGCTCGTTCCGGGCTCCCACAGGAATGGGTCCCCTGTTCCTTCCCGGACGGCCTCCGGAAACTCGTGCCTTATTGTCTCTACGGTGTTTGCCTGGCTCAAAATGACCTGGCGTTTAAATAGATCGGAAAGCTCATGAGCCAGATCGCCGGAGCCAGCAGGCAATTCGCGCCCATTTGGCAGGAGAACCCTCACTTCGCCGTTAACGGTCCGGGCTCTACAGCGTAGGAGATCGCCATACCTTTTGGCGCTCAGCGACACCCCAGAGTGAGCGTCAACCACCGCCCATTGCCGGTCTCCTTCAATTCCGCTTGGGCTAACTGCGGCACGATCGAGTATTTCGCCCCGCATAGATTTCACCGGATAACGCCAGAGTTCTATTATCTTCATAACCAAAGCAAGCTATTTAGCCCAAACATGGAAAATTAAAGACGTATATAAATCAATAAATTAACTCAGATGTCTCAGAAAAAACATTAGAAAATTACTCGCCTTGACGCGAAGCCTTTGTTCGTAAGTCTTTTTCAGCTCATCGGTTCATTGTTCACTGAGGGTAGGGCGGATTTAGTATTTTAACACTCCGTAAAGTTAATTCATGGCCTAATGTCGTGGGCTGAGATTGTGTAGGTACGCTGCTATAGCAGCGACTCATCGGAGACGTGAGATGGCGCGAGTTAAAGAAGATTATCGGAGTCTGACAGGTCCCCAAAAGGCGGCCATCATGATGCTGTCCTTGGGCGACGACCAGTCGGGCAAGTTGCTGGGGATGATGGAAGACGATGAGATCAAAGAGTTGACCCAGTCCATGGCCAACTTGGGAACCATCGATTCCAACATTGTTGAGCGTCTCTTCGTTGAATTTTCCGATGCCCTGTCCAGTACAGGGTCGCTGGTCGGATCCACGGCCACCACCGAGCGCCTACTTCTGAAGGGTCTTGAGCCAGAGCGCGTCAAGATGATCATGGAAGAAATCGCGGGTCCGGCGGGTCGCACGATGTGGGACAAGCTGGGCAATGTCCATGAACAAGTGCTCTCGAACTTCCTGAAAAACGAATATCCTCAAACCGTAGCGGTGGTTCTATCAAAGATTAAACCGGACCATTCCAGCCGTGTGCTTTCGCTATTGCCTGAAGGGTTCTCGATGGAAGTGGTGATGCGCATGCTGCATATGGAAACGGTCCAGAAAGACGTGCTTGATAGCGTCTAGCGGACCCTGCGCACAGAATTCATGTCGAACTTGGCGCGTACGGCACGGGTGGATAGTCATGAATTGATGGCTGAAATATTCAACAACCTGGATCGCAACTCCGAGGCACGGTTCTTGACTGCGTTGGAAGAACGCAACCGTGAGTCCGCTGAGAAAATTAAAGCTCTCATGTTCACCTTCGAAGATTTGATCCGTCTGGATTCGGCCGGTATTCAAACGCTCCTCCGTCACGCCGAGAAGGAAAAACTGGCTCAAGCTCTCAAAGGGGCATCCGAGGCGATCAAGGAGTTGTTCTTCTCCAACATGTCTGGGCGCGCCGGCAAGATGCTTCAAGAAGATATCGAAGCCCTTGGTCCGCTTCGCTTGAAAGATGTGGAAGAGGCCCAGAACAATATTGTGGTTCTGGCGAAAGAGCTCTCGAACTCTGGCCAAATCGTCATCTCGGAAGGCAAGGAAGACGACGAACTCGTCTACTAACCAAGCGCAGGTTCCATCTCGCATAAGACGGCCTCTGATCTTTACTCATTGCGCAATTCGCGGAGTCGCATGCCTGTTGAACGCAGGGCGGTCAAAGTGTTACGCCGCGCCCGCGGGTAACAGCGCGGATCGCCTGGAAATTCTATGAATACTTGAGGCCTCTCCAAGGATCACCGAAGATACGCGCGAAGCGCACGCGCGGCGAGCGTTTGAAATTCGCAGCGACTCTGGGAGGGGCGACTATGAAAAACGTAATGAGGGGCGCAGCGGCGTTCGTTTTGTCTTCGGTTCTCGTCGGGCCAAGCTTGGCACAAGATACACCTACGTATTTAACCGGTGGGCACTTAGTTGATGTCGTTCGCGGCGAGATCTACGAGGACATCGGCATCCTCATGGAAGATGGCGATATCACTGGCCTGTTCTTCGACTTCGGCTATAACGAAGACCGCATTCCTGAGAACGCGGTGAGGGTTGATGTTTCGGGAAAATACCTGATTCCCGGTCTAATCGACGTACATGCCCACGCCCAATCGCAAGTGGGCGGTATCGACATTGATCTTGCGCACTACTTCAAAATGTTCCTGGCTGGCGGCGTCACAACGCTGCGCACTCTCGGAAACATCGAGGGCGTGCGACCAATGAAATCCGAGTTCGATGCAGGCCGTGCAGACGGACCAAACATCGTCATGGGCACCGACTGTTTCGAGGAAGCCCCGGGTTTCCCGAAAGTGGCGCGCTGCACGATGGTCAACACGCCGCTGGAAGCGCGCGAGTTTGTGCGCGACGCCATGTACCAGGGGGTCGATTGGATCAAGTTCTACAATTACGGCGACGAGGAGGTGGTGGCCGCCGTGGTCGATGAAACCCGCAAGCACGGCGGTAAATTAACCGGACACTTCGCCATGCTGGGCGCCGCCGAAGCCTCGCGCCTTGGCGTGGACAGTATCGAACATACCACCGCTTTGTTGCAGAAGTCGCTGGACTACGAAGACGCCATATCGATGACGGATATCGGATACTACCGCCTATTCGTGCTGTGGCCGCGTCTTAACCAGGAAAAACTGGACGCGATTTTCGAGGTGCTGGTGGAGAACGGCACAGTGGTTGTACCTACGCTGACGATTCAGAACGTACTTGCCGACCCGGAGGGCATCGCTGAGCGTAGCGCTGAGTGGTTCGATTTGTACCAGCCGGAAATCCGCGAGGCGTTTCTCTCTGGCTTGCAGCGCGTACCTCCAGTGTTCAACTTCAGTGCGGTGCAGGACGAAGCGCAGGAAAGTATCCGAGAACAAGCCCGGCAGATGGCGCGCTTCGTTTCCATGGGCGGTATTGTTGCGGCAGGATCGGACCTGGGTCCGGCGCCACCGGTCGTGCCCGGCCTTAGCATTCATCAGGAACTGGAATACTTCGTTGATGCGGGCATGACGCCGCTTACGGCGCTGCGCACCGCGACCATTGTCGCAGCCGAATTGATTGGTTGGGAGGATCGGTTTGGCTCGATCGAAGTGGGCAAGCAGGCCGACATTGTCGCGCTGGACGCCAATCCACTGACCGACATCACGGCCCTGTCGGGTATGGACACGGTGGTGAAAGCTGGAAAGGTGTTTCGTATCGATGCGCTGAAAGACGAGCTCCGCGGCGCACGCTAAAGACAATTGCGAATGTTTGTGAAGGCCTCGTTGAGTCGAGATTTGTCACCGCGCGATTTCGAAAGTAAGGAAGGCGCCGAGGTCGTCTCACTGGCATTACGCCCGGTCTCAATTCCAACCTTCGGCTGCCTCCAGAATGTTTTTGGAGTCATAGGAAATGGTTTCGCCCTGCCGCAATAGCGAATACTCACGGCAAATCGCTTGGATGCCAGGTTTTGCCTGCCTAAAAGCTTTGAAATTTGCTATTTGCACCTTGATCCGGCGCTAATTTGACCATAGCTAATGTCTATGCGCGACAAAGCGCAAATCTGCTAAGACCGATCATACACGCTTTTCACGCAGGCAAAGGATAGGCCCATGACATCGCGCAAAGATTATATTGAACTGATGAGCGAACGCCTTGATGAGGTAAACGCGGAGCTCAAGACGCTTCAAGGTAAAGCCAAGGAAGCCGGTAAAAGTACGGCGGCCAAAATTTCTGCGATGACCGATGCGGCGAAACCACGCATTGCCGAGGAAATCAAATACCTCAAAGCAAAGCAAAAAGACTTGGAGGTGCGGATCAAGGCCTTAAAGGGACCAAGTAAGGCCGCTTGGAAGGACTTAAGCGCTGCGATCGACCTAGCGTGGAAAGACCTGAAGCAGGGTATGGTCTCTGCCAGAAAACATTTCCAGGAAGACGCGAAGAAACCTCGCGCTAAGGCGAAAAAACGGAAGGTGTCGGCCAAGGGGAAGGCAACCGCTAAGAAAATAGCGAAGAAAACCCCAGCCAAGGCAAATGCAAAATCTGTAACGCGACGGTAACTGGCACAAGAGTGGGTAAGGTGCCACCAGCATCTCGCTGACATGTTATACTTCGACTAGTGCGTTGTCGCGACCTCAGGTTGCCAGTCACATTGCAAAGCAATGCGCACAGCATCAGTTCGATTGGACGCATCAATCTTGCGAAATATGTTCCGAAGATGCACTTTAATGGTGACTTCCTCGAGCCGCAAAACCCGCGCAATTTCTTTATTGGTTTTACCCTGGATGAGCAGGCACATAACTGAGTTCTCGCGCGCCGTCAGCTTCGAAAATTTATCATCTGATTTGAGAGGTGAAACTACTTCCGCACGCTCGTTTTTATCGCGCTTGGCGGTATCGCTGAGGAGAGTTGCCGGCAAATATCGATCTCCGTTCATCACCAACTGGATGGCGGATACAAGTGACTGTCCGCTTGTGGTCTTCGGAATATAGCCGGCGATGCCAACTTGCAACGCGTTAAGTATCGTCTCTTTGTCCTCGATAGCAGAGACCACTATTATTTTAGCTTCGGAAAAATTTTCCTTAACCTCGACGATGCCGTTTAATCCGTTCATACCCGGCATGTCTAAGTCCAAGAGAATAAGGTCAGGCGGCGGTTGACCATTGTCGGAGTGCTTTAATACGCCTTGCAAGGTCGCCGCTTCCAATATCTCAACGGAACCTTCTAGGAGAGACACATAATGTCTTAGAATGTCCCGCATGAGGCTATGATCGTCTGCCAGAATTACGCGCACCATAGACGGTTCGCTCCAGTTAAAATGTTTTTACGCGAAACATTTTAACTACGGATACGCATGCTTTGCAACCGCTACGCGTTCATTGTCGCATGACGACACGTAGAGCTAATTTAGGTCAAAATGGCGAGGGATCAGGCGTTTCTTATGCGGCCTCCGGTTTTTCTGACTTCAGTTGCGATAGCAGGTTTTGCAATTGAACTGGCTTGCTAAAGAAATAACCCTGCAATTTGTCGCATCCAAGCGCGGTGAGGAGATCTACCTGCCCCTTGGTTTCCAATCCCTCCGCTACGACTTCCAGCCGAAGACTGTGAGCCATGCGGATAATACCGCTCACCAGCAGTGAATTGTCGCCAGTCGCCATAATGCGGGCAACGAAACTCCTGTCGATTTTTATCTGAGAAAAGCGGTACTTGTATAAATACGCGAGGGATGAGTATCCCGTTCCAAAATCATCCATCGCAATCCCAAGTCCGAGGTCACGGAGTTCACCCATGACCTCTTCAATCGCCGGGGAGTCATCCGCAAAGATTGATTCAGTCATCTCAATTTTCAAGAGCTTCGGATCGAGCGCATTTTTTTTAAGGCACCTTTTTATCTTGTCGACGATACTGCGATCACCAAGCTGTTTTACCGAGACGTTAATGGCGACGACGACAGGATGAGCACTTTTGGAATTGATTTGTTTTGCACCGGCACACGCCGTTTCGAGAACCCAATCCCCGATGGAGGTAATCATTCCCATTTCTTCAGCTACCCCGATGAACTCATCGGGAGGAACGGCACCCAGCTCAGACGTTGTCCAGCGCAGCAATGCTTCTACACTTGTTATGGTCTTTGACTGAGCGTCGAATATAGGTTGATAAACCAGTGATAATTCGTCGTTTTTAATGGCTTTGCGCAATTTGCTGATGATTTTCAGCTTGCGAACGCATGGGGTCGATAAGGTTCCATCAAAATGAACGACGCAATTTCGCCCGCGCGCTTTGGCGTCATCCAACGCTAGCTTCGCGCACCGCATGAAATCTTCGCCCGTGCCGGGGTCGTCCACAAAAATAGTGGCCCCAATGCTAGGTTGGACGAACGTTTCTATTTCTTCGATGGCATGCTCGGCGCGCAATGCGTCGAGGACTTTTGTCGCAACCTGAGCGAGTTCGTCAGACTCTTTTATATTTGGCAGCAACAAGCAAAATTTGTCACCGTCCAGTCGTCCTACGGTGTCGCTTTCGCGGCAAAGTGATCGGAGTGAATGTGCAGCGCTTATCAGGAGCCAGTCTGCGGCAATTCGACCTTGCGCTTCGTTGAGCGACGTAAAGTCGCCAAGATCAACAAGCAGAATGCCAGTGGCCGTCTTGGTTCGCCGTGAATTGGCTACCGCCTGTTCCAAACGGTCCATTACCAATTGTCGATTTGGCAGCTCTGTAACGGCATCGAAGTTGGCGCGGCGGTAGAGTCCTTCTTCAATGTTCTTGTGTTGGGTGATGTCGATGCCAATTTCGCCGGTACCCATGACGCGGCGGTCATCGTCAAAAATTGGGAACTTGATCGTATGAAAGGTGTGAGGGCCGTCGGGCCAGTCAAAAGTTTGCTCGACCTCGCGGGTCGTCTCGCTCCCAAGTACCAAATCGTCATCCTTTGAGCATTCTTTAGCGAAAATGGTAGGCAACACTTCTTGTGGGGCTTTACCGCGAAGCTCTTTCAACGGAACGCCATATGTTCGCTCAGCGAGGGCATTGACCTCTAAAAAACGGCCCTCAAGGTCTTTTACGACAACCAAACTTGGAACGTGCCGGATGAAAGCATCGACAATTGTCGTGAAGTGCTGGTTCTCACCTCGATCGCTGTAGGAATTACCGCCAACTGATGCGGCCTGATTGTCTCGAATATTTCGATGGCAGTCGGCGAGCTTATTCATAGTGAGCACCTTTCATATGCAAATTCTGTTGCGAGATGCGATGCGGGTCCCAACTCTCCAATCGATTAGCCATTGTTATCGAAACGGCAGATTGGGACCCGACGCGGTGCACCGGAGGGTTAGTCGGTGCTAGGCAGCAGTGGGTTAGCTGGTGCTGGGAGATAGGCAGTGTCACGAAAAAATTTGAAATCAGACTATGCTGCTTGTCGTTTTTCTGTTCGTTGCGTTACGCCTATTTTTTAAGTTTCACATCTCGTTTTCCTGCGACCATAATTAGGGAATTCGCCGACGCACGCTATCCGTGTATCGGTATATGAGTCTTATGAACCAGAAGGTGAATTGGGAGGTCTCAAATTACGCCTTTTGGATAATCTCTGGTCGATTGGCGAAAAACCGCTAAGTCACTCAGAAATATACATAAATTCTCTTTTTCGGTGATCCATGCCAAAAAGCCGAAACCTTGATGTCGACCAGAACGCAACCACGCATTGACACACCAACCTAGGGCTGAGTAAGCACTACGTCTACGCGAACACCTTGGGTAAGACCCGGTTCGTTACTTGCCTAAGGACGGGATGTGGCTTGTACAGAAAAGAAGTGTCAGCGGGTGCGAGCTGACCGATACGGGGGTGTTGTGGTTCGCGCCGCCTGCGCTTCGCTCATAGCAGTTGCGGTTAGTGTACTTCCCGCTGTTGGAGCCTTCGCTCAATCTTCAACCAATGTTGCGGCGCAGGCCGTCGATGCGTTCGGTGAAAAGGTCGGGTCCGAACAAATCGGCCTTTACAGCGAACGACAAGTTCGCGGATTCAGTCTGCAAGACTCAGGTAACTATCGATTAGACCGATCATATTTCATTCGCTCTGCGAACATCGTTGGCGCGTCACTTGATGGCACGACTATTCGCGTCGGTATTAATGCGCTTGGTATTGATTTTCCAGCGCCCTCGGGCATCGTCGAATTTCGTTTAGCTGAAGCTGAACCTGGCGCCCGTGAGGAATTAGAAGTGGCGTTGCGCGACTATGGAGGACACGCATACTTTTTGCGCGGTTCTGCCGCCACACAAGATGGTGAGTATGGCGCGGCTTACGGCATCAGCATTATGAACGATGTGGGCTCCGATGGTCAGAAGCGTTTCCCCCGCCACTACGCAATTGTTCCCACCTGGAAGCCCAGCGATAAATTTCAATTGCGCGGTTTATTTTCCGCAGACCGCTTTTCAAAGCGGGGTGGGAACTATGGGCTGGTTTTCGATGGCACCAGTTTACCCGACGAGCTTCCGCACCCAGGGACCTACTATGCCGACTGGGGTTCGATAAGCCAGCTCCAGCTTGCCGGAGGGCTAGTTGCTCGTTACGCGCCAACCGATCGAATTTCCCTGCAATCGTCTGTCGTTGTTACCGACCTAGATCGTTGGCGCGACGATTTTACGCGTTTGACATTGGATGAGACTGGTGTCGGCACGGCGACTGTTTTTCGCAACAGGCCCAATGGAGCGCGGTCGATTGCTGTTGAAACGCGGGGGCATTTTTGGACGACTGATACACAGCGCCTGTATGGAACGCTGCGTTGGAGAACCACACGCAATATATTCCGACCAGGGGAGGCGGTACCTCTTGGGCCGGTTGATATTGAAAACGGTGTTCCGATCACGCCAGAACCGGAGCCACTCACCGAAGCCGATCCGACGAGAGATCGAACAAAACAGGTGACGGGTGGTCTTGGCTACGAGGCGCAAATTACGGATTCAATTTGGGTGCGCGGTGCGGTTCTCAAAACCCGTTACAAGAAAGATGTCAGACCTCCCGGCCTGCCGGCGCAAAGCAATGTGGATACCCCATGGCTCTA
The DNA here is from genome assembly GCA_965228575.1 of Rhodospirillaceae bacterium. GTDB lineage: Bacteria > Pseudomonadota > Alphaproteobacteria > Rhodospirillales > Rhodospirillaceae > UBA11612. The sequence continues at coordinate 5,718 of CBDDHW010000028.1, read as the reverse complement.
CGACCTTGCGGCAACCTATACGCCCTTACCTGACTTGACGTTGTTTGCCACAACGGTACGCGGTCTGGAGGAATCCGGAACCGCGCCGAATAATGCTGCCAATCGAAATGAGGTGCTGCCAGCGGTTATCGCGACTCAGTACGAACTCGGAATGCGATACCGGGTGACTCCCGCCGTCACGTTTATCGGTTCGGTTTTTGAGGTTGCGAAACCGACACCGGGCATCGATTCCACAAACGTCTTCCAAATTATAGGTAAGGCACGTCACCGCGGGATTGAGTTATCCTTGGTCGGGCGTCCAATTCCGTCTGTAAATATCGTCAGCGGTTTGGTGCTTCTCGACGCTGACCGCCGCGGCGAGCTTATCGATCAAGGTGTGCTTATTGGCCGGGCGACGGGTGTGTCCTCGGTCACCGGGTTATTAAATGCGACCTACGAAATTCCCTTCCTCGACGGTTTGTCCATCGACGGGCAGCTTAACTATAACAGCAGATCTTTACTCAACCCCCGTTCGGGACTGTATACGCCGAGCCACACAACATTGGATATCGGTGCGCGGTACACTTTTGAGATTGCTGGAGTTACAGCAACTTTACGTGCGCGTGTAGGTAATGTGTTCAACGAAAATGCTTGGACAGCCAATCGCAATGAAACAGTTGAGCGCGTTGAACGGCGGGCATTTCGACTTTCACTGACAACCAGCCTCGGTCACTGAGGAGATACGTTTTTAATCTGATTGGAGAAGCTACCGTAAGCTCTAGAAAATCAGAAAAAATTAGACGACTTCACGCAAATACCTGCGTATTGTGAAAATTGGCTTTTAATTGGGGGATTAAATGCTGCAAAAGCATGTTTGTCTTAGCCTCGTTTTTTTCACACTTCTTTTTCCAATATCAACCTATGCGCAACGAGCCGGGGAGAATGCCGTCACCTCGGCTGAGGACGCGTTTGGTGTTTCCATCGGCGATGATGAGGTTGGACTTTATAGCCAGTCCAGCGCGCGCGGGTTCAGTCCCCAGCAAGCGGGTAACATTCGCATCGACGGCTTGTACTTTGATCAGCAGTTCATGTTTTTCGGCCGTATTGATGCCGGCACCACAATGCGGGTTGGTCTGAGCGCGCAATCCTATGCCTTTCCGGCTCCAACGGGTATTGCCGATATTGCATTGCGCCGCCCGGGTGATGAAACGGCCGGAAGTTTAAGTGTTGAATACGGGCCCTACGGGGGTGTTGAAAGTGAAGTCGACATCCAAACGCCGATCATCCCTGGCAAACTTGGCGGTGTCGCCAGTTTTTCCTTCGGCAAAAAACGCTACGATTGGCGCGCTTCATTCACGAACTACACGTTCGGTGCATCCTTAAACTGGACGCCCAGCGACAATGTCGACGTCGTGACCTTTTTTCAGGGTCTAAACGGCCGGGATGGTGAAGCGATAACTTTGCTGTTTACCGCGGGAGATTTCACGCCCCCGCGATATGATCGCTCGGTCTATTTTGGTCAGGAATGGGCGGCCCGAAACAGGGACGCTCGTAATATGGGCGCTGTTCTCAACGCAACCCCAGCGGATGGATGGCGAATTCGTGCCGGACTCTTTAGGTCAACAAACAACCTCCTCGACGAATTCGTAATCTTTTTTCGCAATATCCAACCCGATGGAAGCGCTGATCTCGAAATCCTACGCAGCCAGCCGCAGTACGCGGCATCGAACTCCGGCGAAGTAAGGGTCTCCCGCGTGTTTAATGAAGGACCGAGACAACACACCTTCCACGCATCGATTAAAGGACGTGATGTTCTAAGAAGATTCGGCGGGGCAGACCGCATATCCTTTGGCACCGCCCAAATTGGTGTCGTGAACCCGGTTCCGGAGCCCACATACAACTTGTCGGAACGCAGCCGCGACGACGTGATTCAATACACGCCCGGCTTCTCGTATGTTGGACGCTGGCGTGGGGTTGGTGAATTCAGCGTTGGCATTCAAAAAACGTTCTATGACCGGAAAATTAATCAACCGGGCTCTCCGGAGGCGCGGACCAAAGATGAACCGTGGCTTTACAACGGAACGCTTGCAATAAACGCGACGGATGACTTGGCCGTATACGCAAGTTACACGCGCGGCCTGGAAGAGTCTGGAATTGCGCCCGATACCGCTGTAAATCGCGGTGAAGCGTTGCCGGCAAGTATCACAGAACAAATTGATGCAGGTGTCCGATATCGGATTACACCTGATCTCACTGCCATTGCCGGTGTGTTTGAAGTTAAAAAGCCCTTTTTCGAGCGCGATGCGGCCAACTTATTTCGGGACGTCGGCGAGATTAGTCACCGCGGCATCGAACTTTCCCTGTCCGGTCAACCTTTGCCCGGCCTGACGGTGGTGGCGGGCGCGATGCTCTTGCGCGCGCGTATTGACGGCGGGCAGGCTACTGTTGGAGTGATTGGCGAGGTTCCTATTGCGCGCCCCTCACGGAACATTCGATTCAATCTCCAGTACGGACCAGAGTCTTGGCATGGATTTTCGCTTAATGGGGCGGTGGTCCACGACGGGCCAGTCTATGCAGACCGCGCGAATGTTCTCAGACTTCTATCGACCACAACATTCGATCTTGGAGCGCGTTATAATTTTAACGTATTTGGAAATAGTGCGTCGGCGCGGGTTCAGGTTTACAATGTGGCCAATGATTTCTCATGGACGGTACTGTCATCGGGAGCCTATGCGCCGAGTAAAGCGCGCCGTTTCACCATTTCGCTGGTAACAGACTTTTAGATCGGAAAAAGGAACCTCGCAAAAAGGGGAGTCGCTCAATGAAAATCTTTGTCAGATTTCTCGGATTGGTGATCGCTCTTTCTTTTAATGCAGCGTTCGCCGCCGACAATGACAGCGCGCAGGTATGGGACGATCGGCTTGGTGAATTACGTGAGGCCGGGCCCGATGAATTTGTCCTCACGGTGGTTGGCGATGCGATTTGGACACAAAAGCTGTCGACAAATACCGGTGCTGGCTTGCAGGCTTTGTTCGAAGTTTTGCGCTCGGCGGATGTGACGTACCTCAATCTTGAACAAGCGCTGACCGATCAGGGGTTTCCTATGCCGAACAAAGATATCGTTCGCGCGGACACGTCTATGATCGACGAATTTGTTTGGGCGGGAACCGATATCGTCTCGACGGCCAATAACCACGCAATGGATTTTGGAGCCGACGAGCTACAAACAACGTTGAGTACACTAGACAGCAAGGGCATCAAACATTCCGGTGCAGGAGCCACGATTGCCGACGCATTGCGGCCGACTTTTATTGAAGTCAACGGTTTGAAGATAGCGTTGCTCTCATTTATGGCAGCGCCGGACTTCGAGGAATTTGGAATTATCGCCGCGACGGAAAATGAGGCTGGTGTAGCTCCTGTTCGCGGCGCGGAAGTGCGCCTCGCGGACGGCTCGTCGACCATCGCGCCGCTGCAGAGCGATCTACAGCAAATGGAAGAGGCGATCAGGAATGTGAGGGAAGACGCCGACTTGGTTGCTGTGAGTTTGCAGTACCATTGGGCGTCAGACGCGGTCATTGACCCTGGCGAGGAACTCATCGCCAGAGCCGCGGTCGATGCCGGCGCGGATATGGTATTGGGGCACGGGTCGATGAGGCTGAATGGCATCGAGTTTTATAAGTCCAAGCCCATTCTCTATAGCCTAGGCAGCTTTAGTCTTCACATCCCTCAAAGTGCCTATACATTATTTCCAACTACCCTTGGTTTTATTAAACAGCTCGTCGAGGTGCGGCATATTTTCGAAAGCATGGCGGTACGCATGATCATTTCCAATGATGGAGAGTTGCGCCGCATGGAACTCCTGCCCATTGACAAAAATGATAATGGCGATCCGCACCTTGTCGCGGGCGAGGGGGCAAATGGAATCTTGGAGCGTGTGGCGAAGTTGTCCGAACCTTATGGAACGGAGGTGGAGCGTGAGGCCTGGTATGCAACGGTAGCCGTACCAGAGGCCCGCGACTAGGTTGTTTTTAGCCGTTTTGCAGCGAAAAAAGCCTTATAGACTAGCCAATTATGTGCTGGAGTGTATCTTGCTGTAAGATACAGGTGTGGACACGACCCGCGTAATCTGTAGTCGTTAACAGCAGTTGGTCCTTAATTTCGGTCAGGATTTTACCTGGCCCGAAGTGAGCGGAAAGATAAATGGCAGAGACTCCCAAGAGCGAAAAGAAATCCAGCAAGGCATCAGGCGGCCTAGCGCTCGACGAAATTCAAGCCAAAGCCAAGTCCGACGACGATGAGGAAGAGGACAACTGGGGCGACCCTGCGGACATTCCCGATAAACCGGCCTCGGCACAGGACCTAGATGCGGTTTCCGAAATTCCCGTTCGGGTGCTCGCGGTCTTGGGACGCACGAGCATGACCGTTGATGAGCTCACGAAGCTTGGCCGCGGCGCAGTTATCGAGCTGGACCGCAAGGTGGGTGAGGCTCTGGACGTTTATCTGAACAACAGGCTTGTCGCCCGCGGTGAAGTGGTGGTGGTTGACGATAAACTCGGAATCACCATGACTGAAATCATCAAAACGCAAAAAGAGTAGTTCGGAAAGATTTTACTGGGCTACTTGCGGTCAGCGAGTTGGGCTGCGCGTTCCGGCCATCCGCCTGCAACGGCTTTGTAGACCGCGACAAGCGCGATGGCTGTGCGGCTGCGGCTTTGCGCAAGACCGCTCTGAGCCGCCAACAATGAGCGTTCGGCGTCCAAAACTTCCAGAAAATTGGAAACCCCATTCTCAAAGCGTTGGCGGGCCAGGTCCATTGCAAGTTCCGCGGCGTCGGCTGAGTCTTTGAGGTGTTCGCTTTCCCGCCGCGCGCGATCATAGGTGATCAGGGCGTTTTCGCTTTCTTCAAGGGCACGTAAAACCGTGCCTTCATATTCGGCGAGCGCGCCCTCCGCATCCGCATCGGCCATGTTGATTCGCATGCGCACGCGCTCAAGGCCAAGGAAGGCCCAGGTTATTCGAGGGCCCAAAGTGTAATTCTCACTCGCTCCGGTGAACAAGTCTCCGAAGGTCGGCGCAGAGGTGGCAATTGACCCATTGACGACAATACGGGGAAACAAATCGCCCATGGCAACGCCAATTTGTGCGGTGGCCGATCTTAATCGTTGCTCGGCGGCGCGAACATCGGGCCGACGGCGAATGAGATCAGCCGGTGTTCCGACTGCAACTTGGTCCGGTAACGCTGGGATAGCTTTCCCATCCTTCAAATTAAACATGAATGCGCTTGGCTCGGCTCCGCCAAGTACGGCGATGCGATGAGCGGCGACCGCGATATTAGCTTCAAGCACCGGTAGAGTGGATCGGGTGGTCTCGAGCTGAAAGCGCGCGCGCGAGGTATCCAACTCGGTGCCGCGCCCGGCCTCTAAGCGGGCCTCGGTCAATTCGAGGGTGCGTTGTTGATTGGCTGCGTTCTCCTGGGCAATCCGAAGTTGTTCTTGCGCCCCGCGCAGTTGCATGTACGTTTGTGCAACTTCCGCAGCAACACTAACTTGCAATGCCTTAAAATCGGCAGCAGCAGCAGCGGTTTGGGCGCTCTGCGCTTCGTAGGCGCGGCGTACCCGCCCAAACAAATCCAACTCCCAGAAGGCGTCAATACTGCCGGTATAGGTTTCATCGTATCGCCCGCGCGGACCGTTGCCTGCGCGCTCGGCAGTGACTCCTTCGGAAATAAACGTACCGCTT
>CBDDHW010000027.1:0-58096 GCA_965228575.1 Rhodospirillaceae bacterium | reverse complement strand
CTGCACGTCTTTACTGAAGGAAATAACCTCGCCGCTCTCGTCTTGCGCATTCAGCAGCTGCAGCACACCGATGACTTCATCGGAGTAATTCAACAGCGGAATACAGAGGAAAGATTTCGAGCGAAACCCTGTGCCTTCGTCAAATTTTTTGGTTCCTGAAAAATCGTAACCCTCGGCTTCATAAGCGTCGGGAATATTAATAGCCTTCTTGCTAAGCGCGGCTGCGGCTGAGACGTTGTTATAGTTAGGAGCGCCGGTCTCGGCGGCGTACATACGCACCGGCGGAAAGGGAATAGGCACGCCAGTTGTTCCGCCCATCGCGATGTTGAGCGAGTTCGTCCGCATAATCACAAACTTAAGGGTGTCTTCTTCGGTTCGAAGATAGAGCGTCCCGCCGTCAGAATTGGTGATGTCCATGGCTTCGAGCAGGATGCGTTCGGTGAGGCGGTCATGATTGCGCTCGGCCGACAGCGCAAGACCAATCTCAACAAGCCGCTCAAGGCCGCTTGACTGGCTCGCTGCGCTGGTTGTCTCACCTTCAGCCATAGGTTGCTCTCCATATCCCGAAAATCGGGCCTCGCAGGGCGCCGTCCATGGGCGCCCTATCCATCTATGATTGAGCCCGAGAAGCTCAGCTATGCTCCGGTCTCGAAACCACCACTTCGCCGCTCACATTCGTGATCTTAGGTGTCACTTTTTGACGGCGTTTGTTTTTTCAGCTCAGAGGGTTACAGCTAAAACGTAAAGGCCATCCTAACGCCGAATATTTTAGGGCTACAACCTCGGGACAACAAGTATAGGTGCGATATTCTCCTACTGGTTGATCTGGGTCCAAACGCGCCAAGGCCGCTTGACGCCCCCTCCCCAGGCGCTTAAGCCATTGTGACACACAGGAAATCCCCCATCGGACCCTATCTGGACTGGCCGCCATGCCCTACCAATCCTTGCGAGAATTTATGGCCCGGCTCGAACGGGACGGACGCCTAAAACGGGTCTCGGCACCTGTTTCACCCCATCTCGAAATGACCGAAATACAGACTCGAGTCCTTTCCCAAGGCGGCCCAGCTCTCCTTTTTGAGAATGTACAAAGGCCAGACGGAAGCCCCTACCCCATGCCGGTACTCGTCAATCTCTTTGGAACAGTCGAGCGCGTCGCCTGGGGAATGGACCGCGAACCGCACCAACTCCGCGAGATTGGCGAAACATTAGCCTTCCTTAAACAGCCAGAGCCGCCGGGGGGCTGGAAAGAGGCCTGGGAGATGCTGCCGCTGCTTAAAACGGTCATGGCGATGAAACCCAAAACCGCCTCCAAAGCTCCGTGTCAGGAGGTGGTTTTAACGGGAGACGACATCAACCTGCAGGACCTCCCGGTTCAAACCTGCTGGCCCGGCGACGCGGCGCCGCTGGTGACATGGCCGCTCGTTGTGACCAAAGGTCCGGGCGAAGACAAACGGGATGTCTACAATCTCGGGATCTATCGCATGCAAGTTACCGGGCGCGACACAACGCTCATGCGATGGCTCAAACACCGAGGCGGCGCTGGACACTACGACAGGTGGAAAAAGTCGAAAGCCGAACCGCTGCCCGCCGCAGCGGTTATCGGCGCAGACCCTGGAACCATTCTTGCAGCCGTGACCCCGGTCCCAGACACGTTGTCGGAATATCAATTCGCTGGACTCTTGCGCGGGCGCAAGGTCGATCTTGTCGATTGCAAAACCGTACCGCTCAAGGTTCCGGCCGATGCCGAAATCGTCATTGAAGGCCACGTTTTGCTTGATGAATATGGCGAGGAAGGGCCATTTGGAGACCACACCGGGTATTACAACGCTGTTGAAAAATTTCCGGTATTTCGTGTCTCCGCCATCACTATGCGGCGTGAGCCTATATATCTATCCACATACACAGGGCGCCCGCCCGATGAGCCCTCAATTTTAGGCGAGGCGCTCAACGAAGTTTTTATTCCTCTTCTCACACAGCAATTTCCGGAGATTGTCGACTTCTGGCTGCCGCCCGAAGGCTGCAGTTACCGCATCGCCGTTGTCAGCATGAAGAAATCCTACGCCGGTCATGCCAAGCGGGTGATGATGGGTGTGTGGAGTTTTCTACGCCAGTTCGTCTACACAAAATTTGTCATCGTTGTTGATGAAGACATCAACGCCCGCGACTGGAAAGACGTGATGTGGGCGATCTCAACGCGTATGGACCCCGCGCGCGACATCACGGTTGTCGAGCGCACGCCTATAGACTATCTGGACTTTGCATCGCCTGACCCTGGGCTGGGCGGCAAAATCGGCTTGGATGCAACCAACAAGCTCCCAGGGGAAACCAGCCGGGAATGGGGCACGCAAATTCGGATGTCTGACGACATCATCAAACTTGTCACAGAAAAATGGGCTGAATACGGCCTACCGGGCGACGGCAAACCCATTTGGAAACCTTAGGAGCGTTATGGCCTCGACTGATCTTCTTAATCTTCTTACCGATCTCATTAATGACGCCAAAAAAGCGGGCGCGGACGCCGCGGACGCCATTGTCGTAAACGGAACTTCTGTTTCGGTGACCTATAGGCTTGGGAAATTGGAACACCTAGAGCGCGCGGACGGTGGAGATATTGGCCTGCGGGTGTTTAAGGGAAAACGGCAAGCCATCGTGTCTTCGGCCGACCGAAAACCCGAGGCACTTAAGGAGCTGGTGGACCGCGCCGTGTCGATGGCTGCAACGGTTCCCGAAGATCCTTTCTGCGGTATCGCCGACCCTGAGCAACTCGCCACCACTTTGCCGGACTTGGATATTTGCGATCCAGCCGATGTTTCCGTGGATACCCTGATCAGCCATGCGGAGGCGTGCGAGGCTGCAGCGCGCGACGTAAAGGGTGTGACCAATTCCGAAGGCGCCTCGGCCAGTTGGGGACGCCACCAGGTCGCGGTCGCTGCATCGAACGGATTTGCCCGCGCGTATGAATCCTCGGGCTCATCTATGAGTGCATCGGTGCTTGCCGGAGAGTCTACTTCGGAAATGGAAACGGACTACGATTACACGGCGGCGGTATACTTTGGCGACTTAAGATCGCCAGAGGACGTGGGGCGCACAGCCGGAGAGCGCGCTGTGAAAAAGTTGGGCGGGCGAAAAGCTGCCAGCCAGAAAGTTCCGATCGTCTACGACCCACGTGTGGCGCGCAGCATTATCAGTCATTTTGTCGGCGGCATTAACGGCGCGGCCGTTGCCCGCGGCACAACGTTTCTCAAAGACTTCATGGACAAGGACGTTTTTAATTCCTCTATTACGATCCTCGAAGATCCACATTTGGATCGCGGCCTGCGCTCAAAGCCGTGTGATGCCGAGGGCTTGGCGAACCAAAAACGCGCGCTTGCCGATCAAGGCCGTTTGACGACTTGGATCATGGACTTACGTGCCTCGCGACAGCTTGATTTAAAGCCCACAGGCCACGCCAGCCGCGGTACTGGATCGCCGCCCGGTGCCAGCGCCACCAATGTCGTCCTCAAACCGGGAGACCAAAGTCCTGCCGCTCTTATGGCGGATATCAAACAAGGGTTTTATGTCACCGACCTGGTTGGGCAGGGAATTAACATGATCACTGGCGATTATAGCCGAGGCGCTGTGGGGTACTGGATCGAGAACGGCGAAATCGCCTATCCGGTTCACGAAGTGACGGTGGCGGGGAACTTAAAAGATATGTTCGCCAATATGACCGCCGCAGACGATTTGATCATTCGCTATGGCATTGATTCGCCGACCTTACGAATCGACGGCATGAGCGTCGCGGGAACGTAAGCCCACCTAATCCTTATACTGCTCGCCGTATCGCTTCAGAAAACTTTGAGCGCGCTCGATGGCTTCCTGCAAGTGCGCAGGCCTGACCTGGTGGGCGACTGTCGCGCGTACATGCATCAAAAGATAACTGAAGTGATGGTACATCGCGTCTGCATCCTGGAACTTTTGAACGAGGCTAAGAAGATATTCGTCAAGCTCCGTGTCCTTGAATTTATCGTGGAACTTCTCGGAATTACTGTAGAGGTCTTCGATCACGTTCTTCATAGCCATTCCTTTTTAATGGGCAGCGGATGCGCCCCTAGCATACAGCATCGGTGGGCGGCGAAAAGGCCGCAGCGGTCAGCTTACCGGATAAACCAATTTGACCGGCTCCGGGTCAATAGAAATGTGCGCTGGCAGGGCGGAAACGATATCACCGTCCGCCTGAACCGGGTCTCCGGCCTCGCCGCCCAAATCAACGTTTCGGCCTTTGACAATTGAAACATCCGGCCACATCGAAATTCGACCCAGCATCAAACCCAATCCATATCGGGCCGCGCTGAACCATCCGCGCCCCTTCATCAGCACCACGTGAAATGTATCGTCTCTCAAGGAGGCATCCGGCGCCGCTACAAACGGACCGCCATAGCGCCGCCCTTTACACACCACAACGGCGACCGTGCAGTGCGTTTCACCGTCGATCACGACGTCACGTTCGCTGAAGTGTTCGATGAAGGCTTGGCGGATGGCTTGCCATATGTAGGCAAACGGACCGAACACTGCCTTGAGCCGCAGTGACACGCCGTCCACAACATTTGCATCAAATCCCGCTCCAGCCATCATGGTGAACCGACGACCATTGACGAGACCAACATGAATGGGGTTCACCGATCCATGAGCAAGAGTGTTGGCAACAACTACCGGTGAGCGGCGCAATCCAATTTCATCAGCCACAACATTGGCCGTTCCCATTGGAACAATTCCTAGTGCGAGGTCGCGTCCCTTAAGACCGTTCACAACCTCATTAATCGTTCCATCGCCACCGGCGGCCGCAATGACATCAAAATCTTCGGTGTTCGCTTCTCGTGCGAGCGTCTCAGCATGTCCAGGAGATGTCGTTTCTACGACCGTAACCGTACAGCCCAGTTTTTCTAGGTGCTTGAGCGTGCGCATTAACCATCGCCGGCGCCCCCGCCCCGCCGCTGGATTATAAACAACAAGTATCTTTCGTGAATTGGGTTTGGCAGGTTCGTTCATTATCGACTCGTACGCACGCGCGGCCTAAAAAAACAATGACAGTTCTGTTGCATTGATTTGAAGAGTTCAAGAATACAGGCCACCGGACTCTAGGCAGGCGGCTCCTATTAACATAAATGATCGGCGCGCATTGAAATTTTTATAGGACAGCTCTGTTGCGCGCTATTTCGAGCCAGCTCAAGTTTCGAACTATCTTTATCTCCGATATCCATCTGGGCACGCGCGGCTGCAAAGCCGACTTTCTTCTCGACTTCCTAAAACATACTGAATCAGAGAAGTTATTTCTCGTCGGCGACATCGTCGATGGCTGGCGGTTAAAGAAAAGTTGGTTTTGGACCCAAGCCCACAATGACGTTGTGCAAAAGCTGCTGCGCAAAGCTCGCAAAGGCACCAACGTCATTTATGTTCCCGGCAACCATGATGAGTTCGCGCGCGATTTTCTAGATCACGAATTCGGCGAGGTTAAAGTTCGGCGCGATACTATTCATACGGCGATCGACGGCCGCCGTTTCTTAGTCGCACACGGAGATGAATGCGACGGCGTCATGATTTACGCGCGCTGGCTGGCGATCTTGGGCGACAAAGCCTATTCAACTGCCCTTGCTCTCAACACATGGTACAACGCGATACGGCGCACGCTCGGTATGCCGTATTGGTCGCTGTCGAAGTATCTCAAACACAAAGTCAAGAACGCGGTTCAATTTATCTCAAATTACGAGCACGCGATGGCCCGCATGGCCCGCGAACGTGGTGCGGATGGAATCATCTGCGGCCATATACATCACGCCGAAATGAAAGACATTAACGGCGTCACATACATGAACGATGGCGATTGGGTCGAAAGCTGCACCGCATTGGTGGAACATTTCGACGGACGCTGGGAAATTTTGCACTGGGCGGACATTCGTGGACTGGTCCCCGATCAAACTCAGGCCGAACAGCAGACTCCAATCGCACCACCAACCGCCGTTGGAACGTCACTTACGCCCGCGCTAACGCGCATCCCCCTCGAAGCCACAAGCAAGGCCATAGAATGCGAATACTCATCGTCACCGACGCCTGGCACCCGCAAATCAACGGCGTCGTCCGAACCTTAACCACGCTCAAAAAACACCTCAACGACGCCGGTCACGAAACTCATACGATTTCGCCGGATCAATTCCGAAGCGTTCCGTGCCCGACCTACCCGGAAATCAGGCTCGCACTATTTCCGCGGCGGCGATTAATTCGCATGATCGAAAACTACAGGCCCTGCGTTATACATATTGCCACCGAAGGGCCCTTGGGATTTACAGCCCGGCAGTATTGCGTAAAGCGTGGTATTCCCTTTACCACCGCATTTCATACGAAATTTCCGGAGTACTTAAACGCAAGACTCAAAGTTCCATTGACATGGACTTACGCGGGCATGCGTTGGTTCCACAAACCCTCGCGCAGCATCATGGTGGCGACCCCGACCGTAGAACGTGAGCTGACCAGCTACGGTTTCAAAAATATCAAGCGGTGGAGCCGAGGTGTGGACACGACATTGTTCCGGCCGCGCGACAAAGGCTTTCTCGATTTGCCGCGACCGATCGCGCTCTACGTTGGACGCGTCGCCATCGAGAAAAACATCGATGCGTTTTTGGCGCTCGATCAACCAGGAAGCAAAGTCGTCGTCGGTGATGGACCAAAACTCCAGCAGCTTAAAGAACGCTACCCCGACGTGCACTTTGCAGGTGTGAAGGAAGGCGAGGACCTCGCCAAATATTTTGCGGCTGCCGATGTATTTGTGTTTCCGAGCCTGACCGATACGTTTGGGTTAGTGCTTTTGGAAGCGCTTGCCTGCGGCGTGCCGGTGGCCGCGTATCCGGTGGCCGGACCCTTAGATGTAATAGGCACCGAACCTGTTGGGTGTCTGGATCAAGACCTCGGGACCGCCGTTCAAAACGCCCTTAAAGTGCCGCCGGACAAATGCCGCACTCATGCGGAAAAGTTTTCATGGGCCGCGAGCGTGTCTCAATTTCTTGCCAACGTTCATCCCTTTTCAGCCGACGACGTCTTCCCTGCTCCGGCCGGACCTTCAAATGTCGAAGAACAAACAGCCGTGCTGCCCAGCTGAACGAACTTCGACTGATGCTATCGCTCTTCGTTAGGCGTCATTTCAGAATCGTTCATCATCTGCTGGGCGTCCTCATTCATGCGCCGCACAGCTTCGGCGGCATCATCTGCGATCCCGGTTGCAGGTTTGAGAGCATCTGAGTCCTGACGCGTTGGCGACGGAGGGTCTGACACATCAGTTGGCGGCTTCGGCACCGCCAGCACGCCTTCTGCGCTTTCAGGTGTGGGCAACGGATCAGATCGATCAACGATTAAATAGGCCCCAATGCCCATCGCAATCAGGGATATCCACAGCCACATGCCTCTTGGTCTCATGCTCACGACGGCATCTCCCACGGATTTATAATACCTCGCGAAGATATAGACTGTAGTTCTCAGCCCCGCCAATCTCTTCTATTGTTCTGCAAAACAAGTAGGAACGGAATTTCATTGGGCGCCGTCATAAAAAAAATTGGGCGAACTCCGCTGGTCCAACGCATTCTCGCGGCATTGATTGCCGGTTCAATTGGCGCGGTTAAAAAAACCACTCACTGGACAACTGTCAACGGCGCCGTCGCTGAGGATGCCTGGTCGGGGGAGCGGCCTGTTATCGTCGCATTTTGGCATAACCGTCTCGCAATGATGCCCATGTGCTGGCCTTCGAATGAGCCTTTTCACATGCTCATATCGTCGCATCCGGACGGACAGCTCATCGCACGCTCTGTGGCCTACTTTGGCATTCAAACCGTTGCCGGGTCGTCCACGCGCGGCGGCGGCGAAGCCTTGCGCTCACTCGTGCGCAAATTGTCCGCTGGCGAAAGCGTGGGAATTACACCCGACGGGCCGCGCGGACCACGAATGCGTGCTAGTGATGGCGCTGTTACCCTTGCCCGGCTGTCCGGCGCGCCAATTCTTCCCGCGTCCATATCTGTGAGCGGTCGAAAGGTCCTTTCGACATGGGATCAACTGATTGTGCCCATTCCACTTGGGCGCGGTGCGATGGTCTGGGGGGATCCTATCTCGGTGCCGCGCGATGCAAGCGATGTGGAGCTCAGTCAGATACAAGACAAACTTGAAAACGCGCTCAATACGGTTAGTGCGAAAGCAGATGAATTGATGGGACATGCCCCAATGTCTCCCGGCGCGCGCGAGTCTCAGAATGGTGAGAGGGCTAATGAACACCCCTAATTTTTGGCGCTCCGACAATGCGCTCGCACGGCTGCTTGATCCTATAGGGCAAATTGTCGGCGCGGTCACCGAACGGAAAATCCGGCGGGCAAAACCGCTACGCGCCGGTGTTCCGGTGATTTGCGTTGGAAACCTCTCGGTTGGGGGAACCGGGAAAACGCCTGTCGCCGCGTCTATTGCCGACCGGCTTCGTAACCTCGGTAAAAATCCGGCGATTCTTATGCGCGGCTATGGCGGCAAATTGAAAGGCCCCGTGAAAGTCGACGCGTCTACTCACACACATGAAGATGTTGGCGACGAAGCCTTGCTGCATACGTCTACCACGCCGGTATGGGTGTCTCGCAACCGCGCACTGGGAGCCCTGGAAGCGATTAAAGATGGCGCCGATGTGCTGGTCATGGACGATGGTCATCAGCACACAACGCTTGCAAAAGACGTGTCCATTGTTGTGGTGGACGGTGCCGCCGGATTTGGAAATGGGCGCATTACACCGGCAGGGCCGCTCCGCGAACACATAAAACCCGGACTTTCCCGCGCGGACGCCATTGTCCTCATGGGCGAGGATGCCAATGACCTTTCAAACCGATTGTCGGCCTATGCACCGGTTTTGCGCGCACACATTGCACCGGGACCAGAGTGGCAAAAACTGAGGGGGCGCAAGGTTGTAGCTTTTGCTGGTATCGGCGCTCCGGAAAAATTTCTTCAAGCATTGACCGTAGTCGGCGCAAAGGTTGTTGCCTTCCATCCGTTCCACGATCATTACGGGTACGCCGATGCAGACATCCAAACCATTCTTGACGAAGCATTTGCCGTCGGCGCCCTCCCGGTCACGACACTGAAGGATGCCGTGCGCTTAACCCCGGACCAACGGCAACAGGTCGATGTCCTCACGGTCGATATTCAATGGCAAGACCGAACCGCTCTCGACCCTATTTTAGACCGCGCCTTAAAACCCAAGTCTTAGACGCTTGCTCTACTTCAATTGATTTTGGCTGGCAGCGCTGCCAGAACGGTTTCCGGGTCCAACCGGGTATCGAACCACGTAACGCCAAAGTGCAGATGCGGACCCGTCGCGCGGCCCGTCATGCCTATTTCCCCGATCACATCACCCTGTTTCACGTGCTGCCCGTCGTCCACATGAATTGCGCTCATATGAATGTAAAGCGACTGCAAACCGTAGCCGTGGTTGATGAACACGGTCTGTCCGGTAAGGGTCATCCCCGTATTGGCGAGCGAGACCACGCCGTCTGCAGCCGCACGTATGGGCGTTCCCCTCGGGTGCAGCGATATCCAAACCTGAATGTGGCGCGCGCGGCGATCCATTCAAAATGCGCTGGCTGCCATACACACCGGAGATACGCCCCTCTGCCGGGCGGATAAATCCAGTATCAAAAAATGGGACAAGCTCGATTTCCGAGCGGGCCGCGGCCATCAATCGGCTGTCAGCAGCAATCTTCTTCACCGTCTCAGGATCGGGTGTGACCAACCGCTGGGGAACACCATCGACCCGTTCGATTTTCCACTCGCGCGGAGCGACCGTAAGTGTCTCAGTTTCCTGGACGCCGTTCGGCATTTCGAACAATAAAACAACGTTGCGCGGTGCATCGCGATTCAAACCCAATAGGAAACGCCCATCCTCAGTTACAGGTAAGGATCGTTTGCCGAGCGTGACTTTAGTGCCAGGCTGCACTGTTCCAACGACAATGCCGCCTTGCTCCATGCGTCCGGTAAAAGTCACGTCCGCTGCCCATCCGGGCGTTACTGTTACGAGAAGAAAAATAATAGCGCGCAAGATCAAAACAGTCGTCCTTGATCATCATCGGTCTTGGGTTTGGATCGCGTGCGGGTACGTTTCGGGGAACTGCCGCTTACGTGAACATCGACCGGACCATCGCTAAACACAACACGCCATGCCTCTCCAGGAGACGCCTGGCTCGCACTGGAGATAACCTGCTTGTCGGCCGCAGTCACCATAGCATACCCGCGTTCCAAAACTCTGTTTGGCGAAACCGACTCTAAACGGGCGATCAAAGCATCCATGCGCGATGACACATCGCTTATGGCCCGAAGGCCAGCTTGTTTAAAACGGTTTGATAGAGATTGGATGTCTTGTGCTTGCCTGCGCATATCTTGACTGAACCGATCCAAGTTTAGGCGCGCTGCCAAGACCGCAAGATCTTGCCTCTTGGACTGCAAGAGTGCGCGAGGTCCAAGCACCAACCGTTCACTCGCCGCATCAAGGTCCTGGGTTTTTTGCGCAACGATCATATCGAGGCGCGGAATGCCGCGCACCAAACCTTCGAGATGAATGCGGCTCTCATCGAGCTTTCGAGTTGTCGCTTGTGTCAGCCGTCCATAGCCTTGCTGAACGTCGGCCAGAAGATCGAGGCGCACAGGCACGGCCATTTCCGCCGCGGCTGTCGGCGTTGGGGCGCGCCGGTCGGCGGCGTGATCAATCAAGGTCCAGTCGGTTTCGTGCCCGACAGCAGAAATCAGCGGTATGTCAGACGATGCCGCCGCGCGCACGACCACCTCTTCGTTAAATGCCCATAGATCTTCAAGGCTGCCGCCGCCGCGCGCGACAATGATGACATCGGGCCGGGGAATCATTCCGCCCTCTGCCGCGGTATTAAAGCCTGAGATTGCGGCGGCTATTTCTTCCGCCGCTCCGTCGCCCTGGACGCGCACGGGCCAAACAGTCACATGGCGCGGAAACCGGTCGGCGATGCGATGCAGGATATCGCGAATGACGGCTCCGGTGGGCGAGGTTACAACGCCGATCACATCGGGAAGGAGCGGCAAATCAGTCTTGCGCGTCTCGTCGAACAAACCTTCTGCCGCGAGTTTCTTGCGCCGCTCTTCTAGTAATTTGAGTAACGCCCCTTCGCCGGCAAGCTCGAGCGAATCAATAATGATTTGATAACTCGACCGCCCCTGGTAGGTGGTCAGACGTCCTGAGGCGACGACCTCCATCCCTTCCTCGGGTTTGATGGAAAGCTTATTCATCGCCCCGCGCCAGATCACACCATCGAGCACGGCGTTTTCATCTTTCAGGCGGAGGTAACAGTGGCCCGACGCCGCGACTTTGGGCTGGGAGATTTCTCCCTTCACGCGCACATACCCAAAGGCGTCTTCGACCGTCCGCTTGAGCGCGGACGACAACTCGGAGACCGTAAACGACGGCGAGTTAGAGGCCGTATCCGTCGGCACGTTGGGGGATGGCGTCTCGTTCATGGCTCTGTTATGCCACAACGGTCCAATTTTCGACAGAGCGCAACGGCGACGTAAACGAAAGGAACAGTGATGCGGGTATTAGTTGTAGGTGGCGGAGGCCGCGAACATGCCTTGTGTTGGTCCCTAAGCGCATCTCCTTTGTGCGATGAACTTTACTGCGCCCCGGGAAATGCGGGCATTGCCGACGTCGCCGCATGTGTCGCCATCGGCGCCGAGGATATCGACGGTATCCTCAAGTTTGCTCAAGAGAAAAATATCGACTTTGTCGTTGTTGGACCTGAGGCGCCTTTAGTCGCAGGCCTTGTCGACAAACTCACAGAGGCGGGCATCAAAGCTTTTGGCCCCAGCGAGAAAGCCGCCCAACTCGAGGGCTCTAAAGGGTTCATGAAAGATCTGCTGCAGCGTCACAATATTCCGACCGCATGGTATGGACGTTTTACTGACGCCGACAAAGCTAAGGCATTTATCTCAGACAAAGGCGCGCCAATTGTTGTTAAGGCTGACGGCTTGGCAGCTGGCAAAGGCGTCATTCTTTGCCAAACCGTCGACGAGGCCCACGAGGCTATCGATACAATCATGGCCGAGCGTGCATTCGGCGACGCAGGCGCCGAAGTTGTCATTGAAGAATTTCTGAAGGGCGAGGAAGCAAGTTTTTTTGCTCTCGTCGACGGTGAGCACGCCCTCCCCCTTGCCGCCGCGCAAGATCATAAGGCCGTTGGTGAAGGCGACACCGGCCCCAATACCGGCGGGATGGGTGCGTATTCACCGGCGCCTATTGTCGATGCCGCCATGCAAGAGCGCATCATGACCGAAATCATACTCCCGACGGTTCGCGGCATGGCGGCCGAAGGCTACCCCTATAAAGGTGTATTGT
Source organism: Rhodospirillaceae bacterium (assembly GCA_965228575.1). Lineage (GTDB taxonomy): Bacteria > Pseudomonadota > Alphaproteobacteria > Rhodospirillales > Rhodospirillaceae > UBA11612. The sequence continues at coordinate 45,693 of CBDDHW010000027.1, read as the reverse complement.
TCGCCGGACTCATGATTGATGACTCCGGTCCAAAGACTCTTGAATTTAATGTTCGCTTTGGCGACCCCGAGTGCCAGGTGTTGATGGCAAGGTTAAAGTCCGATCTCCTGCCCGCTCTGGTCCGCCGCCGCCGACGGCCAACTCAGTCACTTCGATCTGCGCTGGCACGATGAGACGGCGGTTGTTGTTGTCATGGCCGCCAAGGGATATCCCGGCACACCTGAAAAAGGCACTGTAATTGAGAAGCTCGATGACGCCGCCAAATTGGATAGCGTCACCGTCTTTCATGCGGGAACTAAATTTGAAACGCGGGACGGTCAAAACGTCATCGTTGCCAACGGGGGGCGGGTGCTTGGCGTTACCGCGACCGGAACATCTGTTCGCGACGCGCAGTCCCGGGCTTACGCCGCCGTAGATGCCATCCATTGGCCCGGCGGATTTTGCCGCAGGGATATTGGATGGCGTGCGATCGCACGCGAAGACTGAATCCGATTGCGGTTTGAGAAGGTTACTTACACTGAGTCGATAAGGTCGCCGAACGGGGGTCAGTCGCCGGACTGATGAGATCCGAATTCGCGTCGACGAGCGTCAGCTCGGTATACATGCTGCGATCCGTCGCATCGATCACCGTTCTGAAAAGATTTTCTCTTAAAACCTCGCGGCGCTGCCCTTGAAAATCAGCACGCGTTAGGTTGGCATCGTAAAGATACATAAGGATCCTCTCGTGAACGATCGGAATCAGCCAACACCCGGGTCGTTCATTTCCTTCAGGTAATCTGAGCCGAACCGTCAGAACTTCGTATTGCACGCCGCTCGAGGTGTGATAGGGCGCCATGATAGGCGTCAATTGAACGCGAGGCCCATTGTATCCGAGCGCGCCCTCCCCTTCCTCGGCCGCAAACAACGGTGAAGACAGAGCGGTGACGAAAAAACAAAGACTCAAGGCGCGGATAATCATGGACCTATCGTAAGACAAACCCGCCTCGATGCCTAGCGTTTGACGTTCAGCGGCGGGCAGAGAAAAAGTCTTTGAGGAGAGCTTCAGACCGGCGCGCCTCTACACCGCCTACGACCTCGGGCCGATGATGACATGTCGCCTGAGCAAAAATACGCGGCCCATGGTCGACACCACCGCCTTTTGGATCGTAGGCCCCGAAGATGACCCGGCGAATCCGCGCAAACGAAATCGCCGTTGCGCACATGGGGCACGGTTCTAGAGTGACGTATAAATCACACCCGGCCAGACGCGGGGTGCCGGCCGCCCGTGCCGCAGCGCGAATCGCAATCACCTCGGCGTGGGCCGTGGGGTCATTTTGAGCTTCGACCTGATTTCCTGCCCGCGCCAAGACGTCTCCGGTCTCAGGGTCAACGATCACCGCCCCCACCGGCACTTCGCCGTCCGCGCCTGCCGTCTCAGCAACCTGCAAGGCCAGAGCCATGAAATCTTGGGGTTTTTCGTTCTCCTGGGTCATGTCCGCCACAGTCTGTGAGAGGGCCAGAGCCGTCAAGGCCGCGGCGCATTATTAAGACGTTAAGAAAAGTAAGATTTCGGTAACCAAGCCTCCCTAGAGTCTGCGTGGATCAGTTTTTTCGGGGCTCCTCATCCATGGTTCAGAACTTCGACGATGTCGTAAAAATTGCCGGCCAAACGGTTGAACGCTCGACTCTGACCGGACTTAAGGTGGCGAGCGCCAAGAGCGGCGTGAGCTTTCAATACCTTGTTGCAAAAGCCGCCCAGGAAAGCAGTCTGAAAACCGATGCGGCCGCGACCACATCGTCTGCGAAAGGATTGTTCCAATTTACGCAGGGCACCTGGCTCGACATGATGCACCGCTTCGGGAGTCATTATGGCTACGGGGACCTAGCTTCGAAAATTTCAGTAGCGCCGAATGGCAAAGCCTCCGTCAGTGACCCGGCAAGCGAGCGTGAGCTCTTGGCCCTGCGTCAGGACCCGGAAGCCTCCGCCCTCATGGCCGCTGAGTATGCGCGCAAGAATGCGGTAGCTTTGGAAGGGGTATTGGGGCGCGATCCGGAGGCTCCGGATTTATACCTCGCACATTTTCTTGGTGCGAGCGGTGCCTCACGCCTGTTGACCGCGGCGGACCACTCACCTGAAACAATCGCAGCCGATGTTTTGCCCGCGGCCGCGCAGGCAAACAAATCCGTTTTCTATACCTCCGATGGACGCGCGCGGTCGGTGACCGAGGTTGCAAGCCTCGTGCGCGGACGATTTGCCGATCAGCTAGACCGGTATGCCGATGCGTCTTCCGCTTTAAGGGATCAACAAAGTCTCCAAACTGCGGCGCGTACCGCCCCCACATATCAGCCGAACACCGATTTCAATGTTCTCGACTTCAAGGGAAACATGAACGGGTCGGATACCTACGCCATGGCCGTGTCGTGGGTCGTTCTTGAACAAATGGCCAATCTGATCGCGACCAGCCCGATGACCATGATCGACGGCGGCGGTGAGGACGAAAACGAAAGTCAGGATCCATACGCAACATCCGCGCCCGGCTTTCAGGGGCGGGACTTTGCCGCGGCGTTAATGCAGTCCATCAGATCCAGCGGAGAAAATCATCGCGACCCGCAAAAGCCGTCAACGCCTGAGCATCAAAAAAGTGCCGCTGCATATGAGGCGCGGTACAACCCTGCGGCTGAATCACGCGCTTCAAATGGAAAAAGCTCCGATCAAGTCGGATAAGCTGTCCGCACGACCCTCACCTTGACAAAAATATCGCCGCGCGGGTATTCCTCACACGCGCACCATGAGCCTACGATTGGTGCAGCGAAACACAGGTGTTTTATGTCTACGTCCGAGATTGTTGCCAACTAATCAGCCGCCTCCGTCTTTGAAGGAGATCACGAGGCTGTAGGTACGTGCATCGCCCATACGCGGTGCACTGGTATGGCAATTCAATCTAAGGACTATTCCAGTGAATATTTCTCGAGGCGAGCAGCGCACACTCCATGCGCTGGCGCAAGGCGGGCATGTTGAAGTCGAAAAAAATGAGAAAGGGAAGATATGCCGCGTACGATGTATCAATCGGGACGGCTGGGCCCTCACCGACTGCACATTGCCTATTTTTAAGAAGCTGAAAAAACGGCGCCTTATCGCGTCACGCGAGGGTAGACCCTACCGAATTACGCGGGCTGGGCTCGCTGCGGTACGCCCACAACTCGACAATCGATGAGGAATTGGGCCGCGGCACTTGACTTCACTCAATTGCTGCGGCCCTACTCGCCGCAAAAGAGGCCAAAATGAAAAAACCTGTTATCGGCATTACCGCCGACATCGAGCAGGGCGGCGAGAACGAGTACTCCCGCTTCCCGTGGTTCGCGATCCGCGAGAACTACTGTTCCGCTGTGGCCGAGGCGGGCGGGATTCCCCTTCCCCTGCCCCATGACATGTCATTGGTCGAGCACTACGCAGATATGATTGACGGCCTGGTTGTCTCGGGGGGCAACTTTGACGTCGACCCCGCATTATTTGGTGCGACCGAGCGTCATCCGAAGGTGACCGTTAAGCCAGGACGTACCGACTTTGAAATGGCCATTACGCGCGCGATCTTAGAAGACGATAAACCCATTTTCGGAATTTGCGGCGGCCAGCAATTGCTTGCCGTCGCGCTCGGCGGAACACTGATCCAACACATCCCAGACGAGGTCCCAAACACCCTACCCCACGAGCAACCCGGGCCGCGGGATCGCGCTGGACATGGTGTTGTGATCGAAAAAGGAACGCTGCTACACAAAATTGTCGGCGAAACTCACATTCCAGTGAATAGCGCTCATCACCAATCGGTCAAAGACGTGCCCGCGCCAGCCCTGATCAACGCTCACGCTCCCGACGGTGTGGTGGAAGGTATCGAGGACCCGGAGCGTCGTTTCTGCATCGGGGTTCAATGGCACCCGGAATTTCACATCAGTCCCGCGGATCAGCGGATTTATCACGCCTTTATCGACGCCTGCAGCGGCAAACCCGTCGCGAAATGACCCGCCCGACAGAGGACACCGGAGAAAAGCGTGAGCGTATCGCCAAAGTTATCGCTCGGGCCGGGCTATGCTCGCGGCGCGATGCGGAAAAATGGATTGCCGCCGGACGTGTGCAAGTCAATAACGCTGTGCTGACGACCCCAGCTTTTACGGTTACCGCAAAGGACGACATCGTTGTCGATGGCGAGCCGCTTCCAACAGCGGGCCGCACCCGCCTGTGGCGGTTTCACAAACCTGTTGGATTGGTCACCACTCACCGCGACGAGCAGGGACGCACCACCATTTTCGACGCCCTGCCGCCGGAACTTCCGCGCGTCGTCAGTGTCGGGCGGCTCGATATTGCATCGGAAGGTCTACTGCTCCTTACCAACGACGGTGAGCTGGCCCGCGAACTCGAGCACCCTTCGCGCGGATGGGTCAGGCGATATCGCGTCCGCGTCCACGGCAAAGTCGACGCTAAAGCATTAGCCGCGCTTAAGACCGGGGTTACAGTCGACGGCGTCAAGTACGAACCGATCACTGCGACGCTCGATAGTGATGCCAACCCCAGTAAAGGTGCTCCAAAAAGTAATGTCTGGATTTCTGTTGGCCTTACCGAGGGCAAGAACCGAGAAGTCCGCAAGGTTATGGCGCACCTGGGTCTCGACGTCTCACGCCTCATTCGCGTGTCCTTTGGGCCTTTCCAATTAGGTAAGCTCGGCGCGGGGTCACTCGAAGAGGTGCCCGGTGCGGTGATCAAACAACAATTGGGAGCGGCGGCACCTGCAGGATTGAGCGCGCCGCGCAAGACATCGTGACCAAAACACGGCCTGGGACGCAAAAGTTGGGGTCCGTACGCATTATCGCCGGGACATGGCGGGGACGAACCATTGACGTACCCGCAGGTGAGGCGGTGCGCCCAACTTCAGATCGGGTGCGCGAAGCCCTTTTCAATCGTCTTGTTCATGGATTTTCAGAGACTGGCTTCCGTTTGCCTGGCGCGAAAGTCGTCGACGTCTTTGCAGGAACTGGCGCTTTGGGATTGGAAGCCCTGTCGCGCGGCGCAGCCCACGCGACGTTCATCGAGCAAAATCTGGATATCGCAAAACTTCTTCGCCGCAATGTGGAAAAGCTTGGCGCCGAGGACAAGGTTACAATCCTCTCGGCTGACGGCGCGCACCTGCCGCGCGCAGCGAACGCGCACGACCTTGCGCTCATTGATCCGCCCTATGGCGATGACCTTTCTACGCAGGCCCTTCATGGTCTTACGGTTAATGAATGGTTGCGGAACGGCGCTCTGGTGAGTTTAGAAACCGGATCGGACGAAATAATTCCGAAGAACGAAAGCCTGGAACTGTTGGACCGGCGCGCTTATGGCCGGTCTTCGATTTCAATTTTTCAATTTACGCCGCCGTAGGACGATCCGGGATTATTTCGGAGGGTCAATGTCAGCGAGGGGATCGTCCAGCCCCTCTTTGAGTTCCTCCTCGAGCTCTGGCGGCAAAGGCTCATTGTCATCTTCCAGTCCGTCTTTTTCGGCGTCATCCTCTTCGACATTGCGTTCGTAGACTTTGGCCGCGACCGTATGAACATAGTCATGCGTCGGATGATCTTCCGGATGCGGCGCAGCCAGCCAATCCCACTCTTCGTTGTGAACAACCGTGGGGGTCTTGGGAAGCTTCAAGGCTTTCAACAGGTCTGTCCGGGATACTGTTGTGTCGCCTTGTAAGGCGATGCGGTCTTCATCCGTGATGATCACGCCAATACCCGTTGCATCTTCAGCGATGGCTTTGGCGTGATGCTCCATAATTTGATAGGCAACTTTGTCGGAATCCAATTCCGAGAACCCGCGTGTTTTTTCGAAGTAATCTGTAAACGGACCAGCGAGTTGAGTAAGGCAATTGCACGAGACAATAAGGTCCGCGTCTTTCAGATGAGGTATTCGAGCTTCGGGTGCTGGAATGTGCGGTCCGGGAGGTCGGTTTTCCTTCATGGCGATAAACACACCCGTGACGTCTCCGGTCAGAAGTTTCACGTTAAAAAACTTTTTAGCTTCACGACGCACCTGCGGCATATGAAATATATCGACGAGGTACACGCGCTCGAATCGATCCGTCAAACCCGACAAAGGCACTTCCAATAACAGCCCCGATCCGATGACGACCGCGATCTCTTGACGCTCGCAGAGATCCGCGGCCTTAAGTATGAGATTCTTGACGTTCCTTTGGTGACTGGCCCACGCGTCTTCGCAGCGCTTGGCTCTAAATTCCAAGGCAATAAGACGCTTGAGATAGCCGAACTTGCGTATCCGTTCTGGCGCCAAGGTCGTCACATACCGAAAGATCTCACCAATCATCGCCTTTGGGGTCCTTACCTGCGACCGAACAATCGCTCGATATCTTTGAGCTTCAACTCGACATACGTCGGACGGCCATGATTGCACTGACCGGCATGCGGCGTCACCTCCATTTGTCGCAAAATAGCGTTCATTTCCGGCCCATTGAGGCGCCGCCCGGCGCGCACTGACCCATGACACGCCAGTGTGCCGCACACGTCGCCAAGCCGATCTTTCAAACTCAAAGCTTCATCCATTGAAGACAGGTCATCGGCCAAATCGCGAACAAGACCTTTGATGTCTGTTTCGCCGAGAAGCGCTGGAATTTCACGGACAACGACCGTGCCTTCGCCAAAGGGCTCGAGTACAAGACCAAGCTCGGCAAATTCCTCGGCGCGATCAGCAAGGCGCGATGCCGACGCCTCATCAAGCTCGACGACTTCCGGAATCAAAAGCATTTGCCGCGCAACACCTTTGTCACCAAGAGCCACCTTCATACGCTCATAGACTAATCTCTCATGCGCGGCGTGTTGATCGACGATTACGATACCGTCGGCGGTTTGTGCGACAATGTACGTCTCATGCACTTGCGCGCGTGCGACGCCCAGAGGGTGTTCCTGACCGTTTATGTCGTCCTCGCCGTCGCTTGCTTCAGGTGCGGAGGGCGCGAACGCGAACATTGAATCGGACGTCCCCTCCGCGAGACCCTGAGCCTCAGATCCAAGCGGCGCTTGAAAGGCATAGGCCGAACCACGTTCATGAGAACTTGGACGATGAGGAAATCCAGGCGACTCGCCCCCACTTTCAGGCCGAAGAGCCCCAAGCGCGGCATTGCTGACCGTTGTTGACGCTTTGTGCCCAGCTTCAGCTAGCGCATGCTTCAGCGCGCCGACCATAAGTCCGCGAATCATTCCAGAATCGCGAAACCGCACTTCCGATTTTGCGGGGTGAACGTTCACATCCACCTCGCGCTGAGGCACGTCGAGAAACAAAACGATATAAGGGTGACGGTTGGGCGCGAGAAAGTCTTGGTAGGCGGCGCGAACGGCTCCGGACAAAAGCCGATCGCGAACTGGCCGGCCATTCACGAACAAATACTGGGCGAGCGCGTTCCCGCGATTGAAGGTCGGCACGCCTATATACCCATAAAGTTTAACGCCGCCCCGTTCCGCTGCAACCGGCACGGCGTTCGCGCCAAAGTCTTTCCCAAGGATGGCTGCAAGTCGGTCGAGATGAATGTCAAAGAGATCACCTTGGGTTTCACTCACCGGTAGATTGAGCTTACTCTTACCATTGGCGATTAGGGTAAAAGCGACATTCGAATGGGCCATTGCAAGGCGCTGCACTGCATCGGCCGCATAGTTCAATTCAGTCTGAGGGGATTTCAGAAACTTAAGGCGCGCCGGGGTCGCATAAAAAATATCGCGCACCTCCACCCGCGTGCCCACGGGGTGAGGCGCAGGCACCGGTCCCTCTTTCCGTCCGCCCGCAACCATCACGTACCAACCAGAATCAGCACTAGCGGTTCGGCTCGTCACAGTCATACGGGCGACTGATCCGATTGCCGGAAGCGCCTCACCGCGAAAGCCCAAGTAATCAATGCTGAGCAAATCGTCAGATGGTAGTTTTGACGTTGCGTGACGATCGACGGCAACGGTCAGCTCTTGCGCAGTCATACCGCACCCATTGTCTGTCACGACAATGAGCGAACGTCCTCCATCGTTGAGAGTTACATCAATGCGCGTCGCCCCTGCATCGACCGCGTTTTCAACCAACTCTTTGACGGCGGCGGCTGGACGCTCGACCACTTCTCCAGCAGCGATTTGATTTACAAGATTTGGTGGAAGCAACCGAATGGTCACGACGCGCCGCTCTTTGCTTTCAGATAAGCATCTATCAACCCAAGAGTTGAGCTGCTCGCTTCATTTTGAATTTTGTCTACCGCGGTCACATCTCCACTTAAGGCAGGCGTAAGCTTGGTCGCGAGTGCTTTACCCAACTCCACACCCCACTGATCGAAGGCGTTAACGTCCCAGATCAAACTCTGCACAAATACTTTGTGTTCATACAGCGCAACCAACATTCCCACCGAGTATGGCGAAAGATCGTCGAGCAGGAGGACATTCGACGGGCGGTTCCCGGGAAACGCTTTATGGACCGCTTCATCGGACGGCATTTCGGGCATGTCTGCAGCTGAACGTCCCATCATCAACGCCTCGGCTTGACCAAACACATTTGAGAGCACGTGATCACGGTTTTCGCTTGATCCGTTGCCAGACACAGCAGCGATAAAATCGCAGGAAACCGTGTGCGGACTTTGATGTATCAGCTGAAAGAACGAATGCTGACTTTCCGAACCTGCACCGCCGAACACTACCGGTCCGGTTGGTATCTCCGCGGGCATTCCGCTTGACGTTACGCCCTTTCCATTGCTTTCCATATCCAACTGCTGGATGTGTGCGGCCAGCGAACGCAGGGCATGATCATAGGGAAGAATGGCAAGTGCCGACGCACCTAAAAAATTTATGTTCCAGATCCCGACCATCGCCAAAAGTACCGGCAAATTTTGATCGAGAGACGCAGTTCGGAAATGCTCATCCATCGCCTCGGCACCGGCGAGAAGTTGTTCGAAGGGCGCATGTCCATTCGCCAGAACGGCCGCCAGACTTGTCGCAGACCACAGAGAGTAACGTCCGCCGACCCAGTCCCACATCGGAAAAATCTGGCTCTCCGAAACGCCGAAATTCAACGCCGCAGCCTGATGAGCGGTTACCGCAACCATGTGCGTTCTTAAGGCATCCGGACCCAAGGCCGTTGTTAGCCACTCGCGCGCCTGTTGAGCGTTCGCCATAGTCTCAGCGGTCGAAAACGATTTCGAACACACAACAAAGATCGTTTCCGCCGGATCTAGGTCATGGATCACCTCAAGAAACTGACTTTCGTCTAAATTCGCGATGAAGTGTGCGGAGAGTTTCGACGGATGATCGGCCTTAAGTGCCTGAGAGACGAGCATGGGGCCAATGTGAGACCCGCCAATGCCAATATTTACCACATGGCGAAACGTTTTCCCGCTACAGCCTTTTTGCTCACCCGAACGGATACGCTCTGAAAAATCCTTTATGCGCGCCAGCGTTGCACGAACATCGGGCATGACATCCTCATCCCCAACCTTTAGCTCTCCCTCGCCACGTTTTCGTAGCGCTACGTGTAACGCCGGGCGATTTTCGGTAAAATTAATGGCCTTTCCCGCAAACATTGCCGCGCGCCCTTCATCAACCGCGCAGGCCTGGGCCAATTCCAAAAGCAAACCCATCGTTTCGCTGGTGAGTGAATTCTTAGAGTAATCCACCAGCAAGGGGCCCAGTTTGAAGGAGAACCTGGAGAAGCGATCTGGGTCGGCGGCGAATAAGTCGCGCATATGTAGTACGCGCACGCTATCCGCATGCGCTTCAAGCGCTTCCCATTCCGGTCGAAGGGTCAGTGGATGTCCGGTCACGGCAAGAGTTTCGGCTTATGGGTCATTTATTGCGACACCATACCAACCGGCGGAGGCCAGGCCAATCCAGCGCAAGCCGCGCTATGGCCTCGCTTTTATTGAGCGGGACTAGAAGTATCCACGTTTTCGGGGCCGACAATCACGACCGACAGGCCATCTGGATTTAAAAGATCGCGAGCAACCCGCTTCGCATCTTCCACCGTGACCGCCTCGATGTAACTGTTCCGCCGATCGAGATAGTCGAGTCCCAAATCGCTCCGCTGAACAGCGAGCAGAATACTGGCGATGCTCCCGGTCGACGTAAATCGCAAAGGCCATGCGCCTGTGAGATATTGCTTCGCATCGATCACTTCGTCTTCGGTGGGGCCGCTCGCGCGCATTTTCTCCCATTCATTACGAATAATGGTGAGACTCTCCCCTGCTTGATCGGCGCGCGTGCCGACCGAAGCCGTTATAATTGCGCCGTAGTCGAGAGGGGCGAGGCCTGACGAGACGCTGTAGGCGAGGCCTCGTTTCTCGCGCACTTCGTCCATGAGACGAGAGGCAAAACTGCCGCCGCCCAGAATGTAATTCACCACCGTAGCTGCATACCAATCTGGGTCATCGCGCATTATGCCTTTTTGCGCCAAATAGACGACGGTTTGTGGCAAGTTTTTCTCCACATGAACCGTTTGCCCGTTGAGCGGAACACCAGCGTCCGGCAATTGCGGATTTAACCCTGTGGTTTCCGGTAGAGCTCCGAATATTTGATCGACGGCCCGCCCAAGATCTTCAGGCGTAATATCTCCTGACGCGCCAATGATAAGACGGTCACGCGCAAACCGTGATTTGACCCACGCCAGCATATCGTCGCGCTCAATGGCTTCGATCGTTTCCGGTGTTCCATCGCTCGGACGAGCGTACGGGTGATCCCCAAACATCACCTCAAACAACCGTCGCGAGGCAATATAACCGGGCCGTTGTGATTGATTTGCCAGAGAAACCAGAATTTGGCGGCGAATGCGTTCCACCGGTTCTTCGTCAAAGCGCGGCTCCATCAATGTCAGCCGCGTCAATTCAACTCCGCGCTCAAAGTGCGCGGTGGTCGTGGTGAGCTGGCCGCGTATCATGTCGCGGTCGGCGGCATATCGAATCGTAGTCGCGAGATCTTCAAGCTCCGACTGGAAGGCAAAGGAATCGAGATCTCCAGCGCCTTCATCCAACACCGACGTTACAAAGTCTGAAATCCCTAGATTGTCCTCAGAATCAAGAGCCGAGCCTCCAAAAAAGCCAAAGCTCAGCGCCACAACTGGCGTGGTGTGGTCTTCGACAAAATAGACCTTAAGACCGCCTGGGCTTTGAACTTCCTGCACGGTAATGGCCAATGCAGGGCCGCTTACAACCCCGCATACCAAAGTCGCCGCTGCAATAACACGCCGCCAAAGATTGATTGTCATTGCGCTGCTCCCTCCATCGCAGTGTCGACTTCTGGCAGTAAGATTCCCGTTGCAGACGACCTTTCGCTAAATAATCGGCGCGCGGCCTCCAAAACCTGATCGAGCGTTATGGCCTCAAGTTCTTCGGGATAATTATCAATATCGTCGAGCGTTAAACCCACTGAGAGCGATGAGCCAATAACCCTAGCCGCGGTCATCGGGGAATCTTTTGCATAGGCGAGCCGCGCCGCAAACCGGGCTTTCGCGCGCTGCACATCTTCTTCTGTTATGCCGCCAGCCAAAATATCGGCCAGTGCAGCCTCATACGCCGCCTCGGCCTCTTCAACGGACACATCCGGTGCGGGCGTCATGAAAACAAAAAATGTGCCGTAGGACACGGCCGCACCCTGGTTCCCCATTCCAAAACTTACAGCGACCTTCTCATCGACGACCAGACGACGATAAAGTTTCGATGTTGATCCGCCGCCGACAATTTCGGAAAACAGATCTAAAGCGAGCACGTCCTCCCGGCTTCCAATCTTATAACTTGGGGCAATGTATCTGCGGCTCCACTGGGGCTGCGCAACACGCTCATGATGCATAACAACCTCAGTGTGCGCGACAGGTGCCAAAAATTCCGATCGATGGCGAAGCGTATATTCACCGTCCCAATCTTCAGACGCGGGAATAGCTCCGTAATATTTTTCGGCTAATGGTTTGAGCTCTTCAGTCGTGATGTCACCGGCCACAACAAGGATAGCGTTGTGCGGCGCGTAATAGTCTTCATAAAATTCTAGAGCGTCCTCACGCGTCAACTGCGCCATCTCCTCCATGTGACCAATAACGGATATTCCGTAATGGTTGGTACCCCAAAGCGCCGCCGAAACACGCTCGTACAATAGCGCTGACGGAACGTTCTCTATACGCATACGCCGCTCTTCAATGATGACATCGCGTTCTGGAGCAACTTCGTTTTCACTTATCACAAGGTTGCGCATACGGTCGGCTTCCATATCCATCACCAGCGGAAGACGATCGACCGCAATATTTTGGTAGTAGCCAGTATAATCGGTGCTGGTGAAGGCGTTTTGTTGCCCGCCGTTGCGTGCCACGATGTCCGTCATTGCCCCTTCGGGAAACCGCGGCGTCCCCTTAAACATAAGATGCTCTAGAAAGTGTGCGATCCCGGACTTGCCCGGTGGTTCGTCGGCGGATCCAACCCGGTACCAGACCATGTGACTGACGATGGGAGAACGGTGATTGGGAATCACAACCACCTGCATCCCGTTATCCAGGGTAAACGTCTCGGCGCCGTAAATCGACGCAACGGCTCCCCGCGAGGAAATGATCGCGGTCACCGCGATGATCACTAAACATCCTAAAAATCGCACCATGGTTAATTCGCCTCTGCGCAAACACTGTAATTTTGCCAAGGAAACATGGGGCTCTGCGAGTAAGAGGTCAACGCAAAGCGCCCGCTCAGCGGCTAGAAAACCCCAAACCTACAGGGACGTAATATAAGGATTCCCTCAGTGAGATTTAACGGGCCGGATTTAGAAGATTCGAAGAGCCGACGCCCCGTCGCGGGTAATAATCGGGATCGGGCCTTCGGTCGCTTCGCGGCCGGCCGCGGCATTCTGATTAAGCCGGGTCATTTCCGCCGCGGGATCCAACGCCGTACCGCCAAGGCTTGCGCGGCCACCTTCGCGCCAAAACAAGAGCTGGTCTGTGAACGCAGCTTCCTCTCGCGCAAAGGACGACAATTCCTTAGCCAGAACCGCCCTAATGTCCGGGGGGACGCTTCCGGCCCCGGCTAGGGTTAACAATTGCGCCTCGCCATCCGTCATTCCCCTTTGTTGAAGCTCTCGTATGCGGGCGCGTCCAACTAAGGCGGTGCGGGCGCGTTCCTCTGAGGTCGCTTGGGCGCGCTGTGAGCCCGGGGCCGGTGGGCGCAAATTGAAATCAGGAGGAATCACCAAGGGAACTGGCGCGGCGACCGCGAACTCGTCGGGAAGGCTGCGCTCAAGGCCCACCGCATTCCGTACATCCTGGCAACCGGACAAGCCCAAGAGGATGACGGTCAAAATAACAGGTTTAAATACGCGGCGAGACATAAAGAACTCCATTTGGTTGACGCTGGCCGGACACAGTGTACCTACCGCTCCGTATGTTGGGGATGAACGACAAACGCGTCAAGAAGCCACATGATGACGCCGATTGTAATGCACGTATCGGCAATATTGAATGTCGGGAAATGCCAATCCCCCCAATAAAAATGTAAGAAATCGGCGACCGCACCCATGGTCACCCGATCAATGATATTACCGAGCCCGCCGCCAATAATGAACCCGCATGCGGCCTGCATCCACCGGCGGTCCATTTGCCACATGTACCAAATCACGGCGGCCATAATGAGGGACTGGACGATTAAAAGCATGGCGATTGTCAGCGGCGTTCCAGAATCAAAAAGCGAAAAACTGATTCCGGTATTCCACGCCATCCGCAATTGAAACACCGGCAAAATCTCTATCACCTTACTCGTGAAATACGGCGCGCCTGTGATGCCCTCAGGGCGCATCACAATATCCACCATAACGTATTTCGTGATTTGATCTGCCAGCAGTGCGACCATCGCAACAACAAGGCCCACGATCGGAGCTCGCGAGAAAAACGAAGATGTGCGTGCGACAGTCATCAAAATCGCCTCACTCTACTCCACGGTCGCCGCAACAGCCTCGACCGCTTTCGCTACACCGGCCGCATACATTTGGATGTTTGTGCGTTCCAACGTCGGGAAGCACTTTCCAACAGCGTTGGCATTTCTCTCCGTCCGCGAGTTCCACAAACCACACCGACACCGGTGACGTCAGCAAGTTTGTGCGAACCCTCAGGCGGCGCACCTTCTTTGAGTGAAATATCCGACGTAATACAAATGTCCGCCATATCATAACCTTTAACGATCGCCATAAGGCCGGACGGCAACCAAACTTGCGGACACGCTTGCAGGGATGAACCAATGGATTTCCCGGCACGCGCCTGTTCCAAAGCACCCGTCACGACCCGGCGGACAGCGCGAATCTTTTCCCATCGCTCAGCCAAGGCGTCATCACGCCACGCGTCAGGAATATCCGGGAACTGCTCAAGGTGGACCGACGCACCTTTCTCTGGATGGCGATTGAGCCACGCTTCTTCCGCCGTAAAACAGATAAACGGCGCGAGCCACTTCACGAGGCAGTTGTACAGCGTATCCAGGACCAGTCCGGCAGGCGCGGCGACGCTCGCTACTAGGGGCGTCGCAGTACAAGACGTCTTTGCGAATATCGAAGTAAAACGCAGACAAATCCACAGCGCAGAAGTTATGGAGCTCGTTGAACAATCCATGGAAGTCGTACGCGTTTATCGACTTGTGAATCAATTGATCCAGCTCCCACGTCCGGTGCAAGACCCATCGCTCAAGCTCGGGCAATTCCTTGTACGCAACGCGTTCGGACTCATCGAAATTAGACAAATTCCCAAGCAGATACCGAAGCGTATTGCGCAAACGCCGGTACAAATCACTCATCTGCTTTAATATGTTAGGACCAACCGATAGATCTCTCGTGTAGTCGGACGCAACCACCCACAAACGCAAGATATCGGCACCGAGTTGATTGTTAACGTCCTGGGGCGCGGTAACGTTGCCCAAAGACTTGGACATTTTTCGTCCTTTTTCATCAAGGACAAATCCATGGGTCAAAACCGCGTCAAAGGGCGCGCGACCACGCGTTCCACACGATTCCAACAATGACGTGTGGAACCAACCTCGGTGCTGATCGGACCCCTCCAAATACAAATCCGCTGGCCATTTAAGATCATCGCGCGCTTCAAGGGTAAACACATGAGTAGAGCCCGGAATCGAACCACACTTCGACAATGTCCCGTTACCTGGGTCCATTCATCTGCATTATAGGTGTTACCGAGGAAACGCTCGGGCGGTGAGGTCAGCCAGGCGTCACCGCCTTCTTGCTCAACGGCATCGGCAATCCGATCAATCACTGCTTGATCCCGCAAAATCTCACCCGTTGCTTTATTGACAAAAATCGACAATGGCACGCCCCAATGACGTTGCCGCGATATACACCAATCGGGCCGAGTTTCGATCATCGCACGCATACGGTTGCGCCCCCTGCTCGGGCACCCATTGGGTCGCGTCGACCGCGTCCAACGCCTTCGTGCGAAGGTCGTTGGTCTCCATGGAGATAAACCATTGCGGCGTTGTTCTATAAATCAGCGGCGCCTTTGAGCGCCACGAGTGGGGATAACTATGAACAAGCTTGCCCGTACATAGCAGAGCGCCTGCGTCTTTCAGGGCCGAGACAACATCCACGTCCAACTTTGAACACATGTTTACCCGCGAACAATGGTACATGGTCGTAGTACTTTCCGCCGTCATCGACGGTTTCCGGGATGGTGATTTTATGGGTCCGGCCAAGATAAAAATCATCCTCACCGTGCCCCGGCGCAACGTGGACAAACCCGGTGCCCTGCTCGGTTGTTACGAAGTCGCCAGGATAGAGCGGAACGTCGAACTCATACCCCTGTCCACGAAAGGGATGCCGGCAGACGGTTCCGGCTAATTCTGCACCCTTCACACGCGCAACGGTTTCCGTAATCGGTTACGACCGCATCCTTAACCACAGAGTCCAAAAGATCAGCGGCGACAACAAAGCGCTCTCCGACAGTTGCTAGACTATTCTCACCAACGCCGGTGACCTGAACAACGACGTAATCCATGTCTGCGCCAAACGCGATCGCGCGGTTACCGGGAAGCGTCCACGGGGTTGTTGTCCAAATTACAACAGCGCTATCGCGCACCTCGTTGACGTTCGACTGCAACACCGGAAAACGCACCCACACAGTCGTAGAGGTATGGTCGTCGTACTCGACCTCTGCATCCGCCAATGCGGGTTTTTTCTACCACAGACCACAGCACCGGCTTAGCGCCGCGGTAAAGACTGCCGTTGAGAATGAATTTGCCAAGCTCGCGCACAAATCGTCGCTTCGGCGTCGAAGTTCATCGTGATGTAGGGCTTCTCCCAATCGCCGATGACGCCAAGGCGTTTAAATTCACCTTTTTGGACATCGATCCACTTGGCCGCGAACTCGCGGCACTCGCGGCGAAATTCGATGATAGGTACATCATCTTTGTTTTTGCCCTTCGCTCGATACTTCTCTTCGATTTTCCATTCGATGGGAAGCCCGTGACAATCCCAACCTGGAACGTAGTTGGAGTCGTATCCGGTCATTTGCTTTGCGCGGACAATGACATCTTTCAGAACTTTGTTGAGCGCATGCCCGATGTGCAAATGACCGTTCGCATACGGCGGACCATCATGCAGGATGAATTTCTCGCGTCCCTTTGCGACTTCGCGCAGACGATTGTACAAATCCATCTCCGCCCAACGCTCGAGCAGCTTGGGCTCGAGTTTGGGCAGGCCAGCCTTCATAGAGAAGTCTGTGGACGGTAAAAATACTGTCGAGCGATAGTCAGGTGATTTCGAGTCAGCCGTGTTGGCCATGGTTGCAGAGTCCCAATGCTGTGGCGGTAAAGCGGATAGCAGCGATCCCCATTCCTTTTAGGGAATGGGGTGGCTAATTCGCGCGCCTATGCGCTCTGCGGAAACCGGTGCGTTCATGCGGGCGGTCTTAACAGGGACCTGTTGCGCGTTCAAGAGAAACGCCGGTGAAATGGCTCAAAAGGCGCGTATTGCACCGCTTACGGGCGACATCTCAGGGTTTTGACAGCAACCGGACAAATGGCGTCGGACCCTCAGAAAAGGACCGTTCGGCGAGCAAATGCCGCGCAGCGTCTGAATCCTTCGCGATCTGCTTTTTGAGAGCATCAAGGCCATCAAATTTTTGCTCTGGCCGGATGTGATCAATCAGCGCGACGCGCAAATGCTTGCCGTACAAATCCAGAGTCCGGTCCAGGAGGTGTACTTCCAAAAGGGTATCGGTTTTATCGAACGTGGGACGGTTTCCAAAATTTGCGACACCATCGAACCATATCGTCTTCGCACCTTGATCAATGCCGGCGCGAACCGCATACACACCTTTTTTTGGATGAAGGTAATTCTTGTAAGGCAGATTCGCTGTTGGAAAGCCAAGGAGGCGCCCCCTCTGGTCGCCGCGTTGAACGCGCCCCTCAATCTCCCAGTAACGCCCCAACAATTGCGCGGCTTCAGAGCATCGCCCGTCCTTGAGAAGATTCCGTATGTTGGTTGAGGAGAACCGAACGCCGTCATCCAACGTTTTCTGCTCAACCGCTGTAACGCCGAAGCCAAACCGCTTGGCCATGTCCTTCAGAACGCCAACATTCCCACCACGCCGATGTCCAAATACGTAATCGTAACCAACGACGATGTGTGAAAGACCGAGCCCGTTCACCAAAATCTCTTCAACAAAATTTTCCGCCGAGCGCTCGGAGAATTTTTTGTCAAAGCCCTGTACATAAAGGAACTCGACACCCAACGCCGCGATAAGCCGCGCCTTCATACGAAAAGGGCAAAGCCGAAACGCATCCTGATTAGGATTAAAAAATGCGCGGGGGTGAGGCTCGAACGTCATGACCGCCGAGGGAACGCCTGCAGTGTCCGCGAGATTAAGCGCGGCTTTTAAAACTGCTTGATGCCCTCGATGCAACCCATCGAAGTTTCCCAGGGCGACGACGCCTCCTTTGAGAGACGGAGGAACATCATTCCATGATCGAATAATTTGCATCATCTAACCATCGATCAGGTCTGCCGCCTCAGCGCAATTTATTCACGCGATGGTACGAGCAGGGCGGCTTCCCCATCAATGACAACCGTATCACCTACGAGACATTGAGTTTTTAGGGTCACAATTTTTTTCTCCGGATTGAGCGCAATAACCTCAACCCGCGCAACCACCTCATCGTTAATCCGAACCGGCGCTTTAAACTTAAAGGTTTGAGAAATATAAACAGCTCCTGAGCCGGGCAATTTGGTTCCCAGAACCGCAGACAACAGGCTCGCCGACAACAATCCATGGGCGATACGCGAACCAAACATTGGTTTTTGAGGCGTAGGATTCATCTAAATGCATCGGGTTTGTATCACCCGATAGCTCTGAAAATTTTACGATATCTGCTTCTGTTATCGTCTTTGCAAAGCTTGCGGTCTGGCCCAGAGTCAATTCTTCATAGATTGCGAGGGTTTGAATGCTGGATTGAGAGAGGTGGGTCATGCAATCATCTTTCTAACAACACCGCACGGACGAGAACTAAGATCCGGGCGGGAAATAAGGATTTAAGGATGCAGAAAGAATCAGGTTCCGCAAACGGGTCAAGAGGACCGTGAACCACCCTCGGACGATCCTTCCCGTAATGCACGTATTGCCGGCAATTCTCTTGGGGCTCACGGCCTGCGGAACCACCTGGCATCACGCACATAAGACCGGTGCTGAGGCAGCGACCGATCAGCGAATATGTGCGCAGCAAGCTCAAGAGTTGGTTCTCGTGCGCGCGGGTGTTCCGCGCACTGAATATGGGGCTCATGCACCCTATTCGGCTGGTAGCCTCGAGCGGGGGGAGTCTCCTATGGAGCTCCACGAACGATCACAAACAACGACGAGCTACAATAAAGAGTTTGAACGGTGTATGCGTTCGAAGGGTTATTCAAAAGACTAGAATTTGCACTCCTGGAACGGCAAAATTTGAATTATGGCTATTCGCCGCAACGACTCTCTCGGTTATCAAGTTGGCTTACTGGGCCGGCTGTACGACCGGCACCTACAGAGCGGGCTCAAAGAATTTGGCGTCGCGCCAGGTCAATTTGCCCCGCTCGTTATGCTTTTTGAGCAAGATGGTCTGACACAAGCGGAATTGTGCCGGCGTATCAACGTCGAACAACCGACCATGGCGAACACTCTCGCGCGCATGGAAAGAGACGGCCTCATAAAACGTAAAGCGGACACCGGAGATAAACGCCGGACACTCGTCTTTCTCACGTCGAAAGCAAAAGACGCCCAGAGTAAAATCATGGGCGCTGTGCGAAATGTCTCAAACCAGGCCCTGTCAGGGCTATCCGCGAGCGAGCAAGATGAAGTGTTTCGCCTGCTTTCCCAAATGGTGGATAATCTCGCTGATCCTTGAGTTTGAGCCACTTCCCCGTACCCTTCACACCCCCCAAACCCTAGGCTAAACTTGCAAAAAAAGGGGCCAGTTACAAAGACTTAGTCGTGACGCCCCATTGACGGGAGCACGTGCGCGTGACGGCAACAGAAACCTTGTTTGCGGCCGTACTCGATGCCACTACCGACGCGGTGATGGTCACCGACCGCGACGGACGGATCGTACAAATCAACCCAGCCTTTGAATCACTCACGGGCCATTCAACCGACGCGCTCGTCGGTCAAGACGCCCGCGTACTTTTCCGCGACGTGAACGAAGCTGAGATTTGCGACCAAATGTGGTCGGCTCAACCTGGACCGAAGAAATTTCAAACCATTCGCTCGAAACACGCAGATGGCCATGCACAAACCCATGCGCTCGACATGCGGTTCATTGAGAATAGGAATGGCACACCCAGCCAATATCTTGCTGTTGTCCTCTCAAACTCCATCCAAAACAAAGACAAGGGTGAAAGCGACGGTCGGCGCGTTGGACACGATCCGCTAACGGGACTTCCTGATCGCAGCCTGCTCGAAGATCGTGTTGCCCAAAATATCTTAACGGCCAAGCGCTCTGATAAATCGATCGCGCTGTTAGTGATGGGTTTGGACCGGTTCACAGTGATCAATGACGCGCTAGGGTATTCGGCCGGTGATCAACTCTTAAAAGAGGTTGCAGAGCGACTGTCGGAAGTTATCCGTTCTAGCGATACGGCGGCGCGGCTCGATGGCGATAAATTTGCGGTGATGACGCCGATCAGCGCTATCGATGACAGCGTCATTGTTGCCGAAAAAGTTCTGAAATCCGTGAGACAACCCTTTCACCTTGAGGGCGAGGAAATCGTTGTTACGTTTTCTATCGGGATCAGTATCCTATCCCACGGACAGCCAAACCTTCGACGGGCTCCTGAAAGATGGCCTCAGCGCCATGCAATACGCCAAAACGGATGGCGGCGGCGGGTACCGGTTTTTCGCAAGTGAAATGAACACCAAGGCCAAGAATAGGCTGGCACTCGAAAAACGCATGCGGTTGGCCCTGAGCAATGAAGAGTTCGTTCTTTTTTATCAACCCAAAATGGACGTCAATAACAACCGGGTTAAAGGTGCCGAAGCCCTGATCCGTTGGGCGCGATCCAGAACATGGCCTTGTTGGACCTGGTGAATTTATACCCATTGCCGAAGAAACCGGTTTGATCTTAGATATCGGCACTTGGGCTTTGCGCGAAGCTGCCCGGCAAACGAGAGTCTGGCAGGATGTCGGCTATCACCCTATTCGCATGTCCGTAAATGTTTCAGCCCATCAGTTCCGGGCCAAAGATCTGCTGGACCACGTACGCCGGGCCCTAAGTGATTTCAATCTAGATCCCAAGTGGCTTGAACTGGAGATTACCGAAAGCATGGTCATGAGCGATGTCGATGCCGCCATTGCGCGTATGCAGGCAGTGCGTGACCTCGGGTGCGGACTGTCGATCGATGATTTCGGTACCGGGTATTCAAGCTTGAGTTATCTCTCGCGCTTTCCGATCACCACTTTGAAAATAGACAGAGCGTTTGTGCACGACGTTCAAGAAAATCAGAACACCAAGGAAATTGCGCGTGCCATCATTGGGTTGTCACGCGGGTTAAATTTGGAAGTTGTCGCCGAGGGCGCCGAAATTCTCGAGCACGTTGAATTTTTAAAAGACAACGGCTGCGATGTGATCCAAGGGTACTACTATTCAAAACCCCTTGAGGCCGAGCACTTTGAAGCAATGCTTGCGAAGGACCCAGCCTAACCGTTTGCCGCAGTCGGGAGCGCTTCCCCGCCCTTGGGCCGCTGTGATGTTTTCCAACTTCCAGAGAGTTGAAACTGAATGACCTCCGCAATATTGGTTGCGTGATCGCCGACCCGCTCTAGATTTTTTGTAATGAACAGAAAGTGCGTTGCGCTTTCCACCTCGGCTATATCCGTCCCTTTCTCACCACTCATATCCTGCGACATGCGAGAAATAACCGAACGCATCACGCGCGCGACCAGATCGTCGAGTTCGTGATCGTGCTGCCAAACCATTTCCGCTTTGTGAGCATCGCGGGTCGCGAAAGAGTCCATGACCTCATTAACAGTGCGTTGAGCAAGCGAGCCCAAGGTACCGATATCGGTTGGAACAGCCACAGACGAGTGTTTGGACATGATGATTGTACGTTTGGCGATATTTTTTGCGTAGTCACCAATACGTTCAAGACTGCCGGCAATCTTCACATTGCCAAAAACGTATCGCAGATCGTTCGCCATAGGCTGCCGGCGTGCAATTATGGACAGCGCACCGCTCTCGATCTTGCGTTCGCACTCATCGATCTCCACATCTTTTTCGATAATTGTCTGCGCAGAGTCTGTGTCACGCTTCATCAGAGCCGCAATCGCTTCCTGAAGCTGGGCTTCTGCAAGGCCGCCCATTTCTAAAAGGCCCCGTTCCAGTTCGGCCAAATCATTGTCGAACGAAGAAACAATGTGTTCGCCTGTGTTCATGGCATCAATCCAGTTCTGCGGTTTGGTCCATATCATACCACAGATTGTTACTTGTTCGTAAACGAACCTTCTCCAGAGCGGAATTAATTAATTATGACACCGACTAAAATAACTTCTTCGCCCTATTCCGACTCACGGGCGGGGTCTTCGATGGTTGTTGCGCATTGCGGTCTCCAATCACATCCAGATCGACTTTGGGTATGGCATCACGTGACTGAGACACTTTCTGCCGACCGCGCCGACGCACCCACCGAACGCCACCTACAAATCCCAATACAACAATCATCGGGACGATAATTTCAGCGGGATTGTCTCCCAAACCACGATTGACGGCGATGTAGCTCAACAAAAACAGCGCGGCGGTAACGATCGCAACTTTCATGAGCGCTCCGGATATTTAAGGGGCGGTGGACGACCCCCTGGATTCTTAGCCATCAAAGGCGTATGTGAACGCCGAAATCATGGCTTACTCGGTAAAAGAGATATTCTACACCCTCCAAGGCGAAGGCGCGAACACGGGGCGCCCGGCGGTCTTTTGCCGCTTTGCTGGATGCAACTTATGGAGCGGACTGGAAAAAGATCGGGGACAAGCCGTGTGCCAATTTTGCGATACCGACTTTGTCGGAACTGATGGACCGAACGGCGGGCGATTTTCGACTGCCGTCGATCTTGCCGCCAAGATCGACCGGACGTGGCCGGAGACCGCAGATTCCGGAAAATTTGTTGTCTGCACCGGCGGCGAGCCCCTACTCCAATTGGACGAAGAGCTCATAAAGGCGTTACACGAAAGGGGCTTTGAAATCGCGGTTGAGACCAACGGAACAATTACGCCCCCAGAAAACCTGGACTGGATCTGCGTTAGTCCAAAAGCCAACGGAGAGCTGATTGTTACCGAAGGAGACGAACTAAAACTTGTCTATCCCCAGGACGGTAACGATCCGTCTCAATACGAGGGCCTTTCATTTAAACATTGGTTCCTCCAACCTATGGATGGGCCGCGGAGAATTGAAAATAGCGAAAAAACTGTTGCGTATTGTCTAAGTCATCCAAAGTGGAAACTATCGCTACAGACTCATAAAATTATCGGGATACCCTAACGCCACCATGACCGGACGATTTGAAATTGTAAAAGAATTTGGGTTCGAGGCCGCGCACACCTTCAGCCACAAGCCAGCCGGGCACGAAAACACGCGCGTGCATGGCCATTCCTTCCGGGTCGAAGTCGCGCTGTGCGGCGAGCCCAATTCCGAAACCGGCTGTGTCGTGGACTTTGAAGACCTGGGGCGCACCTTAGGGGCCGTGCGTGAAAAGCTCGATCACCATTTATTGAATGATATTCCAGACCTTGGAACGCCGTCGCTCGAAAATTTGGCACGGTGGATTGCCCAACAGGTGGGCGCTGAATTTCCTCAACTCACAACGGTCACCGTCCGGCGCCCGTCCTTGGGTGAGTCGTGCACTTATCGTGCAGGCTGAACGTGCCCAGTCAAAAAACACGCGCCATCGTTCTGCATTCCGGCGGACTTGATTCCACCGTTTGCCTCCTCCTCGCGAAAAAAAATGGACGTGACCCGCAAAGTCTTGGCATCGCCTACGGCCAACGTCACGATGTGGAACTCTCTTTTGCGGCCGAACAATGCCGACGTCTTGAAATCGAACGCCGGGTGATCGACGTCAATTGGTGCGCACCCGACATCGAAATCCCCAAAAATCGCACCTTTGAAGACATGAAAGCCGACATCGCACCGACGTTTGTGCCCGGGCGCAATGCAGTTTTTTTGGCGCTCGCGTGCGCGGAGGCGGCGGGTGCCGGGGCGAGCGAGGTTTGGCTGGGGGTTAACGCCTTGGATTACTCGGGATACCCGGACTGCCGCGAGTCCTTCCTCGAAGCGTTTCGGGGCATGTGGGCGGAGGCGGTTCCCAACCCGCCGCAGATCGTTGCGCCGCTCGTGACCCTGACCAAGCCGCAGATCGCAGCGCTGGCAGGTGAACTCGGACTGAAACGCGGAGACACATGGAGTTGTTACGCCCCCGATCTCTCCGATGGCGAGCCAAAAGTTTGCGGGCAGTGCGATGCCTGCCGATTGCACGATCTCGCCTGGCAAGATGCTCCAAACGCCGGGGCCGTTACGCCGGTGATTTAAAACTTTCCGGTGACTGATAGACCAAACGTCCGCGGCATTCCTGGGAATAATTCCAAGAATCCAAGGCCGGCATTACTAAGTCCGGATACAAAGTACTCCTCCCCCGCAATATTCTTCATCCAAAGAGCAACTTTGTACCTCTCTTGCCTGTCTTCGAAGTAAAGACTTCCGTTGAACAGCCAGTATCCATCCTCACGCAAAGCCGGGTTATTGTCCGCGGTAAAAAAGTGACTACTGGTGTATGAAGCATCCGCCTCCACCCCGACGCGACCGATTTGAAGGGGAACCTGGTAACGTCCTGCCCCAACAAAACTGAACTTGGGAGCCGAAGCCGTGCGATTTCCAGCGAAATTGGTCGAAGGATCACTGGCGTCTAACTGAAATCTCTTAAATTCAGCATCAAGCACACCAGCTTTCAGCTCAAAACTTAGGTTTTCTATTGGGAAGACTCGTGCTTCAGCTTCAAAACCCAACACGCGCGTTTTCGCCGCATTCGATAGACTTTGAAGCGTTGCATTGGATCCGGGCACCAAAATGGCAACTTGTTGGTCCGTAAAGTCGTAATAGAACGCGGATACGTCGAGGCTGATCCGCTGATCGCGAGTCTGGCCGCGCGCGCCGATCTCATAGCTCGTCACAAACTCTGGGTTTACGAGATTAGCCTCCACGGGATCGAACAAAGCGCCACCATTAAAGTCGCCACCTTTAAAACCTCTCGAAATACCTCCGAAGACAAGCCAGTTGTCTGTAACTTGATAGGACAAGACCCCGCGGCCACTCCACTTCGACCATGCCCGCGAGACAGTCACATCAGGAATTGTTGGTACAAGCAATCTGGCGTCGGACGTCGGTCGCGTGATGAACTGCGTGTCGAGGCCGGTCGCATCGAAAATATAAGCTTGGGTTTGCGCTGTGCGTTTGTCCCGTGTCCAACGCACACCAGCGGTAAACGTCAACCCAGAGACGATCTCGTAATTCGCCTCGCCGAACAGCGCAAAGCTCTCGGTTTCCTGTTTGAGAACTGACGCCATACCTTCCTCAACGGGGAAAAAGCCGGACAGCCCGCCCGGGCCGAATGCGTTGAGGGCAAAGTTTTGAAAGGCATCCAACTCATCTGTGTAAAAATTTCCGCCGGCGAGCCAGGACAGCCGCCCGTCTGTCGTCGATTCCGCGCGGATTTCCTGACTAAATTGGTAAAAGTCTGAGACAACGTTGGTTTTTACAGCGGAAAACGGGCCCGCGTCCGAGTCATTTACAAACCGGCGGTCGTTCGCCTCATAGGCGGTTTGGGAGATAATCGTAAAGCCGTTGAGAGGCCAGCTTGCGGTTAGGCTCGCGCCCCATGTGTCGACCTGATCGATCGATTGGATATTCGTAAAACTCTCGCGAAGGTCTGTCGAATCGGTAAATCCTGAAAAGTCTGAGCACACGCCGATTTGCGGCACTTCCACGCCCGGCGGACAAATCACCCCTAATTGTTTGCCTGGAATGACATCGCTCTGGTTCTGCCCGCCGTGAATATTCAGCAGGATGTCCAAACCCGATGCATCGATAAAACGGCCCTGCGCCCGCGCTGACCAAATATCGACATCTCCCTGATTACTGAAACCGTTGGTCGCGTTGCTGTTTTTCACATAACCATCGCGATTAAGGACCAACGCCGAAAGCCGGACAGCCGCTTTATCATTGATTGCAAACCCTGCTGCGGCTTCGATATTCACTTCGTCGAAGCGGCCATAACTTGCCGTTGCTACCCCGTTAAACCCATCACGAGGATCGGGCTTGCGTGAAACAAAATTGATGACACCGGCTGTCGTGTTGCGCCCAAACAACGTACCTTGCGGCCCTTTAAGAATTTCCACGCGCTCTAAATCAAACAAGCCGAACCCATAAGTGATATTCGATCCCTGATAGGCGCCGTCGACATAAATTCCGACGGGGTTAGCTTGGTTGGCGTTGAAGGTTGTATTTCCGATTCCGCGCAAAAATATGTTCGGTGACGCAAACCCAAGTGCCGAATGCCACATCAAGTTCGGAGTTTGCTGGGCGAGTTCAGGGCTTGTTTTCACGCCAAAGCGCTGAAGATCTTCAGCGCTGAGAACGGAAATTGCCTGCGGCACGACGCTTAGAGCCTCTTCGCGTTTTCGGGCGGTAACAACAATCTCTTCGATGTTCCCACTTAGTCGCAGGTCTTTGGCAGCGACGTCACCTCCAGAATAAATGAGGCCGGCGCCCGCAACGACCGAGAGCAAACAAAATCTACCCATAAACCGACGGACTCGGGGGGCGGTTCGCACTCGCGATTTTGGTATTATGGCTTGCCCTAGTGTATTCACGGACCAAGTTTCCTCCCACGCGCCTACCGTTCAGTTGGCTACGATCAAGATCAATTTGAATATCGGTCTGTGATCAGGCCGATGTCGTGCAGCACCCTAGGTTATGAACACTCTAAAATCACCCATATTTTTTCAACCAATGGTTGATAAATGGTAGGAATATCAAACCTTTGCGGTTTATGCAACCTTTACGAGCGATGAGCCACTCCAACAAGCGTTGATTCCCGCTGGCGGGTCTCGTATGGTCCGTGTAGTTCAGAGGCAAAACAAACTGCCGGAAATAGGCCTGTATTTGTTGGGGATACCAAATTAAATCAGACGACGCTTACCGGATAGCGTGCGAGAGGACATATGCGCACTGATATACCGGACATCCTTTCCAATCTGGATGTCCTAAATAGCAAAGAAGATTTTAAGGAGAAGCTTGACCGAACCTTCGGCAACTTTGGCTTCAATCTCTTTTGCTATTTAGGAATCAAGGGTGATGGCGGTACCGAGCCCCGGCGCGCACCCTCTGTAGACGACACAATCTTTTTGACGAACGTACCGACGGCTTGGACCGATCACTACTTGGAAGAAAACTTTCAAGACGACGATCCCATTATCAAACAATGCCTCACGAGCCGCCTTCCCTTAAAGTGGACAGAGGAACTCAAACGTCAGGCGAAATCCAAACGCGCAAATTCGGTATTGGCCGATGCTTTGGATTTTGGCATTCGCCGCGGCCTAACTGTCCCGATCCATGGGCCGGGTGGTGAACTCGGCGTTATGAGCCTGTATTCCGATCTTACGGACAAAGAGTTTCTCTCGGCGGTGGACACCAATCAGTATGACCTTCACTTGATGTCGCTGTACTTTCACGACGCGGTCCAAAAGAAACTTGCCAATCAAGAGGCCATTCCGAAACCAATTCCCCTGACCGATCGCGAGGTCGAAATCCTGCAATGGACGGCGATCGGTAAAACAGCTTGGGAAATCGGAGCGATCTTAAAAATTTCAGAACGCACCGTGAATTTCCATTTACAAAACCTTATGGGCAAGCTTGGAGTTCACAACAAGACCCACGCGGCCGCCAAAGCAATGAGCTTTGGGTTTATCCACACCTAACAAGACACCCTCCACATCTCCTTAGTGCCTGAGTCTCGGTCGAACGCTGCCGGTGATTTCGTTTTTCGGCCGTAGCGTGATCATAGGTGCCAGCTCCGGGTTCTCCTCAGAGGTAATCGTGACGTCAAACTTGCGCAGCAACATCGCCAGTGCCATTTGCATTTCCATGGTTGCAAATCCCGATCCCAGGCACACGCGCGGTCCCGCGCCGAAGGGCAAATACGCAAACTTCGGCCGCCGCGCGACATTCTCCGGTAAGAAGCGATCGGGGTTAAAGACTTTAGGATCGTCCCAAATACTCGGGTGATGGTGAATAAGATACTGTGAGATCAAAACTGTGGTTCCGGCTTTGATCTCCTGACCGCAAATTTCGTCGTCCTCAACTGCAACCCGTGCGAACCACCAAATCGAGGGACGCAGGCGTGCAACTTCCTGGATGACCCGCTTCGTGTAATCCATTTTCTTTAAGGCCTCGGGCGTCGGGTCAAGACCCGCAAGAACCATATCTGCCTCATCGCGCAGCTTCTCGAGACAAGCAGGGTGTTGACCAAGAAAATGGAAGGCCCACGATAACATCACTGCTGTCGTTTCGTGGCCGGACAAGAGGAGCGAGAGCACCTCATCACGTAGCTGTTGGTCGTTCATCGCCTCATTGGTCTCGGCGTCCCGTGCGTCAATGAGAATTCCCAAGAGGTCATCCCCCTTATCCTCAGCAGCACGGCGCTCGCGGATAACTCTCCAAACGACGGAGTCTAGCGTGTGAACCGCACGATCATATGCTCGGTTTTTTGCGGTCGGAAGAATCTCGGTAATCCGCGTGAGATTCCAAACACGCTCGGCACTGACTTCGTTGCCAACAAGGAGCGCCTGTGAAAAGGCCTCACCCTCACTTTCGGTCAGTCCGTTTCCAAACATCGTTCGCAGCGCGACTTCAAGCGCAAGGTACGACATATCCTCGCTGAAGCTAAACTCTTCTCCGGTTTGCGAACGCGCATCCCATTTCGCAACATGTTCGGTCATGACGTCTGTCATGACCCCACTCATCGCCTCAACACGTTGACGGAAAAATGACGGCGCAATCAGTTTGCGCTGTTGCGTCCACAGCTCACCCTCGCTGAGAAATAGGCCTTCGCCCAAAATTGGTTTGAGCTTGTCCAACATCGGACTTTTTCTGTAATTCCGATGGTTAGTTTGTAGGACGTGCTCAATATGAGCTGGGTGATTTAGAACGTAAGAATTACTCATAAACACTCTCAATGGAAAAAAATCGCCGTATTCCGCCGCAGCTTCCTCAAGGAACTCAAGTGCATTGGACCTCAACATCGGCAAGACCCCAATTATCGGATATCCCTTGGGGCCTGCGGGACTATGTTGTTTAGACATTCTGCGAATGGGCCTCCCTTACACGGCCTAAGCTGTGTCGCAGTAAAACCAAGCGAAACTAGACCTTTATGCCGCCACTAATGTGGATTGCGCCGGATTTTGAGGCGCAATAAATGCAGGGTGCGGCAAAGTCACTTCCGTGTCGATAATCGAACTTGCGGTGGTCGCAACATTATTTTCGGTACCATCGTTCAGTCCGAGCTGCATCCGTCGCACGTTCAATTCAGATACATCCGCATAGCCGGAGATCGCCTTTGTGACTCCAATTTGCAGCGGCGGGCCATAGCGTTGAGTCAGAAGCCCCGCGCGCTTGAGAATGCGTTCAAAACGAACATCGGCGACCGCAACAATCCGGGAAATGTCACGGCGTTGAGCAAAATCGAAGAGTTGTCCAAGAAGCAGATTGGTTACAGTCTTAATGGTCCCAAGAGAGTCATTACCCACGACCCGTTTGGACACCGCAAAGCGGCTAATTTCCCAAACGTTCTCAGCTTCCGGCGCTGACTTGCCATGCAATAGCTCAGGGAAGACATCCTTCAACATGTACGGGCCGGTGGTTGGCAGTAATCGCCAAGACCCCAGTACCTCGCCTTCGTGTTCACACACGATGTAAACGGGATCGAGATCGTCGAACATATCGCGCTCACGCCCAGCCTGGGATCCGACCTCCCATGCAAGACGCTCTTTGAACACCTCATGGCGCAAGCGAAACATCCCGTCGAGCTTGCGCGACGATTCGTCCGTTTCAGCCGGCATTTCGATGATTGACGCGAGCATGTGATCCAAAGCCCCCAAAAAATGGTTTCGGGTGCAGATCACCATAATGCGAACTCGGGGTGACCTGTCAGAACTGACAGGTCCGCGCCCTATAGAATAAGTGCAGATTCGACCTGCAACTAACGGCTGCAGTGTGTCCGAGAAATCAGTAAATCTGCAGTAATATCAGTGCCTTCCGGGTATTTTTACCTCTGGAAGGGAACCGGTAAACGCGCAAACGACAGGTGAAAACACCGCAAACCGCGCGAAAAACGATGAGGAGACGGTAAATACGGCCCAAAACAGGCCGTTTACCGCATAAAGCCCGAAAAGGGCAGTTCCTCACAGGCGTAATGGAAACTTGGAGCAGGACGATGACCTATCAAAATCTTTCGATATCCGCACTTCGGGCTGAAGATGAGACCCAGCAAACGTCTCACGGCGTTCGCCCCCTGTCTGCGCAGCGCTTGGAAAAGCCCAAAAAACAGGTTGTGCAGCACCCGACGACACCCACAGCGGTGTCCATGGCAGTCGCTCTTCGGTATCTCGCCGGGCGCACCGCCGTATCGACCCCCTGAGGCGGGCTAAAGTCATGCAAAGCCCAAAGACACCGTCGGGGTGCATTGAGCGATCTCAAAAGCCTAAGGCTGGATGTTCGCCCATCTGCATCGCGTCCGTCCGCTTCGGTGGGCGCCCACCGGTAGAACTGGTGCATCGAGTCTTTTCTTCTGGTTCGGCGCGTACAGGACGCTGGAGAAAGATTGGCAACCCAGCGTCATTGATCGCCAAACTCAAAACGGGTCGACGAAGATTTAATTCTGCGAATGCGAGCCCGGCATTGGCGGTAACACAAAACCAACGCCCCTTTGCCTAAGCCACACCGCTCGGCGAAGGGACCTACGAACAGCGGATGATTGATTCAACAATCGCCGGTGGTTGGGAAAAATGGAGTATGTGAATGGCCCCATCGGCGGAACCCTCGCCGACGCGATTGGTTCGGGACCTCTTGAGTACCAAAACAGAAAACGCGCTAGAATCGATCCTGGCGCGAACGAGCTTGTCCTGGCGCCTTTCCCTCGATCAGTCGCTGATCACCCCAAAGCCACTCGACGCTCATGGTATACCGTCGGTCAGCCTCTACGCCCAATCGTCTCGCGGCGCACACCTCGTTGATGTCGATGACAATAAGTACATCGATTTATGTATGGGGTTTGGCGCACTCATACTCGGTCATGCGCATCCAACAGTTCAAAATGCTGTCGCCGAAAGCACGTCTCGCGGCTGGCAACTTGGCTTGCCGAACGCCGAACACCTAAGGCTCGCGGAACTCATTCAAGCGGCCGGACCGGCCAACGAACGCGTCATAGTGTGCAACTCAAACGCCGACGCCTTGGATCTAGCGGTCCACGCCGCACGTCTCTTTTCCGGCAAACCGCTATTTGGCGTTTTGACGGGCGCGAGTCACGATACGGCTGCGGTCAACGACAATTTAACCGCCCGGACGCCCAACGCTCACGGATTACGGGCAGCGCGCGATCAAAACCGCGTAACATTTCCTTATGGTCATTCTTCGGTCTTCGACTTGATACACCGGCGCAAGCAAGACCTTGCAGCGCTTGTCGTCGAGCCCGCGCGCGACCGCGAGGCAGGTGCGGCGCACATCGCATGGCTTCACCAAGTGGCCGAAGTATGCCGGGACGCCAATGTCATCCTCATCCTTGACGAAACTTCAACAGGCTTCCGTTTAGCCTTTGGTGGAATCCAAGAGGCATTCGGCCTAGTGCCTGACCTCGTCACATATGGAAATATTGTCGGCGGCGGGCTGCCTCTAGGCGCTGTTGCGGGCCGCGCAGACATCCTGTCGCCTAAATCTGCTGGACATACGCGAGCTCAAAATTCATTGAGCAAATTTTCTGCGGGAAATCCACTGAGCGTTTCGGCGGGGCTGGCAGCATTGAGTCACCTCAAACAGAACCAGTCGAGTATTTACCCCGCTCTCAACGCGCGTGGCGTAGACCTCGCCAGCGACTTCAATACATTTGTGAAGTCAGAAAATCTTCCAGTGGAGATGAAAAATATCGGCTCTCTTTATCGCATCGTGTTCCATGTCCCTTTGCACGGCCACGCAGATGCGTCCGGCACCCTTCCTGCGTGCACAGCCTTTAGCGTGCTGACGCTAGATCGGGGCGTCATTGCGCATGCCTCTCACCGCGGAGCCCTATCGCTCGCACATACACCTGAAGTCATGAAAACCGTTGTCGCAGCCCTTAAAGACTCGCTAAACGATATGCGCGATGACGGGTTTTTCGAAGACACGACTCAACCATAGGTCTTCAAGCACACCCCCGATCTAAGGTTCGTGCACACCGTCTA
The DNA here is from genome assembly GCA_965228575.1 of Rhodospirillaceae bacterium. Lineage (GTDB taxonomy): Bacteria > Pseudomonadota > Alphaproteobacteria > Rhodospirillales > Rhodospirillaceae > UBA11612. Next base: position 13,698 of record CBDDHW010000027.1, on the reverse strand, counting down.
ATTCGTGCTGGGAAATCGAGAGGTGGTGCGGGTGGAGGGAATCGAACCCCCACTCCCAGAGGGAACCAGATTTTGAGTCTGGCGCGTCTACCAGTTCCGCCACACCCGCACGCATAAATCACTCGGGCGAGGGAAATAGAACAGGATGACAGGTGTGTAAAGCATCTAACCCGCACACCGCTGTGTCCCTTGACACCCCTGCGCCCAGGCTTAAAACACCCTGATAGTCAGATTTTTCAGCTTTTCGTGTCGGTTCTGCTGTAAATCGCGGGCGCGTTTTCCTAAATAGGGCGGGAATTGAGCTCCAGCGGTCACATTCAGCGTATGGGCTTCCGCCACACTGTAGAGACGAGCATGTCAGGACTTCCCTCAAATTATAGCGACCTTCTCACCCGTATCGGCCCTCTTAACCGCGTTCACAACGGTGACGAGACCGCGCAAGCCGTCGAAGCGTTGACAGAGTTCTGTCAGTCTCTGGGCCACGGAAGCACTGTGGTGCACACCTACGATCCGGGCACCACATGGAATCATTGGATTGTTCCAAAACGCTGGAAGGTGCGTGATTTTCGTATCACCGGGCCGGATGGCAAAATCGTGGTCTCCAAATCCGACCACCCTTTAGCTCTGTGCCCGTATTCCAATTCGGCGGACACAAAACTCGATCGCGCCGCTCTGATCGAAAAGACCCACACTCACCCGGACCGGCCAGAGACCTACGCATTTTACTTTGGGCGTATGTACCGCCACTGGGAACCTGGATGGAATGTGTCACTTCCCCAGTCGGTTATTGATACTCTTCCCGAGGGTGAATACCACGTCCTAATCGACACCGAGTTGACGAATGAGCCTATGCAAATCTTCGAGTACGTCGTCGAAGGCCGGCGTCCGGACTCGGTCGTCATCCCCGGACACCTTGATCATCCGGGCATGGTCAACGATTCACTGTCGGGATGTCTGGTCGCGTTGCAGCTTGCCGACGCATTGGGCAAAACGAAACCAGAATATACATACCGTGTCTGGTTGGTTCCCGAAATTATCGGCAGCGCGGTTCATCTTAAAGCGAACGAAGAACTCCTTCCTCACATTAAGTTCGCCTTGTGTCCCAACATGTCTGCGCACGACGCCCCGCTCGCCATGTGCAAAAGCAAAAGCGAAACCAGCCTACTTGATCTCGCGCTGCGGATAGCTTTGCGCCAGTCTGGGCACGAGCATGTGGTGGATTCATTCCATAAATATCCGGATTGCGGCGACGAAATCAGTTTTGACACCGTGGGATACGATATTCCGTCCACAACCCTCTCGCGGATTGGAGAAATGTTTAAGTTTTACCATTCGTCCGGCGACAGCGTTGAAAACTTCATGCAAGCCGATTGGCAAAAAAGACACGGAGAATATGTAGACGTTTTACATACGGCGCTCACGTATCTTGAGCGCAACCGTGCGATCAAACCGCTCTTTAGTGGAAATCCGTGTCTCAGCGCTCCAAACGTCGATCTTTATTTGTCGCCCCGAAACATAAATAACCTTCGCGTCGATAGCAAAACGCCGAAGACCCTTGGAGGCGAAGACATCGACGGACGCAATTTTATGGAATTCTTTCTCGATGCGATAGGACGCGAAGGTGTTTCAATCCTTGAGATCGCTGATGCGTCGGATGCTCCCTTCGATTTTGTGGCGGCCTACGCCCAGCAATTTGAAGAGCGCGGACTTGCAAAACTTGAGTCCGTTGAACGCACACATCGCGTTCCAGTAGTCGCCAACACATCTTTAACCAGCGCAGGCCTTGTTTAGCATCGCCGACAATTCTTGGAGAGGATAATGGTTTTTCACAACTACAACCGCGAAAATACGATCAAGTGGTACGACGAACATAGTAAGAACTACGATACTGAAAGTTTTATTCCGACTGACAATCAATACGCTGGGGATCTGTATCGCATTGAGTTGGTCCGCAAACTTTTGGCGGAACACAAGCCTGGAAAAGTCCTCGATGTCGGATGTGGAACCGGCGAGCCGCTCATGCGTCTTCTCGAGGACGGGTTTGATATTCGCGGGTTCGATTTTTCACCTGGCATGGTGGCCCAAGGCAAAGAAAAGCTAAAGGCAAAGGGCTTATCAGAATCCTTAATAGAGGTCGGCGATTTGCTCGACCCGGGTATCGTCGATACCTACGGCGCGGGCGAATACGATGCGGTCGTCGCCAACGGTATTCTTCCCTATATTCCCGAGCGTGATGTACCGCATACGCATTTATCTGCTCTGGTCAAGCCGGGCGGCCTGTACGTGTCGGCATATTCGAATTCCCTACTCGATTTATTCACCTTCAATCGCTTTACCATGCGCTTTTACACGGAGAACTTTGTTAAGCCTCTTGGGCTATCCGAAGAGGAAAACAAAGAGATCATTGGAGAGTTGGAGAAGCTGATTACCCACCCCGACAAGCCGGGAACGATCCCGGAAGGCGCGCGGGACGACATTTTTGTTCGCGGCGACAACCCCTTCGAAGTCGGTCCCGACCTCCTACGGTTCGACCTCCATCAAATCGACCTTCTATTTTATAAGTTTCACGCCTTGCCACCTTTATTGAAGGACGTGAATCCCAAACTTCGGGAGATTTTCATGCGTGAAAGCCGAGGATATGAGGTCGAACGCGCTCGTGACTGGCGCGGTCATTTTCTTGCCTCAACTTTCATTATGGTATGCCGTAAGAAAGCGTAGATCGGCCCGCGACCAACTATTGAGAATTTGCCGCGAGGCGGCGGACCTGCTACGAAAACGCGCCATGATCTGAACGGGTGATTTTGCGTGCTGCGCCGCCTCTACGACTGGACCATGTCTTTGGCTGCACACCCCCACGCTATGTGGGCGTTGTTCCTTATTGCCTTTGCCGAGAGTTCGGTTTTTCCCATTCCGCCAGATGTATTGCTAATTGCAATGGTATTGGCCGCGCCCACCAATGCGTGGCGCATTGCGCTCGTCTGCAGTATCGGTAGCCTGCTCGGTGGATATTTCGGTTATGGGATTGGCTACTTTCTTTATGAGTCGGTCGGCGCGTCGATCGTCGCGTTTTATGGCTACGAAGCCGCGTTCGAGGAATTTCGCCAGCTTTATGCAGAGTGGGGCTTTTGGATTGTTTCCATGGCGGGATTCACGCCTCTGCCCTACAAGGTCATAACCATTGCCAGTGGGACCGTGAGCCTGGACCCGATAATGTTCGGCGGCGCGTCGGCTCTATCGCGAACCGCACGTTTTTTTCTCGTCGCCGCACTTCTCAAAAAATTTGGTGCACCGATCCGCTCGTTCATCGAGCAATATTTGGGTATTCTAACAATCGTATTTTTTGCAATTTTATTTGGCAGCTTTCTTGTTCTCAGATGGATGGCATAGAGTGATGATCATGAACACCACCACCCCGGGTCAACGGGTCGCCATTCTTATTGCCCTAGCCTCAGGCGGGGCGTTAGCCGTTGCACTCATATCTCAATACGTCTTTGGACTCCTGCCGTGCGAGCTGTGTTACATGCAGCGCACACCTTATGCGCTGACTCTGGTGTTCGGCGCGCTCTGCGCCATGCCCGCTGTTCCAGCGCGAGAAAAACGCATTGTGGTCGCGCATTGCGCAGCTCTGTTTGTTTTGAGTGCAGGTTTTGCCGGATATCATGTCGGTGTGGAAGAGTTGTGGTGGGAAGGTCCAACATCATGCAGCGGCACGCGCGCACTTTCCATGCAAGGTCTGGCAGCGGCGCTCACACAATCGGCCAGCCCCGGATGCGAAGAAGCTGCTGTTCGGGTACTAGGAATTTCGATGGCAGGGTATAACTTTATTGCATCAATCGTTCTCGCTGGATTTGGCTTTTGGGCGATGAAACAACGCAAGTGGTGGCACGGCTGATGGACGCTACAAAAAAACCGCGAAAGAAACCAAGGCGGAAAACTGGTGATGGCCGATTGCCCGGCGATCCCGACAGAGAGGCGTTGATCGAAAGCATGATTCGCGTTGATCAAGCCGGAGAGTATGGGGCAAAGCGCATCTACCAAGGTCAACTCGCGGTTCTCGGCCGCAGTGATGCAGCGCCGGTGATCGAAGACATGCTTGCGCAGGAAGAAGAGCACCTAAATCACTTCAACGCACTTGTCGCCGAGCGCGGTGTGCGCCCTACGGTTCTTGAACCCTTATGGCACGTCGCTGGCTTCGCGCTCGGCGCGGCAACCGCGGCTATGGGTCCAAAGGCGGCGATGGCTTGCACTGTCGCTGTCGAGGATGTCATCGGCGAACATTACGCCGAGCAGGCCGAAGAGCTTGGTGACGATGAACGCGAACTGCGCCAGACAATCATGAATTTTCGCGACGATGAACTTCACCACCGCGACGTCAGCCTTGAACACGGCGCTGAACAAACACCAGCCTATGAGGTTCTGACCGGCGCCGTAAAGGCGGGCACGCGTCTCGCCATATGGCTGTCCAAAAGAATATAGCCGCCCAATCAAACTCACTGGAGACGTTATGGCCGAAATCCGCACAGCCGATATTTTTGATGCGCATGAAGACACTGGACAGGTGCGGAGCTGTGAAACGCAATTTCAGCAATTCGGGGGACGGCGCGAGATGGCGGGACCGGTCCGCACCGTCAAATGCTACGAAGACAATACCCTCGTTAAGCAAACCCTTTCCGAGCCCGGCAATGGCGCAATCCTGGTGGTTGATGGCGGCGGCTCGCTGCGCTCAGCCCTCCTCGGAGATATGATTGGCGAGATGGCCGTAAAAAACGGTTGGGCGGGTATAATTATTTGGGGCGCCGTTCGCGATACGCTTGCGTTAAAGCAACTCGACATCGCAATAAAGGCCGTCGGATCAAATCCTCGGCGCAGCAAGAAGGATGGCGCAGGACAGGTCGACGTACCCGTAACCTTCGGGGGCGCGACCTTCACCCCAGGGAGTTGGATATACAGTGACGACGACGGCGTGCTGACAGCGGCCAGTGAACTGAAATAGCCAGCCGGTTATCTGGGGTCCAACTCGGTGTCCCAGTACAGGTAGTCCCGCCAATCTTCGTGCAGATAATTCGGGGGAAATTTCCGACCCGCTTCCTGAAGGTGTCGTGACGTTGGACGGAACGGGTGATGAAAAGGATGCATCCCGGCCTCGTCCGGAAGTCGGTTTCCCTTGATCAGATTGCACTGCGCGCACGCGGTGACGACATTCTGCCAGGTGGTACGCCCACCCTTCGATCGAGGAATCACGTGATCGAACGTCAAATCGTTGGTTGCATGAGGTGTGCTGCAATATTGGCAGCTAAAACGATCGCGCAGAAAAACATTGAACCGCGTAAATGCGGGCGAGCGTTCCATCGGCGCATATTTCTTCAGGGAAATCACACTGGGTAATTTCATCGCCCATGTGGGCGAATGAACTTCGCGGTCGTATTCCTGCACCACTTGCACGCGACCGAGGAAGACCGCTTTGATGGCGTCTTGCCATGGCCACAAAGACAGCGGGAAATAACTCAGCGGGCGGAAATCCGCGTTCAATACCAGCGCCGGACAAGTCTCAAGCGATGCGGACATGACTCTCAAACCCCTTTCGCTTCGTGGCGGGCAGTCTATCAATACTTATGCGTAATACAAACTGTGGTAGTTTTAGCAGCCATCGACCCACCACATAGAAGACGGTTCTATGACATCGGCAGTCACCCGCTTTGCCCCCAGCCCCACTGGGCTCCTGCATTTGGGGAGCGCGTATTCGGCCCTGGATGCCAACGCGGCCAGTGCAGGCGGACGGTTTTTGCTGCGTATCGAAGATATCGACCAGGGGCGGTGCAAACCTGAATTCGAGGACGCGATCTTCGAAGACCTCGCGTGGCTCGGGTTATCATGGGAAACACCGGTTCGCCGGCAATCGGAGCATTTTGGGGAGTACAAACTAGCGCTTGAGAAACTTGAGCGGCTCGGCCTCTTATATCCCTGCTTTTGCACACGCGCGGATATACGGCGGGAAATAGAGAATGCGGCCAGCGCGCCGCACGACCATCCAGTTGGACCTGACGGGCCGATTTACCCAGGCACCTGCAGAAACATGTCGCCCGCCGAACGCGCGCAGCGACTTAAGAGCGGTGCAGAGCATGCCTTGCGCCTTTATATGGACACGGCCATTGAAATTGCAGGCCCCTTAAAGTGGAGTGACGAATACAAGGGTGAAGTCAAAGCCACACCAGAAATTTTTGGCGATGTTGTTCTCGCCCGCAAAGATACACCCATTAGCTATCACTTAGCTTGTACCTGGGACGACGCTGCGCAAGAGGTCTCATTGGTTACGCGCGGAATGGACCTTTTTGCGTCCACCCACGTCCACCGCCTGCTTCAAGCCCTGCTGGGTTTGCCGACACCAACCTATCGGCACCACAAACTGATAACCAACCCAGATGGGAAAAAATTTTCAAAACGCGATCGGTCGATCACCATCCGAGGGCTTCGTGACGCGGGATGGAGCAAAGATCAAGTAATCGATGAAATGTCCCGCCGCCTAAAATAAAACAACGCGCTAAAGTTTCAGCTTTGCCAAAGGGTGATTGTCCTGTACCAGCGATTTTAACCGCTCATCCAAGACATGAGTGTAAATCTGCGTCGTCGAGATGTCCGCATGACCCAGCATCTGCTGCAAGCTGCGCAAGTCTGCACCATGAGACAGCAAATGGGTTGCAAACGAATGCCGAAGCACATGCGGTGAGACGCGCGAGGGCGAAATACCCGCACGCACCGCCACGTCCTTCAACATTTTTGTAAAACTCGCCCGCGTGACGTAGCCACTGTCTGCAGACGCAGGAAACAGCCAGGGCGATGACTTGGTTTTCCTCGGGAGAAACTGATCGCGCACGTTAATATACTTTGCGAGCGCATCGCGCGCGGCCTGCCCTACTGGAATGAGACGTTCCTTATTTCCTTTCCCGCGCACAATCATGGTCGATTTGTCGCGCACAGATGCAAGCGGCAAGGACACCAACTCGGAGACACGCAAGCCCGTGGCATAGAGCAACTCAAGCATCGCCGCCAAACGAATGCCCTTTGAACCCTCGACCATACGCGCCGCGGCCAACAATTGATCCACTTCAGATTCAGTTAAGAATTTTGGTAGCGGTCGCCCGAGACGAGGGTTGTCGAGCCCGGCAGTTGGATCATCCTTGCGTATCCCCTCGGCATACAGAAATTTATAGAACTGCCGCAAACACGAGATACGCCGCGCCGCCGTGCGCGGTGCCATTGCGGCTTTTTGTAAACCCTCTAGGTACGCCCGCAAGTCCTGCGATGTTGCCGTTCCCGCATCACGACTTCGTGTCTTAAGGAACGCATCAACATCGGTTAAATCGCGGCTATAGGCTTCGAGGGTTCTGGGTGAAGCGCCACGTTCTGCGGCCATCATCTCTAAAAAAGTTTCGATATGAGGCGTTGTGGCCAACCGTTCCGCCTCAAAGGCCCAACGCCAGCGCCGCTTCGATCGCAAGGGCGCGCGCATCTTGCTCACGCCCAATCGCCATAAGCGTTTCGATCACTTTTGCGAGCGTTTGAGGTGCCGCAAACGCCGGTCCTTCATCACCAAACGCTATCAACGTGAATGTAACGGCCTCGCCGACACGCCGATCGCGCGCCGAAAGGGTCAGGCCATTCCAGATATGTGGTGCAACAGCCGGCCCGCGATCCATGGTTCTTAGTCCGGCAAGCACGGGTTGCCAGTCGGAAATCGTGACAGGATCCCCAAAGGCTGAAAAAAGATTGAGTAAAATTTCCCGGCCCTGGCTTGCCGCGACTTCGGGCACTGTCGCTGCCCAGCGGTCGAGCGCACGTGCGGGAAGCCGTCCCTTTGCACCCTCTGTTAGAAGACGTTGCAGTGGCCAAAGGTTGTCGGCAATGCGCGCCGCATCCCGGCTACTGCGCGCCATACTGCGCGCAAGTGTGAGCCATTCACGCGCTGCCTCGACCTCACCTGCGGCGAGAAACCCTCTGACCGCCGATCCGGAAAACCACGCCATTTCTGGCGACGGTGAAAGCTCTCTGAGCAGAGGCAAATACACTTGGCTTAAGGTTGAAAGGGTCGGGCCGGTGCCCCCCATATCGACCCTGGCTATTTCTAAGGCACGTGCAATGAGTTCTGCACGCGCCATCGGGTCAGTCTCACCAAGTGCCGCCTGAAACAATCGTACACGGGCGCGAACGTCAGCGGGGCTCATGTCCTCGCTTGCCAATTCATCGTCGGAAAGATCCGTGTCCAATCTTTGATAGAGAACACGCAAGTCGTTGGGTCGCATCGTCCCAAGAGCCACCGCGTGTTCGGCAAGCAGGATTTGCGCCTCTGCCGCCGCACGGTGCAAGTCATTCTCTTCTCCTTGACTTTCATCGGCATCAGTCATTTGCCGCTGGGGCGTTGCTAGCTGTGCGAGGAGCCCGAGGGTTGTGGCATCGGCACGGCGAATGAGATCATCGGGCAAGGGTAGTTGGCCCACACGCAACATTGCCAGTATCAACGGTGTGGGGGTTTCTAACGATGTTGGGGGAGCCACATCTATACCGCCCGCATAATCTGCAGCCCAAAAATAAGGGGCATCATCGATCTGCTGCTCGCGCAATAGAGAAAGGCCGAGGTCGGCGGCACTTGTCTGTCCGCTCGTAAGCCGACACAACACCTGAACCTTCTGCCAATAAACATCGGTCGCCCGGTTCAGGGCCGCCTGCGCTATTCCGCACGCCTCTCCTGTCCTGCCCAAAATAAGATAAGCATCCGCGCGCAAACGTTGCAGGGTCTCGGTCATATCACCTGGAGGCACCAATTCCGTCATCGCCAGCGCATCATCCCAAGCCCCCATCATCCCGAGCCTCGCCACACGCGTCTCAAGCAGCCATTGCGAAGGGCTCACCGCAGAGGATTCCGCTCGTCGCTGGATAGAGTTCATTGCAGTGTCGAGCGATGAGGGCGGTGGCCCTGCCGACAACAACAAATTTTTAGTAAGGCGCCGCTGAGCGGGAGAAACAAGCCGACTTGGCAACTGAGGAAGAATTTTCCGCAGCGTCTCCAATTCTGATTGCCGCCATAGGGTATCTGGAAATCCGCCGCTAATCGCATCAACCAAACCAATACGATCAATACTCGGCGCAGATAATGATCCGACAGAAATATCAGCCGATGGCGCAGGCGTTTCGGTCGGATTTGCAAGTTGGTCAGGCAAGAGTTGCACCGGCGGGGGTTGAGGAACCTCTTGGGGTTCGTCTTGAGCGCGTACGACCCCGCCGCAAAAAATCACGGTGATCCCGACGACAAGTACCGTTGAAAGAATTGCCTTGGTCTTAGTTAAACCGGTCATTCGGAATTACTTTCTCCATCTTGGCTGTTGGCGGCGGCATGTCCGACGTCGCCAAAAAAACCACCCCGCCCGCAACGGCGACAACAATCAGAAGAACAAGTAATTTTGCCATGCTTTAACGTCCGTTAAGCTACCTTTATAAAGTAGAAAATATCGCAGAGTTTGCCCCAAGGACAGTACGCAAGCCCTGTGATAATGTCCATTCGACCGACGAGCTAAACACTATATTTACTGACGAGCGGGATTCCGGGCAATGTCGCCCTTAGAGGAACAAAATAGTTATGAATGGGACGGCAAACAAGAAAGGCGGTGAAGCGATCGCGTCCGAACCTCTCGACCGTCCCATTGTTCTTGTCGGGTTAATGGGTGCAGGGAAAAGCTGTGTAGGGCGTCGCCTCGCGCGCCAACTCGGCGTGAGCTTTGTGGATGCGGACGTCGAAATCGAGGATGCCGCTGGATGCACGATCTCTGAGATTTTTGAAAAGTACGGGGAATCCTACTTCCGAAATGGAGAGCGGCGCGTCATGGCGCGACTCTTGCGCGGAGCCCCGGGCATATTGGCCGCCGGAGGTGGTGCATTCATCGATCCTGAAACCCGAAATATGATCCGGCGCGAGGCATTGTCGATTTGGTTGCGGGCCGATTTCGACACCCTCAGGTCCCGAACAAAAGGCCGCACACATCGCCCGCTTTTGAACGCCGACGACGCGGAAAAAACACTAAAAAATCTTATGGACCAGAGGTACCCGGTTTATGCGGAAGCCGATATCACCGTTGACACAGGACAAGACAGTCCAAACGCCACCTGTCGACGTGTACTGAAGGCAATAGAAGACTATGTGGGAAAACCCATAACCTCAGGTCGGACGACATGAATTCGCCTGTAACGGTGGCCTTGGGCGAACGCTCTTACGAAATCCACGTGGGGCCGGGCCTGCTTGCGCGCGCCGCTGACATGTTGACGCCCGTCTTAAAACAACGGCGCGTATTTATCGTAACGGACAGCAACGTTGCCCTCCTCTACCTCAATCCCATCACGGAAAATCTGCAAAGCGCAGACATTCAGGTCAACCATGTCGTCGTGCCCGCGGGCGAAACCAGCAAAGATATGGGCCATTTGACTCTAGTTCTTGACGCGATGCTGGCAGCTAAGTGCGAACGCTCGACAACGGTTATCGCTCTTGGCGGCGGGGTCGTCGGGGATCTAGCGGGATTTGCCGCATCTATACTCCTGCGCGGCGTGGACTTCGTTCAAATTCCAACCACTTTACTCGCGCAGGTCGACAGTTCGGTAGGCGGCAAAACAGGCATTAATACGAACGCGGGAAAGAACCTAGTGGGATCGTTTCACCAACCCCGCCTGGTGCTCGCCGATACCGATACCTTAACGACCCTGCCAAACCGCGAACTGCTTGCAGGATACGCGGAGGTCGTAAAGTACGCATTGCTTGGCGATGGAGCGTTTTTTAACTGGTTGGAAAAAAACGGTTCAAAGGCACTCGCGGCCACTGACAATGAAGACGCTCTACGGCACTGCATAACAACCAGCTGTCTCTCGAAAGCCAAAATTGTTGCTGCCGACGAAAAAGAGAGCGGCGCGCGTGCGCTGCTGAACCTTGGCCATACCTTTGGTCACGCCCTGGAAGCGGAGTTTGGATATGAAGGAGGCCTATTGCACGGCGAAGGCGTCGCTATCGGTATGGTCATGGCCTTTGATCTCTCCGTAAGGCTTGATTTGTGCGCGGCGCCTGACCTCGAACGTGCGCGCAATCACCTAACCGCCGTCGGTCTCCCGATCACGCCACCAAAAGCTGGCCGTAGCGCAAACTTGAGTGCTGACACACTCTTGGACCACATGTCTCAAGATAAAAAAGTAAAAGATGGAAAAATTACGTTCGTTCTCGTCCGAGGGATCGGTCAGGCATTCTTGACGGCCGATGTTCCGGTAGAGAAAGTCCGGGAAACTCTAACCTCTGTTATCGCAAGCTAACACGCAATTTTCAGAATGATTGAAAGACGATCATGGAACTAACACTGATTATAATTTTGCTTCTTATTTTTGCATCTGCATTTTTTTCGGGTTCGGAGACGGCGCTCACCGCGACCTCCCGCGCGCTTATGCATCAATTTGAACAAGACGGGGATAAGCACGCAGCAATTGTGAACAAACTCCTCAAACGCCGGGAGAAACTGATCGGTACCATTTTGATTGGCAACAACTTAGTCAACATCGGCGCCTCGGCGATGGCAACCGCGGTGATGATTGAGTTATTTGGCGACTCTGGCGTCGCGATAGCCACGGGCGTCATGACGCTACTAGTTCTGCTCTTTGCAGAAATTTTACCGAAAACCTACGCTTTAACCCACACGACACAGTTAGCACGGGCCGTCGCTCCGGTTATGAGAGTCATCGTGCTTATTTTAACGCCGGTTACTTTTGTCATTCAAAAACTTGTTCGCGGCCTTCTTTTTTTGATGCGCATTGAATCCGCAAGCGCCGGAACTGCGATGCAAGTTCTTGCAGAACTTCGCGGGGTGATCGATCTGAAGATGGGTCTCGGCACCATCAAGGAAGAAATTAAACACGAGCGCGCCATGTTGCGTAGCGTGCTGGACCTTGCCGAGGTAACGGTAGAGGAAATAGCTGTTCATCGCCGCAAGGTCATTACCATCAATGCCGATCTTCCAATTTCGGAAATTATCGAACAGGTGGCGAACTGTCCTTACACACGCATCCCGTTGTGGAAAGAACGTCCAGAAAACATTGTAGGCGTCGTCCATGCGAAAGCTCTGCTTCGGGCGATTCACTCGGCGGAGGGCAAGATTGACGATCTCGATATCACTTCTATCGCAGCGCAGCCCTGGTTCGTTCCCGAAACAACAAATTTACTCGATCAGCTCAATGCCTTCCGCGATCGCCGGGAGCATTTCTCTCTCGTTGTCGATGAATACGGCACCTTGGTTGGCGTCGTAACCTTGGAAGATATTTTGGAGGAGATCGTCGGCGATATCGGCGATGAAACAGACATTCCGGTTGCCGGTGTTCGTCCGGAAAAGGATGGATCATATACGGTTGAAGGGAGCGTCACGTTGCGTGACCTCAATCGCGAGCTGGATTGGCAGCTACCGGACGACAAGGCCTCGACAGTCGCAGGCCTCGTGCTGTACGAGGCGCGCAAAATTCCCGACCTCGGACAAAACTTTATGTTTCACGGTTTCCGCTTCCAAATCATGCGCAAGAATCGTAACCAGCTCACGTTGATTCGAATCACACCGCCTAGCCCCGATAGTGAAGCGTCGGCGCCCGCACCTGCGCCGCCGCCGCCCGGCGCTTGAAGCGAGGAGTCGGCTGCGACCTTGACCCTAATCGTAGAGCCGGTCACACTTAAGTTCATGAGGGGGGCTTCTACCGGACGATTGCAACACAGCCGCTAATACATTCGCGAAGTGGATAGAGTGATTGCACATCAAAACGCCCTCCAGCAAGGAGTGCGTTATGACTCGAAAAATTGTACCTGACGTTATCAACGATCAAGTTCTTCTTAAGGCTGAACCAAAGGATACTGTTCGCGCGGCCGCCAGGGTTATGCGCGACAACAAGGTCGCTGCCCTCTTGATTATGGAAGACGATAAACTCGTGGGAATTGTTACAGAGCGCGATATGACCGTGCGGGTACTCGCCGCGGGCGTGGATCCGGACGCGGCACTGGTTTCCGAGGTGATGACCACCGAGCCCGATACGTTATCGCCAAATGATACCGCGTCCGACGCTATCGTCATGATGAAAAGCCGGGGCTACCGTCATCTTCCCGTAGTCGATGGTGGAAAAGTCGTTGGCATGGTCTCGGTTCGCGACATATACGCGGTTTACAACACCGAACTTGAACAAGACCTGAAGAACCGCAATGACTTTATTTATGGCGAAAGTTACGGCGGCAGGACCTAGGCGTTACGCTTGCAACCGTGCCGCCGCGGTTTCGCGACAGGATAACGGCACGTCATAAAGCGGCGCCTACGCTCATCGTCTTGTGGACCCCCCGCACACCGCTTATACCTGCGCGCATCAGACTTTCGCGTCACGAATACGGATATCTCAGTAAAACATGCCTCTTCCCGCTCCGGACCCAGATCGCGAACTTTTACATACACGCACGATTACCTGCGAAGGATATGAACGCGACGATGGCTTGTGGGATGTGGATGGTTGGCTGACGGACACTAAAACCTACGAGTTTTCGAACAAGGACCGCGGAACAATCCCAATTGGCGAGCCGGTACATGGCATGGGGTTGCGGATGACATTTGATCTCGAGATGACTATTCACGACGTCATTGCGGTCACTGATTTCTC
>CBDDHW010000026.1:0-12622 GCA_965228575.1 Rhodospirillaceae bacterium | reverse complement strand
AAATCAGCTCGGATTTTGACATCTCCGAACGCCCTTCGATATCGATTTCCTTCGCTTTGTCATACAACTCTTTCTTGGTCCACTCTTCGTACGGCTGTGCGTGGCCACCTTTGCGAGACCCCTGCGCCCCGGCGTTGGCGATGCGTGCCGCCTTATTCTTGCTGGCCCCCTTGCGACGCAGCTCGTCGTAGGTGCGGCTGTCTTTGATCTGTGGCGTGCGCTTGTCTGGCATCTGCTTAACTCCGTGAGAGCGGATGGTTATCTCATCGAATCTGTAAAAAGCGGGCCCGGGGAGTTACCCAAACCGGACCCGCGTGGCGGTTGACGTGACGCAGGCCTAGCTATCAAACTGCATCACGGCTGCGGTAGGGACAAACTGAATCAGCGGTTTGGCTGGTTACTGTTGTTGTGCTGCTGAGATTCGCTGTTGTTGGACCGGTTGTCAGAACGATCGTTCTGATTCTGGTTGTCCATCTCACGGCGTTCAACAGGCGGCTGGTAGGGATACTCGTAGGTCGTCCAATACGGCACGGCCCCGTAGTGCCTGTGGGTCTCTTCGCCCCAGGCGCGGTCGCCCATGTTCGGCCAGTTCTTTGAATCAAACCCTTCGGCGTTGCTGAACTGCTGAGCGTTGGCGTCAAGCTCGATCTGCGCTTCGGCCGAGTTCGTCCCGTAACTGAACTTGCTCCAAGGGATCGGGAACAGCTTGCCGTTGTAGTCGTACCAGGCCTCGGAGAACTCGAGTACGCCATAGACCACCTGGCCGTCGTGCGAGTTGATCGCCAGGTCGTGTAGTGAGCCCAACTCTTCACCAGCCTTGTTGACAACATCCACGCCGATGATCTCACTCACGCGGTTCTGCCATTGCTCGTCTTCATTGTTGCTCCAGTCGGCGCGGATGTTGTGGTCCGCCCGTTTGTGATCCTGGTTCGTGCGGGCCTTACCGTCCTGGCTCATGTCATTGGATCGGTTGTCGGCCTTGTTGTTGGCATGTTCGCTTGCCCTGTCGTTATACGTTTTAGTTCGATCTGACTGGTCGTGGTTGTTGGCGTCCCTAACCACCTTGTCGTTAGACATCAGGATTGATTTGTTGGCAGAAGCAGGCCAGGTGTCCTCGTCAAAACCCTGTGCGCGTTCCAGTTGGGCCTTCGTGGTATTCAACACGAAGCAGTCCTGCCTGGCATCGTAACGCAGGGCTTTGAACGGGACGGCGATCCATTTGCCGCCAACGCCCATGGTGTCGCCGTGCAGCAGTACAGCATATGCGATGCGGTTTTCTGCTTTATTAAGCACCAGCTCGTCGATCGAACCGAGCTCTTCATTGGCGTTGTTCTCGACGCTCTTGCCGATGATCTGGCTGGCGCGGTCCACCCGGGAGAAGTCCAGGTCAGAAGCGTTGATCGCCGTGTAGTTGCCCTGACGTGACTCCGCTTGGGTTGTTTTCTTGTCTTTGTTAGTAGCCGTCTTGTCGCTGTCATACTCGGCGTTCACCGGGAGTGCCAGGGCAAGCAGCAACGCAGAGCTTGTTATTGTAGTCAATGTCATTTTCGTTCGTTTCGTAATCATATCTATACTCCATTAAGTTGGTTGTTAATACCCGTTTCAGGGTTAGGGGGGACGGCGTGCCCATCGGGCGCGTGTAGTTTTATTGTGATCAGTGTTTCGTGATTAGTTAGTTCATTGAATCCTGCCTATCTATGCATGGATTATTTCCACACACGCTTATTGTGCTTCGCTATCGACGCCATTAGTCTGTCACGACACGGGCTTATCAGTTGCGTCGGTCTCAGGTGTCACGTGGTAAGGCTCGTCGTCTCGATAATAAAGATCGAGATAGAACTCCGTGCCCCTTGGCGACCAACGCCGGGAATACCTCCAGCCCTTGCCATCAAACTTCTCTAGCGCCTCTCGCGTTCGGATCACTTCCGGACCAAGTATGACCTTAAGTAGTCCGTGCTCTCGACAGTATTTCATGGCTGACTCGATAAGGAGATAAATCAGCGGAGCGTTTTCCAGATCCACAAAAAGGTAATCGGATCTAATTTCCGCGGTAAGGTTGTTCACATGGCGCATGGCTAGAACGCCTTTGGTTAGTCCCTTGGATTCGGCTACGAGCAAGACATCGGTTGCCCTGTTAAGACTCGCTAACAACCGGTTAATCTCGTTCTGGCGCAGGTCGACCGAGGACAGGCCGTTCACGATGTCTGTGAACTGCAAGGGGGCTTGGGTGCCATCGGGTATAAGTGTCTTGACCCGAACCTGCGGATCGCGAGATTCGTCCCCTTTGGGCAGGATGGATGTCATGGTTAAGGCCAATTCGTGTGAAATGCCAGATCCGCCGTGAGCGTCCATACTGTCCAGCTTGATTTCTCGCATCTTTGTAATCCCTGATCTTGTGTTGCACATCGCGACATATTTGTGCGATGAAAGAGGATAGAGGTCGGGTGCCAAGCAAACAATGAGCAAGATTGGTGATTCGGCATAGCAATAATCAGGTAATGGACGTGTATGGCTATCAGGTACGCGATAGCAAGATCAGCATGAATCGGGTGTTTAAACGCCTCGCAGTGTTGCTTGCAGCGTGCAACTATGAATCATGCTTCTACCACCAATTGATATGTAACCCGGTATGTACACCGTAAGCCTTGTGTCGAAGAAGCGTTACACGAGCATTCTTGCAGAGCTGTATGAAATGCAGCTGCTATATGAGCTGATACATGCCCCAAAAGGCGTGCAGGCTATAAGCGTGTTTCAGATTATGTAATGATGAAGAACGATTAATGCCCTACAGTTAGCGTGTTTCAGATTATACTAACCGGTAGATTCGTGAGACGGCAGGGCCGTGCAGGCAACTAATTCTATTATTTGTTCGGCTGCACTAGCGATATGTCAGTTGGAATCGTCGCTCTGGCTTCGGATCGCCTCGGGGCCGGGGTGACCGAAACGCTTGCCATCTTTCCATTCTCCCGGCTGGTTGCCGTGAGCGGGTATCCCGCTGTTTGATTTAAGCATGCGGGCCAGATGCATCAGGTTCCAGGTCATGAACGTGGTGTTTCGGTTCGCGAAGTCGCTGTCTGGGCCGGGCGATTCGTCGGATAGGTATGACGGGCCTGGGCCGGCCTCGCCCAGCCAATACGCGTCCGCCTGCGGGGGGATCGTGTAGCCCAGGTGTTGCATTGAATACAAGATGTTCATCGCACAGTGTTTGGCACCGTCTTCGTTGCCGGTGATCAGGCATCCGCCGACTTTGCCGTAGTAGGCGTATTGCCCCGCTTCGTTGGTCTTGGCCGAGTTAGAATACAGTCGTTCAATGACGCGCCGACAGACAGAGGACTGCTCACCGAGCCAGATCGGGGTGGTCAGCACGAGGATATCCGCCTCGATCACCTTCTTGTATAGACCCGGCCAGTCATCCTTATCAAACCCGTCCTCGGTCATATCCGGCTGGATACCCGGGGCCAGATCAAGGTCAACCGGGCGGACGATGCTGGTCGTGACCCCGTTGGCCTCCATGATTGTTTTAGAGGCATAGATCAGGCCATCGGTATGCGACATCTTGGGCGACGGCTTCAGCGTGCAGTTCAAGAAAATCGCGTGCAGGGGTGTCTTGTCGTTTCCTGAAGGCATCTAGCCCTCCTTGGCTTGGGCCTGAAGGTACACAACGGCGAACCAGTCGTTGTCATCTACCCAATAGTGTTTCAGCGTGAAGCGATCGGCCAGATCAAGAAGCGAACCGATCGTGTACTTATGCGACCGCTCGGTAAACAGGGCTTCACCCGTGTCGAAGTCAAACGCGTGCCCCGAGACGTCAACCGTTTGTTCACGCAGGCTGACAAGGTACGACTCCATACGCTTGAGTTCCGCGTTCCAATGGGGCAGGTGCGACCAGCAGCCGAGATCAAAGTCGGCGTCGGCTTCACGGTTGAGCCTGCGCAGAAGATTGAGGTTGAATTGCGCGGTGACCCCGGCGCTGTCGTCGTAAGCGGGGATGATGACTGACGGGCTCTTCACAAGGTCCACCCCGATCAATAGCCCCCCACCTGGACCCACCCAGCCCGCGATCCGCCGCAGCAACTTTCGGGCTTCATCCGCGTCGAGATTCCCGAGGGTTGATCCCGGGAAGAATGCTACCTTTTTGGAGTTGCCGGTATCCGGCAGGTTCACTTCCTGCGTAAAGTCCTGACAGACCGGGAGGATCTCCAGGCCGGGCATGAAGTCAGATAACATCCGGACCGAGTTATTTAGCTCGTTGGGACAGATCTCGATCGTCATATAGCCGCGTGGGCGATCCATCGCATCAAGGAGGTGCCGGGTCTTCCTGCACGTCCCCGAGCCCAATTCGATCAACCAGGCGTCCGGCCCGATGGCGTCGGCCATCTCAGAAAGATGGCGCTTAAAGATCCCCAATTCCGTCCGCGTCAGGTAATACTCGGGTACTCTGGTGATCTGCTCGAACAGTTCTGAGCCCCGGGCATCGTAGAGGTATTTGCTCGGTAAAGATCGGGGCCGGCCGCTGAGCCCCGTGATCACATCGCTGACCAGCGTGCGATCTGTTTCACTGGAGCCGATCGATACCCGATCGTGAAAGGTGGTCATACTTGTGTCTCGCTGGGTGCTTAACTGATATCGCCCGGTACGGATCTCGCCAGGCGGACCCCGGCAAACTGCCATCGTGATTCGGGTGGGAAAAAGTTTCGATAGGTCCGACGGACATGCCCGCGCGGCGTGGCGCAAGATCCGCCTCGAAGGACATATTGATTACACATGAACTTTCCATTGTATTCCCCCAGCGCCCCCGGGGGCGGTGAGAAACCCGGATATGGGGCATAACTGCTGCTGGTCCATTCCCAGACATCGCCATAGAAACGTGCCGGACCGGCGCTATCTGCGGGCATGGGCGACGGGTGGAATACCCCTTGCTCGGCTGTGAGACCGGTTTCGCCTGCTCCGGCGGCGCTGTGCTCCCATTCATGCTCAGTCGGCAGCCGGGCGCCTGCCCACCGGGCATAGGCGTCGGCTTCGTAGTATGAAATGTGGCACACAGGCTCGTCGGGGCGTACCTCGACCACGCCCGCCAGCGTATATTGATGCCACCGATTATTCTTGCGGAACCAGTAGACCGGGTGCTGCCAGCCGGACTCTTTCACGGTCGCCCAACCCAGCGAGAGCCACAACTCGTGTCGAGCGTAACCGCCGTCTTCAATAAAAGCGATGTATTGCTCATTGCTCACCGGGCGGTGGGCGATTTCATAGGGCTCTAGAAAGACGCGGTGCTTCGGCTGCTCGTTGTCAAACCGAAACCCCTGCCCGCTTTCTGCGCCGATCGAAGCCACACCCCCCTTGAACCGACACCAGCCCAGCGGCGCTATCACCTGATGGGGCTTGCCTTGCTCTGGGTTGGGGTAGACCGCAGGCAGCAGCGGGTTGCTGGAGAACATATGCTTGACATCGCTGATCATCAACTCTTGATGCTGCCACTCGTGATTGATACCGATGGTTAAAACTTGGAGCAGATCTTTGTTCGTGTTGTCACTGCTGGCAAGTGCCTTTAAGCCCGAATCAACGTGTTTGCGATACTCAAAGACCTGGTCTACGGTCGGCCGCGAAAGCAGCCCGCGCTTGGGCCGGCAATGCTGCGGGCCGATCGTGTTGTAGTATGAGTTGAATAAGTAATCGAAAGACTTGTCAAACCGTTTGTATCCCGGCAAGTAGTCAAGTAACACGAACTGTTCGAAGAACCACGTTGTGTGCCCCAGGTGCCACTTGATAGGACTTGCTTCTTCCATCGACTGGACAACCATGTCTTCACAGGTCAGAGGCTGGACTATCGCACAGGTGCGTTTGCGTGTTGCCAAGAGCTCGGAAACCCGCTTGCTTAGCATGCCGCTTTGCCTGGACTGCTGTGGGCGAGGCGGCACGGGCGGGCTGGGTGTTTGCAGGGGTTTCATGGCAAATCTCGCAAAGCGGGCATGGGGAATAAAAAGCGGGCAGGTTCCCGGTGGAGCTTGATTCGTCCAGGAAACGGTGCCCGCTTGATGGTTATAATCCGTGGCACTAATTTAGCTCTGTGCGGTTACATTAACTTTGTTCTCGGCGATCCGGGTCAGTGTCTGATCGGCGTTCTTTTCTTCATCGATCGTGCTCCTAAACAGTTCAGCGGCCCGGTTTTCACCGATTTCATCGGCCCAGCAAATCATTGTGCCGTAAGAAGCGATCTCGTAATGCTCGATCTTCTGAGCAGCAGCGATCATCAGCGCGTCACGGGTTTCATCATCCGCTGCCTCCTTGATGATCTCCTGGCTTTCCTGCACAAGGCCTTGCATAGCCGGGCAGGTTTTTACCTCGGCTTGAAGCCCTAAACTCTCGAAAGCATCCTCAAGCCTAGTAATATGCTGCTTTGTTTCGTTCAGGTGCGTATCAAACGCCGCTTCAAGATCCGTGTTGCTGGCTTTCTGTGCCATTTCCGGCAGGCTCTGAGCGAGTTGCTTTTCGGCGTGTAGCATGTCCTTCATAGAATCAACTAACGCTTCTTTGATGTTTCCAATCGACATGGGGCTCTCCTTTTTTAATAGGCGATTAGTAGTCTAAAGTCAATAAAAAGTACTGCTATGCGACAGCCAAACACTCGTTTAATGCCCAAAAATGCTGAAACCAATGGAAGAAACGGCAACGATTGACTTAATACCCGGGCTCGATGCTTCTCAAATCTCCCGCCGGTTCCATGCAAGTCAGGTGCCACGGCAAACCATTTATGTATAGCACACGAGGCTGATATGCCGCGTGCCCCCGGAATGAAGCGTTGTGGTTTGCGCATGGATCCGGAATAAGCTCAGCCTATATTTGGGCGCTGTTTATTCACCTGCCAAACGCCGGCCCGCGTATATCGGTTTTGCTGCCAACGATTCGAGGCAACTTAAAATTATTCCCAGAATCCGATTAGAAGTTAAACCCGATACCAACGGTGTATAGCCAAATGCCGTCGTCGAAGCGGTCCTCCGCGTCGTCGCCATCCTCAAACAGGAACTGGTACTCGGCTCTCCCGTAAATAAACGTTTCGTCTTTCACGTACCACTTCACTCCGGCCTCAGGACCGGCCGCCCAGGTGTCGTCGACGTTTTCACCGTAGACGTACCCGAGGTTGGCGCCGATAAAAGGTCGCAACCGGTCTTCGAACAGGGGGAAGTGGTAGTCGATTGCGACTCGGCTGGTCGCCGACCACGCGGTATCGCTGCCGACATCACTGTAGTTGCCGGATTGACGTAACGCGACGGCAAAGTCGTCTGTGAGGTAGTGGCCAAGTTCGGCATCAACATTGAACCCGCCGGTCTCGAATTCCTTGTCGTTAGTCCCCCCGCCGCCCAGCGAGAACTCCCAGTCTCCGGCTTGGGGCCCCCAGGTATTGATCGTCCCGTCATTTCGTACGCTCTGGCCACAGACGGGAACCGAGATCACGGTCGTCAAGATGCACGAGAATAGTGGTTTGAGTTTCATATTTAAGTTCCTTTACGAATTAACGAATCGTACGCATTCAGCCAGTATCCTTGTCCCTCTCTGACTATTGCGAGGTTGATCGGCATCCGAATCGATGCTGACCACAACAGGAGGATGCTAGCTGGTTCGGGTGCACCGGGATATACCCAGAACCCATGAATGGACTAGCGATATGGCAGTAATATGGGAGAGTTGCGGGCTGAGATTAAAATCTCTTCATACCCACGGTGACATGCTTTTGCGCGGCAGGTCCCCAGCATCAAGGAAGGACGCAGGCAACCAACACATTTCTAACTACAGAATATAGTTCAACCCCGAGTGCATCAGCTCTGATTACTCAGTTGTGTTGAGGTCTGGTGATTGAGCGCTGCGCGGTATCGGTGCGACACCTTGCCCCAATCGACCAGGCTCCACCATTTTTTGATGTAGTCAGCTCTTCGGTTTCGATAGGTGATGTAGTAGCTGTGCTCCCAGAGGTCCAGGCAGAGGATGGGGATCCCCGTTTGCTTGACGTAGCCAGACATCAGTGGATTGTCCTGATTCTCGGTGGAACTCACAAATAAGCCGTTGCTGTTGAAATGGTCGACACACAGCCAGGCCCAGCCCGAGCCAAAGCATTCATTCGCGACGGCCGAGAAGATGTTGCGGAAGTCATAGTAGCTTCGGAAAGCGTCTTGCATTGCCGAGACCAGTTCGTCTTCAGGCTCCCCACCCGTGCCCGGGCGTGTCAGGCATTCCCAGAACAGGCTGTGATTAGCGTGTCCCCCACCATAGTTTCGTATGGCGTCGCGTCTGTCTTCACTTACTTCACCCAGCTGACTGATCAACGTCTCGACATTGCTCGACACATCCAGGCCGCGCGTGACCTCATTAAGTTTACTGACATAGCCCGAATGATGTTTGCGATGATGCAGGCCCACTGTGTAGGCATCAATCACGGGCTCTAGTGCATCTGAAGCGTATGGTAATTCCGGCAAAGTAAACAGCATTCTCTACACTCGATATAGCCTGCAAGATTTCATTTTTAAGGCACGCCTGCCACAAGTAAGGCCGCAATCGTGAGACTTCTGCATCTGGCGGCAGCTTGTTGTAAGAGAGCAAAACGCATTGCCGCCTCAACCCACAAAAAACATCCTTCATAACTGCCGCTGATATCGGTCTCCCGCCCCGTAATGGGTCGTCGACATGATGCCTCGGCGATCTTCAACAGAACCTTGATGAATTTAAGAAAAGAGATAGCTATTTATTCCGACAACAATCTCTTTTTGCAATCGCGATTAGCTTCATCCAAGCCCCGGACGGTTCGATGTTTCTAGCCCGCCATCAGACATTCATTCCCCTTGCCTGTAACTATGGGCACCTACTCACCGCACGGTGCCTGTAAATTATTCGACTTACACATAAGAGCGCAGCGTTGCTCAAACGTGACGATACCGTCTAAAGCTTAAACACCCTATCCATAGAAATAGGGAATCCCGACACAATATTAGATGATATATCTCTATTGTTAACGGCGGAACAAGGTAGAACGAATCAACCATCAACCCTTGCCTGGTTTGCCGCCACCGTTACACGTTAGTCCGGACGACGACAGGCATGCTTTTAATCTGCGGCACGGGGTGTTAATATGGGTAAAAATGTGTCAATGAATAATATACTTTCAGGCATTAGACTTGGCGAAATTCCGAGTCGCGACAAAGATCAAAGCGTTTCTGTTTGGTTTCACTTGTTGTAAACCTTCTACGACGATCTGAACGTTGACCGGATATGCGCAAGAACTTGCAAGAATATGCGAAGCAGCAAGCGGGCAATCCACAGCCCCCGCAGTCTGATGATGTCCAGGCAAACAGATGCTGCCCGATCGTCTCAATCGACGTCACGACACGCGGCATAGAATCACTCCGGCCACTTCTGGAAAAGTTGCCGTGTGACAGCGGCGCGTCATTTCTCGTTTTCTTAGACGGTAACGATCAGCACGGCAAACAACTCACAGAGTCGCTCCGGGCCGCGTCTGGCATGACGGTATTAAATTACCAGGACGGCCAGCCGCTTCTGCCTAATCACATCTACACCGTTAAGCCCGGACACAAACCTGCTCTGCCCAAGAACCACTATTGTGTGGAACATACCTCTGCAGACATTAATCCCGACAAGGACGGCCTGCAAGCCAGGATTGAGCAATTAGAGCGAGCCAACAACGACTTTGAAAACCTGCTGTCTTCGACGGACGTGGCAACGATCTTCCTGGATAGCGATTTGAAGTTACGTTGGTTCACGCCGCACATCACCAGGCTCTTGCGGGTCACGCTACAAGATACTGGTCGGTACCTGAAAGACATAGCGCCGCGCTTTTCGGATAAAGAACTCGTGGCCGACGCCCGCAAGGTTCTCACCGACCATGTGATGCGCCAGACGGAAGTACGGATTGACGATGACCAATGGTTGCTGCGAAGGATCCTGCCTTACCGCACGCAAGACGGTTGCGTCGACGGAGTGGTTATCTCATTCGTGCCGATGACTGAATTGATACAGGCTCAACTGCGGTTGCGTGACAGGGAAAAGAAGCTCAGCCTGGCTTTGCATGCCGGCAAGATGGGGACCTGGGCCTGGAATCTAGAGACCAATCGTGTCGAGTGGGATGCGCAGCAACGCCGCTTGATCGGGCTTGACCCGTTGGATACCCGCGACAGCCTGAACCGGTTCTGGGAGAGCGTCCATCCCGAAGACCGAGATGACCTGGACAGGCAAGTCAAGGCCGCTGTCCGCGGTGAAAAAGAGTTCGATAATCAATTCCGCGTCATCCTGCCAAGCGGCGAGACACGCTGGCTGGCCGGGCGTGCACATATCGTCAAAAACGAATCCGACAACCACCGATGGATGATTGGCGTCAACTACGACATTACCGAACATTATCACAACCTCGAGCAGGCTCAGAGGCTGGCGCGTATCGTCGAATCGTCATATAACGCGATCATCGCCAAAGACATGGACGGCAATGTCCTGAGCTGGAACCGCGGCGCGGAGCGGATCTACGGCTACACACAAGAGGAAGCCGTTGGTCAGCACGTCAATTTCATTGTTCCGAAAGACAAGCACGAAGAATGGAACAGCGTGTGGGTGCGGATCCGTGCCGGGGAAACGGTCAAGCCGTTTCATACCCAACGTGTCACCAAAGACGGGCACCGAATCCACGTCATGGTAACGATCTCGCCTTACGACAACGGCTCGGGTCGGCTGATCGGGGTATCGTCGATCTCCCGCGATATTACCGACGAGATCGCCCTGGAAATGAAGTACGCCAGCGTGAAAAGCAGTTCCGCCACGCCATCGAACGGGCGCCGATCCCGATCATCATGCACGTGCAAGACGGCGAGGTGCTCCAGCTCAACCACGCCTGGATCGACCGCACGGGCTATACGCTAAGCGACATGCCGACGATCGAGAGCTGGCTGAACAGGCTAAGCGAACCCGATGCCAAGAGGCTACGAAACCTGATCCAGGATGTTCTAGAAGACAACGACTCGCAAGCGACAATCGAGTTTAAGCAGGTCCACCGTGACGGGAGCACGGCCGACTGGCACTTCAGCGCGTCTTCGCCGGGCGTTCGCCGTGATGGCAGGCGATACGTCGTCGGTATGGCCATCGACCAGACCAAGCAAAAACTGGCGGAAGCCAAGCTCTTGAGTCTCAATGAGGAGCTGGAGGAGCGCGTCGCCAAACGGACACGCCAAGCCAATCGGCGTGCCCGCGAGCTGCAGCGGCTCTCCCATGAAATGCTCGTCGTCGAGGACCGTGAGCGTAAGAAGATCGCGATGGACCTGCACGACGGCCTGGGCCAACTGCTGAACGTGGTCAAGCTCAAGTTCGGCACACTCCGTCAGGAGCCCGGCCTGGCGGCATTCGCCGAGCCTTTTGATGAGATCGAGGCCACCCTGGCCGATGCGAATCAAGCCGCCCGTTCACTGACCCAGCAGATCAGCCCGCCGATCCTGTACGAGCTGGGCCTGGTGCCCGCGGTGCAGTGGCTCGCCGAACAGACCCAGCAGCACTACGGGCTGACTGTCAATGTGACTGCCGAGAGGGAGATGGGCGATTCTCTTGACGACCAGGTCCTGAGCATGCTCTACCGCGCGATCAGGGAACTGCTGATCAACACCGCCAAGCACGCCAATTGTAATCGTGCCGATGTCCTGATTGAGGCATCCAAAGGCGACCTGCTGATCCAGATCCGTGACCTGGGGGTGGGCTTTGCCGTGTCAAAAGATATACTGGACAATTCCGGCAAGGGCCTGGGACTGTTTGGGATCCGCGAGCGGCTCGAGATGATCGGCGGTAAACTGAGCATCGAATCGGTTATCAATGCCGGCACCACCATAGGTATGACCGTTCCTCTCACGCGAAACGTCAAGGAGCCGGGGCTATGACAGTCAAGATTCTACTGGTTGACGATCACCAGATCATGCGCGAGGGGTTGCGTGCACTTCTCGAAAAAGAAAGCGACCTGGAGGTTGTTGCCGAGGCATCCAACGGCCGTGAGGCGCTGGACCTGGTCCAACGTGACCCGCCGAACATCGTGGTCATGGATATCGGGATGCCAAAGCTCAATGGGATCGAAACCGCTCGTATAGTCACAAGCGACCACCCCGACATCAATGTCGTCGCGTTGTCGACTCACGCAGACAAGCGTTACGTCGTTTCGATGCTCCAGGCCGGTGCCGTGGCATATGTATTAAAAGACGCCGCCGCCGCCGAGCTCGTGCAGGCGATCCGTACCACGCTGCGGGGGCGCAAGTACCTAAGCCCTCAAATAGCCAGCACCGTGATCGATTCATTTTTAAATGGCGAAAGCCCCGACACCGAGAAACCCGCCGCCGAGCTAGGCGCCAGGGAGCGTGAGGTGCTTCAACTGCTCGCCGAGGGTATGACGTCCTGCGAAATCGCTTCTCAACTTCACATCTCCACCAGCACGGTCGAGACGCACCGCCGCAATATTATGAAGAAACTGTCGCTGCACAGCGTGGCGGAACTGACCAAGTATGCCATCCGGGAAGGGATCTCATCGTTGTAACGCCCGCAACCGCCCCGCGCGGGCTCTAGATGAGCCCATCCCACCAGACCGCACCCTATCGAT
>CBDDHW010000025.1:0-18204 GCA_965228575.1 Rhodospirillaceae bacterium | reverse complement strand
GGCGCTATTTAGTTTAAGAGCCATGTGTTCCACCCAATCGCCTTAACACTGCGCGCAGAAGTTAGAGCTTTGATTTGTTCCTCAGACGTTTCCGGAAACTTGAACCGCATGGACTCGTCGGGCGCGAATTGATCTCCAAGATTGAATTGAGATGCATCTGCACCATCGGTTTCCCCCAAACTATTTCGCTCTTGCAGGGCGGCGAGGTCCTGTGCGAGGGTCAGCGGCGAGAAATGCTCGGACATGTCTCCCACAATCTGTGGATCTGTGAGCTGACGATGAACCGCCTCCAGAGCGGCCTCGGCGGTGTTTGCTCCAATATGCAAATCACACGAAAGACCATGACCGTCATCCCCAAGGCGGACCGCAGGAACCTTCGCCATAAATGATTCAATCCCCGTCGAACACCCAGACACATACACAAGGGTGGCAGCGCCGTGCAATGCATCAATAAAAGACGGCGATGTATCTAGAACAACATTGCCTGTGATCTGATACGCGCTGACATTTTCGGCGGGATGCACTCTCACACGAATGCGTCGGTCTGGGTATTTACGTGAAAGCTCTTGAATAACTTCTAGGAGCAAGCCGAATTCTTTGCATTCTTGCCGAACTTTGTCTCGATAGTAGTCGAGGAACTCACCCACCAAGGGTTTGTTGAAGATCTGGCAAATCAAAATCATGTTCTCGTGAAAAGCGCGCGCGCTATTGGCAATCCCCGCCATGGTGCATACCAAAATGTCCTCGCCCACATTGATCTTCGGTATGACGCACCGTGGGCTGCCTGTTGTTAAAACCTCGGCGCTCGATATTTTTTTGAACATTTCATTAGATTTCTGGCCTGGCGCGCAGATGACATCCACGAGGTCCACAGCATTGGGATTGGTGAAGGCTCGATACCAGCTAATATTTGGGCGCATCGGAAACATCTCTTCGTCCAAGGCGACCGCAATATGCCCGTTCTCTTGGGCCCAATGCATGTTTAACGTATCCAACGCATTGAGAGTCTTGAAGAGAAAGATACCGCGAGGAAGTCCCACATATTGGTTATGGTTCAGTTGCCATCTGGCGCCAAGAACTACCTGAAACCCAAGTTCCAGTAGTCCTTTTGCAGCTATGGACTTACCGAGAAGTTCGCGGCTGGAGACTTCAACCGGCAAGTAGGCAACGCGGCTAACCTGTCGCGGGGGCGGGCGCGTGTATTGCGGCGCAGGTTTTATTTTTAAGGCGCGACTAAGCTCGTCCAAAACCCGAAGCATTTCCGCTTCCTGAGCTTCAAATACGTACTTTTGTTTTTGAATTGGAGCGCTCGCCACTGTTTATTTACCTTCAACTCACAGCGCATCGAAGCGCAGCCTGTGACACCCTTTGTCCGACGACTTAATTCGAGGGAGAACGTGCGAAGGTAAGCTGGTCTCAAGCCCTTGTCAAAAATTGGGGAAAGACAAAACGCATAATCGGATTTGTATGTTCCAACTTAGTACCCTTGCTTGAGCCTCTTCTCAATCCACTCATCCAGCGAGAGTTTCCCAGGGCCATAGGCCATGAGGAAGATGAGAACCGCCGCCCAAACCCCATGAGTCGGGTAGGCCCCCGGGTACACAAACACTTGGATGACCAATGTCATGATTAAGAGAGCCAGGGCTGAAAACCGTGTCGCGAGTCCAATTAAAATAAGCGCGGGAAATATGTGCTCGGCTGCGGCGGCGCTGTAAGCCGCGAATTCGGGATTTAAAAGCGGTAGATTATACTCTTCCTCAAAAAGGAATACGGCCGTATCGCTAAGGGAAGGCCAACCGAATTGGAAATCTCCGGCAACAATATCGACAGCAAAGCCGTCTACTTTGGTTTGACCTGATTTCCAAAATACCGCGGCGATCGAAAACCGCGCGAGTGCAGAGGTAAAACTCAACGGGATGGATGACATTAGACTGATGAGTTGACTAACAAATTTGTCTACTGGCGCGACATACTTGGATTTGAAAAAGTTAGACATGTTTAGGAGTTCCTTGCCACTTAGAAATGTCGATGAATGCGTTTGTTCGAATCAACAAACTCAACGCATGTGTTAGGTCAAAAGTGCTATCCGCTGAGGATGCTTGCTCGGCAGAGAGCCCGAGCGTGTCTGCGTCACGCAAGCCTTGAATGAACAGTGCTGTTGCGGAATCGATGCGGCACACACGCACCTCAAAACTGGCGCGGACAATAAACGCCGATTCTGGTTTAGAAATTGCGATACCTTTAAGATTGGGGTCTTCATGCTGATGGGCTTCCCAAATAGAAGCGATCGCATATTTCGATAACACCAATTCAGCGGATGGATGGAGCGTTGCGCACAATTTTGCGATGGACTCCGGTTCAAATAACAAATTGGAAATCTGATCGTTGGGGTAGGGCTGCGCATCTCTCGCATGAAAGGAGACGACATAGGCATATTCCAGACGAGCAATATCTGAAAGATAAGGCACGCTGTCGGCTGGTGAAAAATTCTCTATGAAGTCGGAAAATGTTTCACCGTAATAAGTGAGGATCGGTGAGCCTGGTGGGTTATGCCGGACAAATTCACGCGCCATCGCCCGAAAAAACTCCTCACCAACCAGGGACTGTGTGACCGGAAAAGTTTCGGCCAAGGCATCGATGAGGGAGACGAACACATTGTTTCGATACACAGCGAACCGATTTGACAGATTTGCGCCATGCCGAACGGCTAAGCCTTTGGGAACATCCCCGTTCGGATCTAATAGTGCGTCCTGAAAGTCGTGCTGGTACGTCATTGCGCGGCTCTCAGGTGCTGCGTACCCGGGTTTATCATACAGGCCTCAGCATACCGGGCTTCAGTCGCGAGGACATCGAACGCTGGGAGGTTGCCATCGCGTTCTATGAGCGTCGGCTTGGGACCGACCAGAGAAATCGTATAGTCGTAGAGGCTCCACACGTCGTTGGAGACAGGTGAGTCGTGACTGTCGATAATTAGTGGCAGTCCATTTTCTTCGACCTCCTCGGTATAGCCCGCAAGATGAATTTCCTCGACTGCGTCAAGAGGTAAACCGCGAATGTATGTGCGCGCATTGTCGCCGCGATTAGCACACGAGACGTGGACGTTGTTGACGTCCAACAAAAGTTTGCAACCGGTGCGGCGGATGACGTCGCGGATGAATTCGGTTTCCAGGATCGAAGACGATGAGAATTCCAGATATGTCGAGGGATTCTCCAAGAGCATTTCGCGTCTCAAGGTATTTTGGACCTGATCTATGTGATCGCAGACCCGTTCAAGCGTTTGTGGTGTATAGGGGAGGGGCAATAGATCGTTGAGGAAGGAGGAATTGTGCGTTGACCATGCAAGATGTTCTGAAAAGACAGCAGGCTCGTAGCGAACAATAAGCGCACGTAATCTTGCGAGATGCGCCGTATCTAAGGGAGCGTCGCTTCCAATAGATAAACCCACTCCGTGTAGCGAGAGCGGATAATCCTCTCTAATTTTTCCAAGATAGTGATGAAACGCTCCCCCCGGAACCATGTAGTTTTCTGCATGGACTTCAAAGAACCCAACGTCGGGCCGAGTATCCAAGATCGTGCGAAAATGCTCGGGTTTGAGGCTCACACCGCCTCGAGTTGGAAGATCAGGATCAGAGGACAATCGGGAGGAGACGCGATCGGAGTCTAGTATCGTAGATTGGGCCGTCATCGAGTCCCCTCCCGGTACGTCCAGCCAAAACTTAGGTGCTGGTTTTCTTTTCTTTAAATTCTGCGAGTTGACCAAATCCCGTAGGGGATGTCGGTGACTCTGTTTTGGTGCATGTACCAGCTGGTACGTAGTTCCAGGCATTTCCCTGGTAATCAACTTTTGATGTTCCGGCGCATGTTGTTCCGGGGCCCGCTGCGCAGTCATTTTTTCCCTTTAGAGCGATACCGAAGCACTTTTCCTTTTCATCGGCCGCTTGCGAAGGGGCTGCAGCCATCGTTAATGCGGCACCTAGCGCCAATGCTAAACCGGCAACTGCAGTTCGTTTTGTCATCGTGTATTTCATCTTGTTCTCCACTTAGGTTTAAAGAGAAGCCAAAGCTTGTGTGATGCGACGCAGTGGCCGGCATAGCCAAAGCTTCGTACAGGTATTCGCTGCTCGGTGCGCAAAGGTTTCGTGATTTGTGAAATTTTCTGAAACTACTCGTTTCACCCTGGAGCGGGTGGGACTGGGCCCTGGTGTCTTTACCGGTATCCGCCGCTCTACGCCGCCATTCTTAGCGCCGATAACAAAATCGTGAGGGTGGCTAGCTAGGCAGTACGTGAACGTTTGTTAATCTAAAGCCAATTCACACCACACGGGCGTGTGATCGGAGGCTTTCTCTTTTCCGCGCGGCCCTTTGTCGATTCCGGCGCTTCGCAGCAAGTCCGCTGTATGCGGTGACAGCAACAGAAAGTCGATCAACAAGCCATTGTCCTTGGACCATGCGCCGCCTTGGTAGTCCCAATAGGAGTATTGATGGGGCAGGGTGTTAAACGACCGGAAGGCATCAGTGAGACCCAGGTACAACATGGCGCGAAATCGTGCGCGGGTTTCCGGTTGAGTGAGAGCGTCGTTTGCAAATGCGGCCGGGTTGTAGACATCGCTATCGGTTGGGATGACATTGTAGTCACCTCCCCATAACCGCAACTCATCGTCGGCCATTGCGCGTTCCATGTGCGTTTTCAGTCGGTCCATCCACCTCAGTTTGTATTTGAACTTCTCGGTGTCGATGGGATTGCCGTTGGGTAAATAGAGTGCAGCAACTCGCAGCTTGCCGAAGACCGTGCCTTCCATATAGCGGGCCTGTTCGTCGGTATCGTCGCCGGGCAAGCCACGTACGACATCTTCAATTGGCGATTTAGAGAGAATAGCCACACCGTTATAGGTTTTTTGCCCATGGGTTTCGACGTTGTAGCCCGCATCTTCGATCTCCTCGCGGGGGAACTTTTCATCCATGCACTTGAGTTCTTGGAGTAGGGCGACGTCAGGCGCGGCGTCCTTCAGCCATTCCAGAACACGGGGGAGGCGCGCCTTAATCGAATTGACGTTCCAAGTTGCAATTTTGATGGAGGAGGACACGACGCAAAGCCAAATTCTAGTGGAAAGAAGCCGCTATGCTGGCATTCCGGGGCCCTGAGAGCAAGATAGGTGAACCGCGGGCCATTCGTGTTACACTCCCTTTCGTGAAACACGTCGGTCCATCAACCCTGACTGCCCTAGTCGCAGTCTTTTTTTTGAGCCTAGCTCCTGCGGTCGAATACTCTGCGGCGGCCGCGGAGGACGTATGTCCTCCCTACGATCATGCGGTTCGGGTTCAGTTCAAAACCCTAACACCCGACCCGGTATACAATCATCGGCTCAATGTCGCTGGAATCCGAAACCTTTTTCTAACGCGCGGCCGAGCCATATCGGGGGCTCATGAGCGGGCACTGGGCGTAACGTACGCCGAGATTGTGTTCTTTTTGGAAGGGGACACCACAATCCTCCCGCGCAGCGGTGGATATTGCGTGTATCTGGAAACTGTCGGCGCCGAATTTGGATGGCGGCGCAAGGAAGTTCATATTGCTAGCGAGTACCGAAAGGGGACATGCGAATACAATGCGGTCTTCGATCACGAGAACCAGCACGTTTCCATCATTAAGAATGCATTATCCGCTTATGCACCACAGGTACGTGCGGAATTGGAACGAGAATTATCCCGTCAACTGCCGGTCTTCACGCGCAATCCACGCACGGCGGCAGACCAGGTCGTGGAAGACCTCTACGGGCGTATGCGCGGTGTCGTGGATCGGTTTCAGCAAAGCCAGGCCAGCCGACATGCGGCCATTGACTCAAGCAGCAACTACGGCGCCATTGCCGACCTTTGCCCCAATTGGGATCAGAATCTGAAACGATTCAGATAGTTTAGATTGAAAAAGAGGTTCCGCAGCCGCAGGTCGAGATCGCTTTAGGGTTGTTGACCCGAAAAGACGAAGCCTGCAGATCTTCGACAAAATCAACTTCCGATCCGCCGAGGATTTCCAAGGAAATTTTATCAACCAAGAGAGTGGCGCCATTGCGCTCGACAACGATGTCGTCGTCTTGCACCTCGTGATCCATGCTGAACTTATAGGAAAACCCCGAGCACCCGCCGCCATCGACAGAAATGCGGAGTTTCGCGTCCTTGGTTTCACCGTCCGCGCTCGCTAATTCGCAAATGCGCTTTGCCGCCGCGTCCGTAAGACGTACCGACGCCGGTTCACTTTTTGACTTTGGAGCGGTCTCTGGTGTGATCTGATTCATGAGTGGAACCTAATGCCGCGAGGGCGGGTTATCAAGCTGTGAGACAAAAGCCCCAAATATCTTTGAGTTACAATCAGTTGGTGATGATTTGCCCATCAGGGTTAAAAGCATGAAACACAAAGGCAAAGGTGACTTTGTGGTGAACGTCAACAAGGGTGCCATCAACTTGCCGCTGCACGGTGACGGTTCCGACATCCTTACCGTCCGCTATGCGCCGTGTATCCAAAGCCGAGGCTTGGCCCGGGGACCACTGAATAACCAGCGTATCGTCTCGCACGGTTATTTGGTCCTGGAGAAACCCTAACGACCATGCGCGATCGTCAACCACCACCACCCGCTCCATGGGTTTGATGTCCTCGGGCAGGTCTCCATCGAACAGGAAGGGAATACCGCTTGTCTCGTACCCTACATAGGGGTTGCTTCCATAGGACCGGGCGCGGGGATCGTTTGGCACTAATACCGGTGCGTTCGGATACGCAGCTTTGAAATCTCCCCAGGAGAGAATGCGCGAGGGAATAGCGTTCAGTTTTTTGCTGGTCATCGTACCGACGATCGCTTCGCCCGTATACTGTTGCCACCAGCTTTCGGTTTTGCGGTCGTACATAACCAGATCGGATTTGCGTAATTTGCCGGTGGTGCCGAAAGACAATACTTCGCCGTCGAGCCGGCGCGAAAACGCAATCGCTGCATTACACAACGGGCAGTACGTCACAGCGATTGGCTCGGCGCCGATCGTGTCATTGGCAATTTCATGCCACATCAACACCCGCAGCGGATAAGCTTTTATTTGCCCGCCCTGTTCGACGGCAATCACCGGCTCCCGGTCTTCCAGGTTGGTGATGTCATCGGCCGTCTCAAACTTGGGGCTATCTATTGGCGGAATGCCGTCCTTGGGCGGACCGCCATCGCGGATGGAGTTGAAGTCGACATTGGCTTGTGAAAAATCGGTATTCGGCCATTCGCTCCGCCACTGCCGCGGAGCGGCGTCCGCCAACGCGGAAAGCCCATACAAAAAGACCGCACCGACAAAAACAGCCACCGCAACTGGAGTTAGGCGTTTGCGATGGCTGATTCGAAAAGACATGCGCGAAACCATTCCTAGGATTCGACGTCTACGCCCCGCCAAAACGCGACGTGGTTGGCGATATTTGCCGCTTTTTCTGTTGGATCAGCATAGTACCAAGCCGCCGCGGCATTGGTTTTTCCGTCCACGACCAAGTCATAGTAACTGGCAACGCCTTTCCATGGGCAAAATGACGATTCCGAACTCGGTTTGAAATATTCGTCCTTTAGCGAGTCCTTGGGAAAATAAATATTTCCCTCAACTGTTTCGAACTGGTCGGTTTCGGCGACGACGACGCCATTCCAAATTGCGCGCGGCATCAGGCATCTCCTCGGGCTGGATAGTTATTCTTTGTGATAAACTTTACCGCACCTAGAATTTCATCAAAGTGCGGCCGCGCGAAGGGCATAGTTTGAATCGACGCTGCGTAGAGGCTTTGATCCGGCTGAATTAAAAATACACCCGGTTCAACAAAGCTAGGCGTTTCCTTCTCGGCAATCGACTCAGAAATGTAGAGGCCCCACTTGCGCCCGTCCGCGGGATCGAACCCGTATGCGATTGGCAGTTGGTTGATACCCCAATCGGCTTTTGCTTTTTCGGCACGGTCTTGCGGGTCACTGCTGATTGCGACAGCTTTAACGCCCAAACTTTCAAACTCTTCGAGCTTTGAATCCAAATCGTTCAGGTACCCTTTACAAATTGGGCAATGCAGACCGCGGTAAAAAACCAACATTGTAAGAGTTTCTGGAATCGTCGACGAGAGATCGAAGTCTCCGCCGCCTACCAATTTTAAGGTGAGATCGGGGGTTTTCTCTGTAGGAAGCAGGAGGGTCGATTGCGAAGGCATATTGTTTCTCCGTCGTTGAACGTTAATCGTCTCTATAACCCAACATAGGTGCTACTCAGGATTTACCAAATGGCCGTTTGCGGCAGGGGAGGCGTGACTTATCTAATCCATCGTGAATGGATCGCAACCCGATCCCCACCGAAGTGGGGATCGAGCCACCTGCGACCAAAGGGGGGTCTGGTCGCTCTGCGGATTATTGCGTGCAAGAGTTTCGCAGCCCGCGTCTCTGCAATCTCTTCACGTCAGAAAATTGGCAGTTCGCGATGTAACAGAAGCTCCTCACTTGATTGTGTGTTGAGTTTTGTGCCTGTCAGAGAGATGTTCGTTGCACAGATGCCAAATGTTACGGTGAAGACGCGATAGGAGCTGGCGGTCAGTCTTAATTTTTTGCCTCTTTCTCAAGGTGTTGATGAAAACGAGACCAAATGACGAAGAATGGTGAAGCGTCGCATCTAAAGTTAGTGTCGGCAGACTCACCGGCGCCGGCCAAATCCACCCCTCGCGCCAAAGACGTCGAACGCGCCGTTCTCATGGCGCGAGCGCAGGAAGGTGACCAGGATGCTTATCGCCGCCTTCTTAGCGACATAACGCCATATGTGAGAGCAGTGGTGTCTCGGCGTATTTACAATGCGTCAGATGTTGAGGACGTTGTCCAAGATGTGCTGCTAACGGTCCATTCCATCCGCCATACCTACGATCCGAATCGCCCGTTTGGACCGTGGATCGCGACCATTGCCAACCGCCGGGCGATCGATGCCATACGCCGGATTACAAGGGTCCAAGGGCGGCAAACGCAAATAGACGCTTCGCATGAAACTTTTGCGTCATCGGAAGCGAATATAGAGGAAAGCGTGTCGAATGAGGACGTGTTGGCAAAGGCCATCGCGGACCTTCCTGACAAGCAAAAAGAGGCCGTAACTTTGCTAAAACTCAAAGAAATGAGCCTCAAGGAAGCCTCTGCGGCAAGCGGTATGTCTGTTGCATCGCTTAAGGTCTCGATGCATCGTGCATTGAAGAACTTGCGGAAATTTATAGGTGATGAAAGCGACCAAGCGTGATTACAACACCTGAATTGATAGATTCATTGGCCAGAAATGCGGGCCCGATTAAAAGGCTGCGGTCGCCGGGCATACGTGCTGTGTGCTGGCTGCTTTTTGCGGGTTTTGTTTTGGCTTTGGTTGCGGTCGCTCATGGGGTTCGGCCTGATTTAGCCGCCAGACTGCAAGAGCCGATTTTCTTGATTAGCTTGGTATCCTCCGCGCTGACCGGCATTTTAGCGGCGATTGCGTCATTTGTGGTCAGTTTGCCGGACCGATCACGTCTCTGGGCATTTCTCCCAACGCCAGCTCTTTTGGCTTGGATGTCGACCATCAGCTATGGATGCCTAACCTATTGGGTCGCGCCAATGCCTGCGGAAGGGATCGTCGCATCGGAAATGGAATGTTTTGCGATGATGCTGCTCACATCGATTCCCTTATCACTGACAATGCTGCTCATGGTGCGGTACGCAGCCTTTTATAGGCCTCGGCCCGTTGTCGTTATGGGGAGTTTGGCCGTTGCCGCCCTTGTCGCTGCTGCATTGTCTGTCTTTCACGATCATAATGCAGCCGGTCTCGTGTTGATCTGGAACGTGGGCTTGGCGGTCGTGATGGTTGGACTTGGCGGGATGTTTGGTCGTCAAGCCCTGATGTGGGTCGCACCGCGTCCCACTTTGGGATCCTCTTAAAAACGTCTTTTTTCGTCTGACTGTAAGAAAAAGAGTGCCGGTCACCCGCATTTCAAGGTGACCGGCCGCTCTCTTTGGGGATGAAACGCCATCGACGGCAAGGAGGAATGGCGTATCTGAGAGCATTAGGAACTATCCGAAACGAGGGGGTCTGTTTCTGATTTCCGTTCCTCTGTTTTTATGTTCGTCGCCGAAATACCAAAGGTTACGTCCCTTGAGAAAAAACGAGGGAAAAACCGAAGCGGCTGAAAAAAAGAGCCCTAAAGCCAAGTATTCGTGCATTGCCCGCCTCGCGTCTCGCCGCTAGTGTCCCCAAATGCCGACCGATATGAAAAACCTAGAAGGATTTTTGCGTCAGGTTGCCAGCGACCCCGCGCAAAGCCGTGGGCGTTTGCACCGGGAAGCGGAATCGGCGACGCGCACCGTGTATCAGCGCGACCGCGACCGCATTATTCATTGCGGCGCATTTCGGCGTCTCAAATACAAAACCCAGGTCTTTGTGTACGGAGAGGGAGAGAATTATCGCACGCGCCTGACCCATAGCCTGGAAGTCGCGCAGATTGCCCGATCCATCAGCCGCTTTATGGGGCTCAACGAAGATCTCGCTGAAGCTTTGGCCTTGGCGCATGATCTGGGACACACTTGTTTTGGACATGCGGGCGAAGACGCTCTTCAAGACTGCATGGCCCCGTACAATGGCTTTGACCACAACGCACAATCCCTTCGCATCGTGACCAAGCTGGAACATCGTTATGCGGAATTTGACGGCTTGAATCTCACCTGGGAAGCGCTTGAAGGTCTTGTCAAACACAATGGGCCGGTTGTGGGGCAAGCCGACTCAAAGCCGGTTCCTCTTGCGATCACCGAATACAATGCGGCGCACGATCTGGAACTCGCAACTTGGCCTGGGGCGGAAGCGCAAGTCGCCGCACTCTCAGATGATATCGCGTACAATGCCCATGATTTTGACGACGGTTTGAAGGCCGGCTTATTTCCGCTCGAAAGCGTTCTCGACTTACCTTTGGTTGGCGAAATTTTTAAGTCGATTTCAGATCGGCATCCTGGGCTCGAGCGGCAACGGCTTATCCATGAATCCTTGCGGACCTTGATTGCAACCATGGTTGACGATGTGATCAGTGAAACACACCGGCGATTTAAAGATCTTTCTCCTGGCACCACCGCAGAGGTCCGGGGGCAACGCCGTGCGCTTGTCGCATTCTCCGACGAAATGGCCGCGCACGACCGGGCAGTCAAAGACTTCTTGTTCCCAAACATGTACCGCCACACCCGCGTCATCCGCATGACAAGTAAAGCGCGGCGAATTGTGCGCGATCTTTTTGACCTTCTGTTGGCCGAGCCTTTTTTATTGCCCGAGGATTGGCGCGCTGATGGAGACGAGCCGGGTACGCCTAAAACCGCACGAAAAGTCGCTGACTATATCGCCGGGATGACGGACCGGTTTGCTCTTGATGAACATTCGCGCCTGTTCGACCCGGCCGTGAAGCCTTAACCAAACTAAGGGTATTTATTTTTTATCGAAGCGCATGATCCCGTCCCAATTATCTTCAGGCGGATCAACCAAAAATCCTGTGATACGCTCCAAATAGATCGTTGCGACACGATCCTCGGGGTACTGGGCTTTGAATTGCTCAAAAGCATCTAACGCCTTAATCCAGTCCCGGCTTGTATAAACCTCATAGGCGTCATTCCAATCGACAACCAGCTTGGCTTGCTCCGGCTGAATTCGGAATTCTTCCGGGCCATCGTATATTCCAAGAAGCTCTAATATATGCAGTGGCCGGACAGCGCCTTTCGGCAAACTATGATCGATGTGGCGAAATAAAAACGTGTCAGAGCAAACATCTGCAATTTGATCACTGACGAGAATATTGGTGCCGTAGTACTTGTTCAGACCCTCGAGACGCGAAGCAATATTCACCGTATCGCCAATTACGGTGTAATCTATGCGATCTGAAGCCCCGACATTGCCGACAACTGTGTCTCCGGCATGAACGCCGAACCGTGTGACCCAAGGTTGGCGCCCGTCCTTTTCCCATATCGCGCCCAATTGTTCAGATGCTTGCCGGCACTTGAGCGCAGCCATGCAGGCCGCGCGTTCGTAGTTCTCAACGGGAATAGGGGCATTCCAATACGCGAAAATGGCGTCGCCCACGAATTTATCAACCGTTCCGCCTTCCTTAATTATAAGCGATACCAGATCCTCGAAATATTCCGACATGTGCACCATGAGGTCTTCTGGCGACATGCTCTCGGAAATTGGCGTGAAGTTTTCGACATCTGTGAATAAAAGACTGAGGCGGCGCTTCTCGCCACCCACCGCGACTTGTTTTTCGTTATCCAAAATATTTTTAACAATTGCTTGCGGAACAAATTTTGAAATTTCGCGGAGCGTCGATTTCATACTTGCAACAGAACCGATCAATAGATCGATCTCGCGAACAATAGACTGCATGGTAATCGGATCATTGAGTTTAAAAGATCGTATGAGGTCGGTTTCCGCGGACAGCCGTCGCAGGGGGCGCGAGATCATCCGTGCGAGGTAAATGATGGCTGGAAGCGCAAGTACAAGTACAAGAAATCCTGGAATGAGACTTCGCGTAGCCAGTCCAGCGAGGCTTCCCTCAAAATCGGATTTCGGGGCCGCATAAAGAATGTAGAGTTCGGGAAAGTCTGACTGAGTGTGTTGAACGACAGACGCTAGATAAATCTCCCCACCCAAATCGAGAATCTCCAAATCGTAAGGTCCGAGTGCGCTGAACAATTGCGCGGCGCCGGACACCACGGGGTCATCGAGCTCAAAGATGCTCGAGAGTTGGATTTCGTTTCTGTCCGTAAGTGAGCGCGAAAAAATGCGCTCGGGATTTGGAGAAGCGACCAGAGTGCCGCCTTCATTAAACGCATATATCCTGTGAAGGATGTTTGGTCGTTCGCTCTCCAGTAATTGTGAGAATTGGTCGAGGGTAATATCAACGCCGACAACGCCCCAGCGTTCATCGTCCAAGGATTTTGCAACCGTCAGGCCCACGCGTTGTCCACCGTCAAACGCGTAGGGCGAGGTGCGAATTATCTCACCCGGCTGTGCTTGCGCATCTATATACCATTGCCGGGTGCGCGGATCGTAATTCGGATCAACTTCGGTACGCCGACCAACTTCCTCCTGAATGTCATTCAAAAATATCCAGGTCAGGTGACGTGTTTGCCGACCATCGGAGGAAATCGTTTGCACGGCATATCGTGTTTCAGGGGGGCCGCCGATTGCAGTGGCAACCTCGGCGCGGCCGCTCATCGATACGATTTGGATGAAATCACCGTTCTCATATCCCACGTAAACACTAGAGATATGTGGATATTCGATCAGATTACGAAGAAGGGGCTCTACAATTGACTCTGGCTGGCGAGCTTCGCCGCTAAGTATTGGGTCGGCACTATAAAGATTTACAAGCAGATTGACCGGCGCAAAAAAACGCTGCACGTTCTGCGCTAATGCGTTGAATCGTTGAATCAAAGGTCGTTGCGGCGGCCTCTGTCGCCGCATCCTGGGTTTGTAAGAAATTGCCAAAAGTAATCGCTGCTCCAGTCATCACCACAACAGCAAAAAACAACGTAAAAATCGTAACGAAAATACTGAATCTGCGGCGGCGTTCTATGGGAGCGGACACGAAAAAAATCCGGTGATCTACTTCGTGGATAAATCAATGACGCGCCGCGAGAGGTATTCGATCCAATACCTTAGAAACGGATCGGCCTCTGCGAGTTTTGCCTGTAGTTTTTGTTGACTGACTGTAAGAAGCTCGCAGCCTTGTGCGGTATAAGCCGACGCTGTGCGCTGCATGTTCGCCATGAGGGCCAACTCGCCAAACATCTGCCCGGGTTTAACCTTCATCAACTCGCGTTGATTTGTGGTTCCGAGGTCAGCGTAGATGGTTACGTCACCGCGTAACAATATATAGGCGATGGTGCCTTGCTGCCCCTCTGCAAAGATTGTTTTATTGGCTGGGAAGACCCTTCTGTCGAGTATCTCTTTGACCGATTTAACGGCAAAATCAGAATCATCGTCCCCGGAAACCATTCCTAGAACCCCCCTTGCATCACTATCTTAGGGTAATAGGCGTGCGGGTAGTCAAGTACAATGGCGCCCTTAGCACTTAGGGTAAGTCTCGTAATACTACTGCAATGAAGGGGCTATCTTATGTGGTTATCCCGTGTGCCGAGAGTGGCATTGATCGAATGCGCCGTCCCGATGCCGCAAAAATGGCATTGGCTACCGCTGGAGCAAGTGGGGGCAGCGCAGGTTCGCCCAATCCCGTGGGCGGGTGGTCCGATTCAATGAAGTGAGTTTCGACCTGAGGCGCGTTTGGCATCCTCAAGAGGGTGTATTGGTCGAAGTTGCTTTCCTGAATGCGGCCGTTTTCGATGTTCAACTGAAGGTTCATCATTGTACTCAATCCGTCGATGACCGAGCCTTCAATTTGGTTTTCCGCACCGCTTCGATTGACAATGGGGCCAACGTCTGCGGCCACCGTCACTTTATGCACGCGCACTCTGTTCTCGGATTCCATGCTAACCTCTGCGACCTCAGCGATGTGTCCCGCATGGCTGAAGTAAAAAGCAATTCCGAGACCACGGCCTTCCGGCAACTCGCGTCCCCATCCGGCTTTCTCGGCCGCAAGTTTAATCACATCGGCCGCCCGTCCGGTGTTTAGTGCGGAGGGGTCATCGGGGGTCAGCCAACGCGGTTCGCCGAGAATTTCGAGCAGAAACTCGACATGGTCCCGATCAGCTTCCACCGAAAGCTCGTGCAGAAAGCTTTGAATGGCAAAAGCAAAAACGTTCGATCCCGGTGCGCGCCACGGCCCGCAGGGAATCTTCAAGGGCAACAAGGTTTGAGAAATTTCAGCGTTTGCGACGAGGGGTGCCGGAAACTCTGTCTCGCGCATTGCGCCGCCAGATACGCCGCTTTCCCCGTCGGCAGTGAAGGAAATGAAGTGATCGCGGAATGCGGTCAGTTTGCCGTCACGATCCAACCCGGCTTCAAGCGCATGAAAGCCGCCCGCCCGATAAAAGTCGTGGGCCATGTCATCGCCGCGGGTCCACAGTAACTTAACAGGCGCATCAACCTTCGACGCAATCGCCGCGGCTTCGCATAAATAGTCATTCGCAAGACGACGGCCAAATCCACCGCCCGCCCGCATTTGATTGATCGTAATGTTCTCTTTGGCGAAGCCGAGATCGTTTTGAAGGAATCCCCAAGCGGAAAAACGACCCAGATCTCCAGGAATTTGCGTTGGCGCCCAGATCTCAAGCTTATCGCCTTGCCGCCAGGCGGTGCAGTTTTGCGGCTCCAGCGGCGCATGCGCCACAAACGGATAACTGTAAAACGCTTTTACGTTTTTCGCAGCGCCTTCAAGTGCGTCGTCGATCCCCTCGGTCGCGTGAACCACATCGGGACCACGTGGACTGCGGGCGATTTCTTGGGCTTGCTCCGAAATCGACGTCCAACTGTCTTTGGAAGCCTCGCTTTCATCCCATTCAACTTGAAGAGCTTCCTTCGCGCGAAATGCCGCCCAGGTCGACTCAGCGACAATCGCCACACCAGGCATAAGCTGGAAGACGTTTCCATTGCCTTCGAGCACGAACGCATCTTTTACGCCCGGCATAGCTTTGATTTGCTCAAGGTTTGCGCTGGCCACACGTCCACCAACCGCCGGGCACTTCTGGTAGGCCGCATGCAGCATACCCGGCAGCACCGTATCAATGCCAAAAAGTGGCTGCCCGGTAACAAGCTTTTCATTGTCTACGCCGGTAATGCGCTTGCCGAGCAGCTTAAACTCACTGCGGTCTTTGAGCTGAAGTGTTTCCGGGTCGGGCACGGGCAGGCGGCCCGCGCGGTTTGCGAGTTGACCATACGTCAGGCGCCGGCCGCTGCTTGCATGAATAACCGCGCTGTCTGCTGTTGTGCATTCACTCGCTGCAACGCCCCACTGGCGGGCTGCGGCATCAACCAGCATCGCCCGCGCGGTTGCGCCAGCTTGACGCAACGGTGTCCAATTTGTCGGTGTCGAGCGAGACCCTCCGGCGAACTGGACACCGTATGTCTCCTGGTCGATCGGGGATTGTTCGACATCCACATCGTCCCAGGCCGCATCCAATTCCTCGGCGACAATCATCGGCAGCGAGGTTTTCACGCCCTGACCGATTTCGGGATTCTTCGCCATAATCCGAATGCGCCCGCTCGGCTTGATACTGATGAAGGCGTTGGGCTCGAAATCGCCGGGCGCGGCGAGGGCATCACCGGCCCCTTTGCCAAGGCCAAAGCCTAACATCAAGCCACCAGCTGCTCCGGCGCTTAAGTTAAGAACAGTGCGGCGGCTAAGTTTCATGGTCGCGATGGATTGATTTTGAGCGTTCATGCTGCACCTCCATCGGCGATTTCATCGGCGGCCTGATGTATGGCCTTGCGAATGCGGATGTAAGTTCCGCATCGGCACAAGTTTCCAGCCATGGCGACATCAATATCGGTGTCGGTGGGCTGCGGATTTCTCTCGAGAAGAGCGGCGGCGCTCATAATTTGTCCGGCCTGACAATATCCGCATTGCGGAACGTCGATATCGATCCAAGCTTTTTGCAAGGGGTGCAAAGACCCATCCTCGGCGGCCAGGCCTTCGATAGTGGTGATCTCCGCGTCTGCCGCCGCCGAGATCGGCAATGAGCAAGAGCGAACCGGATCTCCGTTTACGTGAACGGTACATGCGCCGCACTGTGCAATCCCGCAGCCAAACTTTGCCCCGAGGAGTCCCAGGGTGTCGCGCAGGACCCAAAGGAGAGGGGTTGAGGGGTCGGTATCGACCTCCACCGCTTCGCCATTAATTTTAAGATTGATCATAGTGCCTCCCAGCCAAGGGTCCGATATCAGCGCATGATTGCATCCAGCCAAAATCCTACCAAAAAATTGTGGCGTCGAGAACCGTTTCTCCAAGTTTGGGCTTATCGTAGGGTCTTCTCGGCAACCATTTGAATTTCGCGGCGCATTCTAATGTTTGCGCAGCGCGAAGGCCTGCAATTTGCTGGACTTCATGGTCCTGGGTTGATGAAATTGAGACGAGCGGACGGGGCATTTGGGGGACCAACAATGACCATTGCTATGCGTGCATGTTCACCATGCAAGTGGACAGCGTCGTTTGTCCTCCTTTTAAGCACGATAATACTGGCCCCGGCGACGCAGGCCACGTCTGACGATCTCATTCAAGACGGCGAATATCTTGCGCGGGCGGCGAATTGCGTGGCGTGTCATTCCGTTTCCGGAGGAGAAGCTTTCGCGGGCGGACTGCGCATGGCGTTGCCGTTTGGACTTGGTGAAATCTACGCCACCAACATTACGCCCGACGCTGATACGGGAATTGGACGCTACACCTTGGAGGATTTCGACCGGGCTCTTCGGCTGGGAATTGCCAAAGACGGTCACCTGCTTTACCCGGCGATGCCGTATCCGTCCTATGCGCTGTTCAGTGAAAAAGACATCGAAGCGTTATACGCGTACTTTATGGAAGGTGTGCAGCCGGTCGCATACACACCGCCGCCGAACGATGTGGCATGGCCATTCAACGCCCGCTGGCCTCTAAAAATTTGGAACTATCTTTTTTCCACGACGGAAAGATACGTCTCAGATGACTCGCAAAGCGCAGAGTGGAATCGCGGAGCTTATCTCGTTCAAGGGGCAGGACACTGCGGGGCGTGCCATACACCGCGCGGGCTGTTCTTTCAGGAGGCTAATCTTGATGGAACAGATGATTCTTTTTTATCCGGTGGTGTGATCGATTTTTGGTCCGCCGGAAATTTGCGGCAAGACGTCAATACCGGTTTGGGTCGTTGGTCCCCGGACGACATCGTTGAATTCTTGAAGGTTGGCCACAACCAATTCGGGTCCGCCTTTGGGACCATGACCGAGGTGATCAACAACAGCACACAGTTTTTGTCCGATGAGGATTTGGACGCGATGGCGGTCTACTTGCGATCGTTGTCGCCCTTGGAAGACGATGAGGAGGCTTACGCCTATGACCCTTCCACAGCGGAGGATCTTCGCGCCGGACAATTAAGCCAAACTGGAATGCTGCCGTACTACCAAAAATGTATGTCGTGCCATCGGGCCGACGGCCGGGCGTATGCCCCATATATTCCGCCGCTTGCGGGAAATTCAGCGGTTATGGACCCGGACCCGTCTTCGCTCATAAATGTGACGCTGAACGGAACGTTACGCGTTGTC
>CBDDHW010000024.1:0-23916 GCA_965228575.1 Rhodospirillaceae bacterium | reverse complement strand
GAGTGAAAAGGGTTTAGGGAGAAAATGAAAATCCGCGGGTATCGACAATATCTCCTCGTGCGACCTCTTCCGAATACCCGGAGATCACAATAATGCGAATTTCAGGCCGCTCTACGCGGATAAGACGAGCCAAGGTCCCTCCATCCATTCCAGGCATCATCATGTCGGTGATCATTAAATCGATTTTCGCGGTATCGCGTAGAATATCGAGTGCCTGCTCGCCAGTTCGCGCCTGCAGGACTTTGTATCCTTTGTTCTTCAAAGCGCGGGCCGCAAATACCCG
This sequence comes from Rhodospirillaceae bacterium, assembly GCA_965228575.1. Classification (GTDB taxonomy): domain Bacteria; phylum Pseudomonadota; class Alphaproteobacteria; order Rhodospirillales; family Rhodospirillaceae; genus UBA11612. Next base: position 23,633 of record CBDDHW010000024.1, on the reverse strand, counting down.
CACTGCGTCTTCATCTTCGACAAGGAGAACAGTGCCTGTGCCCGCGAGATCTGCCGCCGTCGAGTCTTCTTCCACTGGTAGCTGTTCATCTCTCTGAGCATCTTGAATGGGTTCGCCACCACCGTCGTTGTCTGGCGGAGCCTCGGCCCTACTCTCCTCTGACTCTTCCGCATCTGCGCCAATGCGGGGAAGGTAAATGTTAAATGTGGCGCCCTGTCCGGCGACCGAATCTACGAGGATGAATCCGCCCGTTTGCCGGACGATTCCATATACCGTTGCAAGACCTAACCCCGTTCCAGCCCCGGGAATCTCCTGTTTCGTAGAGAAAAAGGGTTCAAAGATCCGCCCGAGATTCTCCGGCGCGATTCCTTTTCCCGTGTCCGAGACGGCAATACGGAGATACCGCCCTGGCGGCGCTTGTTCGGCACCGACCTGTGTTGGTTGTGTAAATTCCTCAACGCCGGTCGTAATTGTCAATCTACCGCCGCCAGGCATAGCATCCCGAGCATTCACGGCGAGGTTAATGATCATCTGATCAAATTGGCCAGGATCTACGCGCACTACGCCTAACTCACGCCCGTGGATAAGCTTGAATTCGATAGACTCGCCGATGAGACGCGTCAAAAGATGCGATAGCTCGGTTAAGGCATCTGTGACATTTAACTCTTTTGGCTGTAGCGGTTGTTTGCGCGAAAACGCCAATAACTGGCGCACGAGATTGGCCGCGCGGTTCGAGTTTTGCTTAATTTGCATAATATCAGCAAACGATGGATCCCCGGCGGCATGACGCTGCAAAAGCAGGTCACAAAAGCCAATCATCGCCGTCAAAAGATTATTGAAGTCGTGCGCCACGCCCCCCGCGAGCTGACCCATTGCTTGCATTTTTTGCGCCTGTGCGAACTGCACTTCGAGATTTTTTTGCTCGGTTACATCTATAAAGTGCGCAACGGCACCTTCGATTGTTTCGGCGTGGCTTTGTGCCTGGGTATCCTCGCCCTCTCCAGCCGCTGATAGCGGACCGACGAACACCGATGTTTGCGATACATTGGCTCCCTGCACACGAACATCCATGTGACTGCCATCGAAGTCTCCAGATAAGACTCGGTCCAGCTCGGCCCCAAAAGCGCGGCGATCATCGCTAACGAGACGTTCCGTTAAATAAGAGCCTATAAGGGCGGCTCGCGTGCGATCTGAGAGCGCCTCAAATGCTTTGTTGCAATCGACAATGACTCCATCCATATCGGCAATCGCGATCGCCATTGGCGCCGCATCAAACAGGGCCCGGAACCTTTCGTACGCAATTCGGCCAGGTGCAGTCCCAGGCTCACGTCGCACACCATCTCGAACAACCAAGGTTCGCGTGCGTGTTGCGCCAGCATCATCAAAAGTTGATTGCAGTACTAACGCGGGAATAATTTCTCCGGCGCGGGTCTTAAATTGAACTTCGCCTTGCCACTCACCGTCGGGATGCGGCTTGTTGGGCCCAACCAAGACGTCATCAAGCGACAATGCGCTTAAATCCTCAGGCGTATATCCTAGCCACGCTGAAAATCGCTGATTGGCAAAGTGAAAACCTCCATCGACATCGACCGAGTACAACCCGGTGGGTAGGAAATGAAGAAAGTCGGCTAAATCCTGACGCTCTTGGCTAAGGATATCGTTGATCGTCCGCCGCGCAGTTACGTCTTCCGCTCCCCACAACACAACGGTCTGCCCGACGTTTATGGGACGAACTGAAATCATAAACCAGCTTGTTTCATCGACCTCGCTAACGACCGGCACCTCGGCGCTAAGCACTAAACCGCTCGTCGCTGCTTGGCTTAAACGCGTTGCCGCATCATCATTATCTAAATCCACCGCAACATTGGCGGCCAAAAACTCATGCGGCGACAATGATCCCAACCAATCTTTTGCGCCGCTGTTGAGATAAATGACCTTACCGTCACTGTCGGTAACGGCGCGGGCACCCTCCGCTGATTCAAGGATTTGCCCAAGAATGTTTACTGGGTCATCAATGGACAGCGCACGTTTCGCAAACCAAAAACAAGCGATTGCGCCGCTGGCCATCAATAAGGCGCCCACAATTAGGATCACACGCAAAGAGCCTTCGAGAGGATCCAAGACGGGCAATAAAATAAAGAGTAGCGCGGAGCAAATGCTTGCAATCACTCCGACCACATAAAGAACAATTCTAGCTTGCAATCTTGTCTTTCAGTTGCATCACGTAGCTAATCACCTCAGCGACAGCCTTATAGTGCTCTTCTGGAATCTCCTGATCAACCTCCACTGCGGCGTGAAGCGCTCGTGCAAGAGGCGGGTTTTCCATCACAGGAACATCGTGATTTTCCGCCACCTGGCGAATACGCTTGGCAAGATAGTCCACGCCCTTGGCCACAACGACCGGCGCGGCCATCGAATCAATGTCGTATTTTAACGCGACCGCATAGTGGGTTGGGTTGGTAATGACGACACTGGCTTTGGATACGTTCGCGATCATGCGCTGGCGGTGACGTTCGAGGCGAAGGCCGCGAATGCGATTCTTAACCTTGGGATCCCCTTCCGCGTTTTTCTTTTCGTCCTTCACTTCTTGCTTGGTCATCTTCAATTTTTCTTTGTGACTCCATTTCTGGTAGGCGAAATCAATTATGGCGACTGCTACCATGATTAAAATAACGAGAAATAAAATCAGAACTGTTTTTTCGTGAAACTCAAGCAGGGTCGCTATGATGCTTTGATCCGCGATTTTGTCGGGATGACTCATACTGGGTATGATAAAAAGGCCAATCAAGGCTCCTACAACAAGCATTTTGACCACCCCCTTGCCCGCCTCCAAAAGCGAGCGAGAAGAGAAAATCTTCTTAATCCCCGACATGATGCTCAATTTCGACAATTTTGGCTGCAACTGCTTTGTCGTGAAATTCAAGCCCACCTGACCGATGTTGGTAATTAATGCGGCTGCAAAAAAAATACTAAGCGGGAACGCGAGGATCATGGCCACATCGGCTATTGTTCCTGCGAAAAGCGAACGAACGGCTTCCGGACTGAATTCCATTTGATGCGGATTCGCAAGAAATCCACTTAGATATTCTCGAAGCTCTAACGCTAAGGACGGCCCGATCAACGCGACAACAACCAACCCCGCGATGAGCATGCCAACACTGCTAACTTCTTGAGACCTTGGAATGTCCCCTTCTTTTTTTGCCTTGTTGAGTTTCGTGGCCGTCGGTTGTTCTGTTTTGGAATCTTTATCTTCTGCCATCTCAATCCCGTCCTACACCGCTAGCTCGTCGGCGTCAGAAGCGTTTGCAAATTATTGTCCATAAACTGCAAAAAAATCAGCATGATTACGGGCAAGACGATCATCAGGATCGATACCCCCAACATAATTTTCATCGGAAGCAAGACAAACATGACGTTCAACTGAGGAGACAAACGCGCCAAGATTCCGGATGAGATTTGAAAAATTAACTCGAAAATCACAATCGGGGCCGCAAGGCGCACACCCATGTAAAACGTTTGGGAAAACAACGAAACTATCATTGACATCATATCTTCAGAGAAGATGGGTGATGCAACCTGGAACAAATTATAGCTATCAACAATCGCCATTATCATGACGTGATGAAGCCCAGTGATAAAGATCAATGCGACAGCAACTAAATTAAGAAAACCAATGAGCACAGCGGATTGTTCTTCTTGCACCGGATCATTGACAAAGGCGTTCATCAATCCGATTCCCATACTGATCATGTGCCCTGCCACATGCAGAGCGGCCATCAACACTTGAATAAGAGCGCCAATAAATCCCCCGATAATGACTTCTATGACAATGAGCTTCACAAGCTCGGCGGAAGATTCTGGTTGTAGCGGCAAGGTGTCCTGGACCATTGGAAGGACCAAAACGGTAATCATCAGAGCGACAATTAACCGCAAGCGCACGGGAACATAAGCCGCCGATATGCCGGGCATAAGTAAAAACACGACCGATAGCCGGGCGAAGATGAGGAAGAGATGAAATGTATTTATCGCGAGGTAATCTTCTAGCTGCATGAAATCGCAACCTGTCCTTATGCCTCGCCTTAGAGCTGTTCAATCCGAAGCAATTTCCGAATAACTACTCACCCAAGAGCAACGATTTTATCCATAACTCGCTGCATAAATTCCGTAAGTTCGCGCACCATAAATGGCATAAAGAAAATCATAGAACCAAAAACAGCAACGATTTTGGGGATGAACGTGAGCGTCATCTCTTGAATAGAAGTCAGAGTTTGAAAGACCGAAATACTCAATCCAACTACTAGCCCGACGATAAGAATCGGACCAGCAACCAGCAACATAGTTTTCATACCGTCTCGAGCGATATCAAGAACTTCCATTTCATTCATTTGCAGATGTCCGTTTTTCGCCTATCCCAGATAAGAGATGAGTTAGATAGGCATTTTCAATATTTCTTGATACGCAGTCAGAACTTTGTCACGAACGGCAACAACCGTTTCAAGAGTATGCTCCGCGTTCGCGACTGCGGTTACAACGTCTTTTAAGTCAGCCTCGCCCGCGATTTGCTTTAGGGTCAACTCTTCCGCTTGGCGTCCTACTGCCGCAGCGCCCTGGAGGGAGTCTGTGACCATATTCACAAAAGAGTTGTCGCCCGAAACCGGTGCTGGCTTCGGATTTGTGTTCATTGCGCTAGCTGCTGTACCCGCCGCTTCGCGATAAGCGTTAACGGCACTTCCAAAATCTATGGCCATAATCCTCTCCTTGAACTCTTTGCTATCTCAATACCATCCTCACGAGCCCCGTTTCGTGAGAACTTGCGTATTTCTATTTCAGTAATTCCAATGTCTTCGACATCATTTGGCGCGATGTCGTAATCACGTTCATATTGGCTTCATAAGACCTTTGCGCTTCCCGCATATCCATCATTTCGATAAGCGGATTGACGTTAGGCTGAAGCACATACCCATCTTCATTCGCGGCCGGATGTGTCGGATCGTATTTCGACTCCAGTGGTCCACGTTCGCTATAGATACGTTTGACCTTTACCATGTCCGCTTCAAGCTCACGGTCCAACGCATTTCGAAACGTCACTACTTTGCGCCGGTAAGGATCACCACCTGCGACTTCAGAAGTCGAATCCGCGTTAGCCAAGTTTTCCGCAATGACCCGAAGGCGCGTAGCTTGTGCTTTCATTCCAGCGGCTGCAACTTTGGAACTAATGGACAAGTCGTCCATATCTCAATCCTTTCTCGTCTCCGCACCACGCTTTGTGGCGCGATCAGCTCTTGTAACTCTTAGCCACCACCCTTACCGATGGCTGTCTTCAACATGCGCATGTGGGCCTGCATCAACGAAATCGCCCGGTTGTAATCTCCTCGCGTCGACCCAACCTTTTGCATCTGCTCTTCAATGATCACCTTGTTGCCGTCTGGGGAGGCCTCAAACGTTTTGCGTACGCCCGCGGTGCGGAATGCTTCCTGCTCGGGGATCGTTCCTTTAAGGTGTTTTGAGTTCGTGCGCGCAACCTGGACCGGCGTCGCACTGGTTGTCAGAAGATTCTTAAAGTCCGGTTTTTTGACATCACTGGGTCGATATCCAGGCGTATCAGCGTTCGAAACATTCTGCGCCAAAACCTTCTGACGCTGCGCAGCCCAATCCATCTGCGTCATCGCCATCCTGAACAGCTTAAGATTTCCGAGGTCCATAGGGCGCATCCTTTGCCGCGTTCCATAGGTTGCTTTTCGCAACCCGCCTTGTAGGCAAAATTGACCCAGGAACCTTAAGATTCTGTGAATCATGGTTAATGTGCATAAACCGCTGTTTTCTGCGGGATAGAGCGCGTTTTTCCTGGTTTCATTTAAGCCTTTCTTAAACGGTTTACGGCAATTCTTACCTATTGCTAGGCCGTACTGTTGCTGCCTCGCAACGAATAGAAAAACACACTTAATGGTTGTAATAAATGATTGCTGACCGCTCAGATAAGCGTCCCGCCTCAACCCGAGACTCAAAGGTTCCAAAAACTGTTGCGGTGGCGTTGGAGAGCCAGGACGAAGACGCACCTGCAAAGATTACCGCCTCAGGGCGGGGGTTTTTAGCGGAGCAAATTCTGGAAGTGGCATTTGCGAATGACGTGAGGGTTAGAGAGGACGCAGACCTCGTCCAGGTTCTCGCAGCTGTTGATGTCGATAGCGATATTCCAACCGAAGCTTTCGCAGCAGTCGCCGAAATTCTTTCATACGTCTATCAAGCCAACGCCAAAACCCCTCGTTCAAACCCAGAAACCGTCGGAATACCATCATGAAAAAAAGTGCGCAGAACGAAGCTCAACCGACCGAAATTCCATCATGCGATCTCAATGCAGACCTCATGAAGATCGAATCACTAATCTCAACCGCTGTGCGACTGGTCGAGGAAGGGCGTGTGGTGGATTTGGCCGCCTTGCAAGATCGAACAAAGCACGTGTGCGACGCGGCTGTTCAGCTTCCAGTACAAGACGCTCGTCCGCTAATCCCGGCGATGGAATCGGTATTGAAACAACTCGATGCGCTGACCGAAAATTTAACCAAGCGCTACGGAGACCTCCCTGCCCTTTCAAGCCGCGTTGGATCGGACACGGCGGCATCAATGTACGGAAAAGCGCTTAAACACTTTCCATAGAGATAACTGGGTACTGGAAACGCACCCGAACGGAAATTTTCGGAGTCCAATATGGACGTTTTAGATTACTTACGCTTCCTTCTTGTGCTGATGGTGATCGTTGGCCTGATTATTGGATTGGGCTGGCTTCTGAGACGGTTCGGGTTTGGTGATGGAGCGCGCGGCCCCCTAACGCGGCACCGCCGACTGGGAACCATAGAGTCCGCATCTCTTGATGCCCGCCACAAAGTTGTTTTGGTGCGGCGCGATGATGTCGAGCATCTTGTGCTTGTAGGGCCAAACACCAGCCAAGTCATCGAAAGCGGCATAGCGGCAAGTGGCGATATGCCAGCGTCTAAGCCCACACCATCTTTATCGTTCGGCCACCTACTTTCGCGAGGCAAATAACATGAATGTTTGGTCGAAATATTATGCTCGCAGTGAGTCTGGTTCGCGCGTAGCGCGTTGGACTTTTTGTGTACTCACCCTCGCACTGACCTTCGTTCTATTCACAACGCCGGGCGTAGCTCAAACCTTCTCGCTCGACTTTGGACCGACAGAGGCCACGGGTCCTGACTCCACGACGGGACGCGTCATTCAATTATTGTTATTGATGACAGTACTGACCGTTGCCCCAGCCATTTTATTGATGGTGACGTGTTTCACTCGAATTATCATTGTGTTGTCGCTGATTCGCCGGGCCCTTGGTACCAATACAAGCCCGCCGAATATGGTGATGATGTCCCTCGCGATCTTTATGACGATTTTCATAATGGCACCGACCTTCGAATCCGCCTGGGACGCGGGTCTCAACCCTCTTATTGAAGGGCAGATTGACGAAGGCGAAGCCTTTGAACGAACCTCGGCGCCGTTTCGCAACTTCATGCTGAATCATGTTCGCCCAAAAGACCTGGCGTTATTTTTGGATATGTCAAATTCGGGCCCCATCGCCACGCCCGAGGAGACTCCGCTGCAAGCCCTGGTCCCGGCGTTTCTTATTTCCGAGATACGGCGAGGATTCGAAATTGGCTTTCTGATTTATGTTCCATTTATCATTATCGATATGGTGATTGCCTCGGTTCTTATGTCCATGGGCATGATGATGCTGCCACCGATGATGCTCTCCCTTCCCTTCAAGCTCATATTCTTTGTATTGGTCGACGGATGGTATTTGCTGGTCGGCAGCCTAGTACAAAGCTTCCAGGGCGGTGGATAGCAACTCAGAGACCTAATCGGTCATCAGCACTTTCCCGCCAACTTTCTTCAAGGCATCATGGTTCCGCGGTAAGCGTATGCAACGGCGCTCTTTTTTTTTGCAGCGCTGAAACGTCAGGAGTTTGATGACCGACAACGAAAAAAGCACCAGTTCGATAGATTACCCCGATCAAAGGGCACCAGCGGAACCAAACTCCCGCACCATGGAGCAAGTCCCTGCGTCAGGCATTCTATGGGCCGCGCATGTGCGAACAGCGCGAATAATATCTGGTCTGATTCTCTTTTATTATGTCTTCGTCCATCTAACGAATCACGCACTTGGCAATATTTCCTTAGATTTGATGGAGGCCGCCCAACCGTGGATGGTTGAGGTCTTTCGAAGAGATTTTGGCACACTAATCCTTGGAGGCGCCGCTCTTACTCATTTCTCGCTCGCACTCTGGGCTGTCTACATAAAACGTAGATTTAATATGCCTGCGTGGGAGGCGACGCAGTTGTTGCTGGGCTTCATCATCCCACCACTCCTCATCCAGCATGTTGTTGACGCGCGATTTGCCCGGGAATTTTACGGTGCGGAGTCGGGTTATTCTTATGTCATCTGGTATATGCGCGACAACATATGGACCTATGTTCTGCAGTCCTTGTTGTTGGTTGTCGTCTGGACTCATGGATGCATGGGCATTCATTACTGGCTGAGATTTCGTGAATGGTACCCGCGAGTATCTCGTCCATTCTTCGTTGTTGCCCTCGTTCTCCCCATATTGGCTCTCAACGGATACCTGCAGGCCGTGCGCGAAGTTGAAAGGCTTAGTGTAAATCCGCGATGGCAACGCGCTTTTAACGCAAACCAAGCGACAATCGGAGACACAGGTGCAGAGAGACTCGCGCGTTTCGAGTTCGATTTGTACTTTGTTTTTGGAGCTCTGGTTCTATCGGTATTCCTGCTGCGCGTCCTAAGGCGGATGATTGAACGCCGCCATGGAATTATTCAAGTTGCATTCCCCGACGGCGAAGTCGCGTCGGTCACACCAGGACCAACGGTTCTAGAGATTAGTCGAAGCGTCGGAGTTCCCCACGCAAGTGTTTGCGGTGGGCGAGCTCGGTGTAGCACGTGCCGGGTAAGAGTTGGCAGTGGAGGTGAGCATCTTGCGCCTCCGGCGATGAACGAAGTGCGGGTTCTAAATCGGATTGGGGCCGCGCCAAACGTTCGCCTCGCCTGTCAAATCAGGCCAACCCAAGATTTAGAAGTTACTCCGCTCTTCCCTGTCCCCCCGGATATGCATGAGGTGCGGCATCAGAGCACCTACTCCCACGGCAAAGAGATGAAAATTGCCGTGGTATTCACAGATTTGCGCGGGTTTACAGCGTCGTCAGAACACCAGCTGCCATACGACACAGTATTTCTGCTAAATCGATATTTTAAGGAAATGAGTCACGCTATCCATGGCGCCGACGGGGTCATTGATAAATTCATGGGTGACGGAATTATGGCTCTCTTTGGTTTAAACGATGACCCAGTTCGTTCAGCGACGAATGCCTTAAGAGCCGCACGCGATATGAGCGATCGTTTAGAGAAATTGAACGATGAACTACGCCACGATCTGCAAGAACCACTGAAAATTGGAATTGGGATCCACATTGGCGTTGCAATCGTCGGCGAGGTTGGTTGGGGCTCGGCGCGTGCGCTGACCGCTATTGGCGATACAGTCAACACAGCCAGCCGCATTGAAGGGTTAACGAAAGAATTTGATTGCGAACTGTGTATATCCTCTGATGTTGCGGAAATTGTTGGAGCCGATGTCGAGCGGTACAAACGAGTTGAAGTTGGCGTCCGCGGACGGCGCACCAATATCGAAGTGGTGGCAATTCCCAAGGCGGGAACCCTCATTATTTCAGACCAATCCTAAAAACATCTATTAGTTGTATTTATTGTCGCTACCAAGGCACGCCATGTAGACTGCAAGTTGTAAAATGTTAAAGTGCGCAGCCGCTAAATTCTTAACTTCCTGAAATTATTGTATTTTAATATGCTGAGACCCTCGAATCGGGCCCAGAGTTCAAAGGCTACCTTTCGCGCCGCCCTCGCGGGATTGATAACCGCGACCTTACTATTTGCGGCGACTGGCAGTGTCCAGGCGCAAGAAACCGGTTTGTTTCAAAGTGGCCGGCTACTCGCGACTGCAGGCGTAAGCCAAGTCGAAGGCGCGGGCGGCGGCGGTCTCAATCCTTGGGCCTTGATAACCGGATACGGCACCCGGGACGAGATTGGTGCCAACGTACACTACACCTTCGTTAATTTACCGAGTTTTACCTTCCATAGCGGCGGAGCGGCGGTCGGCTTGTTTAACCGCCTTGAACTTTCCTACGCTCGGCAATGGTTTGACACCGGATCAACGGGAGGCGCACTTGGACTTGGGAATGGGTTTACTTTCCGGCAGGACATCTTTGGCGCGAAATTTAGGGTGTTTGGTGATGCTGTCTATGACCAGGACAAATGGTGGCCACAGGTTTCGGTAGGTGTCCAATACAAAAACAACAACCAATCAGCTGTGTTGGGTGCGATCGGCGCAAGGTCAGATGATGGGGTCGATATTTACGTGTCTGCGTCAAAACTCTTCCTCGCACAAAGCCTTCTTGTAAACGGGACGATTCGGTTAACGAAAGCCAATCAATTTGGTCTGCTCGGATTTGGCGGCGACGCAAGCAATGCTTACTCGCCGCAGTTTGAAGGTTCCGCCGCGTACCTCATTAGCCGCAATTTAGCCGTGGGCTTTGATTATAGAACCAAACCAAACAATTTAAGCTTCGCGAAGGAGGACGACGCTTTCGACATTTTCGCGGCGTACTTTTTTAACAAGCACGCCTCTGTCACTCTGGCATATGCGAACCTCGGTAACATTGCCCTGCAGAAAACGCAGCAAGGACTGTACCTTTCCGTACAAGTTGGATTCTAAAAGCTGTAAAAAAACACGATATAGAAATCACAAAGGACAAGTACATGGGTAGAATTCATTTGAGCGGTCTAATCGTGATCGCTATCGCAATGCTCGGACTTAATACCGCGCATGCCGATGACTCATTATTTCAAGAGTTAGGTGGAATGGAGGTAATCACCCAATTCTCTAATGAGACGATAGATATTTCTATGGCAGACCCTCGCATCGCTCACACCTTTGAAGATGAAAACGTTAATCCGCGCAGGGTTAAACGCCTACTGGCAGAACAAATTTGCGCTCTCACAGGTGGACCATGTGTTTATGAAGGCCGAACGATGAAGGAATCGCACGCGGAAGATCAAATTACAAACGCGCAGTTCAACGCAATTGTGGAAGATCTTCAGATTGCCATGGACAATGCTGGCGTTCCGTTTCGCGCCCAAAATAAACTTTTAGCTATTTTGGCGCCGATGCAGCGCGACATTGTGACCAAGTAATCCTACAACAGTACGAAGGCATATTATTTTACCGTGATAACAAGAAACATCTTCGGGTGAATGTCGCATTCAACCTCGATTCGGCCAGGCTTCGTAAAGGTGATAGCTTGCGATTCACCAGGGCGCTGAAGTTTTAGCTCAAATTCGTGACCCGGCGTAAATGAAAGAACGCTATGTGCTGTGTCATCGTCATTACGAAACTCAACAGAATCTCCGACATTAATTGTAAGGGCGTCATGAGAAAAAGCCTTACCCTCTTGACCGACCCCTATGGTCTCACCTTTGACTGGCGGGATCAAAACGACCGTCGCAATTGCCGCAAAAATACATAGGCCAACCAGCAGATGCCATCTAAGAGGTGGGGAGTCTCGCATTTAAGTCTTCCGAACAACGTGACCAAATATAAGAATTTATACATTGTTCAACGCTGACATGCCACATGCCGCGCGTGATCATATTGAATCGCCTAAACACAAACTCCATCGTAAATATGGCGAAAATAGAACAAAATGAATCGCCATCAACCTCTGATCACATATAGATTGGCAGCCAACGCCAAAAGAAATAGCAGGTTGCTATGAAATCGATTTGGTTCAAAGACGTTCACCTCAATGATTGCTCGAAGTTCTATCCAAATACGATGATAGAACACCTGGGAATCGTCATTACTGAAATTGGGCCAGATTTTCTGCGCGGCACAATGCCCGTGGACAAGCGAACCCATCAGCCATTTGGCTTGTTGCATGGCGGCGCGTCCGTCGCGCTAGCGGAAACATTGGGCAGCTTTGGTGCAACGCTTGTAATTGACGACACAAAGCAGTTCTGTGTCGGCCAGGAGATAAATGCCAATCACATTCGTGGGGCACGCAGCGGTATCGTAACGGGAACGGCTAAGCCCTATTACATTGGCAAAACAAGTCACGTCTGGGGAATTGAAATTGCGAGCGATCAAGGTCAACTGGTCTGCGTGTCGCGGCTCACAATGGCAATACGTGACCTGCCGGCAAAATCTTCATAGCGAAGAGTTTGGCCGCTAACCTCTCACCTTTAAAAAAATATGCGATAACTCGCCTGCACCTGAGTTTCATGGCGTTTAGTAGTGAAACCAGTGAACGCGCGCTCAGGGCGTTTTGAAAAACCGCGGGTTACTTCAACTGTCAGACGTTGGCGATTTGCCGGATAGGTAGCGTAGGCCAGGGAAACGCTATTTCCATACTCATCATTGTTATCGTCCAGAGTCAGATCGCGGTCGATCGTTTCGAAATACTCTGCGCGCACGGATATCCGATGACGGCCCCAAGAGCGACTGGCCAACACAAACGCTGACGTATAGTCCACGTCCACGATGGCATCTCCCTGCGGCGTTTCTCCCATCGCGGTGTCACCTGTCATCGCCTGGGCAACGAGATCAATTTCGCCAGGCAATTCAAACCGTCCGCCAACACTTACAAAGCGGGTGCGCCATGCATACTGGTCTCCATCGAACGCAGTTTTGCGGGCGAGATTGTCATAGACTACGAGCCGCGCCGTTCCGATGTCCGTCAAACGTGCTTCAAACGCGCCATAAATTCCAGGACGGTTATCGATCTCATGTATTGGCTCCACCCACGGCGCTTGCTCGAATGCCGAGCCCTCTGGTTGAATGGTTCGCAGAGGTGCGAGCGGAAAGCGCTCGAATAACCCTGCCTCTCTATCGCTCGTTGCCCACCCCCTCCAAACAAGCAATGATCCAGCCGGATCGTTTGCCGCAAACACAGCGCCGAGTGCTGAGATTTCTCCACCGTCAAATCGGTAGGTGATTTTCCCTTCACCGCCCATCGTTCGAAACTCTTCACCGACCCAAGTGTTGATCGCCGACGAGGAAAGCCCAAAGGGGCTGGTCCACGCGAGGCTAGTATTCTCGAAGGATATGGGCGGAAAAAATGCGCCCAACTTTGCGGTAAAACTTACAGCGCCTGAGGGTGGGGGTTTATACCGAACGAACGCTTCAACAAAATCAATGGGATTTCTATTGCGGCCAAAATCCGCGGACAGGTTTAAAAAAACTTTCCAATCCCAATTGATGTCCGCTGCGATAACTGCTGCCGCTTCGGTGTGAAAAGTCGTACGAGATCCCCCGTCGCCGCCAAAGCGGAGCTTACCAAGCCCCCGACGTTCCCAACCCAAAGGTCCGTCGGTCAATGCCACTCGACCCTCAACAAAACCCTTCACGGTCACGGAGTCCGATAAATCTAAAGCGATCGCATGGCCAGAAACAGCAATGCTCGCACCGAGAATAAGCAAAGCGAGTCTCGCGGAAGGCACAACAAAACGTCCTTGGGGTACCGAAGTTTAGTTTATGGCTGAGAGACTATTGTCGCCGAGCATATCCCGGTATTCCACCATAAATGACTGGAAATCTTCGGCCTGCTCGATTTGTTGACGGACAGAGGCAATATCCATAATGCCTCGTTCGCGCGGCGTTGTTATTAGCGCAAACGCCTCCTGATAGGCTGTGCTCGCCATTGGAGCTGCGTACCGTTGACGCACACGCACCAGGGTTCGCTCGTCTCCCGCTAGTGTAAGGGCGGTGGCCCAATCAAGAACGAGGCGCGCGTCCGCCTGGCTAAACGAACCCGCATCGGGCTCAGGTACGAGTTCAGACAATGCCCGTGCAGCGTTATCCCAATCTTGAGCCCGCCAATAAATTTCGGCTCTCAACTGCCGTGTTTCCGGTGTTGTATCGGTTCCTAATAATAAAATAGCTTCGTCGACTTTATTCAGGTCAGTAAGCGCGCGTGCTTCCAATCGCCGGCGCTGCGCATTTAACTCTCGGCTGCTTTCCGGGTTTTGAGTGTCGCGAAGGGTTTCAATAGCCTGCTCGGGTTGTTTGTTCAGTAGGTATACCAAAGCAAGGCGCGCACCAATCCGCGAGCGGTCGACGCCGGTAACGCGGAACTGAATTTGTCGTTCGAGCAAAAGCGCTGCCTGAGGCAACAAATCAACGGCGACCAATCGATCTGCCAACTTGCGGATCATTTCATCGCCTTCTGCGCCGGGAGGCACAAGAGAGCGGAATTCCTGGAACAACGCGATCGCTGTTACTGGTGATAATTCGTCCGCTGCGCCGTTTAAGTAAAGCTCCTCGTAGACGTTGGCCATTTTGTCGGCAGCTTCATCAACTTGCGGATCGTCTGTAAAGTAAGATGTTGTAATTTTTAAACGCCGCAGAGCCGTTCCATAGTCTTGCTGCGCGATATACAAATCGGCCAGGCGCAAGAGAATATCAAATTCTATCTCGTCACCCCGCCAGCGATAGCGAAGTTGTTCTAAACCTTCGATAAGCTCTTCAGTTGTAAGGGTACCGAGTCGGTTTTCGAGCTCCATACGATCTCTGCGCCCAAGTACCTGGTACAGCAAACTGCCGCTGTCTTCGGCCTTTCGGTACTGCTGTAGCGCCACCTGTAGCTCTCCAATTTTTTCGTTGAGCTTCCCATCCATATAGTCAATTGCCGCGCGTTCGGTCGGTGTCGGGTTCTCACGACGTATTAGGTCAAGGAAGCCTTGCGCACCGAAATCGTCTCCAGCCGCAATGGCCGCTTCAACCCCAGTCAACGCCAAAGGAATTTTTACGCGCCGTGGGTAGGAGCGAATTAAGGAGCCGGTCTGCATTAAGACCTGAGCCTGGGCGGCAGGATCGCTAAATTTAGCGCGCGCCGCCGCCAACCAGAACCGCGCGTCATCTTCGTTGGCCAGGCTGAAGTGATTAAAATCTTCCGCTGCCTCTTCGTAGCGAAGCATCATCATACTTGCCGCACCTCGCAACGCGCGAAACGGAGCAGTATTTTCAATATCGGATTCCTCGCTCGCCATGACCCGAAGAATCGCCAATGTTTCCGGATAGCGTTCATTGACAAACTCAAACCGCGCCAATCTAAAGCGGGCTTCTTCCCGAACCTCCGGTCGCTCGTCGCCCAACGCAAATTGAAGAGCTTGTTTGTTGCGGGTGTAATTCGCGGCATTCCCGATCTGCCAATCGGCAATATTCAATATGCGCTGCATATTGGGATCGCCGCCAAGCGTATTACTCACATCTGCGAGCGCGCGTGAAAGGGCCATCCCGCCGTCCACATCGACCTCGATCCCAGTGCGCATCGCTTGAGCCCGAACGCCGTCGCTTTTTGGAATAACGACGACCCCCTGAGCGGTCACAGGCATATCCAAATCAGTAAAGCTGCGTTCCGGATATACGCCGTAACTTAGTGGAATTACCGGAACGACGAGCAAGTAGTCCCCGACTTCGGGATCTTCCACCGCCACGGTGCGTCCGCCCTCAGTGACTGGCAAATAGAGATTCGGTGACGGTCGATCAATCTGCGCGGTAATTTCAATGGCACGGGTCGGGCGCATAGGCATAGAGCGGAAGTCCAGAATCCAATTTAGTCCATCACGCCGCGTTGTCGGGTTGACGTCTGGCCGTGTCACCATGCGCAGGATCGTGTTATTTCGGTAAGGAAGCTGCTCAACAAATGTGATGTAAGGCGCCCCGTTCCGCGCAAGTCTTTGAACGTCCACTTGCTTATAGCGATCAAAAACAACCCACAAATACTCAGCGCGGCGGAAAACTGCGGCGGCAGCCGGTTCGGTCCAGGGAATGGTTAAACTCACTTCCGCAGGACGAGCTGTGAGCGGATTGACTTGGGTGTCATCCGCAACGGCCGCTCGGGTAACACGTTGTCCAGACGCATCGACTTGAGTTGCCTCACGAACATTATCCGTCAACGCGACCGCTTCCGCGGACGGTGTTTGCGATCGCGGTGGGGACGCCGCAGCGACGTTTTGTGTCTGGGCAGCTTGTACTTGTGCGGTCGGTGCGGGCGGAGCGCTTGGGGGAGCAGCTTGTTGCTGCGCGACTTGCGCTGCCGGTGGCGTATCGAGAAAATCAACGACGATGGTGTTGCCGTTGGTAAAATCCCGCACTGATTTTTGAGATGAGAACGGCACCGTAAGGACAGTCTCGCCACCGCTCCGGCTGATTGCCGTTCCTCTATTGGCGTCCGGCAATCGCTGGTCGAGCGCTGCCGTATCAATCGCCGCAGAGTTATTAAAAACAACAGCTAACGTGTCACCACGGCGCTCTACCCTATATGCAGTTTGCGAGGGCCAATCGAACGCTAGTCGGAAGTAATCTGGATGCTGTCCGGTGCGCACGCGAATAGTTGGCAGCCCTGGCTCACTTGATGCATTTGCGAGAGGCGTTGGTCCCGTCGAGGATCCAGAGGGCGGATTTGAGGTGCCGGAGGCTCCCGCGGTCGCTGCGTTCTCGGACTCAACGAGATCGACGACCACCGCATTTCGCACGGTAAATGTCCGCATCGAAACGCCTGGTCGCAACGATAGAAAAATACTACGGCGATCGGGCGCAAAACGCCCGCCCGTAACATATGAATTCAGTATCTGCGCGGATTCAGCAATGTCGGTAAGAACAGGACGTTCGAATTGAACAACCAATGTGTCCCCGACCACTTCAGCGGCATAGCGAACGGGATCATCCCAATCGAAAACCAAACGACCAAAATCTCCTCGCTCCGCTGCACGAATGTTGTCAGCACGCGCGTGGTCCATATCAGTCGCAAAAATACACGCGGCGACAGACATCACCGCACAAAGGCGTGCGATCCCAGTTTTAAATGATGTGCTCATGGACATCATGATGATGGTCTTTCACGCATCACAAAAATATCAACAGTACCTAAAGCTGCGGACACGTCGGTTGGAAAACCTCCTTGTCCGAACGTTGTAATTTCCTGTTCGTACCCGGCCGCATTTAACGCATACGCAACAGCACTCGCTCTCATCATTGCGAGAACCCACGCGTCAGAATCGTTCGCACCCGCCTGACCCATAGCCGCAGTTCCAACGACGGCAATACGGTTGCTAAGATTACTAAGTACGCCGCCGAGGTCAAAAACCGAAGCCATAATCTCGGGCCGGAACGAACCGGAGCCCGGTTCAAAAAACTCCTGGCTTGGAAGCGATAGCTTAAGATATTGCGATGTTTGTTGGAACTCCACATCTTGGAGGTGCGGAGACCTGGAAAACGTCGCACTCAACACCGCGCCCAAGTAGCTCAGGTTTTCACCCGGAATTGTGGCGATTTCCGGGAGCTCTATTTTGGGCCCATCTCCTTGCTCCGCAAGAGATCCAAACGCATCACCATAGGCCGCGGCTAGGGCCTGATAACGTGCTGGCTCAACATTTGACATTGAAAACATCAAAACGAAAAAAGCGAGCAATAAGGTCGCTAGATCTACGAACGTCACCATCCATAAACCGCGCTGCGCGGGAAATGATGCGCCGGGGTCATAGAATTGTGTCGGTGATGCCGAATGAACTGTCATCGCCCAGTCTCTTCATTGGCGAGCCTTGGCTCGGATAGTCCATGCAAATTGAGGCTGTCCTCCTCAACACTCTGCAAGAAAAATGTAAACCGAAGTGATGGAGAATTAGCTGATACCGATTGCGCAGCGTTCGTATTGGAGAGCACACCGGCGGACAATGCCGTTGCGGGAATTCCACGCGATACTAGATTGTCAGCAAGTACTGCGAGACGATCTACCAAACTCTCGTCGGACAACATGGCTCCCGACCCTCGGATTGCAAGCTCAGCGCGATATCCCTCAGGTGGGGTTCCTATAACAGCAGCGAGCCCATCAAGCGTGGGTAATGGATCGTACAAAGTCCCATCGTTTCTGAAGAAAATGGTCGCGGGGACATCCACCTCAACACGATCACTTCCAACGCGCACCGTTGGCACACTGGATTCGTCTTGGCTTGAGGGTAAAACTGACGCGAACTGATCAGCGACTGAGTCCCGAAAGCCGCTCAGCGCGCCTCTATATGACAAAGCCTCTGCTCTGTCGCGCTCTTCGAAACTAGAGAAAATGGTTGTTCTGGCGCTGGCCGCAACTGCGCGCACACGCTCTGTATCAAATGAGGATGCGGCGTTCAGAACGACAAAGAAGGCAAGCAAAATTAAGTTGAGAGCTAGCAACGTGATCAGTATTCGATCCGATCCCCCGCTAGGCACGTCGACACTTGGAACGCCACTTGAATCATACCTGTATTCGCCCGCCATCAACGTATAGCGGTTCAAGTTACTTTGAATTTTTGAAGACGCTTCGCTCACAAATCGCCCCTGCCACACCGGCGCCAACACGGCACCGCCTACGGCGACTCCCGCCGCCGACACCTTTTTTGAAAGAGTATGGGGAAACAGTGAACGAGCGGTTAAATTGCTCTAAAATCTATAAGAATCAGAGATTTGTCAGCCCGGGCCCGCTGCGGATAACTGCCTGCGCGTGGTAAGTTCTTCAGTAAGAGCCGTCGCTTTAATCGGGCTCATCGCTGCCAAAATGGGGGCGACCTTGCTTTCTTTCATACTTTGAACCACTGAAACCAAGATCGGCATTTCTAGTGAGTCAAAAATACGCGCTGCGTCTTTGGGCTTCATCGCGCCATAGATATTGACCAATTGCTCGATTTCACCTTGTTTTTTCTCATCGTATTGCGCGAGTAAGCTCTCGATTGATTGCTCTAGATCTTGGAGCTGGGCGATTTTACCGTCGATACGCCCCTCAGCAGCCTGCAATAACCCTTCCTTCACAGCCAATTCTCGCTCACGTTTCTCAATGATCTCTCGACGCTCGGCCAAACGCTCCAGCGTCTCGATCTCCGACTGAGTCAAATTGGTAGGATCGAAGTTGGTCGAAATAACCTGCGGATCATTCACCACCGTCATGTCTTCGACCATAGCATTGTCATCTTCCGCCAACGCCATGTCCTCGTCTTCCGCTATTGGGTCGGGAAGTTCGGTTACATCCTGCGCTAGCGCAACCGATTGCGCCATCTGTACTGTCGCGGTTTGAGCGTCGGCAATATTTTGAACGACCACTTGGACGCGAAAACCCAACATGCAAAGAGCCGCAAGGATAACCGCTGGCAGCAAACGCACAACTGGTGCACGGCCAAAATTACTTGGACGTACCCGTTCGTTTACTGAACGAGCACGGCGCGCGATTCGGTTAGAAATTGGTGAAGCAGCGGTCATAATATTTATATTTTACCTTGCCGACTGTAGGGCTTTCAAGAGTTCCCGCTCTGCTTCGGAGCGCTCATCATCGAACGCAGGACTTTGGTTGACAGCGCGAGCCATCGGAGCAGCAGCGGCGGGCTTCCTTTTCGGCGGAGGAGCGTCTTCTTCAACGGTTCGTGGTCCGCTCACGCGAGCTTCAGCACGCGCCGCGCCTAGGGCGTTACGCAACTCCGCTGCGGTTTCTTCAAATCCACCAACAGCTTGGGCAAGCGTCCCGGGCACCGATGTCGTCGGTTCAGGCGCGCGCGCACGCTGCGAAGTCTGCGCTTCTGTCATTGGGCGAGCTGTGGGCGCCCCTGCGGCCGCTGGATATGAACCAGGCTGCGCCGGTTGGGTGTTCACACCCTCACTGCGAGCCGTTCTCACCGCACCTTCAAGCCGATTTGCAAGCTCTTCTGCCCGTTCGATCATGAACGCCAGGTCGTCACGAAGCGTTTGAGCTTTTTCAACGCGGTCTTTCAATGTGTGATTAGCTTCGGTCGTTGCTTTCTTTAATTTTGGTATTCCGGCTTCGGCTCGCATGGTCGCTTCGTTAAAGCTGTTCACGACCTTAGCCAATTCTTCACGCGAGCGGCGCAATGCCGACAATCGCCGGTTTAAGATGACGGCGTAAATAATTGTCGGAACGAGCAACACTATAACGGCGATGTCGAGTATCGTTCCCGTTGTCATACCTTTACTCCCGTCATTGCTCCGCTCAGCCTTTTCAGTTTGCCGGCGGAAACCGGTATTTTTGTGTCTATATTTGTTCCCGGTTGATAGAACCGCCACCGGAAGGAATCTCAGCACCGAAAATAAGGTGCCAGAGGAGATATAAAAATCCGTTAACCTGCCTTAATGGGGCTTTCAGCCCGGATATATGCTCGCCTAGGAGTCTGCAAGCCGCTTGTGGTCGACCCGAATGGCAATATTACTGCCCGTCCGGCCCATCTTACCCACAAACATTGGTTGATCGCCGCACCTTAGGCCCACAGGCGACTCAGGGGTGGCGTTCAAGAGAAACTTTGAACCGACCTTCATATCTAGGACCCGGCTCAAAGGCATGGTTTGAGTGTCCAGAACCGCCTCGAGGGCGACCTCGGTAAACCACATCTCCTCCGCCAGGTGCGTCTCCCAAATCGAGTCTCGACCGAACTTTTCCCCCATAAACATCTGCAGGAGCAATTCCCGAACGGGTTCAAGCGTGGCGAACGGAATAAGAATTTCAAGGCGGCCGCCGCGATCCTCCATGTCGATGCGCAATCGTGCAACGATTGCAGCGTTCGAGGGTTGGGAGATCGTCGCAAATCTCGGATTGGTCTCAAGGCGATCAAATCTGAATGTAACCGGTGACAACGGATCAAAAGCGGCCGACAAATCGGCGAGAACCACGTGAATCATGCGCTCAACAAGGGTGCGCTCGATGGTGGTGTACGGTCGGCCCTCAACTCTCATCGCCGCCGTGCCGCGCCGGCCTCCCAAGAGCACATCGACGATGGAATAAATCATCGACGAGTCGACCGTCATAAGGCCAAAATTGTCCCATTCTTCGGCCTTAAATACCGTCAACATCGCGGGCAAAGGAATCGAATTCAGATAATCGCCAAAACGCTGCGAGAGAATATCGTCCAGCGAGACTTCGACGTTGTCAGATGTAAAATTGCGTAGGCTTGTAGTCATCATGCGAACGAGGCGGTCGAACACAACCTCGAGCATGGGAAGTCGTTCATAAGAAACCAACGCCGAATTCAAAATGGCTTGGATGCCAGCGCGGTCCGACCCCTCGTCTCCAGCTTCATCGAAACCCAATAGGCTATCGATTTCGTCCTGATTCAGGACGCGGGTGGATTCTCCTCCGCCCATGCCGCCGAAGCCGTCGTCATCGTCTTCATCTGCGCCGCCAAGCATAGCCTCCCACTCGGCGGCCATAGCGTCGGCGTCGTCATCCTTTTCGGCAGCGGCAGGCGCTTCAGTCGCCTCACTCTCGGCGGCGGCCAATTCTGCTGCTAGTTCGTCGTCATCTGTATCACTGGGCGGCGTCATTGAATATCACAACTAACCAATTGATTTTAAATGTTATTGTACGATCATTTCTTTAAATAAGACGTCTTTAACTTGAGCAGGTCGAACCGCCGCGTTCACTCTATTTAAGAGCTCCTCGCGCAGGCGATACATCCCGGCGGCTCCCTGCAGATCTTCAAGTCTGAGCTCGCGCAAATAAACTTGGAAATTGTCAATGATGCGGGGAAGGACAGTATCCACCCGATTGATGTCGGCCTCGTTGGTAAGTTCTAAGCTGACACGTATCTTAAGGAAGTTTTTCGTACGGCCCGCAGTATTAATGTTCACAAGCATTTCCGGCAGATCGTAGAACAATGCTGTACTGGGCGCGCTTGCAGATACGACCGGCGCACCATCGTCTTCGATCACGATATCATCGAGACCACCTTCTGCTTGTTGTTGTTCTGGCTCGCTGCCCGAAATCATAGACAGCAGCGGGTCAACCAATCCCGTAAAGTATGCGGCCGCACCTCCACCAAGCACCAATACAACAGGCAAAACGACCATAAGGAGCATTCGCTTGCGATTATCGCCGCTCTCGCCGCCGAACTCTATCTCGTCGTCTTCAAAATCTTCTTCAGCCATTTTGCTCTAACCCTTGGTCCCTTCGGACCAGTTTAGACTGTCGGTCGCCAACTTGCTCTCAATCCTGGAACTCAACACGTGGCCCCGACCGACGTCTCGTACATCTCAAATCCCCAAGCAGGCTACTCGCCCAGGGTTAACAATATATTGAATCGGAATTATTCGCCGGGCGATACCCAATATCTGGGCCTGGATATCGGTTTTGCGGGATTCCGGCCCATGTTCATCCGGCAAGAGTTGCCCGGCAAAGGGCGAAATTCAGACCTGTTTTCCTACCGCGAATAGGGCCCACAGACCCATAACCATTTGATATCACGTAAAAAAATAAATTGGCACGGTGCATGCATAGTCTTGGACCAACAACGACGCGCAAATGCGTGCAAAAGGACAAGGCCATGGATAACACATCGTATATCGCGCTTTCGCGCCAGCAGGCGCTTTGGAATCACCTAGAGGTTGTCGCCAACAACCTAGCGAACGTGAACACGACGGGCTTCAAAAGCACCGATACACTGTTTGCGCAGTTCGTTCACAAGGTTGACAACAACGACCGCACATTCAGGGATGAAGTCGCGTTCACGCAGGATTTCGGCCTAGTTCGGAATTTGGGCCAGGGTGAATTCAACTACACAGGCAATCCCTACGACATCGCGATTCAAGGTGAAGGGTATTTCGTGACCGACGACCCGAATGGCGGCGAAGAAATATATACGCGCGCGGGTAACTTCACTTTAAACGCAGACGGCCAACTCTCCACCCAAAGTGGACGACTTGTTCAGTCCGCGACCGGGGGGCCCGTCGCCATTCCAGCCGACGCCGAGGAAATTGTGATTCATGGCGACGGATCCATCCTTAACGAGAACAGTGAAGAGATCGGACGTATTCGGATCGTTCGCTTTGAAGATGAGCGGCTCCTCAAACAAATAGATGGAACGTCATTCAACGCGGTTCCTGGTCAATTGGCGATCGATATGGACCGACCAACGATTGCGCAAGGTGTTTTGGAAGCGTCAAACGTCAACGGTATCTCTGAAATGACTCGCCTCATTGCCCTTAACCGGGCCTACGCGGATGTCACGCGCATGGTGCAAATGGAACATGAACGCAAGACTAAAGCCGCAGAAGTATTCACTCGTCAGGTTTAACGGTTCACACGCAATTTAGAGAACGGAAAAAGGAAAACAGGCCATGAGTATCCGAGCTCTCAGTATCGCAGCGACAGGTATGCTTGCACAGCAAACCAACGTCGAGGTGATCTCGAACAATATCGCAAACATGAACACGACGGCGTACGCGCGCCGCCGCGCTGAATTTAATGATCTTTTGTATCAGGATTTAAGGCGTGTCGGCTCGACGTCGTCAGATACAGGAACCATCGTTCCCGCAGGCGTTCAGCTTGGTCTCGGTGTTAAAACCGCAGCCGTATACCGTATCGCGGAACAAGGCAGCTTATTGTCCACCGACAATAGCCTCGATACTGCCATCCAAGGAAAGGGTTATTTTCAAATTACCCTTCCGAGCGGCGAAGTCGGATATACCCGCGATGGATCATTCCAGCTCTCGCCGGACGGACAAGTTGTGACACATAGCGGG
>CBDDHW010000023.1:0-30365 GCA_965228575.1 Rhodospirillaceae bacterium | reverse complement strand
TCGAGCGGCCTGCGCAACTATCGGATGCACCCCTCTCTCCCCAGATGAGGCGTTGTCATCATGATACGGAGTGTGACGGCGAAGGAGCGTTTCGGATCGGACAGGAACCGCACGCAGCCGCTGAGTGTCTTGTCTGCTTCTGCATAAAGCACGTGCAGGATGACACCGACGAGCAAGGCATGTCCGGTCTTCTCCCAGTGGTTTCGGCGCTCCAGCGAGCCTTCAGGATCAACCAGTATGTCAGCGATGTTCTGAACATCGCGTACTTCATGCTCGCCGCGGCGCACGCCCATAAGTGGATTATATTTTCGGGATCGCCGGTCGGTTGGATCAAACCGCACGCATCGGGAAAATCCGGACCGCCAGCCAGACGTGAGCTCCCAATTCTCGCCCTTGATGTCGTGGATGACGGCGCTGCCGGTCCAGGACAACAGGTTGTACAACCAGCCCCACGCCCTTGCCTGAACGCGTTGGTGCAAACGCCATGACATGTTCAGGGCCGTCATGACGCAGATAGCGCTTTTGCCACGCCCCAGGAACACGCCTTTATCCGCAAACAATCCGGCGCGTTTCAAATCGGGTGCGCTGGCCCATCGCGCCGAGCCGTAAGTGGTGACATGGCGCTCGTGGCGACTGCGCAAGACAGAACCAATGATCGCCGCCAGAAAGCCGAGCGCCGAACCGGAGACCGCGATCAGCCCGCCACGTGCGAACACTTCCGGCGCATAGGCTTCATAGGCGTACCACCATTGGAACAGCCGCCACGGTTTATAGATTGGTGTTTCGCCTGCGATGAACCAGGGCGCGCCAAGCGCTGCCTGATGGCCAAGCGTGTCAGCGGTCATTTGCGTGGCAAGCCAGACCGCTCCGATGATCAGCGCGAACACCACCATGATCTGGCCAATGAGTATCTTTGTGCCGGTCATGGCGTGCCTCCTTGAAAGAGCAATTTGTCGTCTCCCAAGAATGATTGCTGAGACTGGTCTTGGACCAGCGGGATTCTGCGCCAATTCCCGCAGCGCCTTGCAAAGCCATCCAAGCCGTCTAGCGAGACAGCCCTCTGGAACGGCCCATATCCATGCTCCAGCCAACACCGGAAGCGGTGCGTTTTATGGTCAGCTCCCGGCCCATTTGCCGACCAAGCTGCTGCGCCATGGCACCAAAGCGAATTCCTTTGCGTTGCCAATGATCGCCATACGCCCTGCTGCAAGATCGACATGCCCTTCGAGCTTGCCCTCAAACCGATCACCTTTCGCAAGCTGAACAGCGGTTCGGCCAGAGGCCGCTGCTATGGCGCCCTGCTCGCGCTTCAGTTCCAGAGCGCGCAGCTTGCTTCTCTGCTCTTCCATGAGGTCTGATTGGCCCGCACCCAGATAGCCTTCTTCGCGGAGCCAGTTCTGACGACGTGCTTTCAAGTCCTTCAAGTTTTGCTGCTGCGCTGCTGCACCCTCTGACAGGTCGTCGATCCATGTTTCGCCGAGGCGGTCGATCTGCATCTTCGGTGAAAGCCAGGACAGGACACTCAATTTGACGCCGCCGGATCGGCCCGCCTCATATGCCGCTGCGCGCTCCAGAAAGTCTTCGCCAATGTGCCATTCACCGGTCGCAAGGCGCTCCCCAATACCCGCACGACGCAAGGCTTCGAGCCGCCGCTTCAAGCTGAGATGATAGGCCGGTTTTGATCCGGGATCATGGCGGGCCTGCAGGGCTTCCGACCAGATACCGCCGGTTTGCTCTGCGACCTTCGCAATAGCCTTGTCCGAGACGCGCACCATGGCCGATGCGCGGGAGAGCTCCACCACTGCGCCTTGCGGCGGGCGGGCGTGAACATCGACCGCCGCAGACGGCACGTGCCAGATACTGCCCTCAAAATCTTCGACGAGCAGGTAGCGCGTATCGCGAAGTTCATCCTCCGGGCCGTAAGCCTTCACAATCCCGCGAATGGGGGCGGCGTCTTTCGCGCGGTCCTGAACAAATCGAATGTCGGACTCACGCTCCCCGAATTCAGCGGCAAGTGTGCGGATGATATCGCCGCGCCGTGCTCTGCGTTTTAGCTGCTCTTGCCAGCCCTGTTTCATTCGCCAGGAGAGCGTGCCGTCTCGTTCAGCCAGGCCAAGAGATTCAAGGTGCCTGATGCGCGCGAGGCGCAAGGACCGATCAAACCGCTCTTTGCTCGAGCTTGCATCACCTGGACTGAATGCGCCGTTCTCCAATCGCGTTTCGATCTCGGAATCGAGCCCTGTCCAGCGGTCCTGATCCACCTGCTTCTGACGCGCACCCGCGATCTCCAGTGTTCGCCTCGGTCCGAGCCGTTGCGTGGCGAGTTCTTCGGCAGCTTCTCGGAGGCCCTTTGTGAGATAGTCCCGCGCGATGACGACATCCTTCATCCGGCGTCGCGACCCCGCACAACAATATGGGTATGCGGATGGCCTGTATTGTGGTGATCAACGGCGACCCAATCGAGACGCCGCCCGACATCCCTTTCCATTCTCGCCATCAGTTCGCGCGTGGCCTGTTTGAGGTCCCCCATACGTGCGCCATCTTCCGGCGAGACGATGATCCGAAACTGGTGGAGGTCATGCTCGCTACGCTCCAGAAATTCGCGGGGGCTGATCCCCTCCTGGTCGCGATCATAAAGAATGCCGCCGTCTCCCTCGCGATCGACACCGTCGCGCTGCAGATATCTGACATGGGCGCGAAAGAGTGCGGGACCTGCGCCGCGCGCTCTTGCGATATGCACTTTGACAATGACGCGGCGCATGTGTTGGCGGGACAAATGCCTGTGGCGAGAACCACCGGTTCGGGCCGCGCCGCCTGTGCCATAACGTGCGCCGGTAAAGGCAGATTTGCGAGAGACTTTTGAAAGCCTGGCTCCCGCCTTATTCAGCTGGCGTGACAAGCTCTTGCCTGCGGGCGCGCCTTGATCGCGTATACGTCCGAGCCGCGGCGTGAGGGGTCGCTCCTCGCTCATCGCAGGCCGCTCAAACCGTGCACCACGGAATATTCAGTAATTTCAACGCGCTCCCAGAAACACATGCACCACAATGCTGTGCAAAGGGCGCCAAAAAACAGATGTGCAGACAAGGGGTTAGGCGCCATGTGGTGCCATAGCTTCAATCTTGCCCTCACTAAACCCGCCCATCCTGTCAACCCTGTTTTCGCTTGTGAGGTTCGCTTAAGCTCCTGATTCAACATAGTATTCCCTTTTCTGGTTAGTTCTGACACTGACGGTCCATGCACTACTCCGTGCTGAAGCGCTGGATGGCCTCGCACATGCCTTGGATCGATCGGGTGAACGTCCTCGAAGCACTAGCAGCGCACTGTTCTGGAAGCCTGGTTTGCCGGCTTCCTGTGCAGGCAAGATAACGGGATCATTCAACCCGCGGCCCGTCAGGGTCGCATCCGCTCTCGCGGATTCCCTGATGTCTCTTTCGTCAACTCATCGCTTGTTTCTCCAACATGTTCCGGTCTCCCTTTTGTCAGGCAATGCGGGCCTGCAGGCCTTCGCGTGAACCAATAAACTCGCTGCCATCAACCCACATACGGTGCAGGATGACGGAGAATTTTCCGGGCCAGCGCAACAGCCGCGCGCTTGTGTCCGAGCCGTTTCTGAAGGCCTTTTCCCCACGCTTTCAGCACAGACCATGATCGCACATGTGTGAGCATTGAGTTGGCCGCCTCAACGAGTAGCCATCGCATGTTCGCATCACCGCATTTCGAGATCCGGCTGTTAAAGTCGACCGAGCCGGACTGGTAGCGTTTCGGGGTCAGACCGAGATGTGCGCCGACGGTCTTTGATCGCCTGAACCGGGCCGGATCATCGATGCAGCACTTGAACGACAGAGCGGTCACCGGCCCGACTCCAGGCACCGTCATGAACCGCCTGCAGACCTCATCAGAACGGGCAATATCCATGAGCAGCTTGTGACATTTCTGGAACTCTGCGAGCAGCGTCCGGCGAGCAAGTAACATGCATTCCGTCACCTCCCGGAGGATCGGATCTTCATCTTGAAGGCGTTCGCGCAGGTCATCTTCGAAACGCCCCCGCGTGGTCCTTGTCATCTTCACGCCGAACACTTTCAGCGTACCGCGAATGGCATTCTCGATATCGAGAAACTTGCGTTTCAGCATGCGCCGGTTCGCGAGAATAACACGATAACGATGGCTCTCATCACTCTTCACATAGACCTGCCGGAACCAACCTGTGCGCATCATTTGGGCAAGACCGCGCGCATCATTCCGGTCTGTCTTGTTGCGCATGGCGCTGAGCGCACCAGCCATGTGCCGTGCTTCAACAACAACCGCTGGAAGCCCGCGTTCGGTCAGCTCCTTGAACAGCCAGGGCGATAGCGAACTGGCTTCAAAACCAACCCGTTTTATGTCCGCGCCCAAGCGCTCCAACACAGGAGCAATGGCTTCAGGTTCCGTCGGAACCCGAAGCTCCTTCAACGTCTTTCCATTGCTGTCGACGACACAGATGTGTGTCTCTTCCAGCGAGATATCCAGGCCTTGCGAATACGATCATGACGGTCTCCTTCTGATCAGATCGCCATCATATTCTGCCGGCACAAAATCACATCTGCGGCCGGGAGCTGGCGGGTTTACGACAGCACTACCGGGTTCGCTTGTCCTGTCCTTGCCTATGCTTGTATCGCTTTGCATACGCTTGCAGCCTGTCAGTCATTCGAGGTGATGAGGGGGATGGCGGCGCCATCCAGGTCTGATTGTTTTATGGGGCCGAAATATCGGCCCATCCAGCGATGCTGGATGCGTTGTAAGCAGGAAAACTTCATCGCTCTGGAGTACGCTACAACCATGCCAGACCGGGAGCATTCGCCCGGATGAATCGACCGGTTTTGCGATTGCAACAGGCTGATTATTGATCCGAATTTCATGGCCAGTTCGGCAAATTTCATCGCCTGCCATGCCTGCAATCTGCTTCAATAAGGGCCAGTCTTTCCCGACATATCCGCGTGTTTCTGCCCATTCAGCAACAGCGCTCTGGCCGGAGACGACGACCCATCGGCCATGGGTGAATGGCTCGTCGCTCAGCCAGTAAAGCCCTGTCGGCGCACTTGCTGTCCGGTTCCAGATCAGGCGATCAAGGGGATCGAATACCCAGCTGAAAACAAGCAAAGATATGCCCGAAAGTGTCAGCCAGAAGCTGAGTTTTTTCATTTGGGATCACGCAAGCGTTCAGACGTTGAGGCATAAGAATTTCGCTCTGACCAACGGATGAGATCTGGCTTCGGATAGAAGACGCGCGCGCCATGTTTGCGATAGATGGGGCCGCGTCCTTCACAGCGATAATGATCAAGTGTGGAGCGTTTGAGGCGCAGAAACTTTGCGGCTTCTTCGACGCTTAGAAGCTCAGGCCAATTGTCTCCATGCGAATTTTTCTTGCGGTTTCTTGTCATTGTACAGTCTTCCTTTCTCCTGTTTGTGCTGGGAAAGGATTGGCCAGACATGCGGGTATTTGCAGGGTTAAAATTCGCATGATGCATTTTCTCCCCGGCGCTTAACCAAGCAGAGACACGCAAAAAACCGCCCCGGAGATGAACTCCGAGGCGGTCTCAATTCGCTTTAGGTTTTATCTAATCGCGCGGGTTCCAGAGGATCACGTGGCGACCTTTCTTGCCTTTGACGGGGGCAAGATTTGCGTAGATCTTGCGCGGTCCAATCTGTGGATCTGCGAGGGTAATAGAGACATATTCGCGACCTGATGCCTTGGCTTTCTTTAGCCATCCACCACCGATTTCTGTGGAGGTTTCACCTGCATAGATGCGGTAATCTGGTTGTCCTTCGGCGGCTTTGTCGGCGTTCTTCTCGATACGGATTGAGCTTGTGAGGTTCATCATTGCAAGGGCGCCTTCAAAGCCTGATTTGGTTTCGCTGACATATCCGAGTGCGTTGGCCATGGTGTTCTTCCTTTCGTTTCCATGTGTCGAAGAAGACACCTTGTCCCCGTCGACGCCGGACCGTTCGGGCGGCGCAAGACGGGCCTGAACCGGAACGGGCGCAGCGGAGCGGAGCACCAGCCCAAAGAAGAATTTTGCTTCGCGGTGAATGCGCAAAGCGCAGAGGAAAATTCTTCCCAAGGGCCGGTTTCAAGGCCCGGCAGGCGTCGTCCAGGTCTTAAGGCATGAGACCGGAACAAGGGGCTCAACGCGCACTTTCCGGAAACGGAATAACACGTCTGGCTGACAGGTCGGCTTGTCCCCTGCGCCCAGATAAGATGCAACTATTGGCGTATCGAGAACCTATGAACCGCCCAGCGATCCAGAATTCCGGCGACAAGAAATGCGCAGAATCTCGACTGATCAGCGCGTTGATCATTCGAGCGGAACCGTCAGTGGATTGATGAAGACCTGCCAGGCATCGTGCGCGAGGGCCATCTTCCATTTGAGCGCTTGGGCGGCATTTGCCGCCAGATGGCTCCTGCTTGTTCCATCACCATAAAGGGCTGTGACCAGAAACATGTGTCTGAGCCTCCCTATCGTGACCAGAATATATGAACTTCATCAAAACCCGTCTGAAAGACCATGATCTCGCCATTCAGCGCCATGTCGCAAGCGAGCGCTTCCCAGTCGATATAATAGCGAAGGCTCTGCGGAATCTGTGTGCCGGTGTCTTCGTGAAGCTGCTCGGCAAAGTCTGCAGCGCTGCGATATTCGCCAGCATACTCATCGAATGCGGCGCGCGCGTCGGCGAGATCATCGCCATAATGACTGAGCAGCTTAGCGCCTAGCTCGCCATGGTCCTCGATAAAATCAGCGAGCTCGCACACGGTCTCGAAGCTTGCATATTCGGAGAGGTGCGCCCCTTCGAAGCCTTCGTAATCGTGGATCGCCCACTCTTCTGCGTGTGGGATTGGTGAAGCGGCGAGCATGGCGCGCACTTGCGTTCTGATCTCATCCGCGGTGGTGGCCGCGATCCATCTCCCATGCAGGCGGCCATCATTGTAGGCTGCAAGGCAGGCCACGTAGATGCGCGGTCTATCGGGATACACGGGTGCGGTGCATGTTTATCTGCGCGGGGTCCGGGTGGTGTTCGGTCATGTCAGTCTCCTTTGCGCCGCCTCGCATTCTTTCCCGCATCAGGCGGGGGTGGGCGGCGAAAAGGTGCTCCGCCGGAGCGTGCAAGGGCGCGGCGCAAGGGGCGCTGAAGGTAGGACACCTAATGACGATTGATCCCGAAACAGTCCCGCCCCCTTGTGCGGCGACCGCGCTCTGGCAGACGCACCGTCCGTCCAATCCCGACTGTTAGGGATAGATAGTGAGACTTACGGGGGCTCTCGTGACTATAAAAATTAGGTCAACATGGAGGGGCGCTCATAACTCTGCCAGCCACCGTCAGCCGAGAGAAAGCCGTTGAAATCGTCGCTCGTCAAAAGTGCGTAGTGAAACTCATTGCCGCTTGCTAATTGTTCAGCGGCTTCGCGTTTCGCGATCACGACTGGATCATCCTCTTTCCATGCCGACTTGACCTCAATCAGATAGATTTCGCCGTTTTCTCGAATGATAAGAAAATCTGGATAGTAATTGCAAACCGTATGGGAGTCCGGGTGAATATAATTCACTCTGAAGCCCGATTGGCCATGGACAAGCATACCCGTGAAATAGATGCGATCGGCTTCATCTAAGCCAAGAACACGCTTGAAAAAGTCGACTTCTGGCTGACTGTCAAAACAATAATGGTCCAAGTGGAAGGTTCGGTCACGTTGGCTCGAATACTCGGGATAATCACGACCGGCGACGAGATGTGGCTTTGCTCTGAAACGAAATGTAGGTGGTCGAGTTGAGGTGGAATTGAAACCTTTGACTAGCTCAATTTCCTCTTCAGAGTCATTCCCGAATGGCTCAATCTCAAACAATGCTCTGAACAACGTTGGAATGATGATCTCGTAGAGAATATCGTTCGATGTATTCACAAGCTCGACGATGCGATGAATTGCAGGAGAAGAGCGGCCTAGAATTTCTTCGATTTCAAATGGCGAAATACCATCGCCGGAGAAGTATCGAGCAATCTCGCCAACAAGAGAAAATGCAGAGAAGGGACGGTTTTCAAGCCGATCGGTGATGTCTTCAGAGGTTCCTTTGTCTGAGTTTATATTTTTACGACGGCGGAGCTCTGCTCGATAAGACTCAATGGCTTCATCTGATAAATCAAAGACAACTTTTTCAGTAGTGGCCTTCCGTTTGGTCCGGAATAGCTCTCGACGTCGCTTCATTTTGAGCACAACGGGTGGCGGAACAGCCGTGACTTCATAGACTTCGGAATCATCCTGGTTCTTAGGTCCGATTTCATCAGTCGTGACCCGGAAATTTTGCTGGAGCTCGTCTTCGAGAATTTGCATATTCTCTGCAGAAAGATAAATCCGACCTGTTTCTTGAACATCGCCGATCGATCTTAGACAGCGCATAGTAGACTGCAGTACGAAAATCTTGGACCTTGGTCGTCGATAAAGCGCCACGCCAAAAAGTGAGCGGCAATTCCAACCCTCTCGACCTTTCCCCACCAACAGGATGAATTGCTTTTCCGATTCCTCGGTATCGAGCCGATTGAATTCCCGGATATCTTCTGCGGTCGTATGCTTATCATCGCCCACGTTTACCAGCACTCGCGATGTAGGGATGCCGAGCGAGGCCATCACCTTCTCCAAAGCCGGTCGTAGTTCACCAGTCAGTTCGTCAATCGTTGAAGCAAAAATTGCGAGCTTAGGCAGCATGCCTTCTCGACGTTTCTCACCTTCTTTTGTCCAAAAATCTGTGACGAGCTCTCGCAGAAAATCATCGCTCTTCACGTTACCAGAATAATCAACAAACTCCGGTTGTTTTAGGTACTCTTTGTCGATCGCTGCCTTCAATCCGTAAGCATATACAACCTCCGGCATGATGCGATCTTTAACGTAAGGCGTACCTGTAAAATTGTAGCAGCCGACGACGGAAGTCTTACGAGCTTCCAGCGCCCGGGCCAGTTCATCGATCGTGGTACGGAGTGCCGAAGCGGTCTTGGCTTGGCCCAGGTCTTTTTCGAGCGACGCCCCCATAGAATGGTGCGCTTCGTCAACATAGATACCTAGTTGAGGCAAGCGAGCAATCCTTTGGAAACGAGCATTCACCGCAAGATCAGCATCACTTTCCGGCGCCTCTTCGCCAAGCATTTCATAGAGTTCACCATAGACTTCAGAAAGCGAACCGGATCTTTCAGAAAAGAGCTTATCGGTTGTCGAGGGTTCGGCTTTTCGACGCTTTAAGATTATCTTTTGCGTATTCGAAATAATAACGTTGAACGACGAGCCGTCCTGAGCACCGATCGTAGACGCAGTATCATCAAGGAAGTGAAACTTCAGATTGGCGCGCAAGAAGTTCGCGTATTCTGGCGGAACGACAAGGCCGAGTTCGAACGTTTGAATTTCCTTTAGCGACTGGAGAACCGTCTTATCCGGCGCGAAAACCAGGGCATTTTTGCAGAATCGATCATCCTTGCCGAATTTGTTGGCGAGCAGGAACTCATAGAAGATGCACGTTGCCATCAGGATCGTTTTACCGAGCCCCATAGTCAGTGCGAATATATAGTTCGGATAAGATCGCGCCCGCTCGCTCAACCGGGCGAATATTTCTTCGTATTGTTCGTCACCCTCAAGTTCGAGGAAACCAAGCAGACTGCCCTGGCCCTTTTTATCGGCACCAGTTGTTTGAAAACCTTCAAACAGCTCTTCATTCTTTGCCCAACCTCGAAACAGGTCATGGACGTGGCTATTATTCCCGAACTCTTTCAGGAAGACGTACATTTCCAGGGCTTCAAATTGTGGCTGACGTAGGAAAGCGTCGCTACGCAATTCGGGGTCGTTGAAGTCGAGAAATTGCTTTGTGAGTTGTTTGTACCGCCGCCGGATTGTGCCTTTATTGTCTGTGTAAAAATTCAGGAGCGCTTGGAAGAAGGCGAAATCCTGACGGACAGTCTTCTTCGCTCTAGGCATTTTCGATCTCCCCTTCCCAAGATTCTGAAAGAAGGTCGGTGATCTTTACGCGAATTGTTGAAGCATCTTCGGGGATTAAGTAGCGACCCGCGACAAGCTCTTCGCCTTCTGGCGCATCTACAATTGCAGGGGTTAACACCGCTCCATCATAGTTCCAATCGACCTTGATCGTCTCGACGAGTTGCCGCCAGTCCTCGACCGCGTCGGCTTCCATGGAGAGCTTTTGCAAGAGGTTCATTGGATAGAAGCCTGCGATGACGAGATGGCCAGCCTCGATTTTCAGACGCGCATCAGAAGAACGCTTGAAATGAAGATGCGATTTATCGCGAATGAGGTCTGTAACTATGACATCGATATCAAAGGGCTTTGCCGCTTTAACGAGTTCGGGCCCCAGGTCCGGTTCGTGCCCCATGCACACAAGATGGATACGTTCAACGGCCTTATTCGGTGCCTTTGCCGCACGCGCTTCGAATGCTTTGAAATCCAGGCCGTTTATTACTTCGTTCAAGTCTGCTCGCGTTGCGATGCGGTTCACCGGCATGATCTTGACGAGATAGTCCTCGCGTTGACCGTCAAATACAGCGCCAGGTGGGAGCGGCTGTAGCTCCATTGCTTCCCGAATTAGCTCCTTCGCTTCAACCGGATTTCGGAAGAGATCATAGTTATTGACGTTGTAGAACTCAAAACCTGTATAAAATTTTGATGGTTTGGAAACGTCATCCTTCGCGAACAGGTCAGCTTCACCGGTTTCAATACTCGCCCGCGCGCCGTTCAACCGTTTGATCGTTGTCTCTATAGCTCCAAGATTAATATCGGCACCGAGGAAACGGCGACCCAGCTTCATGGCCACAGATTGCGTCGTCCCAGACCCCATGAAAAAATCTAAAACTAAATCTCCATCGTCCGTACAGCACTTAAGAACGCGTTCGAGCAGGTTTTCTGGTTTTTGCGTGGGGTAGTTCACTCTTTCAGAGGCTTGAGAGTTTACTTCCTTTATGTCCGTCCACAAATTTTGTACCGGCATACCTTTTAGCTCGTCCGCGAAGCTCTTTCTTCGTATGCGAGAACCAGGATTATCCGGAAAATGAAGTCGACCCTCACGATCCCATTGCTCCATTTTCTCGAGCGTTATCATCCAACCGTTCGGTGGTGATTTGTACCCTTTGTAGTCATAAATAAGGTTCGGTCGGTACGCAGGGTTCACCAAGCTCGTTGGTTGATACAAGCGCCCATTGCCGTCTTCATAAGTAAATCGGGACTTGATATACTCCTGATATTCGGCAGCCTCTTTGTTGTATTGGGGATAGAACTTTGCATCAGATGTTTTAGAATAAAAAAGTATTGTGTCAGTAGCCTCGCCAAATTGATTGGAATTGTGAACAGCGCTAGTACTGCCCACCCTGCGCTTCCAAATAATTTCATTTCGAAACGAAGAGGGTCCAAAGACTTCATCCAACAACGCTCTGATAAGATAATTTTTGCCAGAATCGCAATGAAAGAAAATGCTTCCAGAATCCGCAAGAAGTTCGCGAGATACCGCTAGGCGCTCATAAATGAACTGCAGAAACTGATCGTTGCTCCATATATCTCCATACTGTTTGTCTTCGAATGCAGAGTACTCTGGCCCGACTTCTTTTCCTCTAATTTTTACTTTCTTTTTGTAGTCTGCTCCACTGTCGAATGGTGGGTCGATGTAGATTAGGTCTACTTTACCTCGGTATTCCCGCAATAAGTGCGCCATAACCTGTAAATTGTCGCCCCAGAAAATTTTATTCCACCAGCCATCCGTCGGATCGCCATAAGATTCTTTCTTTTGAGCAGGAAAATACTGTGTGGAGCGGAACGGGCGCTTCCCAGCCCAGCGAAGCTCAGGAAAGCCTCGGATCGGGGGTAAATCAAACTCGAATGTCTCAAAGGCTTCTTGTTTATCTTTACTCATAATTTCCCCAATTCCTCAGTAATTCCAAAGGCAGCTCCGCTATCAGGCCCTACAGAATGTCATGTCACAAAATGCCCGGAAGTCACAGCTCTTACAGAGCTTTTCGGGGCGAACCGTCAAACCATAGTCTTTGTCGACGATTCGGCCCACCACAGAATCGATTTGATCAATTGTTCCCTTGATATCAGCGGTTTCCCTTGGAAATACTATGCGCGGGTTTCCAGACTCCTCGCTCGTATAATAGAGGGCCATCCGATCCACTTTCACGCCACGTTTCTCCTCGAAGAGATGCGCGTAAATCTGAAGCTGCCTTCGGTAGCGGGCGAGCTTGTCCGCGTCGTCAACTAGATCGGGTTTTTTCTCGGTCTTGAAGTCGACGATCTCCCAAGCACCGTCTTCAGCTTGGATAAGATCGACATTGCCGGTCAGGACGTAATCATCTTTCATCAGGCTGAGCTCGACCTCAGCTTCGCGTAGTCGGTGCCAATTCGTTCGTTCCCGTTCGACATAGCGCGAAACATGCTCCCGTGCGGCGCGCAGGACGTAGTCAACGAGATAGACCCGCTCTTTTTGCGAGATGTTTGTATAATTCGTGTTGAACCAGCGATCGATCTGCTCTGTTGTGACTGAATTTTCCTCACCGCGCAGTACAGCCTTGTGAATGTCCTCGATGGTTTGGTGCACAAGCGTTCCGAACAGGATGGCGTTGGTGCGCACCGGGGCAAATTCCAGATCCTTGAAAAAGCGATATTGCTGAGGGCACCCCTCAAACACCAACACGTCGGAGGTGAAGGAATAGCTGTTTTTAAGATTGCTTGGCTTTACTTCGGCAAGGTCGACCTGTGACCGGTCAAAGGTCAGCTCGCGCCAGCTAATCAGCGGCGTATATACAGGCTGAAAGTAGGCAGAAGGAACATTGCGCTGACCACGACCCTTCGGCGTATTTTCCTGACACGTCAGGACAAGCATGTTCTGTGCCCGTGAGAACGCGGTGTAAAAAAGCCTCCAAAAGTCAAAAGTTTTGATCCTATCAAGAGGTTCAAACGGCTCCCCATCTCCGAATTCATCGTCAAGAAGGTCATCGAGGACAGAGTATTGGCGACGCGGAAACGAATCCATAGAGCCGCAAATGACAATAGGAAATTCAAGTCCCTTCGATTGGTGGATCGTCATGAAAGAGACGCAACCCGATGGCGCATAGTCGGACTCATCCTCATACTCTTCAATACCGCCGTCCCAAAGGAACCGCATGAATAGATTGAAGAGCGTCGTCAGATCACGTTCGAGGCGCTCGGGGCGAAGAACGATCACATTGTAGAGATACTCATACTTGTTCAGCAGTCGGGAAAATTTCGACAGGTTCCGCGCGGGCCGGCTATCGCGAACGCCTCCATGCGCGATGTCTGTTTCGAGATAGCGGCTGAAGGTCGGAAATTGGATAAGATCGTAGAACAAGCCTGCGAAGGAGTAATTGGTATTCTCAGAGAGGGTCAGATGCCTCTTGGCCGTCGCTTTTGCCCAAGCCGTAATCTGTTCGTCCTCGCCTGTCTTCAGATGCGAGATGAAGTCTGAAAGGCACCGATCATAGTACGCCCAAGCATTTAGCTGCATCCCCTCGCGCGTAGCCCGGATCGATCCATATTGCGGGAAAAGGAACATGTATGCGCCAATGATGAGGCGGATTTCCTCGCGCTCAAAATACATGTTCGAACGTGGCGCGTAGACCGGGATACCGGCGGCTTCCAAATCATGAGCGAAACGGACGACCTTGGCGTTGCGTACGGACCGGAATAGGAACGCGACCTGGTTCCAGTCTTTGATAATCTTTTTGGTACGAAGCTCCTGCAGGAATGAAACCGCTTCTTCGGCCCAGTTATCCTCGCCGTCGTCTCCCGCGACCTTGAAGACCACAGGCCTTTCCGCGCGGTCCTGACTCTCCGCTTCGATGACCTTAGGATAACGATAACTACGGCCTTCACCCTCCCAGTCGGTCAATTCCATCCATTCATTGTAGAATTCCACAATGTCGGGATGAGATCGGTAGTTCTTCGTGAGATTAATCTGTGTACATTGTCCTGGTGCAAAGCGTTTTGGAAATTCGAGAATGTTGCGAATGGAGGCCCCACGGAACCGATAGAGCGCCTGGTCATCGTCGCCCACAACGCAAATGTTTGAGTGTTGAGAGGCGAGTTTAAGCACAATCCGTTCCTGGATCGTGTTCGTGTCTTGATACTCGTCGATCATCAGATAATCGAAACGCGCGCAAAGCTTATCACCGACCTCTGGTATGTCGAGAAGACGCAAAACCTCGACCTGGATTGTTGAAAAATCGATGTAGTTGAACTGTTCGAGCAATTCCTGATAGCGCGTATACGCTTCGCCGATAGCGACAAGCTCGGGATGGGTAGCGGTAGACAGTGCTGACGGATTAACGGCCTCCTCGGCGACCTTATTCAAATAGCCGCACAAGGATTCTGCAACACGCCAGCTCGGAACGTTCTTCGACGGACGTATGAGTGCATCCAATCCATCGATGTCAGCAAACTCGGAAAGGCGTTGGTAGACGAAGTATTGTTGATCGAACTGGTCTAGGATCGTGTAGTTGCGGCGGATGCGGGAAAAAGCTCGAAACTCATCTAAAATATCAAGGAATATTGAGTGGAGCGTCCCGACCGTCAGATCAAGCGGATTTAGTTTTGAGCCTGTCCGTTGCATGCGGCTCGTAATCCGCGTTTTAAGTTCCTTTGCTGCCTTCTCGGTGAAGGTCGATACTAGTAGGCGCTCCGGCGCAACCGCTCTATTGGCGAGAAGGTTTATGGTCCGCTCTACTAAGCAAAATGTCTTCCCCGACCCGGGACCCGCAACGATCAGGACAGGACCGTCGAGAGCTTCAATCGCTTGAAACTGCTGCGGATTTGGAGTCTGCGCTGATATCGCCATCAACGGAGCCTTTCACTCGTTCGAATTTCCAACTGGCTCGAAAAAGCGAATACGACCTCCGATTGCCAAAGTCAGACAAAGATCAGCGGAATCGCCCATTTGTTCAAGGAATAAGATTGCCGAGCCATTTGGAAATCACACCTCGGGATTTAAAAAACTCGGCTGGGTCGACAGCTGTCAGAGATACTTTCTAATCCAATGTATCCGAGGCAAACCTGATGGATCGCTGGCCCAACCACGCCTCAATATCCGCCGCAATCGCCTCGCCGCCTTCAAGGCCCTGCACTTCCGAGAGGTCCTCAATCGCCTGAGGAATAGTCCGCCAGAGGTCCGGATCAGCATGGTCATCATGAAGCCTGCCCGCAATCGCGGCAGCCATGCGCGTTCGGTCTGCTTCACTGAGAGCTTCAGGCGCAGAAGCATAGACGATGCGCTGAGCCAGTTGCTGGAGCCGTTCGTCTTCAAAGGATCGGATCAAACCGGCTTTTCCAGGCCAGTCGGCACGATGAAACTCTTCCATGCGTGCCGAATCTTCTCGAGACGGAAAGCCTTCGAATATCCGCTGCTCAAGATGCTCTGCTTCCGGCCAGGGTTCTTTCAGCGCTGCAGCGGTCTGGAGAAGCTTCGCGCAGGCTTCTTCATTCGATGCCAGGAATTCACTCTGAGAGTGAATGTCGGCTTCAGGCGCGAAACCAATTCTGCGCGCTGTACTCTGATCGAGAACGATTGGTGCCTTGTTTAGCGCAATCTCTCTGAGCGGCTTTGGCGAGGCGGTGAGCCGTTTCGCAAGCGCGTCGTCATCGAGAGTGAAGATCTCATTCCAGTTCGCATCGAGGCGAAGACAGCTCGCGGCGCTTGTTGACGCGCCATGTTGATCAACGCGCTGCCCCCACCAGACACTTGGGCCACTGATAAAGTATTCAACGAAGAGGAATGGCTCACCGGGTACGAGCCGTGAGGCCATGTCTGATTTCCGGGCGGAGGCCACATTGGATGCCCATAGTTCGGAACATTTCTCGGCCAGTATACGGGCAATAAAAATGGTCGCTTCGACATCGGCCAGCGCGTCATGGGCATTTTCATGGGCGAAACCATTTAGCGGCGCGAGTTGATCAAGCTTGAAGCCGGTCCGGCCTCTTGGTGTTGTCGGGTAGTTGAAGACACCTTCGTAGAGATGTGAGGCGGCTTGCACGAGCGGTAGAATGTCCATGCGCGCATTACCGTTCGTGACCGTGAGATATGGCGGATGAAGGGCTTGCCAGAAAGCGCGCTGCATGAGCGGTTCATCGAAGCGCATGGAGTTATAGCCAGCATAAATGGCCGGTCCCCAACTTTCGAGCTTTGTCCGTATGGCCGACATCATATCGTAAAAGCTCGGAAGGCTCTGATCATCCAGCATATCGGGGGTTACGCCCGTGACCTTCAGCGCCATGGGGGCAGGAACAATCCAGGGCAGAAACCGACACCGGATTTCGAAGCGGTCGACTTCTTCCAGTTGATCATTGGTCAGAATGGCTGCGAACTGCAGGACCTGATCGAACACCGTATTGGTGCCGCTTGTCTCGGTGTCGTAGAATACAAACAGGCGCTTGTCCCTCCAGATATTGAACACACCATCCTGACGCGATTCAGGTTCTGACGCTGTTATATCAGCGATTTAAGAGGCTTTGCCAATTTGACGGATGTCGTCGCCGGGTCGCTCAGGCGGCTTGCGTATCCGGTCCGAGCCTCGCGCCGAGAAGCTCGACAAGATACCCGCCGTCGCGCAGACCTTCCGCCTTGCGGATGACATAGCGCAACTGGTTCCTGAGCGCGCTGCAATCATCGCCCCAGTCTGAGGCGACGGCCTCTTCACCGTAGATGACGGCAGCGATTTCACGCTGTTTCATGCCAAGGTCCTGGCAGTCGAGCGCGATCAGACCGTTGCGAAGAATCTGCGTTTTCTTGCTCCAGAGGGCTTCTGACGTATCCGGACCATCTCCGTAGAGCTTCATGGCCTCTTTCTGTACTTTGAGCTTTTGCTCATAGGCTTCCATGTCAGAGATCTGGAGCTTCATGCGCACCGGTTCCAGACTGAGCAGCGACATGCCTGTGCAGCGTATCTGCGCAACGCATCCTTTGCCGCGCACCAGGAGATATTCACGGGCGGAGCGATCTGTAATGTGGGTGATCTGGCAATGCGGTACGGTGCGATCCCAGATATCGCAATTCTGGCCGGGCTTTCTCGGTGTGCAATTGACCTCGACCTGATCCGGAAAGACGTAATGGCTCCAGACGGCGTTCGCATCAAACCCGTTCAGCTCGGGATCGGGCATGAACAGGAGCCCCCAGCGTTCTGCAAGAGTCTGTGTGACACGCGGCCTGATAATGCGAATGGTTTCCGGACATGGCGCAGGCATTTCGGACACATCATCGGGTGATCGTGTTGCTGCATCGCGTCTGAATTCCCGGTTGCGTCTCAGAAACTCCCAGGCCCATCGATCCGGTGAGAGCCGTGAGAGATAGTCATAACGCGCCAATGCGCCATCGGAATTCAAAGTAAAAGTCTTCATATACGCCTCCCCGTATGGGGGAAATCGAGCAAGAAGAATGCCAGACTATATTTAGCCACTGATCACAAAGAGTTGAAAAGTCTGAAATCATTACAGACCTTTGATTGAATAATTTGAGCGAAAGCTCACTGTCTGAACTCGCTTAAAACGAGAACTTTGATTTTCTGTTCTGCAGTGATCGCTACAGAACTGGTTTTGTATTGATCTGCATCCTGTCGCGGCCTGTTGCCTGTTTTGGCCTCCAATCCAACTCCCGAAACCCAGGTCCGCCTGCAAAGCTTCAATCACTCGCAAACGCCAAGTGACAGGAGCAAGTTCGATGGGCCAGACCCCGCACCACTCAGAAACAGATGCCCGGCGCACAACAATGCTGCGCACGGCCTTCTGCCCGGTGGTGCGGGAAGCTCTGGAAGCGCCTGACACGATTGAGATCATGGCAAATCCGGATGGATCGGTCTGGATTGAGAAAGCAGGAATCGGCCTCATAATTTCTGAACAGACTCTCCAGCCCTCCGACCGCGAGCGCGTCATCCGCCTTGTCGCCTCCGGGGTGGGAGAAGCGGCAGACCGCAATTCCCCCATCGTCTCTGCCGAACTCCCTGGCAGTGGCGAGCGGTTTGAAGGGCTTCTCCCGCCTGTTTCGATGAGCCCGTGCTTCTCGATCCGCAAACCTGCCACCACGCCGTTTGAACTTGGTGACTATGTTGATCAGGGCGCGCTCGCGCCAGCGCTCGCAGAAGCGCTGAAAGATTCCATTAGAACCCATTCCAACATACTGATTGCGGGCGGGACCTCCTCCGGCAAGACGACTTTCACCAATGCGCTGCTTGCCGAGCAGAGCCTCAATGATGACCGTATCGTCATTCTGGAAGATACGCGTGAATTGAAATGCACTGCGCCCAATACAGTGCAGCTCAGAACCCATCGCGGCAGTACAAGCTTGCAAGACCTAGTCCGCTCAACGCTGCGTCTCCGACCAGACCGGATCGTGGTGGGTGAAGTGCGCGGGCCTGAAGCCCTCGATCTTCTGAAAGCGTGGAACACCGGTCATCCCGGCGGCATCACCACGCTGCATGCAAATTCTGCACACGGCGCACTCACGCGTCTTGAACAACTGACGCTCGAAGCAACGCCACGCGCGCCGTTCGATCTGATCGCAGAGGCGATTGATGTGGTCGTGTTCATGAGCCGCGCTGGCGGTCAGCGCCGTGTCGAAGAGGCGCTCAGGATCACCGGTTTCAATGGTGAGGGCTATGACACCGCCCCGCTTGTTTCTCGCAGCCTTTCACTCGTCACAGAAGGAACCTCTTCATGATTGTCTATCATCAAATTCGCGCCGTGAACCGGACGGTTCAGGTCGCTGCCGCCATCGGTATCGGACTACTCCTCGCAGGCCCGGCCCATGCAGCTGGCTCAGGCATGCCCTGGGAAGGCCCGCTTGATCAGATCCTGCAATCGATCGAAGGGCCGGTCGCCCGCATTGTTGCGGTGATCATCATTACCCTGACTGGTCTGACGCTGGCTTTTGGTGAAACGTCTGGTGGCATGCGCAAACTGATCCAGATCGTCTTCGGTCTCTCCATCGCATTCGCAGCGACCTCCTTCTTCCTGACCTTCTTCAGCTTTGGCGGGGGCGCGTTGATCTGATGGCTGACGGCTATGAAATCCCCCTCCATCGCTCTCTGACCGAGCCGATCCTGATGGCAGGTGCACCGCGAAGCGCCGCCATTGCCATCGGGACGATGGCCGCTGCCCTCGCGCTCGGTCTCCGGCTCTGGATACCTGGGCTCCTTCTCTGGGTGTTGGGTCACTCAGCAGCGGTGTTCATGGCGCGGAGCGATCCGGATTTCATGGCGGTCGCCTCGCGCTCCACCCGGCACAAGGAGCATCTGACGTGCTGAACCTCAAAGAATACGCAGATACGCCCACGCTTCTCGCTGATTATCTGCCCTGGGCCTGCATCGTCGCACCGGGCGTCGTTCTGAACAAGGACGGAAGCTTCCAGACCACGTTCCGCTATCGAGGCCCCGATCTTGAAAGCTCAACGCAAGAAGAACTCGTCTCAGTCATGGCGCGGGTGAATAATGTGCTGCGCCGGTTCGGCTCGGGTTGGGCGCTGTTCTTCGAAGCGCAGCGCCATGAGGTTCATGATTATCCGGAAGCAGACTTTCCTGACGCCTTGTCCTGGCTGGTCGATCAGGAACGCGCGCTACAGGCGGAAGAATCCGGCACCCGCTTCGAGAGCTCTTACTTCCTGACACTTCTCTGGCTACCGCCTGCCGATGCCACGGGCCGGGCCGAAAAGGCCCTGATCCAGCGCGCAGAGACAGAAGACGCCGCAACCTGGCGACACCGGTTGGAGACCTTCCAGCAACACGCGGACCGCGTCTTCGATCTCCTGTCCACCTGTCTCGAGGAAATCGCGAAGCTAGATGACGATGAAACGCTGACTTATCTCCACTCGACGATCTCGACCAAACGCCATCCGGTCGTGACGCCCGAGCTTCCCGTCTTCCTCGATGCCGTGCTGGCTGATGAGCCCTTCGCTGGCGGGCTTGAGCCGATGATCGGTGACGCGCATTTGCGTACCCTGACCATTCTTGGCTTTCCAGCCTCGACGCTGCCCGGCATTCTCGATGAGCTGAACCGACAGGGCTTTGCCTATCGCTGGGCAACACGGTTTATCGCCATGGACAAGGCCGAAGCTGAAAAAGTGCTCGGCAAGAAACGCCGTCACTGGTTCGCCAAACGCAAATCCATCGGTGCGGTCCTGCGCGAGACCATGTTCAATGAACAGGCGGCACTCGTCGACAATGATGCCGACAACAAGGCCGGTGATGCTGATGCCGCACTGCAAGAGCTTGGCAGTGACCTCGTATCATACGGGTACGTTACAACAACGATCACCGTTACAGAGACAGACCGCCGCACGGTCGATGAGCATATCCGGATCGCAGAGCGCATTGTGAATGGCCGTGGTTTCACAGCGATCAAGGAAACACTCAATGCCGTCGATGCTTGGCTCGGCTCTTTACCCGGTCATCCCTATGCCAATGTCCGCCAACCGATCCTACACACACTAAATCTAGCCCATATGGTTCCGCTGTCAGCGGTGTGGGCAGGTGAGGAAACAAATAGCCACTTGCAAGCCCCTGCGCTCATCCAGGCGCAAACCGATGGCACCACGCCCTTCCGGCTCAATCTACACATTGGCGATGTTGGCCACACGCTCGTCGTCGGGCCGACCGGTGCGGGCAAGTCTGTCCTGCTCTCACTGCTCGCCCTGCAATGGAAACGCTATGACGGCGCTCAGGTCTTCCTTTTTGATAAAGGCCGCTCGGCCCGCGCAGCGACACTTTGCATGGGCGGCACGCATATCGACCTTGGGAACAGCAATGCGCCAAGCCTACAGCCGCTCAGAGACTTAGACTCAGAGACCGGCGCTAGCTTTGCTGCCGATTGGCTGGCTGGCCTTTGCACCAATGAAGGCGTCGCGATGACACCTGACCTGAAAGCCCGACTCTGGGAAGCGATCCAGTCGCTCGCCAGCGCTCCGGAAGCTGAACGGACCCTGACTGGCCTGACGTTGATGCTACAGGAAGAGACCCTCAAATCGGCGCTGCACCCGTTCACGCTGGAAGGCCCGCATGGGCGGCTCCTTGATGCCGACCGCGAAAGTCTCAGCCTCGCCGACACAGTCTGCTTCGAGATGGAAGAGCTGATGCACGCCAAGGGCGCAGCGCTCCCAGTGCTCACCTATCTCTTCCACCGACTTGAA
Source organism: Rhodospirillaceae bacterium (assembly GCA_965228575.1). Lineage (GTDB taxonomy): Bacteria > Pseudomonadota > Alphaproteobacteria > Rhodospirillales > Rhodospirillaceae > UBA11612. Next base: position 9,174 of record CBDDHW010000023.1, on the reverse strand, counting down.
GCCCGCTTCGATGGCAAGCCGACACTGCTCATTCTCGATGAAGCCTGGCTGTTCCTTGATGATCCCATGTTCGCAGCGCGTATCCGCGAATGGCTCAAAACCCTACGCAAGAAAAACGTGTCCGTCGTGTTCGCCACGCAAAGCCTGGCCGACATCGCGAATTCGAGCATTGCCCCCGCGCTGGTCGAGAGCTGCCCCACACGCATCTTTCTGCCGAATGAACGAGCACAAGAACCGCAATCGAAAGAAACCTATGAGCGGTTCGGTCTTAACGCCCGCCAGATTGAGCTGATCTCAAGGGCGACGCCGAAGCGCGATTACTATTACCAGTCGCCGCTCGGTGCCCGGGTCTTCGATCTCGGCCTCGGCCCGATTGCTTTGTCCGTCTGCGGAGCCTCATCGCCAGAAGATCAGGCAATGCTCGACCGCGTGCTTGCCGAAACGGACGGCGACGGACTCGCAGAATGCTGGCTTCACGAAAAAGGTCTGCCCTGGGCGGCAGACCTTCTCAGCCGTTGGCCAGGCGACACGCCTGCCGCACACGAACCCTTCCCACCCTCACACGCCATCGCTGCAGAGTAGGAGCAACACCAATGAAACGCCTTCTTCTTTCCGCTGCCCTTTGTGCACTTCCCATGAGTGAGATCATCGCCCCACCTGCCGCTGCGCAGCTATTCGGCGGCGGCATTGTCTATGATCCTGCCAATCATACCCAGAATATCCTGACAGCGGTTCGATCACTCCAGCAAATCAATCAGCAAATCCAGCAACTTACCCATGAGATCGAGATGCTAGAGAATATGGCGCGTGATCTCGAAAGTCTGCCAGACTCCATCGCAGATGACATATTGCGCCGGATGCGGCGCATCGATGAGCTGATGCGTGACGCGACAGGCATCGGATATCGCGTCGAAGAAATCGAGCGCGAATATGAAGAAATCTACCCGGAAGATTATGGAACGGAACCGCCATCTCAGGCTGTCCTTGTAGAAGACGCCCGCGCGAGGTGGCGCCAGTCGCGTACGGCCTATCGCGAAAGCTTGCTCGTTACGGCAGAAGTCGTTTCCTCGGCTCGCGTAGATAGTGAAAGTCTCGATCGTCTTATTGGTGATAGCCAGTCCGCTGCCGGGAACCTCCAGGTCCTGCAGGCGGGTAATCAGATTGAGGCGCTGCAGACCGAGCAGCTTATGCAGATGGAAGCCATGATGGCCTCGCACTACCGCGCCGAAGCGCTTGAGCGAGCCCGCCAACTTGCTGAAGCTGAACGTGGCCGCGCTCGCACCCGCGCCTTTCTTGGATCGCCTGACTAATGGATGTGATCGACACCTTCCTCGCGACCTTTATCGCTTACATTGACAGCGGCTTCGGCCTGCTGGCGGGAGATGTCGCCTATCTGACAACAACTTTGATCGCGATTGATATTACGCTTGCGGGCCTCTTCTGGGCGCTCTCTCAGAACAGCGATGTCATCGCAGGACTGATCAAGAAGGTGCTGTATGTCGGCTTCTTCGCCTTCGTAATCGGCAACTTTGCTCTGCTTGCCAATATTGTCTTTGATAGCTTTGCACAGCTTGGCGTGACCGCAGGCGGCGGGACGATGACGGCGGCAGATTTGCTCCGTCCAGGATTTATAGCAGGCGTTGGCTTTGACGCAGCGCAGCCACTGCTGGCCGAGATCAGCGATATGCTTGGGCCTATCAGTTTCTTTCACAACTTCATCATGATCGCGGTGATGTTCATCGCCTGGGCGATTATCATGGTGGCGTTCTTCGTGCTCGCTGTGCAGCTCTTCATCACCATTCTGGAATTCAAGCTGACGACGCTCGCCGGTTTCGTGCTTGTACCGTTCGCGCTCTGGAACAAGTCGGCTTTTCTGGCAGAACGTGTTCTCGGCAATGTCATCACGTCGGGTATCAAGCTGATGGTGCTAGCTGTCATCATCGGTATCGGCTCAACGTTGTTTGCGTCGGTGACCGACGCGTTCCGTACTGGCGATGATGTCACGCTCGCGCAAGTCATGGGGACGGTGCTCGCGGCGATTGTCTTCTTCTGGATGGGCATCTTTGCGCCGGGCGTGGCGAGCGGCCTAATCACGGGCGCGCCGCAACTGGGTGCAGGCTCGGCTGCAGGCGCTGTAGCAGGTGCGGCTGCCGGGACTTATGTTGCAGGCGCTGGTGGTCGCGCAGCGATTGGCGCGGCTGCGGGCGGCGCTTCAAGCGCCATTAAGGCCGGTGCCACTATGGCAGGCGCGGCGCGTACTTCATATACGCTCGGCTCAGTCGCATCGGGAACAAGCGGTGTGGGTGCTGTCGCCGCTGGCGTTGCGGGCATGGCCCGCGCAGGCGGTGACGCCATACGCCGAACCGCCGGTCGACCAGCTCAGTCTCTCAAAGACGCCTACCGCCGAGGCAGTCAGGGCGCGTGGCGCGCGACGGGCGGCTCCGGTGGAAGCGACGGGTCCGGATCATCCACTTCAAGTTCAAGCCCTGGATGGGCGCGCCGGATGCAAGCTCGCCAGAATGCCAGCCAGGCCGGTCAGATGGCGGCTCACAGCCTTCGCGACGGTGATCGCGGTTCGTCCGGTGCAGCCCCACAACTCAATGACAAGGACGAATAGATGTTCAAAAGATCCTCAAATTCATATGGACCAAGTCCATTTCCTGAAACGCCTTATCAAAAGGCGGGTCAGGTCTGGGATGAGCGTATCGGGTCTGCTCGTGTGCAGGCGAAGAACTGGCGATTGATGGCGCTGGGATGCCTGGCCTTAAGTTTCGTGACCTCGGGCGCGTTAGTCTGGCGAAGCCTTCAGTCGACTGTCACGCCCTATGTGATCGAAGTCGATCAGACAGGTGCAGCCCGAGCTATTGGTCCGGCAACCGAGCGCTATATCCCTGACGACGCGCAGATCGCTCACCATCTCGCGAACTTTATCGAGCATGTCAGAGGACTCAGCGTCGACCCAGTCGTCGTCCGTGAGAACTGGCTGCGCGCCTATGAGTTCGTGACGGATCGCGCCTCCACAACGCTCAATCAGTATGCGCAAGAAAACGACCCCTTCGCCGATGTCGGACGCAAGTCTCGCACAGTGGATGTGGTCAGCGTGGTGCGCGTCTCTGATGACAGCTTTCAGGCCCGCTGGATCGAAAAGACCTATGAGAATGGCGCGCTTATGCAGGCGCAGCGCTTCACCGGAAATTTCACAATCATCACGCAACCGCCGACGGACGCAGAGACGCTTCGCGCCAATCCGCTCGGCATTTATGTCCATGCCCTCAACTGGGGACAGGACCTTGTCACAGGAGAATGATCCCCATGTTTCGCTTTATCCTCGCCACATCTGCCCTCGCGCTGACAACGGCTTGCGCAACGACTGAACTGGAGCCCATGGACTCCAGCGCCTTCGTCGCCGCGATGCCAATCGAAGATGACACCGAATATCCCGTCGAAATCGTAGAGACCGCGGTGCCCATGCCGCTGCCGGGCCAGATGATGCGCGTGGGAGAGGTCAGTGATCGTCGCCGCATTACGCGCACAACTGTCAGCTCGTCTGCGTCGCCGCGCGAAACAATCGCGAGAGGCCGAGAAGGTGCGCTGATCGAACCCTCAGTCGACGGCTATGTGAATGCGATCCAGGTCTATCCCTACACTGAAGGGGCGCTCTACCGGCTCTATGCGAGCCCCGGCCAGGTAAGTGATGTTGCGCTTCAACCGGGCGAAGAGCTGGTCTCGGTTTCTGCAGGCGACACAGTGCGCTGGGTCGTTGGAGATACGATTTCCGGATCGGGCAACACAGCCCGTGCGCACGTGCTTGTCAAACCCATCTCATCTGGCATCCGCACCAATCTTATGATCGCTACCGACCGTCGGACTTATCACCTTGAACTGGAAAGCGTCGAAGGCGGCTACATGGCAGCCCTGTCCTGGCGCTATCCTGCAGATGAGTTGGCGGGTCTTACCGCCCGAAATGAGCGTGCTGTTGCCCGTGAGGCTGGCAGCATTGAAAGTGGCCTCACATTGGAGGGTTTAAACTTTGATTACCGGATGAGCGGTGACAGCCCGGCCTGGAAACCAGTGCGCGTCTTTGATGATGGGCGGCAAGTCTTCATCCAGATGCCGGATAACATCATGGCCACAGATCTGCCGCCTCTCTTCGTGCTGGGCGAAGACGGCGACGCTGAACTCGTGAACTACCGCGTGCGCAGCAATTATTATGTCGTTGACCGGTTGTTCCGTGCGGCCGAACTGCGCCTCGGTGAACGCAATCAAACCGTCGTTCGTATCTCCCGCCATGAGCGGCGTTCACCCCTTGCGGCAATCTTTGGGGGCTAAGAAGATGTCCGAGCCCATTCCCTTTGACGAGCATGCTGAGCGGTTGAAGATCCGCTCCAGTCCAAAACCCGTCACCCAGATCAATCGCAAGGTTCTGATGGTGGGCGCAGGTCTTGGCGTGCTCGGCTTATTCGCAGCGATGAGCATCGCCCTGAAACCGCCTACTGCGGTCGATCCCGATGCAAGACGGGAACTCTACAACACAACGAACACGAGAACGCCTGAGGGGCTTGGGGCGCTGCCCGCCAGCTATAGCGACATCTCACCGATTGATACCCGCATAACGCGGCTTGGCCCGCCGCTCTCCGGCGATCTTGGAGCGACCATGCTCCGCGCCGAGCGCGAACTTGGGCTGGAACCCGAATACGTCACCAGGGTGGAAGATGACTTCCGACCAAGTCCCGTCGATGAAGCCGAGCGGGCGAGGCGCATGCGAGAAGCAGCTCTTGCCGATGAGGCTGCCCGCGCGCCAGTCTTCTTTCAGCTTCAATCCGAAACCGGTAGTCAGACCGTTTCAGATTCCGGGCCGTCATATCGTGACCCTGCGCTTGATCTTGGATCGGAACTTCTTGCGCTCGCCGCGCTGCCGCAAGGCGCGTCGTCAGCCTTCAGTCAAGCCGATGATACCAATCTCCAATCCCGCAAGCTTGCATTTGTCGGTGAAGGTGCGGGCGGCGATGTTTATAACCAGCACGGCGTGGAAGACCCAGCTTCGCCCTATCAGGTCATGGCGGGAACGCTGATCCCGGCATCACTCGTTACCGGCATCAACTCTGACCTGCCAGGAACGATCGTCGCTCAAGTTACTCAGCCGGTCTACGATACAGTGACTGGGCAATATGTTCTGATCCCGCAGGGGTCACGGCTGATCGGACGTTATCAGTCTGAAGTCTCATTTGGGCAGAACCGTGCACTGGTGACCTGGGATCGGATCATTTTCCCCGATGGGTCGTCGATTGTCATCTCCGCGCCAGGTGCAGATGCGCAAGGGTACGCGGGTCTGTCGGACAGAACGGATCACCATTGGGACCGCGTCTTCATCGCAGCGGGGCTCGCCACCATTCTTGGTGTTGGCGCAGAGCTTGGCGCGGATGGAGATGGCGATATCGAGCGCGCAATCCGCCGCGGGTCAACGGACACGATCAACCAGGCGGGCCAGCGCGTTGTCGACCGCAATCTTGGGATTCAACCGACAATCCGTGTGCGCCCTGGCTGGCCGGTGCGCGTTGTCGTTACCCGCGACCTCATCCTCAGACCTCAGTGAAAAGGAGATAAATCATGTTTCACATCCCGCCCCCGCCACGACAAAGGCAGATCGCGGATTTATGTGCCGATCGGCAGGTGCTGATCGAACGTGAAGGTCAAGCACCGCTGACACCGGCAAAAGCATCAGCTCTCTATGCGGTATTGGCGCTGCAAGGCGCGGCCCTTTCTTTCAGTGCGGTATCTCAGGTCTCACAGATCTCGGACGGGTCAGCATATGGCGTCTTTATTGCGATTGCCTGCTTGCTCTGCGGAGTGCTCTTGACCCGGGACTACTGGAACTGGGCTTTACGTCCACCGGCGCAGATCGAATATGCTCGCATTGTAGCCTACGAGGTAAGCGATCAGCATCTGACCGCAATTGCCAAGGCCTCCAATGCCCAGTTTGTTGAGTATGTGCGGCCTGCAACGGGAGCGCACTGATGACCCTGCGCCTCGACAAACTCCCTGATCGCACGCCAGTACGCATGAGCCTTTCGGTCGATCCAGACCTTGCGAGCGCGCTCAGCGACTATGCTGAAATCTATCGCCAGACTTATGGCGCCGAGGAAAAACCCGAAGCGCTGATCCCGGCCATGCTGGAAAGCTTTCTCGGCTCGGATGCCGGATTCAAACGAGCGCGCCGCGCTCTTCACGCCAATACAGGAGATTAAACCCATGGCACAGATTGGAACTTTCACCGCAAAGGATGGAGCCTATACCGGCACCATCCGTACCATGACCATCAATGTGAAAGCGCAGCTTGTTCCCAACAAGGATAAGGCAAGCGATGGCGCACCAGACTTCCGGCTCTATGCGGGCGGCGCAGAACTCGGCGCAGCCTGGCGTCAGGAAAGCAAGCAAGGCGAAACGCCTTACCTTGCTGTCAAACTTGATGATCCAAGTTTTGCGAGCCCTGTGCGCGCTGCTTTCTTCGAGAACGAAAAGGACGGCACAGGCGTCATGGTCTGGAACCGGTCGAAAGCCAACTGACGGACCAAAGAGCGGTAGAATGAGCATTTCCCTCAAAGAGCTCGAAGAAGGCCGAAGGATCGCTGCCCTCGTCGTGCGTTATTGTGGGGAGAAGTACTTTCCGCTCTTCGATCGGTTTGACCGCGAGGTGCAGAAGCGCCGATCCGCAGCTGACCGGATTGAAGCAGCTATCGGTCGGCAAGTCCCTGAAATTAAACGCGAAAGCCCATTACCTTGATTTCCACTGAAAGAAATGATATATATTCTTTCCGAAGAAAGGATATTTCGATGTCACAGACACTCGCAGTGGATAATCCGGAACGGGCACGCGTCATGACCATGGCTGTTGTGCGCGCTGCTGAGAAGCTTGGGCTTTCCGGAAAGGATCTCGCCACGATTCTGGGCGTTTCAGAACCGACCATATCCCGGATGCGCAAAGATGAGTTTCGGCTGGAAGAAGGCTCCAAGGCCTTTGAACTCGGCGCGCTATTCGTTCGCCTATTCCGGTCGCTTGATGCAATCACGGGCGGTGATGGAACAGTGGCTCATGCCTGGCTGCGCAATGACAACCGGGCGCTTGGCGGTCGTCCTCTCGATCAGATCAAGACGATTACAGGACTAACCCATGGCCTTGCCTATCTGGATTCCAGACGCGCTCCGCTCTGAGCAGAAACCAATCACCAAGAGCTATTGGCGATGCGTGGAGGCACAACATGTCGTCTCCACGCTTCAGCTTGTTGATACGCTGGATGAGCAACGCCTGCTGGAAGACATTCTGGAAGACACCAAGCCGCCCGTTCCGCCGGAATGCGAAGGATTGCATTATCTTTACATGACACCGTTTCGCTACGGACTTTACCCGAACGGGTCGCGCTTCCGGAAAGCCGGACCAACACCCGGCGTCTATTACGTATCTGAGAAACCAAGGACCGCGATCATCGAAACCGCGTTTCACCTGCTGCTCTTCTATTCGGACTCTCCGGGCACGCCCTTTCCGTCCCAGCCAAGCGAACACACCGCGTTCGATGTACCCGTCAAAACGGAAGCCGCCATCGATCTCACCGCAAAGCCTTTCTCCGACGCCAGCGATATCTGGATGCACCCGTCAGATTATGAACCGTGCCAGCAACTCGAAGAGTACGCTCGCGCAGAAGACATCCAGCTTATCCGCTACGCTTCCGTCAGGGACCCAGATCACAAACCGAATGCAGCCATCCTGACTTGCGAAGCCTTCGCGGCGCCTGCACCAACACAGCACCAGACCTGGCGCCTATGGTTCAACAAGGCCGGGGTTCATGCGATTTGTGAGTTTCTCGGCGAGAAGTTCAGTGTTGCGCCTGCGCAGTGGGCAAGTGACGCACGGCTGAAAAGTATCATTTGGTCTTAGGCTGACATTTCTTATTGGCACCTTTTAGAAGCCGAGTGACGGTGACCGAAAAACACTGCGTCAACAGCGAACAAAAAGATTCGACAGCATAGCCCGGGGATCGGCAGCGACCGCCTTATTGAGTTTCAGCCCGTTTTCTTCAATAGCTCTAACTGCCCAATCGCAAATCGTTCCACTACAGCGATTGTCTCCTCGCAGGCTAATTTGAGGTCGTCCGGCGATGGCGTCTCGTCATAGTACGTTCCATGGCTCAGAGAATTGATCAGAACACTCTTTATTTGGAAGCCTTGGTCGCCCGCCAAAAATGTAATGAAGTTCGACAAATCATGCGATTTGTCAGGCCTACAAAAACGGCCAACAGCCTCCAATACCTGTCTAATCGCATTCCCAGTGCTATGATCGGGATCATCACCGTTCCCAACGCGATATACGTGCTCAAGCTGCTGCTCAAAGGGCGCAACATAGCTGTGTAAATGAACTAATTTGTGCGTACTTCCGTCTTTGTATAATGAGAATGTCGCGTCCTTTTTAATGACGCTGTTGGTCCGCGATATATTGAAGAAGTAACTACTGTGGGTCAGCACCAACAGATCTGGACGCCTATTTTTGTTGCCATCTATTTTGGCTGGGTTTATCGAAACCTCACCTTGATCTGAAATATTTAGGTTCTTAAGCGTTTGAGCAATTGAGAACACGAAGTCATAGGACATCGAAGTGATAGGGTCGTCGAAAACAAGGAACAGCTTTCTATAGTCACTGTTCGATGCGACTTTCCGGTGTATGCAGGCTACGAAATAGCAAAATGCTATGGCTGTCTTTTCGCCGTCGCTCAGTGTGCGATGCGGCCCCCTCTCCATTTCCTTATCGCCACGTTTGAGGACAAAATTCTTCCGATCAAACACGTATTTTTCGGCAAAAAACTCTTTGAGGAGCAGCTCAAACGTCTCTGCAACACGATCTCGTGCATTCGTTGAAGGAACCGCCTTTTCCAGATCGATTAGTTCCTTTTGTTTGGATTGAACGGCCTTGTGGAAGTTCCTAAGGGCTTCAATTGCGAGCCAACTATTTACGGCAAACTCTTGTACAAAGACATCACAGGCCTTGCGCTGTAAGGCCTTCCGTTCATCATCAGCTTTCTCGACCGCGCTAGTGAGCTCAGCAATCTTTGTGTTGTTATCTTCAATGATCCGTTGATCGTTGCGAGGTGTGCGGCGAGATCATCAGCGGGTAGCGTGTGTGCAGAG
>CBDDHW010000022.1:0-14114 GCA_965228575.1 Rhodospirillaceae bacterium | reverse complement strand
TCATTTCAATTTTCTTGGCGATGATTGCGCCGATCAAACCGCCTACAGCTATGCCGCCGATAATCCATGTATAACTTTGCACAACAGGCGATGCGATGGTGGTGACGATCGCGATTGTCATACCGATCATGCCAAGGGTATTTCCTCGGCGAGACGTTTCCGGATTGGAAAGGCCGCGCAAGGTCAGAATGAAAAATATGCCTGCGATAATGTAGGCAAAGAGTGTGACGCCCAATGTCATGACGATTTCCTATTTGCCTTTTTTCTTAAACATTTGAAGCATGCGCTGGGTTACGATGAAACCGCCGAAGATATTTACCGATGCCAGAACTACGGCGAGGAAGCCGAGAATTTTCGATGGGCCAAACGCTTCGGGCCCGGCGGCGAGAATGGCCCCGACGATAATAACGCTCGAGACCGCGTTGGTGACCGCCATGAGCGGAGGAATGCAGCGCCGGTGTAACGCTCCACACCACGTAAAAGCCGACAAACACGGCGAGGACAAAAATGGTTAGCAAATACCAAAAGTCCGCGGGACCGCTTGCCGCCATGCCTGCCGTCTGCTCGGCGAGCGCTTGCATTTTTTCCATATTAGCCTCCATTCCCCGTAAGGGACGGGTGGACGATACTACCGTCCTTGGTGACAAGCGTTCCCTTCACCAACTCATCTTCCCAATTGATGTTGAGGGCGCCACTTTCCTTGTCGATCATTGGCGTTACAAAATTCAAAATATTCTTGGCAAATAGAGAGCTTGCATCTCGGCCTAAGCGCGAAGCCATATTGGTGTGGCCGATGATTGTTACGCCATTGGAAGTAGTTGTGACTTCATCTTTGACTGTTCCGTCGACATTCCCGCCCGCTTCCGCTGCCAAATCGACAACCACGGATCCGGCCTTCATACCGGCTATCATTTCGGCGGTAACAAGTTTCGGTGCCGGCCGCCCGGGGATAAGCGCGGTCGTTATGACAATGTCTGATTTTAAAACCTCGGCTTTAACGGCCTCGGCCTGCTTCTTTTTGAAATCATCATCCATTTCTTTGGCGTAACCGCCCGACGTTTCTGCGGCCTTCATTTTTTCTTCGTCGACAACGATGAACTTGCCGCCCAGAGACTCAACTTGCTCCTTCACGGCGTAACGCACGTCTGTGGCGAGAACCACCGCGCCCATTCGTTTAGCGGTCGCAATTGCCTGTAACCCCGCGACACCCGCACCAAATACCAAGACACGGGCGGGCGCAATTGTTCCGGCAGCTGTCATCATCATCGGCATCGCCCGCCCAAAGGTCGCCGCAGCATCGACAACGGCTTTATATCCGGCAAGGTTTGATTGCGAGGACAGAATATCCATCGCCTGCGCACGGCTGATACGGGGCATTAGTTCAAGCGCGAACGTCGTGACACCCTGTTTGGCGAGCGCTTCCATGAGCGGCTTATCGGTCAGTGCTTGAAGGTGTGCCATTAAGATGGAGCCGGATTTCAAATACCCAATTTCGTCGGTCCCCTCACCCGCCGTCATCGGTTTCTGAATCTTGAGCACGAGATCTGCTGAACTTGCGGCGGACGCTGCATCGGGTGCTATGGTTGCGCCCACGTCGGTAAAGGCTTGGTCGGAAATCTGAGAACCCGCACCGGCACCTGTCTCAATAGCAACCGTGCAACCAGCTCCGACGAATTTCTTGACGGTATCCGGTGACGCGGCAACACGGAGCTCTCCAGCACGGCGCTCCTTCAAAACAGCGATCTGCATCGAAAACCCCTCAAACGCGTCAGCCAATGACGCGAAACATCATTAGTTGAACGCTCGGTCTAAAACCAATAGGCGCAATACAATCAGATTTCTGCCCCCTTTGCCAAGCCCCAGTTCCGGAAGGTTTTTTACCCCCAAAATGAGATTTGTGACCAGCGTTTGAATATCCATATGCAAGCTGGCAGATTTTACTAGAATACGAAGATAAACCTGCCAACAGAAAGGTTACTTCACCCCATGAGACAGACGCTGCGGCAAACTCTTATTGCTACCACCACCGCTTTGGCGCTCGGCGTTGGGCTCGGACCGCCAAGTCGCGCGATGGACATCGAACAAACGGAACGACTCACTTACGCGGCAATGCTGGGCGGATTGCATATCGCAGATCTCATGGTCACGCTGGATCAAAGCCAAACTGGATATACCACCAATCTAGATGTCGTTTCGAGGGGCGTTGTGCGATGGGTTCAAAGTTTTCGAGCCAGTGTGACAGGGCATGGGGATTTTGCTCCAACTCAATTAGATGATGGTGTGCAAACCCTGTTGCCAGAGCCAAAAAAATTTCATCGAGAGTGGACTGGAGGTGAGATCGCGTCGCTGATGACGATGACTTTCGATCCTGATACACGAAAAGCCATCGTTGCCGCAGAACGGCTTTACAATCCGCTGACTGATGAAGATTTATCGCGAGAGGATATGCCTTGGTATCGCCCGGGCCGGGATCAACAAAGAGAACCTGTTCCTGAAGATCTCCGCTTAGGTGTTCTTGATCCGATGGGAGCATTCATCGCTGCCCGTCATCAACTTCTGGCCCAAGAGGGTGCAGTCGAAAAACCGAGACGTTTTAGCGTACCAATATTCGACGGCCGGCGGCGCTACGACATTGTTGGTGAAACCGCCGCACCACGCACCGTGAACATCAACGACGAAGACGTTTCGGTCATTCCAGTCTCTGTCGAACTAAAACCAGTACATGGATTTAACGAACGATCTCTTGAACGGGTTTCCGGAACAGATAGCCGTCTCTATTTTTCGGCGGACGGGCGATTTATCCCCATCCAGTTTATTATGGCCAGCGACTTCTTTGCGGTAGTGATCAATCTGGAGGCAGACTGCAAAGTTAATGCGTTGCCATGCGAAACGTTTGGAGAAGAGCCCACATAAGTTGGGTTAAGCGCTGCTAAATCCCGCGGCCCCTAGCGCCTTTCCTTGCGCCGTCTCTAGTACACGTATGTCGAAGCCCTCAATCGTTTCCTGGAACAAGCGGTACCAATTAACCTCAGCGCGTAAATGCATGAACACCGAGCCAAGGCCAATAGCCGCGCGGTCCATGAGCACGAATTCACGCGGCGGCTTCACGCCACCCAGGTCCTTCAGCTTCGCATGAACTTTAGCCACGGTCTCACGGCCATGCGCGGCAGCGTTGGTTTCCTCGACAAGACGCGGCTTATCCTCCATTAGCGGCGCGTACACAAATGAGGCCCAGACATTTAAGGTTTCGATCATCTCGCGGCTGAGACCCTTAAAACCCCAGGACTCATATGCAGCGACCGCTAGGTCGTGGTCCCCTTTTTCCAGTGCGTGGTAAAGGTCGATTACGCCCTTCACAAATTTAGGGTCGAAAACCCTGATGCATCCAAAGTCCAAGAGATTAACGCTGCCATCTTCGCGAACTGTGTAGTTGCCCAGGTGCGGGTCACCATGAATGACGCCAAATTGGTAGAATGGCACATACCACGCCCTAAACATGTTCACAGCGATGGTATTTCGCATGTCCTGATTCGCTTCTTTTGCGACGTCTTTAATCGGGCGGCCGTCGAGCCACGACATCGTCAACAAACGGCGCGTGGATAGAAAGTCAAACACATCAGGAACGTGAACATCATTCTCCGCCGTTAGCATATGCCGATACAGCGCCATGTTGCGGGCTTCGTTTTCGTAATCCAGCTCTTCGGTGAGGCGCTCAGTAATCTCGGTATGAATGTCCGAAGGGTCGATGGCCGGATCAAACCGGCGATACGCCGCAAAAATAAGTTTCAACTGTCGTAAATCCGCGGCCACAACAGAATCCATGTCCGGATATTGCAGCTTGCAGGCAAGAACATCATCGGCCTTGGAAACCGCGCGATGAACCTGACCAAGGGAAGCGGCGCGCGCCGCTTCGCGCTCGAACGATTTAAACTTTGTTTTCCAACCGGGGCCCAATTCACCCGTCATCCGCCTGTTGACGAATGGCCAGCCCATGTGCGGCGCATTGGCTTGGAGATGGGCAAGTTCTTGGGCGTACTCTTGGGGGATGGCTTCGGGAATGGACGCTAGAATTTGAGCTACTTTCATGAGCGGTCCTTTAAGCCCGCCTAGGGCCCGTTTCAGACCCTCAGCATCCCTAGCGCTATCACGTTTCGCACCGACCATGCGTCCGCCCACGGTCCGTGCCGCAAGGCCGCCAATCGCGCCGCCAACCTGCGCATATCGCTTTACCCGACCGCGAAGGGTGTTCTCATCAGTCGGCGGCGGATTAGAGCTTTTCTTAGGCATAATTTTTAATTGTACCAGGCACTATTAAATTACGGCGGATTGAGCCTAGGACTCTAGTTTCTCGAGCTCGTCGATGAGGCCCTCTACGGTTTTCATCCCGCGGCGCCAGAAGTCCGGGTCGCTCGCGTCTAAACCAAAGGGCGCGAGCAGCTCTTTGTGGCGCAGCCGCCCGCCTGCAGACAGCATTTCGAGATATTTGTTCTGGAAATCTGGCACCGAGCCTGACTGATAGACATCGTAGAGTGAGTTCACCAAGCAATCGCCAAATGCATAGGCGTAGACGTAAAACGGGACGTGCTGAAAATGGCTGATGTAGGCCCAGTAAATTCGATACTCCTCATCAAATCGAACCGCCGGACCCAAACTATCCTCTGCGACCTGGAGCCAAATTTCACATAAGCGCTCTTCTGAAAGCTCTCCCTTTCGGCGCTCATCATGAACTTGTCGCTCGAACTCATGAAAGCTGATTTGCCGTACGCAGGTGTTGAGCATGTCCTCGACTTTTCCAGCAAGGAGCGCCCGACGTTCGGCAGGCCGCACTTCTTTCTTGAGTATCGCCCTAAACGTCAACATTTCACCGAACACCGAAGCCGTTTCAGCAAGAGTCAAAGGTGTTCCGCACATGAGATGTCCCTGCCCGGCAGCAAGCACCTGGTGAACGCCGTGACCCAGCTCATGCGCGAGTGTCATCACGTCATCCGGCTTACCCAGATAGTTCAATAAAATGAACGGATGAGCGGATGGAACAACAGGATGTGCAAACGCACCGGATGTTTTCCCGGGTCGCGCCGGCGCATCAATCCAATTTTTCTCAAAGAAGGGTGTCGTGATATCCGCCAACTTTTCTGAGAACGCGGCATACGCGCCGTGTACGGTCTCACGAGCTTCGGTCCAAGGAACAATCCGGTGCTCTGCGTCTGGCAGCGGCGCATTGCGATCCCAATAGTCCAGCTTTTCCTTGCCGTACCATTTGGCTTTCAAAGCGTAATAACGGTGGGACGTTGACGCAAAGCTGTCTTTGACGGCTGTCACCAGAGCGTCAACGACTTCGTCTTCAACCAAATTGGCCAAGTTGCGAGATGAGACTGGACGTGGATACTTTCGCCATTGGTCTTCAATAGCTTTGTCCTTGGCGAGGACATTTGTAATGAGAGTAAACAGTGAAGCTTCTCTGGTTAATGATGACCCGATGGCTTTTGCCGCAACGCGCCGGCGCTCCTCCTCCGGGTCCGACAAACGATTTAAAGCTTCGGTAAGAGTTAATGTCTCGTTTCCGACTTCGCAGCGCATGTCGGCAAGTGTTTCATCGAACAAGCGCGTCCAGGATGTACGCCCAGTTGTTGATTTGTCGAGAAAGAGCCGTTCGAGGTCGTCGCTCAACTCATGGTCACGTACGATGCGCAAATCACGAATCCATGGCGCATATTTGGCCGCACCCTCATCCTTCATCATGAGTTTGATTGCGTCATCATTGAGGCGATTGATTTCAAGGGTGAAAAACAACAACCGGCCCCACAACCCTGTTAGATGCTCAGTCGTATCTTGATAGAACCGTCCGCGCTCTGGATCAGAAACATCAACCGCATGATATAGTTGAGCGTAACTCGCAACTTTACTCAGTAATTCATCAATAGACTCATACTCGGCGATAACTCGCCCGAATTCAGAGCTGGAAAAATCTGCTATTTTTCCTCGGTTTGCTTCAAATTCGGAAATACGCACGTCTAGGGTCCGGAGGTCTTCAGCTAAGGCTTCAGCTTTAGGTCCTCCGTAAAGGTCGTCCAGGTCCCATTCTGGCATATCCCCCAAATCAAGGGTCTCGGCACCAGCGTCGGGTTCGTTCTTTCGGGGAAAGGCCACAAATTTGTCGTTAACTCTCATTTTTCACCTCGCTCATCCACACCTTAATGGGATTCCCCGTGCGTGGAAATGCGCGCCCGACTCTACTTTAGGGTACGCAGTTGTTACGACTGGACTCAGCACCACATAACCCTGAAGAATAGAACTTCAATAGGGCTGGGAGACTTTGCAGGTGGGGAAGACTTCGAACGCGATAGATACGCAAACCATGACCAGTCTACCTGGGATGTTTTTTGCTCAGGCCGAACGTCTTGGAGGCCAGCCATTCTTATGGGCAAAAATAGACGATGTTTATCGGCCACGCACCTGGTCTTCAGTCCGTGAGCAAATTATCGCGGTTGCACATGGTCTAAAGGCGGCGGGAGCTAAGCCCGGGGACCGGATCATGTTGGTCGCTGAAAACAGGCCCGAGTGGTTTATCGCCGATATGGCAATCATGACTATTGGTGCGATTGCTGTTCCCGCTTACACGACAAACACTGCAAAGAACCACCTCCACATCCTTAATGACTCAGGCAGCGCGATTGCGATCGTTTCCAATCCGCAGCTCGCAAAGCGACTCATCTCGGCGGCGTCGGACGCTATTCAAGATGTAGCAATCTATGTAATGGACGAACACGAAAAAACTGTTCGCTCAGATGTACAAACCTTCCCGTGGGCGGATTTAGTTGCGGCTGGTTCGGGTCAAGCCGAACCGCCGCCTGAAGCCGATGCGCTTAAACGCGACGATGTCTGCGCTTTGATCTATACCTCTGGAACCGGGGGATTACCGCGCGGTGTTATGCTCACTCACGGTAACATTCTCTGCAATTGCATGGGAGCCATGGGTGTGATTGAGACTCTGGGCATCGAAGACGAAGTATTTTTGTCGTTCCTGCCTCTCTCACACGCCTACGAACACTGCGCCGGTCAATTCTTTCCCGTCTCGTTGGGCGCTCAAATTTATTATGCCGAACGGGTCGAGACCTTAACGAGCAATCTTCCCGAAGCACGGCCAACGGTAATGACCGCCGTACCGCGCTTGTATGAAAGCATGCGTCAACGCATTTTAACGGGACTCAAGAATCAACCGAAATTTCGGCAAAACCTATTTGACCTCGCACTTCGGTTAGGACGCAAACGATACGAAACACCTGAAGAGATGACGCTCTGGGAAAAATTCCAGGATAAATTGTGCGACATCTTGGTCCGCAAGAAAGTCAGCAAACGGTTCGGCGGTCGATTGAAGGCTATGGTCTCAGGCGGTGCGCCACTGAACTACGACGTCGGCCTGTTCTTCATCGCGTTGGGCGTCCCACTCTTCCAAGGCTACGGGCAAACCGAGGCTGCTCCCGTCATTAGTGCCAACCTTCCGAAGCGCATTAAGCTCAAAACCGTAGGTCCGCCCTTAAAAGGGGTTGAGGTGAAGATCGCCGAGGATGGCGAAATTCTTGTGCGGGGCGAGCTTGTGATGAAAGGGTATTGGAACGATCCCGACGCAACACTGCTCGCCATCGACAAAGACGGCTGGCTGCACACAGGCGATGTCGGTCAAATTGACGAAGATGGCTACATCGAGATCACGGATCGTAAAAAGGACATTATTGTCAACTCGGGCGGCGACAACGTTTCCCCGCAGCATATTCAAGGAATTCTATGCCTCGAAGAATCAATCGGACAGGCAATGGCTTATGGAGATAAAAAACCATATATCTCGGCTTTGATTGTTCCTGATCCTGACTTTGCGGCGTCCTGGGGGAGTTCACACGGCGTACCCGGTGATCTGGACACCTTATCCACCAATCCGGATTTCCGCTCTGTTATCGCCAAGGCGGTCGAGCGGGCGAATAGTCAGCTAAGCCCTCTGGAGAAAGTTCGTAAGTTCGTTCTCGCGCCGCGGCAATTTACTGTCGAAAACGGTCAGATGACACCAACCCTCAAGGTACGGCGTCATGCTATCATTCAGGAATACGGCGCTCAGCTAGATGCATTGTACAAGTAGCAGACAATGCTGCTAACCGGAAACAATCCCCTCTTCGCTGCGCTCGTTATAGGCGTGCTTCTTGCGGCCATCGTCTTTAGCTACGGACGAGGCGAACGGACCAAGTTGGTCGTGGGTGGAATTGCAGTTGCGGCAGCAATAGTTGGTCTCGCCCTGCTCGCGGAGGCTTTCTGGTGATCAGGTTTTATGCGCCGACTGCCTCAAGATAGACCTGAAGCAACGACTCCTGCTCTTCCCGGTCTGCTTTATCCATTTTACGGATTCTCACCACCTGGCGCATGATTTTTGTATCAAACCCGCCGGACTTAGCTTCCGAGTACACCTCGCGAATATCTGCACCAAGCGCCTTTTTTTCTTCTTCAAGACGCTCAATCCGCTGAATGAAACTCTTAAGGCGTTGAGCTGAAATACCTGAGCCGTCGGGCATCGAATACGCTCCTTTAAATAGCACCAATGGAGCGCGGACATTAACAGCGTCATCTCCGCACACAAGCGATCAAACCTTGTGGATAGCGAGGATAACGGGGATACAATTGCCTTGAGCGATTAACTTATTCGACAACCGTAATTTCGGCATGGAGTGGTTTGGTATCTTCAAATCGCTGCTTTTGTTCCGGTGAAGCTTCGGTCTGATATCTTGATTTCCATTCGCTCGCAGGCATCCCATATATTTCAGCTTGGGCCTCTTCATATGTCATGGGGGTTCCAAAGTGTTCCGCGGCAGCGCGGTACCACTTCGCGAGGCAATTTCGACAAAACCCTGCTGTGGTCATGATGTCGATGTTTTGCGCGTCAGTTCGTTTTTGCAGGTGCTTAACCAAGCCACGAAACGCCGCAGCTTCGACTTCAAGGCGGATATCTTTCTCCATCGCCTACCTCCTTTAAATCACACGTGTACAATTTCTTTCATTGCCGGCTCATCTAAGATCGAGGGCAAGATACGTGCGAGTAACTCCGCCCACCCTTCTTGTCCTTCATCATCTTCGACTAAGTCTTGGCGAATTTCTAACTCGACATGCGGCAAGCCGTGCGCGATGCCGTGCACTTTGAGAGAGTATCCATGGGTAACGCCGGAGTACGGTTCATTGTCTCCTACCACAATGCCTTCAATTTTGCTCAATGCTTCCATCAAAGGATGTGGAAGCCGGGTATCGCGGCTATAGAGAATGCCTACGTGCCAGGGTCTTTGTTCGGATCCGTCCTTGTTTAACGCAGGCGTAAACGTGTGCATGGCGATCACGGCGGGTATTACTCCCGTTCGGCCTAGACGGCCAATATGCTCATCGGCCGCGCGATGATAGGGCCAATAAAATGCGTCGGCACGAGCGTTAATATCGGCTCTGGTCAAATTGGCGTTGGCTGGAATGGGTGTGCCGTCGCTCTCAATGGGCACGCAACCGGGATCGCTGAGCGGTCTGTTCGGATCGATGAGAAGACGTGAGTACACAGCAAGCACCACTGTCCCATTCAATTTGCACGCTAGCTTTCGCGCAACGCCCGCAGCGCCAATATCCCATCCGATATGTCTATTGATCTCCCCGGATGGCAAGCCAAGCCCACCCATTGCTTTGGGAACCGCGTTGCCCGCATGATCTGCGCAAATAAAAATCGGCGACGTTGCCTCTGGATTCACAACCTCAACTGGAGCGGGATCGTCGGACCCCAAACTTATGTTCACCATAAAAGAATTACCCGACTCACTGCTGGTAACGCGACAATCGGCGTGACGACATACCAGAAAAGATCAATTCGATGGTGTTAACGCCTCGTACAATCACCGTAAGAGCCGTGTCTTCCTGTCCTGCAATGGATATGTCGACGTCTCCATCTGAACGCGTTTCGAATGTTATCGGTGCGGTATTTACCGCGCTTTGTTCCCCATTGGGGCCAATAGCCCAAAAAGAGACACTATCAGACGAAAATTCGGTGATCATCGCAGCACCGTCGGGGAGTTGATCAACCCACTGCCCGATCAGCGGATTTTCTTTTGGCTCGATTTCTTGTGCGTTGACCTGCACACCTAATGGAAAAAGAAGCGCTAGAACGAATGCAGAGTATCTCAACGGGTTTTCCTGGTCCTACGGGCGAAATTCACTTAGAGCGTATATGTTTCTCACGCCCACCATCTCACCGTGACATAACCAGGCTCTGGTTTCCATGACCAAGACACTTCCAGCGGTAAACGAAAATCACGACCCACCTTTCGACCCCACTCGTTCATTTGCCGAACGGTGGGCCCTCCCTATTCTTCTAGTTGGCGTTTTTGGGATAGCGCTAGCCCCCATTTTTGTTCGTTTCTCTGAAGTTGGGCCACTTGCGACGGCTGTAAACCGCATGGCCCTTCCCCTGCCCTTTTTTTTCGCGTTGCTTTGGTTGCGCCCACGCGACCGCGTTCCGATGTCGACACCCGCTCACTGGCGCGATATTTGGATTCTTATTTTGAGTGGGTTGTTTTTTGCCGGCGATCTCGCGTTCTGGAATTGGTCGATCACGCTGACCTCAGTTGCAAATTCAACAATCCTCGCAAACACCACACCGGTTTTCGTGGTGCTGGCGAGTTGGGTATTATTCCGAGAGCGTATTCGATTTCAATTTGCGATAGGCCTCGCGCTTTCCCTCGGTGGGGCCACAACGATGATGACCGAAAGCTTTTTGGCATCCACAACGAATTTTACGGGTGATCTTCTGGGGTTTGTGACGGCGTGGTGGTACGCCGCCTATATTCTAACTGTCGCACGCGTTCGCAAACGCGTATCGACTGCAGCGGTAATGGCCGTGGGGGGAACGGCCGCATCAATCGTATTGTGGTGCCTTGCGGCTGCTATCGAAGGCAACGTATGGCCAGAGACTGCCCGGGGATGGGCTGTAGCATTTGCCTTGGGGTTTGCCGTTCAGGTCGGCGGACAAATGGCAATAGCTCTCTCGCTTGCACATATCTCGGCGGGCCTTGGCGCAA
This sequence comes from Rhodospirillaceae bacterium, assembly GCA_965228575.1. Taxonomy (GTDB): domain Bacteria; phylum Pseudomonadota; class Alphaproteobacteria; order Rhodospirillales; family Rhodospirillaceae; genus UBA11612. The sequence continues at coordinate 3,030 of CBDDHW010000022.1, read as the reverse complement.
TGTTACTTTTTCTGCAACCCGTTCTAGCAGCGATTTTCGCCTGGGTTTTATTCGGGGAATCTATGAGTGTCTGGCAGTTTATAGGCGCTGCTGCAATTCTTGCAGGAATTGAAACGTCGCGGCGAAGTCATCACAAAAAAATGGTCATTCATCCCGCTCCAAACGCCCCAACACCTAGCTAACAAACCAGTTTGCTCGCGGACAACATTAGTGCGGTATGGCTTTCCCGTCATACAACAGTTGCTCGCATAACATATTAAAGACGTGTAGATTGGCGAATATGACAAACTCATCCGTATATCATCGGGGACGGCGCGCCAAAATTATTGCGACCCTGGGTCCATCAAGTCACGACGCCGAAACTATAGAGCTATTATACGAAGCCGGTGCGGACGTATTTAGGCTCAATTTCAGTCATGGTACTCACGCGGACCATGCCGCGTCGATTTCCGCGATACGAAACTTGGAGAAAGAGACCGGGCAACCCATTACCATCCTCATGGATTTGCAAGGGCCAAAGCTCCGCGTCGGCAAATTCAAAGATGGAAAGGTTGTCTTAAAGACTGGCGGTCAATTTCGCTTAGACCTTGATGATGAACTTGGCGACGACACACGCGCTCAACTTCCTCACCCCGAGATATTCGCAGCTCTCAAGCCAGGAGCGACGTTGCTTATTGACGACGGGCACCTACGATTGACCGTCAAAGATTGCGGAAAGGATTTTGCAGATACCGAGGTTTATATCGCCGGAACCATTTCCGATCGCAAAGGCGTAAACGTTCCCGACGTGGCCCTTCCCATTCCTGCGATGACAAAGAAAGACAAAGCCGACCTGGAATTTGGATTGGAGCACGGGGTGGACTGGGTCGCGTTAAGTTTCGTCCAACGTCCGGAAGATGTTGCGGAAGTACGCGAGTCCGTTGCAGGGCGAGCAGGCATTCTGTCCAAACTCGAAAAACCAGCCGCTCTCGACCAGCTGGACGCCATCGTGAAACTATCAGACTCAATTATGGTCGCCCGCGGAGATCTGGGCGTAGAGATGCCTCTGGAACAGGTTCCAGTATTACAAAAAAGAATTATTCGAACGTGCCGCACTTACGGAAAACCCGTGGTGGTGGCGACGCAAATGCTCGACAGCATGATTAAGTCGCCCGCACCAACGAGGGCGGAGGCGTCCGATGTTGCCACCGCAATTTACGATGGTGCAGATGCGGTCATGCTATCGGCGGAAACAGCAGCAGGAGCGTTTCCTGTTCGAGCGGTTGCGACGATGCACCGGATTATCCGTCAGGTCGAAAGCGATGAGCATTACCTCGACCTAATGGACGCCGGGCGTGCGGCAACTGAGGAGTCATCACCCGCCGCCATTACAGCCGCGGCGCGGCAAATCGCACACACATTAGATGCCGCAGCTATCGTTACTTTTACGTCGTCGGGATCTACGACCTTACGTGCAGCTCAAGAGAGACCCGATGTACCAATCCTGTGCATCACACCAAGCATTGAAGCGGGGCGGCGTTTGGGGTTGGTTTGGGGTGTACATGCCCTTGTTGGAGACTTCATCCACAAGGTCGACGATATCGGAGAAGTGGCTGTCAATGGCGCCAAACAATGTGGAATCGGTGAAGACGGCCAAGCGCTGGTCATCACCGCGGGGATGCCCTTTGGAAAAGTGGGATCAACCAATATGGTGCGCGTGGTTCTAATTGGTGGAGAAACCCACACCAGTTAGCACCAACAAAAAACCGCAGGATACAAGATCCTGCGGTGTGAGTTCCTCCCGATGGGCGAACGCGTTTGTCGCGCTCAGCCTTGCCGCGCTTTGAAGCGCGGGTTTTTCTTATTTATTAGAAATACTCTCCCCCGACGGCGGACAATCTTACAATTCTTGTCGCGTGTCCGTGCGGACTTCAGGGAGTTGCGAACTTTCATCACGAAAACCTTATAAGTTGGGCGAGCGAGGAGCCGGTTCCTCCGATCTGCCAAAAGCGCGCGGTTTATAACGAATGCTGGGTACCTATGCAAGCCCGCACCCGTTCGAAGCCTTATTTCAGCGGCGGCAGACGAAATGGGGCGTCATTCGGCCGGGCATGGGGGTTTTCCCAGGGCGGATGCGCCGCCAAGGGATCTCGTATTCCGCCTGTTGCACAACTGGACGAAGACTGACACCAGGATTCTCCCAGTCCAAACAAAGCGTTACGCAAGATTATGTCGCCATTGGCACACCCCGCTAGGACATGCAAAATCGCCAAAGCTAAACCGTACTTGCCAATTGTCTTATGGAAATTCATGGATCACCCCCTCGTGGATTTCCCCCATAGTTTTGCAATTTTTGGGCAAAAATAGGGCCGTCCGTAGCGTTCCTTTTGGCACCAACCTTGAAGACAGGGCGACGATAAGCGAGAAATTGGGCATTGATTTCAGAGGCCTCGCGCCCACCTTACGTCCAGAAAGCATTTGCGATGCTATTCAATCCGTTGTCTCGAACTAGAAAACTTGCCAACTTAAGTCTCATGTCTAATCCGCCAGCAATTCTCTATTAAAGGGCAGAAGTTTAAGATGAAAATTACCGTCGTATTGGCCATCGTAGCGATCATTATTGCCGCCGTGGCATTGTATTTCTCGATGTCCAGAACCGATACACCTGAGACAACAACACAAGACGACCCGCCGCCCGCCATTGATGATCAAAGTCCGCCGCTATCGAGCGAAGACTATCCTACGGCGCAGAAGACCTTTCTATCGGAGAATCTTAAGAAAGATGGATGGGAGCAAACACCGGAAGGGCTTCAGTATTCCATTGAGAAAACTGCGGCAGACAATGCACCAAAACCCGCGCGTGGTAGCCGTGTAACCGTGCATTACGAAGGCACGCTGACGAACGGTAATGTTTTCGACAGCTCCTATGCACGGGATGAACCCGCAACATTTCCCTTAGGCGCAGTAATTCAAGGCTGGCAGATTGGCGTTCCGATGATGCGGCAGGGTGAAATTTGGCATTTTGCGATTCCATCTGAGCTCGCGTACGGC
>CBDDHW010000021.1:0-14285 GCA_965228575.1 Rhodospirillaceae bacterium | reverse complement strand
TCATCATTGTGGTGACCCTGAAGTACACCATGCTCATGACCATGGCCGACAACAAAGGGCAGGGCGGTAGCCTCGCTTTGTTGGCGCGGTTGAATCAGGTCGTAACAGGAAACAGGCGCGCATGGTTTGCGCCATTGATCGTTATTCTCGGCGTCACCGCGGGCGCTCTGTTTTACGGGGACAGCATGATTACACCGGCCATCTCGGTGCTCAGTGCTGTCGAAGGCTTGGAAGTCGCGGTTCCTGGCTTAAACCGTTTCGTTATTCCACTGACAATTGCAATCCTTGTGTCATTGTTTCTACTGCAAAGCCGAGGGACTGCAAAAGTCGGTCGGTTGTTCGGCCCAATCATGCTCGTGTGGTTCACGGTCCTCGCAATAATCGGCGTGGTAAATATTTTTCAAACGCCGGAAATTTTGGTGGCGCTCAATCCATGGTACGCTGTGCAGTTTTTTACACTGCACACGATGGCAGCGTTCTTGTCGCTCTCAGCGGTCATTCTAGTGGTGACTGGCGGCGAGGCGCTTTACGCCGATATGGGTCATTTGGTCGCGAGCCCGTCAAACGTTCTTGGATAACTTTTGTGCTGCCGGCTCTGACGTTGAATTATTTCGGACAGGGTGCGCTCCTGCTGCGCGCACCGGAGGCCGTCAGCAGCCCGTTTTATCGAATGGTTCCGGAATGGGCGACGCTTCCTATGGTTGGCCTGGCGACCATAGCAACAGTCATCGCCTCGCAAGCCGTGATCACTGGCTCGTATTCGGTCACTCGTCAAGCCATGCAACTTGGATTCCTACCGCGTATGGCGACCGTACATACGTCCGAAACGGAATCCGGTCAGATCTACATTCCGTTTGTGAATTGGATGTTGCTTGCTGTTGTTATTCTACTGGTTCTTGGATTCCAAACCTCAAACAACTTAGCGTCGGCGTATGGTGTGGCGCTGTCAATGACCATGCTCATCGATACGCTCCTTGTTGCTGTCGCCATGATCTTAATGTGGAAGTGGAGGGCTTGGATTGCCGGCGCTATCGCCATTAGTCTTCTGATCGTCGATATGGCGTTTGTTGCCTCGAACGCGACGAAAATTCCCTCGGGTGGGTGGGTCCCAGTTACCGTCGGCGCGGCCATCTTCCTTTTGCTTATGACCTGGAAAAAAGGGCGGCGGCTCCTCTTTAACCGCATGTCCGAAGAAGCCATGCCAATGGATATGTTTTTGGAGTCCTTAAGTCCGAGTATCACGCGCGTGCCGGGAACAGCCATATTCATGTCAGGCACGACCGATGGTGTTCCGCACGCGATGTTGCACAACCTCAAACACAACAAAGTCGTCCATGAACGCGTGGTGTTTTAACCGTAGTCACCGAAGAGATGCCCCACACGCTCGAGAAAGATCGAATTGAGGTGCATCACCTGGGTCGGCGTTTTTACCGCATGACCATGCGCTACGGATATATGGACGAAACCGACATCCCGAACGATTTAGAGACTTACGCGCCGTCCAATTTCGAGTTCAATCCCATGGAGACCTCTTACTTCCTCGGCCGCGAGACACTTATCCCGAGCCGGCGTCCCGGAATGGCGTTGTGGCGGGAAGGGTTATTTGCGTGGATGTCGCGATCGGCGACCAGCGCCATGGATTTCTTCAAGCTGCCGCCAGACCGGGTTGTGGAGGTCGGCACCCAGGTCGAGATTTAAGCCAGTGCCAATCCCATGCGCACGGCGGTGAATCTAAAACCCGGAATATGTTCTGTGCGCCGGCTTTCTGGCACCCAGCCCCGCGACCTGTAGAACGCGACCGCATTTTCATTTGCAGCCAAGACTTCCAGCAGGGCTTTGCGTTGACCTGCGCGCTTCAGGGTGGTGATGGCTGCATCGTAGAGGGCCGATCCTATGCCATAGCCTTGATATCCCGGGCGCACATAAAGCGCCCAAATGACACCTGCTGGGTTCACGCCGGTGATACCGACAACATTTGTACCCATTTCGGCGACCCAAATGCTCTCCCATTCCCCGGCGACAAATCCGCCAATGTCCGCGCTCTTCTTCAGGGTATCAGTGGTATCTTCGGGCAATAGATCTTCGTTGGACTCGAGCCATGATTCCCGAACAAGCGCGGCAATATCTTGAGTGTCGGCGGCTTTGGCGCGCCGGATGCAAAGTGCTGTCACTTTTTTTGCGTCCCCATCCCACTGGTGATTGAAAAAATAGTACCGACAGCGGGTTTCCGGGGCGTTAACACAAAAAAGGGCCGCAAACTGCGGCCCTGGCGCTAGATAGAGGTGGTGTAAGGCTTAGAAACCTTCACGTTCCAGGCGCTTGCGCTCCATCTTGCGCGCGCGGCGAACGGCTTCAGCTTTTTCCCGAGCTTTCTTTTCCGACGGCTTTTCGTAGGATTTACGAAGTTTCATTTCTCTGAAAACACCTTCGCGCTGCATCTTCTTTTTGAGCGCTTTTAAGGCCTGATCGACGTTATTGTCGCGGACTACTACCTGTACCAGGGTCGTTCTCCTTCGAATGCGTGTTTCGGTCGGGCGCCTCCATAATGGTGATAGGGCTACCTCAGTCGCGCGGGTGTATATCATAGGGTTTTTTAGATGGGAAGGCCCGCAAAGGGCTGTTTTTGGCGCTTTTTTCGGGAATTTGGCCGATTACTATGCAGGTGGTGCTCTCGGGACACGCCGGACACGCTAATATTTGCGCCGGGAGAAGATGCGCGAGCTTGATTTCCGCTATTGAAGGCCTAGAGAACATTGTAGCTTTCGCTACTCATTGTTCCTCGAAACCCCAATATCGATTGCCATGACCGTACTTCCTATTGCTCGTATGGGCGCCGATGTTTTGAAACGCCGCGCCGACGAAGTCACTAACTTTGATGATCCTGACCTGCCGGTATTAATCGACAATATGCTGGAGACCATGAACGATGCGCAAGGTGTGGGCCTCGCAGCTCCGCAGGTCTCCGTCCCCTTACGCATTGTTTTGTTCTTCGTTCCCGCCGAGCGCAATAAGGGCGTGGAAGTGCCCTTGACGGTCATGATCAATCCGGAGATCACGCCTCTCTCACAAACACAAAAAGAGGGATGGGAAGCGTGCCTCTCGGTTCCGGGCTTAACGGGCGAGGTTCCGCGGTATACTTCGATAAAATATAAGTTTCAGGATTTGAAAGGCGAGACTATCGAGCGCGAAGCGGAAGATTTTCATGCGCGGGTGGTTCAGCACGAATGCGATCACCTCGATGGTATTCTTTATCCCATGCGCATGAGCGATATGAAATCTCTGGGTTTTGTCGATGTGCTCGATGCCGAGGCGAAAGCCAAGAGCAACACACGCAATGAATCTGAAGGAGGGTACGCTCAGTGAAGGGCAAGACAAAAGAAGCATCAATCGACAAAGCGCGCCGCGAGAAGGTTGAGAAATGCGACGCAATTATCATGGCGGCGTTGCCTCATGTCCCGTTCGACGGCTGGAGCGACAAAACTTTAGCGATGGCACTACAAAGCGTGGGTGAAGATCCAAATGCGGTGCGGCGATTTTTTCCCGGCGGTGTCAAAGACGCGATCGCTCACTTCATTGATCTCGCTGACCGTTTAATGCTCGAAGATCTGGACGCACATGACCTCCCATCCATGAAAGTTCGAGAGCGTGTCACTCTCGGCGTGCGGGTGCGCCTTGAACGGTGGAACGTCCATCGCGAGGCTATCCGGCGGGCGCTGTTACTTTCACCGCTACCTTCATTTGCGGGCGGTGCGTTGCGCGGATGGTACAAAACCGTGGACGCCATATGGCGCGCTGCGGGCGACAAGTCTATCGACTTTAATTTTTATACGAAGCGCGGGTTGCTTGCTGCAGTTTACGCCTCCACGCTTCTTTATTGGCTCGATGACAAAACAGAAGATTGCTCGGCCACCTGGGCATTTCTCGACCGCCGTATCGCTGATGTGATGAAAGTGCCGCAAATAAAGGGCCGTATTACCGAGCGCCTTTCAAAATTGCCAAACCCGCGAAATATTCTTGAACGGATGGCGCGCCGCCGCTCTTCCAGTTTTCGCTGAGCGGGGCAGATCGCGCATGATCGATCTTTATTATTGGACGACGCCTAACGGTCACAAGATCACGATTTTCCTGGAGGAGGCGGGGCTTCCCTACACCATCATCCCGGTCAACATAGGGGCGGGCGATCAATTCAAGCCAGAATTTTTGCGCATCGCGCCGAACAACCGTATCCCCGCGATTGTCGATAAGACCCCGGCCGGCGGCGGCGAGCCCATCTCAGTTTTTGAATCCGGCGCCATCTTGCAGTACCTCGCCGAAAAAACCGGAAAGTTCATGCCGACAGAAACACGCGGACGCGTTGACGTATTGCAGTGGCTGAATTGGCAAATGGGCGGTCTCGGTCCCATGGCCGGACAAAACCATCATTTTGTGCAGTATGCGCCCGAGCAAATCCCCTACGCGATGGACCGTTACATCAACGAGACCAATCGCCTCTACGGCGTTATGAACAAACGGCTGGCTGACCGTGAATTTTTAGCGGGGGAGTATTCCATCGCCGATATGGCGTGTTACCCCTGGGTGTTTCCTCACGAGCGGCAAAAACAAAATATCGACGACTTCCCCCATCTCAAACGCTGGTTGGAGACCATCAAAGCGCGCCCAGCAACGGTGCGAGCCTATGCGCGTATCGACGAAATCAATAAAGCACCGACGGTGACCGAGGAGAGCAAAAGTATTCTCTTTGGCCAGACCTCGAAGTCGGCGGATTAAAGCTCACCTGAAACCATCCTTCTTATCCACGCACTAAGCTTGACAGACCGTGCGCAGTCTTATATTCAACCATATGGTTGAATAAAGGTGTTTTATGCAAACAGCCCTTGATCACACAATGGCGGCGCTTGCGGACCCGACCCGACGTGCAATTTTACAGAGGTTGTCGAAGGGTGAGGCGCGGGTGACTGAACTCGCGCGTCCGTTCGATATGTCACTCAATGCGGTGTCCAAGCACATTAAATTGCTCGAACGTGCCAAATTGGTACGCCGCCGTCGCGCTGGGCGGGATCATTTTTTGTCGGTCAACCCAAAGCCTCTCAATGATGCGGCCGCGTGGATTGAAAAGCAGCGCGCATTTTGGACCGCGCGCTTAGACGCGCTCGAACTCGCCTTAAAAAAACCAATGACTGAAAAGAGGAGGACAACATGAGCGACTTCGCTACATTTCCGGAGCCAAGGACAGTCAGATTAGAGCGATTGCTTCCGGGCCCTATTGAGCGGGTTTGGGCGTACATCTATGAGCCGGAAAAGCGTGCGCAATGGTTTGCAGGCGGCTCTATCGAACCCAAAGTTGGTGGTAAAGCTGAACTCATCTTCAATCACCCAAACATTACCAGCGAACCCACGCCCGAGAACCATAAGGAACACTGCGAAGACGTAACCGCCCACGAAACCGTGACCCACTACGATCCGCCCCATCTTTTGGGGTACACGTTCTGCGGCGGAAAATCGAAAGTGACCTTTGAGCTCACGCCCAAAGGGGATCAAGTCCTCTTGGTCATTACCGAAACCCATATCCCCAACCGCAACGACGTTGTCCTTAATGCCGGTGGCTGGCACGCCCATGCAGATTTATTAGTGGGTGTTTTGACCGGCGCGTCTGCACGGCCCTTCTGGTCAAAAATCAAAGTGTTCGATGTGGAGTACGCGAAACGCGCACCGGAGTGAGGCGTGCCAACGGGAGGCTTAGAAACTGTTTAAGCAGGTCAAATTTCACAATTAAACGCCTCTATTCGCTGTCTTCCTGTGAATATCGCGCTATGCTGCCTCATCATTGTTTGAGTTTTTTTCCGAAGGGGGCTGACATGCGCACTGCACGACTTTTATTTCTCGCACCGATGATTGCGGTATTGGGGATCACGGTATCGAGCGCCGCTATCGCAGAAGAGGCGTCGCACACACCCGAGGTGGTGGGGACCATTCCCTCGCCAGCTTTCACTGAGTGTATCTCCGAAGATGCCGATGGTACGATCTATGTTTCTGGCATGTTAGACAGCATCGTTTGGAAGATTAGCCCCGACGGCGAGGTCGAGAGGTTTGCCCACGTCGATCGGTATGCGGCCATTCTCGGCGTCGCCGCCGTGGAGGAAGGTATTGTGATAGGCGCTTTCCTCCGGGACTTCCGTACGCCAAGCGGATTCGATTTCTCCAATGCCGGGCCGGAGGTCGCGCTTCTCGACAAGACGACCGGCGAGATCATCGCCACCGCGCCTGGACAAAACGGCCAATTGTTCAATGGCATGACCGCTGACGAACGCGGCAATGCCCTGGTTGTCGATTCCTTGAGCGCCAGTGTTTGGCAGTTCGATCCCAAGGAGCACACGCTGACCCTGTGGATAAGGGATGATGAGCTAGCGTCTATGAAGCCAGGCGCGCGCAGCGCTAACGGCATCAAAGTTTCGGGCGACTATGTGTATATCGCCAATAGCGAAAAGCGCTCGATCTTTCGTGTCGGCATTGATGAAAACGGCGATCGGCAAGGTGAGCTCACGCTCTTCGCTGCTGATATACCGCATGTCGATGATTTCGCCATTGCGTCTGACGGTACCATCTTTCTACCGCCCACAGGTTCGACCAACCCCGGCCCGTTGTACCGCATCCCGCCTGGCGAAGCGGCTGTCACCCACGCAATCGGCCCGTCTGGCGCTTCGGCCATTGTCAGCCACGACGACCAATGGGTGTACTGGCCCAGCAACAACGGCATAGCTCCGGAGACCGCGAAGACGCAGCAATTGCTTCGGGTTCCTACCCAGTAAGGTTGGGTCAGCAGAGACTGACGTATCGCCTCTATTGGCTTGCTTGAATATCATCACCGCGAATCAGCTTGACGACCATTGATCGTCAAGCGTTCGCCGGTGGGTTCGGTGAATTATGTAATGTCGGTCCACCGCAATTCACGCACGCCCATGCGCGAACCGTGTGGTGAGACATCAGGGAAGGGCGACTCTAACCAGCCGTTGGTTTTCGGTTCCCGGCCCGTGGCCCAGTACAACCACTGTCCGTCTGCACTCACCATGGCCGAAGCGCCGGTAGATATTTGCGGCGCGTGAGCCCAACCGGCGCGGTTCCTGCTTTTCGCGGCCGGCGGAGTAGGGTTTATCACAAAACTCTCAGCCGTTTGCTATGCTGTATCCATTAATGAAGGAGGGGTCCATGAAACGCACGTTCGCGGTATTCGCATGTATGGCGCTATTTTTCGCCGCTGCACCGTTGGGGGCGGTGTCTTTGACAGACGCCGACAAGGCCAAGGTCGACGAAATCGCAGCTGCCTGGGTGGAGGCCGGCAAGAGCGCGGGGCTTGTCATCGGCGTCGCCGCCGACGGCGAAATGCTCCACGCCAAAGGATATGGCTTCGCCGACCTCGAACACCAGGTGCCCATGGCGGACGACGCCATCCTGCTGGTGGGCTCCATCACCAAGCAGTTCACCACCGTCGCCGTGCTGCAATTGGTGGAGCAAGGCAGGCTGAGCCTCGAGGACCCGGTTTCAAAATACTTCCCGGACTTTCCGCGCGGGTCGGAGGTTACGGTCCGCCGCCTGCTGGATCACACGTCCGGTATCGCCAGTTACACCGACTACGACATTTCACGCGAAGAGAAATGGGTGCGGCCCTACACCACCGCGGACATGGTCGAGCACATCGCCCGCTATCAGCCGCCTTACGATTTTCCCGTCGGAACCGCCTGGAACTACACCAACTCAGGTTTTTTTCTGGCCGGGGCGATTGTAGAGCAGATCACCGGCCAGCCCTTACGCGCCTACCTTCAGGAGCACGTCATCGGCAAAGCGGGGCTGACCGATACGGCGCTGGCCGACGACGAACGCGAGGTGGTTCCGCGCCGCGCCGACGGATACGACGCTCTCGAGGGTGAGCCAGGTTCCTATCAGAGGGCAGACTTCATCGACATGAGCGTTCCCGGCGGTGCAGGCGCCATGCACTCCACCGTTCGCGATCTCGCCAAGTGGCATCAGGCGCTGCTTGCCGGCGAGGTGGTCAGCCCGGCCATGGTGACGGAGATGCTCACGCCCGCGACGCTCAAAGACGGCCGTTCGGTGAGCGAGAGAATCTGGCGTCCCGACGGCGACGAATCCGTGGGCGAGGCAGAAGAGCAACGGCCGGTCTATGCGCTGGGAATTTCAGTGGGCGAGCTGAACGGCCACAAGCTGATCAGCCACGGCGGCGGCATTCAGGGTTTCAATGCTTCGTTCGTCACGTTCCCCGACGATCACCTGACCGTAGTGGTGCTGGCCAACACCAGCGGCGGCGCCGGGGATTTGTGGCGGGAGATCGCGCTGAGCATTCTTGAGGCGCAGGCACCGTAGAGAATTCGGACCAAGCACTTATTGACTCTGTCACGTCATCGCGTCGTTAGGTGCGACTATCGACCGGCTTGGCGGCGCGATTACGTAGTTGTGACATGCATTCGCCAGAGTGATGGTGGCGTCGGAGTGATTTCCCCTGGGGCTAAATATCTCGCCTAGTGGATTGACCCCAGTGGATGTTGTCGGCACAACTCCGGGGAGGCAGAGGGTGATGCGCATGTCCGAGCAAAAAACGACCGACCTTGCAGCGGCGACCCAGCGGCGGATCGAAGACCGCACGGCAAGAATTGCCGTGATCGGTTTGGGGTATGTCGGGCTGCCATTGGTATGCGCTTTTGCCCGCAAAGGTTTCAGCGTCATCGCTTGCGATATTGATCCCGATAAAATTGAGATGCTTTCAGCCGGCAGGTCGTACATCAATCACATATCAAGTGACTCAATCGCGGCCCTCACCAAGTCCGAGGGGTTTGCGCCGACGACCGACTTTTCTCGGCTTAACGACGCAGACGCGATCATTATATGTGTGCCTACGCCTCTTGCGCCTGGGAATGCACCGGATATGAGCTTTGTCACCAATACCGTGCGGTCCATTCAACCGCACTTGAAGCCTGGGCACGTGGTTGTGCTGGTCTCGACAACTTACCCCGGTGCAACTCAAGAGGTTGTGAAACCAATGTTGGAAGAGGGGGGGCTTAAAAGCGGGGAAGATTTTTTCCTCGCCTATTCGCCGGAGCGCGAAGACCCGGGAAATACTCAGTTCGATGTGGCAAATACCCCGCGCGTCGTTGGCGCAGATGATGCGTCGTCACAGACGTTAACTGAAGCGCTATTCAGCGCGATTACTGCCAATGTAGTGCCTGTGTCGGGAACCGCGGCAGCCGAAGCGGTCAAGCTGACCGAGAATATTTTCCGCGCCGTGAACATCGCTTTGGTCAACGAACTCAAGGGTATCTTCGAAGAAATGGGTATTGACGTGTGGGACGTCATCGATGCGGCCAAGACAAAGCCGTTCGGCTTTATGCCTTTTTATCCCGGCCCGGGTCTTGGCGGCCATTGTATTCCCATTGATCCTTTTTACCTGGCGTGGCGCGCGCGCGAGCACGGCATAGACGCAAAGTTCATAGAACTTGCCGGGGTAATCAATACGGCAATGCCGCAACGTGTGATTGGTCGCTTAGCGGATGCTCTCAAAGACAGATTCGATCGCCACCTGGAGGATTCAAAAATTCTTCTGCTGGGACTCGCCTACAAGAAAAATGTTGGCGACACGCGCGAGAGTCCAGCCCTTCGCATGATGGCGCTACTAGAAGAGCAGGGCGCACGTGTTGAGTATTACGATCCCTTTGTTCCCAGTATTCCCAAGACGCGTGAGTATGGTGCTCTGGAAGGGCGCGCATCGGTACCCATTGAATCACAGGCGATAGCTCTTTACGACGCCGTCGTCATTGTGACGGATCACGACGGCGTGGATTACGCGGCGATTGCGTCTTCGGCGAAACTCATCGTTGATACGCGCAATGCCCTGCACACGGTTGAGGACCGCACGAACATCGTAAAAGCCTAAGCGAGTCGCTCTGTCTACCCGACATACGTTCTGAACTGCGACCAAAAGCGGCGTTCCGTTTCGGTGTCCGGAGTCAGATCGTGGTTTTGAACGTAGAGAATCTTCTTTTTCCCTGCCGCGAACCAAAAGTAGGCGTTTGCATCGTAATCACCCACATCGGTTACATCCGGGCCCCAGAGTTTTATGTCTGGCGCCTCGCCGTGTTCTGCGAGGTAGCGGTACACGCCGAACAATGCCAGTTGGTCTGCTCCCCAGGCCAAACCGGACCCCGTCAATAAGCGATGGAGATAAGCGGCGACGAGGTTGAAGTATGTTGTAGAATTTGGCGACGAAGTCGCTGCGACAAGACATGCACTGAATTGGTTCCATGGCTCGACGCGACCGGGTCTAATTCTGAGGCCGATATCCCTTCCGGTCATCATGTCAAAAACTGGCTTAATATTGCGGTTCACAATGGCATCCACGTCAGCGAGCCACATCGTGTTGGATCCGGACATAAGATATTGGGCAAGTCGAATAAAGCGTACGCCGTGGTAATAGCGCGCGGCGGTTAAATGGTTTTCCGCAATGTCTCCAGGAATGACTTCGCCAGTTATTTTTACAGTCAAGCCAGAAAACTGTTCCACCGATTTTGCAACCGGCCCAGCGTGAGCGTGTTGCCGCATCATGACATGTAAATGGACCTGAGCTCCGGGGCTGTGCGCTTGCAAAGAGCGCATAAGCGGGGTTGCAAACCTTACAAAGTAGTTTGAGTCACATGCGAGAAATAGGACGTGCCCGGACACGTCAGCTGGTGCGATGTCCATAGTAGCGGGTAAATGCTCGGTGTATTGAACCTGCTCAAGCGACTCATAAAACGATGGCTCGAAATTTACACTCGACTCAATTTGCCCAGGCCTGCACAAGCCCGCGTGCTGATAGCTTTTGTCTGCGTCCGAATAGTTCCCCGAAATAAAAGCAACATGACTATGAAGACGAGCAGAGTCGTAGTCCTTGGGAGAATCTTCCAACGCCCTTTGCGCCTGCCGAACGGAGCCTATTCATCTCATCCCGGTTGCACCGCACTCCCAATTCGTCAAGGGTGTCAGCGTGGTACATCGGTAAGCCATCGCTGTAACGTTTGTACATTTCGCGAAAGGGGAGGATGTCGACAAAGGTGTGCGCCCAATTCAATTCGTCATGCGCTGTAGATGCAGCCTTCTCGAGCAGTTTTTGTCCAGCTTTCCTATCTCGAGCCCAAAGTAGCTTTCCAAACCCAAACACGTCGTAGCTCGAGAGACTGGACGAAGAAGTCCTGAGCTGCTCATCAATAATTTGCACAGCTTCGTCGAATTGATTGGCTTCAAACAAGTGTGTGATCTTTGCAACGACGTCTGTTCCCGCGTTTGACGGCGGATTTGCGTCGGCAGACATCACAGTGATTTGGGCGAAAGAATATTGACGTGCCCCATTTTCCGGCCCGGGCGAGCCTCCGCTTTTCCATACAGATGAAGCTGGACGGCTGGGTCACTGATATAGGCGCTCAGATTGTTGACGTCCTCGCCAACGAGATTAATCATCTTTACGTCAGAGTGACGGCGCGGATGAAGGAGAGGGAGCCCTGTGGCGGCGCGCACGAGTTGTTGAAATTGATCCGTATCGCACGCGTCCATGGTCCAATGACCTGAATTGTGGGGGCGGGGCGCCATTTCGTTGCAAATAATTTCGCCGGTTTTGGTGACAAACATTTCTACCGCTAACAATCCGACCACATCTAAGCTCGAAACGGCGCGCTTGGCGATCTTTTCCGCATCTTGTGCAATTTTTTTATCTATTTTTGCGGGGACGGTGGATGTTGCAAGCATATGGTTCGCATGAACATTTTCTGCGGGCTCAAAGCAAATAATTTTCCCTTCATGATCGCGAGCGGCAATGACTGAAATTTCACAAACGAAATCAATCATCGATTCCAGTATAGCGAACGTGCCGTCAGGAGGTACAGCCTTGCCCCCAGTAAGCGAACTCCATGCATCGTCTGAGTCGACAGCGTTTGAGATTTTTGTCTGGCCCTTGCCGTCGTATCCTAAGCGCGAGGTCTTCAAAATGCTCGGAGTTCCAATATCGGAAACCGCGGCTGTCAGCTCGGCTTCAGAATTTACCGGACGCCAGGGTGCGACCTTGGCACCAATGCCCTCAAAAAAAGTTTTTTCTTGGGTTCGATCCTGCGCAATTTGCAATGTCTTGCAATTTGGACGAACGGTTGTTCGCGCGGTTAGAAAATTCGCAGCGCTCGCGGGTACATTTTCAAATTCAAATGTAACGGCATCCACACTCCTGGCAAAAGCGGCGAGGGCGGTTTCGTCTTCGTAGTCCGCGACCGTTGACGTTGTAGCGACTTGTTCCGCTGGGCTGTTTTTTCCCGGACCGTAAACGTGCGTTCGAAAGCCGAGAGGGGCTGCAGCGAGACACAACATGCGGCCGAGTTGACCATTGCCGAGTATGCCGAGGGTGGCGCCAGGAGGAAGTGGAGACATCAATAATCAGCTACGAACTATGCGGATCAATTCGGATTGAGTTTGACGCTTGCGGTCTGTCGTTTGCGCCAAGCTTTAAGACGAGACGCCACGCCGGAATCCGACAACGCGACGATTGAGGCTGCGAGAAGGGCGGCATTTTTTGCACCCGCTTTGCCGATGGCCAGCGACCCAACCGGAACGCCCGCTGGCATCTGTGCTATGGAAAGGAGACTATCCAAACCCTTCAATGTCCGGCTTTCCACCGGTACGCCAAGCACTGGCAGTGTGGTCATAGATGCGGTCATTCCGGGAAGGTGCGCAGCGCCCCCCGCCCCGGCGATAATGACTTTCAATCCCCGTCCTTCCGCGTTTTCGGCGTATTCATACAGTCTTTTTGGTGTGCGGTGGGCTGAAACGACTTTGGTTTCCGATGGAACTTTGAGCTCAGAGAGCAAATCGACCGTGTGTTGCATGGTAGCCCAGTCCGATTTACTCCCCATGATAATCCCGACGGCGGGACGGCGAGCACCTTTTTTTGAGGTTTTCTTCCTGGTTTTACCCTTAGCCGTTCCAGCCATATTGACATCCTTAGCTCTGCTATCTTTCGGCGACTTTAAACGAGGGGTATCTCACCAGCAAGCAGGCCGAATCAGAGAATCCACTGATTTTGCGAGGTTTTTTGGCCAATTGGTGGGGTGAATTCCCTTGGTAAGGTTTTGCAAAGCCCTGGGTGGTAAAATCTCAAGTTGAAAATGCGTGTGTGTCCAACGTGTTGATTTCGCACCTGCATTGTTTTTTGGATATGCGACCAGGAACCTAATGCCAGAGATCAAAGAACCGGAATCCGTCATGCTTGTCCAAGGACGCCTTGAGGGCCGCGGACAAGATGCAGGCAAGGGTGGTGGCGAACAACCTCCTAAGAAGGTTACCGAGACCTACGAGGAGGCTGCCCGCTCTCAACCGGCCGAGGACAGCATTACCATTCTTGGCATACCCCTCGAGCAGATTACTGCGGCCACTCATGCAGCGCTGTCCGGACTGGTAGCCGAAAATAACTACCTGCGAAATGCTCTGGCGCGCCACGAACGAAAAAAGAGTGGACAAACCAAAGAGCCGGGCCCTGAGCAAAAAGGGCTGCTGGAATACAATGCTTTTGTTTCCGCGCTGGGAGCGTCTTTAGCTGTTTCTCCCGGAAGCGGATTGTCCTGGGTTATCATTTTGGTTCACCTTAAAACCTATGAAGCCTTGCTAAGGAACTCTGGTCTTCTTGCGGCGAATGGGTCCTTGGAGGACGTCGGTCACCGGTTCACACAAATCAATATTGGCGGAGAGGCTCTAAACGGGCACGCTTCGGCTGACTCTGAATCTTCGCTACCGACTGGTGGGGCACCAGCTTCACTCTCCGAGCAACAATCCATGCCAACCCATTTAGTGTTGGCGGGTTATGCGGGCGGAAGCAGCGTTTCTGGATTGGTTGCGCTTCCGGCTGGAATAACAGACACGGCGGTCATCGCCCGACAGGTTCGTGACCACATCTGCTCGGAAGGGTTTCACGTCGGCGGCGTTGATATGGCGCTAGAGGTTCAAGTCGCCGCAGCTGTTTGTGGTGTCGGGGAGAGTCCGCTATTAGCACTAGGGCGAGTGGATCAACTTTTGCGGGCCAATTGATCCAAAACCGAGAGTCTAATTTTCTACGCAATAATATCTGGTATTAGACGGTCCTGAAGGGCCGTGATTTGATCTTTGAGCGCAAGCTTCCGCTTTTTAAGGCGTGACATCTTGATTTGATCGAAGTCGTTTTTCTGGCTCAAGGTTTTTATCACGTCGTCCAGATCGCGATGCTCAACCTCTAG
>CBDDHW010000020.1:0-10137 GCA_965228575.1 Rhodospirillaceae bacterium | reverse complement strand
CAAGGGCCACTGAGCTCCGCCCGTCTGCTTCTTCCGAGAAAAGTCGTGAGCGAGCTTCGGTTGCCGTTGTGCTTTGTCTTTGCTCTTCACTTGTTCGCCTGTTGCTTCCCGCCAGGACCCCAGGCAGTCGTCTTCCCCATCGAGGTTGGACTCGCCGTCGCTGAGACCTAGCTTAGCCGCTGTACAGCTTCGTGAGCTTTTGCTAGGTGGTGCTTCAGCTGTGAGGTCCGAGGTCCGCACTCCGCCCTCCGTCCGTGCCAATCCGTCCGAGTGTGCTGCGCACTCGCCGCTGCAGAGTGCCCGTACTTCGGCATCGTGGTTTGATCGCGCCTTGCGGTCACCTTCTCCGCTGCACACGGTTTCGGTTACGCCGCCCTCTCAACCTCGCTCGTCTGATACGAGTGCCTTCGAGTTGGTATCCGTGGCCGCCGTTCCGTTCAGCGGTTCTGTCTGCCCGGGGCTGCCTGCTGCTGCGCCGCGTCTTGCATCTTCTGTTCCTGCCAACGTGGTTGCATGCCCTCGTCGTTGGGCCGACGGTCGTCCCAATTCCGCTTATCGCCCGCGTGGTTTTGCAGAGGTCCGCCCTGGCCGTGCACCGTGCCCACCTGCCCTGCGCGTTCCCGTCTCTTCGGCGACTTCTTCTCCCACCCCGCCCCCACTTTGGTCAGCTTCGCCGGCCCCTCCCGTCCCTCGGGGTACTCTGCCTGCGCACCTCTCGCCCCTTGTGCCGCGTGTGCCCTTTCTCTCGGCTTCTGGCCTGCCGCCGGACGTTCGGGTTAAACCTGTCTCACCGTCCTCTGTGCACTTCCCTCCGGTGGCCGTTCCTGCTCCTCGAGCCGGTGCGCCATGTTCTACGGCTGGCCGTGTCCAGTCTGCGATGTTGGTGCTGTCCGCGCGATGGGTGGCCATCTTGCGCTCGCTCTCTTCGGCGTCGGCACTCTTTCTTGATTGCCAAGCTTCTTCCGACCCCGAAACTCACATGACCCGTTCTATTGCCAAGTTCGCACCCTCCACTTTGGAGCGCTATCTGGAGCAGTGGTCTTCCTGGTCGCGTCATTGCGAGCTTGCTGGCGTCAATCCTGCTGCTCCCCCTCCTGGTTTTCTTCCGGACTGGATTGCGTCACGTGCCAGCTCCCAGGGGCTCGCCACTGCGCCCCTGAAATCCTTGGCTTGGATGTGTAAAACAGCCGGTTTACCCGCGCTTCGGGATGCTCTCTCCTCCCCTTTGTGCCGCGCGTTTGCTGTTGCCTCCGCTCCTTCTGAGCACCGCGAAAGCCTGCCCTTGAGCCTCTCTTTTGTCGTTTGGCTGGAACAATCCGTTCTTGACCCGGGCACCTCTCCGGCTCAAGTTCTTCGTCTCGGTTTTGTTCTGGTCTGCGTATGGGCTTCCTTGCGTGGGGGGGATTCCATTTGGGTCCCCCCCGCCCGGCTTCAGTATCAGCTGTCTGTGCAGGCCCTCGTCGGCATCTCCGTCCGCACGAAAACAACAAAGCGCGGTATGCCGTGGGGTCTCTTAGCCAATGGCTTCTTGGGTTCCCCTACCTCATGTTGGGCCCTGCGCTTTCTCTCTTGCCTTCGCCAGGCCGTTTCCGATACACTGGCCTTGCAACCGTCGCGCACACTGGACTTTCTGCCCGCAGTGTTATCCGGGACCGAGAGCCGCCCCCTTATCTCCGAGCCTTGGGATCGTGATCGATTTGTGCCTTGGCTTCGCGACTTGCTTTGTCAGCACTGGTCCCTGCACTCCCGTGAACCCCTCCCGCCGGTGTTCTCCTTAATTGCAGCACAGTCCCTCAAGGCTACCATGTTGAGTTGGGCCCGCCAGCTCTCCATTGAATCTGATGCTCGCCGCATCCAAGGCCATCACCGCCTCTCTGGTGCCGATCGTTCCGTCGCACTTTATTCGCGGGATGACATTATCCCAATGGTACGCCTTCAAGCTCGTGTGGTGGCTGCATTCCGCAATGGCTTTCGTCCCTTGCAGCCGGTGTCCCGTGGTTTGGATGCCCCCTTGAATGACTTTCCGGTTGTGCTTCCATCCGGCTCGTTACCTTCTTTGGACTCCGCTGCCTTGCCGCCCGACTGCCTTCCCGACGTGCAGGTCCTGCCCCTCGTTGTGAATCCTCCCACCCCTGTGGATCCCCCTCCGCCTTTGCCGAGGTCACCAGGTCAGTCTGCAACAGCGTGTGAAGATGACCTCGTGTCTCTTTCTTCCGAAGAATCCGAATCTCCGCTCGAAGACCAGGATGAGGTTTCTGATTGGGAAGCGGATTTGGTCGAAAAGGCAGCCATCAAAGCTGCTTCCTCCGCACCTTGGCTTATTCACAACCCGCGCAGCAATGTTGTTCATTTTGCTCAGACCTGCACCTCCGACGACCTCCGATCCATTCGGATGTTTCGGCAAGACGGCTCCGTTGTGCATGTCCGTCCGGCCTGTGGTGCGCAGACCTGCCAGATGCTGACTGGTCCTCTGCTATCCGCCCCGCCCGCCGGCTCTGTGCTCTGCCTGCGAGGTGCCTGTTTCTCGCGCCTTTCTCAGCTGGACTGACAGGTGGACTGCAGGCTTGCAAAATAAGGGTCGGGTGCCTTTCTGCCTTTGCTGCATGTGCCGTCCGTGGACTCTCTTCCATGTGTATCTTCCGCAGCCGTTTCTCAGGATTGTTGGGGCACTTTCCGTTTTTGTTTCGTCGCCATGGCTTTCGAAGGCAACGCGTCTGGCTCTCAAGGTTTCGACCCCCCCGGTCGCTACTTCGTGCAGCGCACTGCGGCGGCGTCCGAACCGGGCCCGGAGCCTATTCCGTCGCTCCTTCCCGGCGACTCGGACAACGACAGTGCCCCGGACAGTGGCCACCCTGCCTCGTCCGACCCTCCTGCTGCGGCAGCTGGCTCTGGTTCTGTGGCGGCTGCTTACACTCCCGCTCAGGTGCCGAATCCGGGTCCATGCCCGGGGTGGGCCACCTTGGGTGACTCAAGCACGGGGCCGCAAATGGCTGCTCAACTTTCTCGTCTCCGCCCTCATACGCGTGATCGCATTGTGCAGCTGTGCACCAGCATGGCTCCGCCTCCGATGCCCAAAGCCCCCAAGTCCACTTTCCCGCCCGTGCACCCGGCCTCGTCGGTGCCCAAAGCGGATGGCCCACGCGGGTCTAATGACGGCTTGGGGTATCCTTCGGCAGCTGTTCTGGATCCGCCGGAGCCCACAGCCGTGGCTAAGACTCCGTCGTTCCGTGCTGCCCGGCCTACTGTGGTTCACCCGCCGCCGTGCCTTGTACAGTGCCCGACGCCGGGTTGCTTCAACCAATGCGGCCGTCCGGTGTACGGGCGCGGGCACCGCAATCACTTTTGCCGAGTCTGTCGTCGTCTTCATCGCTGATTGTCATCCGTTGTCCGTGGTGCGCGTGGTTAAAAAGGAGTGCCTTTGCATCGTCTGCAGTCGCCTGTTCGCACTTTGACTCTTTTCTTGTCTCCGCAGCCTTTTTGCTCAGTGGTCAGGTAGTCTGTGCTGCAGTGGACTTTTGCACCATGCCTCCTGCCTCCCGGTTGGACGACCCTTCTGCCCTGGTTGACTTCCTGTCATCCATTTCCGCCCCCGACACCTTGGCGGCCGCCATCAAGAGTGCAGGCTTCCACACGTTGGGGTCGCTGGCCTTCGCTCTGAGCGATCCGTCCGATCATGAAGAGGTTATGCAGTTTATTCGCGTTATCCTCAAGATACCCGAAGCCGATGCTAATGCTACCTTCCGTCCGGATGTGTCTTGCTTGCGCCGGACCGTCCTGGAAGCGTGTTCCATTGCACCCCCCCGTGCTGCTTCTTCCAGCGCTCCGTCGCAGCTTCTCCCCACAACACCGTCGATTTCCGGTTCAAGCAAACTCACTGCCGCGGACTTTCTGGCCCTTCGCAAAGACTACCTCACGAAATACCCGGGTGAGTTGCTTACACCTGCCAACACTCCTTCCGTCGAAATGCTGTCGGTCATTAAACAGCATCACGAAGCGGGACAGTCCGTGTGGGTCCCTTGGCGTCAACGGACCTCCGAGTCCGATTTTTTGCACTGGGAGGAGTCGCGCCGTCCCCGCTCCGACCGGCAAATGCTCCGTTCGCTGTTGGACATGCCTAACGAAGTTGACGGGCCGACCTACAACTTCCGACTCGATGGGCCTTCCGAGTCCGTCCTGCGGCGCTGTTTGGACTTGTTTGCAACCGCTTTAGCCCTCTTGGACTTTGTGCATCTGGCTACGATCAAGCGATTTAATGACAAGTTTTTCACACTGGCCACCACACCTCCGTCCGACTCGACTTTGCGTGCCCCGGTCTTGCAGGAAGTTGTTCATGCTGACCGCGCGGTGTGGATGGCGGTCTCCGCCCTGGTCCGTGACCAAGCCTGGTCATTGACCGACAGTCTCAATGAGGTTGGCTTCTGTCGTCATGACATGGCCCCGCTGCTGCAGCCCCGTCCTAAACCCCCCCGTGTGCCGCAGCCGCCTCCGGGGCCTGACAAGCTGAACCCGCGCAAGCGCATCACTCCCGGCGACCCACCCAATGCTCCGCCGTCCGGTGCTGATGCTCCTGCACCCAAAGGAGCCCCGAAAGGCAAAGCCAAGGCCAAGGGTAAGGCTACTCCTTCCAAGCCCGGCCCGATTCCCGGTTTCGACCCTTCGTGGGCACGTGTCGTTGACGGTGCTGACGTGTGCATGAAGCATGCCATTGGGAAGTGCACCAACCCCAACTGCAAGTATGCTCACGTGTGTCCGGTTTTCCTTCCGTCCGGCAAACCCTGCGGGCAGTCACATACGGCCCTGCAGCATGCGGCGACTCCGCATTGACTATCTTCTGCGGCGCCTGAGACGCCGACACCTCCAGTCTCGGTCACTACTGACGTGGCACCGTCGCCTTTCACCGCCGTCTCCACTTCACCTCTCTGCAATGCCCCGCCGAACACGCCCGTTGCGTGTTCACCGCCACCGCGCATCCCTCCTGCCCGATTTTTTCTGGATTTGTTTGCGGGTGCTTCTTCTCCCGTCACACACGCCATGACTGCACTTGGGTGTATGTGCTTTCAACCCGTGGACTTGCTGTCGGGTGAACGCATCGACATCCTGCATGATGAAACCTTTGCATCTCTCCGTCGCCTCTGTGCTTCCGGTCTGGTGGGCGCCGCCGCCGCTGCACCACCTTGCTCAGCTTTTTCGCGTTGTCGTTTGCTCCCCGGTGGTCCCCCGCCAATCCGTACGATCTCCCATCCGCGCGGCAAAGAGCACCTGTCTCCGTCTCAGGCTACGGAGTTGGCCACTTCCTCCCTTGTCCACGTCCGTTGCCGGGAACTCTTGGCGCTTGTTGCCGCCCGCGGCGGCCTCATTTGGCTGGAAAATCCGACGTCCAGTCTGCTTTGGCTGGACCCGCAGGTGATGGCCTGGTGTCGTACGCACACACCCTTTGCTTCCACCGTGGCGGCTTGCGCCCATTCCGTCCCTGCTCACAAATCGTGGACCTTCATGTGCAACCACGGCACTATCGCTTCCGTTGCGTCTACTTGCAGCCATCCTCTCGGCTTTCACCCTCCTCTTTCCGGTAAACGCTCTTCGGATGGTACGTTTTTGACGCGTCAAACGGCCCATGACCCGAGCTCCTTGGCTTCCAGGCTTGCTTCCGTGGCCTCCCCCTTCGTCGACAAAGGGAATGCGGGCTACTCCGTCCGTTCTTGGACTTCTCTTTTACCTTCCGCACCTTGCTGGCCCCCTCCGTCTGGGCGTATCGAGGACGGCGCTGGCCTGTGCAGTTCTGCTACGCCTTTTCCTCCTACGCAATCCGATGCTTTGGGTGGCCTCCGCAAGGCCTGGTGCAAGAGACTCCTTGACTCCGGTTTGCATCAACAGATTGCTTCCCGTTTGCTCTCCGGCTCTAAGACGAATCCTCTCTCCGAAGACGAGCTTGCTCCATTCTTGGCCGACTTGCGCTCTTTCCTTCATGTCGACTCGGACTCGACTTGGACTTCTCTTTTGTCCGTCCTCGACGGCCAACCTTTCCGTCTCAATCTGTGGCATTGCCTGTCCCTGCTTTGCTCCGACCCAGATTCCGATTATTTTCACATCTTGAGGGAAGGCGTTCCTCTCGGCATTGCCTCCGCCATTCCAGTGTGCCCGGTCATGCACCCACCCGCGGCTCCTGATGCAGTGCGTCTCCCCCTGGAACATTGTGAATCGGCTTGGAAGTCGGCCCTCGATAATCCAGACGTCGTGCATGCGCTTCTTGAAGACGAGGTGAACGCCGGCTGGATTCGGGAAGTCCCCGGCGGCGACGCGGAGCTCCGTCGGTTGTATCAATACACCGCTGTCGGTAAGCTTGGCCTTGTCCTCGCTCCCGGTCGTCCGCCCCGACTTGTGGTGGATTCTTCCGTGTCCGGGGTGACCTCTAATACTCATCTTCCTAACCGTTCTTCCAATCCGTCCTTGATGGATGTTCGCCGATCTGTTCCGGTGTCCGATTCTTACACCGACTGCTTGCCCTGGTCTTGGATGTTGCCAAAGCCCACCGGCGCATGCTCATCCGCCCGGCCGACCGCGGTCTCCTTTGCTTTCGTCACGCCGGCCGCCTCTATCAAAGCATTACTCTCAACTTTGGCGCCCGTGTTTCCAGTTTTTACTGGGCACGGTGTGCCGGGTTGCTTATGCGACTACTCAAGCGCCTGCTGCGCGTCCGACACTCCTCGTGGATTTATGTTGATGATATCCTTGCCTTGTTCGACCGTGTGTCCGCCCCGCTCTGGGCGTCCGTGGCTGTTGTGTTACTCCTCTGCCTCCGTATTCCTATGAGTTGGCACAAGGGCACTTTGTCCCCGTCCGTCGTGTGGATCGGCTGGCAGATGGATTTTGAATGTTTTACCGTCCGCCTGGATCCTTCCAAACTGAGTCGTCTGATTGAGCTTGCTAAGCAGGTGCTCAACTCGCGCACTTGTCCGGTCCGCGATTTGGAACGTCTTACCGGCAAGCTTCTGTGGTTGTCTTCTCTCTTCCGTTGCTTCCGGCCGACTTTGGCTCCACTTTACGCGGATCAGCACTCCTTCACTCCGGTTCTCACTGCCGTTTCCCCTGACAAGTGGCAGGCGCTGTGTGACGCCGTTGATTCCAACCTTTTCCTGTTGCGGTCCGTCGGCATCGCAGCCATCCCAGTTGGCTCCAAGCTTCTCCGTGTCGGCCACACCACACTCAACTGCCGTCGTGACCTCAGCCGCATCATTCCGGAACAGAGACGCCTGTGGGTCCAGTCTTCCTGTTCCTCACGGTCCGTCTGTCAACTTTCCGATTCGTCATGCGAAGTCATCCGCATGTGGCTCGACTTGGCCGCGTCCGGCTCTGATGTCCGCTCTCTGATTTTGCCGCCTCGTCTGGAGTGTACCGCTTATGCGGATGCCTGTGCAGACGCTTCCGTGGTTGGTATGGGCGGTTTTGTCCGTCTGCCAGATGGCCGTCAGCTGTTCTTTCAGACGCGTCTTGACAAACCGCAGATGCTGCGTTTGTTCCGTTGGCTTCCGCCCGACTGCTCTCTGCAGCCTTACATTGCCACGTGGGAGCTTGCAGCGCAGGCTGCACTCCTCTTGCTGCTTCATCAACTGCTTGGTGATGGTCACCTTCCGTGTCACGCCGTCTTCCGCTCCGACAACGCCGCCGCGGAGTCGGCATCTTGGAAAGGCCTCTCTATGGCCCTCGGCCTCTGTTCCGTCCTTCGGGCGTTCTTTGCTCTCCAGGAGAACCTCCGCATCTCCGTGCATGTGGATCATATCCCCGGCATTTCTAACGATATTGCCGACGGCTTGAGTCGTGGTCAAGACCCCGCTTCTCTTGGTTTTCTGCAGTCTCAGTCCGTGGTCATCGACTGGTCGCTCATGGCTGATGCTCCGCCCTTGAGATTCTATCCGTCCGAAGCATCGTTTTCCGGTTTCCTGGCCGTTGCTTGATGGTCTTTTGGTGCGGTTCCCCGGTCGGGTCAAGCATGCGGCTCGAATACTGTTGGTCCGACCGCAGCCAAAAGGACCGGTTCCACTTCGAACCGTCCGTGCTGGACAGTGTTACCCGACCGACCACCGGACTTCTCAGCACTGGTCAAAAAGAAGCCCTCCGTGTGCGAAGTTTCAGTTTGTGCACGCTCTAACCGTAGGGTAACGGACTAGTCCGCCCGAACCCCGCAATGCAGCGGGTTTGAGCGGGTACCAATTATTGACGATGTGATGATGATGCCGCTGATGCTGCTGCAGTAGGGGCCGGGCCGCGGGCACAACCACGCCACACCACACCACAGCGGGGGGGTGGGGGGGCGGAGGGGAACAGTGCAAGACAGCACCACACCACACCACACCACAGGGGGCGGATGGGAACAGTGCAAAACAGCAGGTTTGAGGGGCTACCAACCATTGGGGGGGGGGGGGAGGGGGGGGGGAACGACCGAACCTGCATCATATATATATTATGTATTATATATTATATGTTATATATTATTGATTATATATAATATATTTTTTTATAATATATATATATATATATATATATATATATTTGTGTATTTTATGTTATATATTTTATGTTATATATATATATATATATTCACTCTACACTGTATACTTTAAATGTTTTATATATATTATATTCTATATTTTATAGCATATTACATATATATTAGTTCTATTATATTGTATATTATATATTTATGACTTGTATATTATATATTATATTGTATATTACATATTAAGTTATATATTATAGTATATATTATAGTATATATTATGAATTATGTTATATAATGTAGTATATATTATAGTATATATTATAGTGTATATTAAAGTATATATTATAGCATATATTATAGTATATATTATTGTACCTATTATAGTATATGTTATAGTTTATATTATAATATATATTAGAGGATTTATTATATTATATATGTGAAGAGACATCGAAGCCTAGAGCATTTGGCTTGTGAGCTATGTAACCACTTGTTTGCAACCTTGAGAGGGGCTTCGCCCATCAAGGAGGACTGAAGCTTAGGAGGACTTCGTCCACTAAGCGGAAGTCAAAGAAGAGCTCATATCGGCGCATGGCTCAAGAAACTTGGCTCAAGCCAAAATTAGTGATCAGGCACTAGTCATCCGCTTTGCTTGCCATTATCAGTGCGGAGCAAACACCGCAACAGACTTCGTCTGGCGCAGAGAAAAGGTCGGGACCGAGTGAAGCTGCAAGGGTTATTGTTCACACCGTTGGATTCGCAAACACTCTACTTCAACTACAAGCTCATCTGAGGGGAGCGAGGTTATACGCAATATCGTGTACCAAACCCTCACGCAGGTTATCAGCCGTAGGCTCTGCCTACCAACGACATTGACCCTGTGATGCACACAACGTATGGCATCAGGATCAAGTGCAGACACAACCATGACCTTTGGTGGTGAAGTGGCAATGCCAGCAGCAGGTGAGTCTACTGCCGAAGAAGCACAGACTATATCTGTTGACTCCGTGACCACAGAAGAAGAGAAAAAGCCTCGAAATCAGTCAACGGCATCATCATCAAGGCAAAGAGCTATTTCGTTGCCAAAGACAAGCTCGCAAACGCGATCATTGTCTTCCGGTCAAGGCGCCAAAGCAAGCGAAAGAAGACCGTCCAAATCCGTCATACAAAGTCGGCCTACCATCAAGAAGACGAAGGACCGAGAACCTCTTAGCAGTCCAGAACAGCCAAAGTCGAGATCATCATCAAGGAGTGCAACCCGAAGAGCATTGCAGGACAGACAAGCGTCTCCTTCTCCGATTTCAAGACGATCTGCTGCATTGACGCCTCCGTCACAGACCAAGGGCGAAGTCAGGTCGAACCTCTTTGAGGGCGACACGGCAGACGCTGCATTGGACGGGGCAATACGAAGTCAGAAGAGAAGATTGCCAGTCAATCCTCCGGTGTTGAGCCTGGTAAGCCAGTCACAATCGACGAATCAGCAACTCAGCGAGCAGCTTATGCATGCGGAAGAGAAGATGAAGATCGCTCATCAAGAAGATATTCAACGTCATGAGGAGATTGCCATGAGCTTGCTTGCGCAGATGAATGAGATGGTTCAGGAAGATCAAGGATCAACACTAAGGATTGAAGAACTCGAA
>CBDDHW010000019.1:0-15853 GCA_965228575.1 Rhodospirillaceae bacterium | reverse complement strand
AGCGCCCCTCCGTTCGCCAGCCCTATTGCCGCAGCCTTTCCGGGAAAAAATGAAGGATTTCGACATGCCTAAGTTATGCCAGACATGTCCAGCACGGACGCCACCGGGGACAAACGGGGGCGGAGGGGCGTAACGGGTTGGGGGCCCGGAGTCACGATCAAGTGAGATTTTCCGGGCCCCCCGGACCGATACGCAGCAACCGCGATTCCCTTGGCCGCGAAGGCTCTCGATAGTTCGCACGGGGTTCTATAAAGGTGGTTCGGGAGCCGGATATGCCTCTGGGTAGATGTTGCGAGACAGTCCGCGGTGTTCCGAAACGAATTTCAGACGGTCCTATGGCCATTACCCGGTAACGATGTTCCGTGGTCAATTCTGGGGCATCCGGGGGGAGTCCGGGGGAAAGACACTCCTTGTTCGGCCTCGTCAGCACGGTGCCCGGCTCGGGCCGTGCCGACGAGCGCCTTTTTTTATTCCACCCAACACCGCCTTGCATGCCTACTCCGGCTGCGTCACACTCCACAGCCGTGAACTTCCTGGCCCACCTTTTTCTCGCCGATCCCCACGCCACCTGCCTGGATCGGCAGCCTCCTGCCCGACCTCGTCCGAGGGCCGGTCGCCCCAGACCTTCACCCACAGATTGCTGCCAGCGCCGATCAACACCGACGGATCGACGCGTTTACCGACACCCACCCGGTCTTCGCCCGCACCCGCGCCCGCCTGCGTGACAAGCACGGCCGATTCAGCGCTATCCTCACCGACCTTTTCTATGACCACGCTTTATCAATGCGGTGGTCCGACTACCACAGCCTGCCCCTGCAAAACTTCATACGACAAACCCACGACGCTTTCACCAGCCACCACCACCTGATGCCCCACCCCATGCCCGACATCACGCAGCGCATGGTCAGTCAGAACTGGCTCGGGGCCTACGCGAGCTACGAGGGAATGTCCCGCGTCCTTACGATGATGTCCAGACGCTTTTCCGACAGGCTCAATCAACCTATCGACCTGACCCCAGCGGTTGACGACCTGCGACAACAACACGCCGCCATCGTGCGTGATTTTGATGCTTTCTTCCCCAAGCTCATCGAGCACATACACAAGCCACGACGCACAATTTCACCAGCCAACAAACGCTGTTGAGTCGATTCAATAACAAGCCCACACAGAGACGCAGCGACAAACACGAACCGCTGCGAGAATAACACCACCCCACCGTGCCGCATAGCACAACCAATAGATGGACCCCCCACATGCCCCGCCGAGCCGTTTGCCGTGTTTTACTGATCGGTGCTATCACCTGCCCCGCCGTCGCCGACACCCCGAGCAAAGACCCGGGCAGCCCGGACAGCTCCGACCCAACGGCTGATATCAGCACCAACGACCAGCCCTTCCGTATCAATTTCTATTGGGAAAACGACGGCTCATTCCTTAAACGTCACAACCCAAGAGACCGCCACTACACCAACGGCAACGCGATGACCCTTGCACACCGACCCAAGTGGGCGAACAGCTTTAAAGACGTCGCGACGTTCGGCGAAACATTCGATCAGTCCGCCGCGGGCTACATCCTCGGGCACATGATGTTTACGCCGGAGAACAACCCTGGCCACACGCCTGATCACCAACGACCGCCCCTACGCCGGCTACCTCTTCGGCGGGGTGTTCGTACAACGCGCCAACCAGGACACTTTCGATCAGGCGCCAACTGGACTTAGGCGTCGTCGGCCCCGCGTCGCAGGCGGACCACTTCCAGAAGGACATCCACGATTGGCGTGACATCGACATGCCCAGGGGATGGGACAATCAGTTGGCCGACGAGTTCACCGCTCAGGTTTACCTGCGCAGAAAATGGCGCACCAGTGCCGACGACCACGAACTGGGCAACACCAACATCCACCACCAGATCATCCCGCAAATTGATTTGGCGTTGGGCAGTGTTTATCGACACGTTTCCGCGGGCGCGGTCTGGCGCATCGGTTACAACCTGCCGGACGACTTTGGCCCCGGCAGGCTCGCCGACACCGCGTCGGCAACCGGCGCCTCAGATCACGACTACAGCTTCTACGGCTTTATCCGCGCCACCGGACGCGTCGTTGAGCACAACATCTTCCTCGACGGGAACAACTACAAAGACAGCCACGGCGTAGACACCAACCCGTTGGTCGGCGAACTTCAGTACGGCGTCGCGGCGACTATCCCCTATAAAACATGGGATTTCAGCATCAATTACACACAGACCTACATCAGCGAACAGTTCGACGGACAAGACGGCAGCGACAGCTACGGCAGTGCCATGATCTCGATCGGTAAAGACTTCTAATCAACTCCCCGAAACACACACACTTTTTTTGAACGTGGGCATGATCGCGCGTAACAACGCAAGCCTGTATGAATCGCAAGTCGTTCCAATCGTCCGCAACCCGTTGCCGCGAAGCGATGCCGAAACAACGAACCGTTTGAACCAACAAGAACAAACACAACGCACTAAAGCCATCATTGATGCGATCAGTGATGCGCGTGGTCGCCGCCTGTGTGTGCCGAGTGATCGTTGCTGAAATCAAGTTCGGTATCTGCGGGGAGTTTTCGGATCGATGTCATGACCATGCCGGGCTCGGGTTCCCACTGCACATCAAACTCGATCTCGACAATGTCTCCCTTGGCAAAGCCCGCCAAAGAAACATCATCGGCAGGCGGGAAAGGCATGACCATCGAGTTCATCGGCGCCGCCCCACCATCTTTATCTTTGAATTGGTGAATCGCTTCGTGGTGTATCTGCAATTCGCTAGCCGGGTCGGCTGAAACAGGCAGCATGGTGATCTTGCCGCGTGTGGTGTAGTGGTGAACCACCACGTCGCCGTCGGCCTGCCGCCCGGACTCGCCAGAGCAAGAAATAACAAAAAACAAGACGGGGGCCAGGGCCGCGGCCAGTATTCGTGAACCAGAGCGTGTCGTCGTCAAGGGAATCACCTTTTTCTATGAAGAATTTTGACTCTTTTTATTTGGACTATTCAAATGATACCCGAGCGGCCCGGGGTTGGCGAATTTTGATTGCTATGTTAAGCCTTTTATATTTAAGGGCTTGCGCCTAATATCCAGAAGATGTCCACACCCGATAAGTCGGGATGGCGGCGTGATTTGGCCCACTTGACGAACGGGCTGAACCTTGTTCTAATACTTTCTTACCGGCTGGGAGCGACAGGACGCTGTTCCTGCAGACTCTTGCCACGCCGAAAGTTGCCGCCCGGCAACGATCTGGCCTTGACAGCTTGAAAAAGATGTCTATTATACGCGGCCCTCAAGTTTTCGGACATGAGGGCCAGGTCGTCTTACCGCGACCCGGATCGATCTTTGACAAGTGAACAGTTGGGTACGCCGTAAGAATGTGGCTTCGGTGTCTGGTGCTCACATGCCAGTCATCGGAGTAAATTCCCCCAGTGTCCGTCGTCTTCACATGGCGGGCACGCTCGATCCCTTGTGAATGTAAACCCGCTTGCGGGCAAGCAGATTGAGGATCGGGCAAACACCCATCGGTTTGCCGCCGATGGGAGACACGATTGGTTTTGTATGAGCCATCGTGTTGGACCGGTCTCGGCTTAGGCCGAGATTTTTCGGACCAAACCTTCTTGTCGAATGACCTCCTCGCGTAAGCGAGTGTCAACGATATTCAATTGAAGAGTTTGATCCTGGCTCAGATTGAACGCTGGCGGCATGGCTAAAACATGCAAGTCGAACGAGAAGCGGGCTTCGGCCCGTGGACAGTGGCGAAAGGGCGAGTAATGCGTTTCTAACGTGCCCCGAGGTCAGGGATAGCCCAGGGAAACCTGGAATAATACCTGATAACCCCGCGATGCCGTATGACATTGCGGGCAAAGATTTATTGCCTCGGGATCGGGAAACGTCCTATCAGCTTGTTGGTGAGGTAAAGGCTCACCAAGGCTTAGACGGGTAGCGGGTGTGAGAGCACGGCCCGCCGCATCGGGACTGAGACACTGCCCGGACTCCTACGGGAGGCTGCAGTAACGAATATTCCGCAATGCGCGAAAGCGTGACGGAGCAATGCCGCGTGAAGGATGAAGCACCTCGGTGTGTAAACTTCTGTCAGGGTACAGGAAAACAATGACCACACCCAAAGGAAGAACCGGCTAACTCTGTGCCAGCAGCCGCGGTAATACAGAGGGTTCAAGCGTTAATCGGAATCACTGGGCTTAAAGGGTGCGCAGGCGGACCCGTCAGTGTCTTGTGAAATCCCACGGCTCAACCGTGGAACTGCAGGGCATACTGCGGGTCTTGAACCCGGCAGGGGCAATCGGAACTCTAGGTGGAGCGGTGAAATGCGTAGATATCTAGAGGAACGCCAAAGGCGAAGGCAGATTGCTGGGCCGGTGTTGACGCTCAGGCACGAAAGCGTGGGTAGCGAACGGGATTAGATACCCCGGTAGTCCACGCCCTAAACGATGTGTACTAGATCGAGGAGGTTTTGACGCCATCTCGGTCGGAGCAAAAGTATTAAGTACACCGCCTGGGGAGTACGGTCGCAAGGCTAAAACTCAAAGGAATTGACGGGGGCTCACACAAGCGGTGGAGCATGTGGCTTAATTCGAAGCAACGCGAAGAACCTTATCCAGGGCTTGACATGCACGGATTAGCTTCCCGAAAGGGAAGTGACGCCTTTGGTGGAACGTGCACAGGTGCTGCATGGCTGTCGTCAGCTCGTGCTGTGAAGTGTCGGGTTAAGTCCCTTAACGAGCGAAACCCTTGCCGCTAGTTGCCAGCGAGTTATGTCGGGGACTCTAGCGGGACTGCCGGTGTCAAACCGGAGGAAGGTGGGGATGACGTCAAGTCCTCATGGCCTTTATGCCCTGGGCTGCACACGTGCTACAATGGTATGGACAGAGCGACGCGATACCGCAAGGTGGAGCAAATCGCACAAACCATGCCCCAGTTCGGATTGAGGTCTGCAACTCGACCTCATGAAGTTGGAATCGCTAGTAATCGCGTATCAGCTACGACGCGGTGAATACGTTCCTGAGCCTTGTACACACCGCCCGTCACGTCATGGGAGCCGGGAGCACCCGAAGCCGTACCATTTCAGGTATGTCGACGGTGAGCTCGGTGACTGGGACGAAGTCGTAACAAGGTAGCCGTAGGGGAACCTGCGGCTGGATCACCTCCTTTCTAAGGGATATCCTTAGATCACACTTTTGGAGCGATCCAAAATGTGAATCTGTCAACGCATT
Source organism: Rhodospirillaceae bacterium (assembly GCA_965228575.1). Taxonomy (GTDB): domain Bacteria; phylum Pseudomonadota; class Alphaproteobacteria; order Rhodospirillales; family Rhodospirillaceae; genus UBA11612. Next base: position 10,613 of record CBDDHW010000019.1, on the reverse strand, counting down.
CTTAATCGTACCCCCGTCTGTCGCTCGTCTACTTTGGTAGCCGTGCATCAGACGGTCCGAATAGCCCCTCGGCAACGAGTGGCGAAGCGCTAACCCAACTGTTCACCTGTCAGGGATCCATCCATCCCCCCCACCGCTTGGATTTTCCTGACAAACCAAATAAGACCCTCCCTCCCCTTTCCCGGGAGCGTCTGTCCTTGGCTAACCCCAACGCACAGACCCCTCCACCCGGGAAAACCCCCTATCGGCAGCCTTGCCGCCCACAAGTAAGGCTGCCGTTTTTTTGTGCGCCCCCGGAATTAAAGCCTGGGGTCTGGGGTCTGGGGTCTGGGGTCTGGGGTCTGCTCGGAGGATAAGCAGCGTAGTACCCGTCAAATTCCGCACTTTCGATCAGGCTGTCTCGGTGGATGGAAGGTTGGCGGGGCCGCAGCGGGCGCGGCCGACCCAACCGCATCATTTCATGCCCCGCATAACAACCCTCCCCCCACCACGCCGGCCCCGGTCAAATGACAACATACACCTCAAGACAAACACCTCAAATAGCCTCGCTCTGCCGGGAGGGTGGCCGTAACATGTCCATTCACAACCCGGTCCACACGGAAACAATGACGCTCCCCCCACCAACACCAGCAATATGCCGGTACAACCCCCGGCTTACCGGGATAACACGAAACACATCGCGACACCCCGGGCAAGCCCGGGGCTATTTGGGGGAGAGTTGTTTTTTGGGATTGGTTATGGTGATTTGGGGTGGGTGGGGGTAGTATTTTTCATATGAAGACGCGGGGTATTCATGTGGTTTGGACGACGTATATGTCCTGGCTGCCGGGGGATTCGCGGGGGCACTGGTCGGCGATGTTTGATGTCTACGGCCAACTGCGCTCTGCGGGGCACCAGATCAATCTGCCCGACCCCAACACCGAACAACACGCCAGGCGGTTGGCGGTCGATCGGCCGATGACGTTAAAACCCGCAGAACGTGTTGTCGCCGCCTTCGAGATATCCCAACACATACGCCAACCCACAAATAGCCCCGGGCTTGCCCGGGGTAAACGTGCTGCGTCATTGCGTGCCCAAAACCGCAATGATGTTTATGCCGTCACCCCCGGCAAGCCGGGGGCTATGTTTGGCGAGGCTGGCGATATAGCTTTGAATAAACCGGTTTGTTATGCCGCTGCGGTGGAGGACAACCACGTGCACCTGCTGCTTGGGCCGGTGACAGAAGATATCAGCCGATGTGTCGGCCGAATCAAAGGCAGAACCGCCAGCATATTAAAACAACTACCCGCCAACCACGACAGAAAACGCATCTGGACCGGCGGCTTCTGGAAAGTCTTTTTGTTTGATGGCAATGCCTTGCGTGCGGTGGCGAAGTACATCGAGCAGCACAACATCCGCCGGGGCACGGATGGCTCGCCTTATGATTGGTTAACGCCGATCGAGGGATGATGCCCGACACGATTGCGACGCCCCCCTATCGCCTCGGGAATATATTCTTTACCTGCTACGACAACCAGCCCACAAAGCGCCGAGAGAGAATAAGCAAAGCGTCCCGGGTTCGGGGATTGCGGCGGTGTTCGTATTGCCTGGTGGTATGCCGCGGTTCCAGTTGACCAGCACGCCGTTAAGGTCGTCCACGCCGATGAAACCGTCCTGGTTGTAATCCCCGCTTGATAGATCGCCCGGCGTCACCGACTGGTTCCAGTTCGACAAGACAGCGTTCAGGTCGTCAATCCCCACAAACCCATCACCATCGAGGTCGCCGTCAAGGCCTATCGTTGCGACGAAGATGCCGGAGGTGCCGTCGGTGAAGGTGAGAGAAAAAGCTACCTGGCTCGCGTTGTTTATTACCGAAGATCGGTAGTTGTGGACCGGGAGATAATCATACGAAAAGCGGAATGATTCGATCGTCCGCAAATCTTCCACCCAAGGGTTGTCATTTACATCAAACAAATCTCCCTCTCGTACAACCAATGTCAGTTTCCCGTCCGGGTCCATCGCCCAAAATCCTTGGCGATTTGATTGGTGAATACTGGGGCCTGTCAAAGAAGCAACAAAACCAATCTGACCATTGTTGTTTAGCAATGGGGTTGGTTCATAACTATAACCCGCCAGACGTTCGAATAAAGTCCCGGGTTCGGTACCAGGCGCGGGGTCTCCTTCACGAACGATTTGAATCAAAGCACCGCCCGATTCCATCCAGTAGCTTAGATCATTATGAGTATCAATCCCAGGGCCAGCGAGTCTGCTTAGAAAAGCTGTCTGTCCCTGATTGTTGATAATCGGATATTGGACGTTATCAAATGTGACGCCGGAAACATATCCAGGTACTTGATCTCCCTCGCGGGCAACTTTATGTAGCGTGCCGCTACCTTGCGACCAAATGCCGCGACGATTTGTTGTATCCACATCGTCTCCACTTACATCTGCAAGAAATGCAATTTGACCGGCATCATTGATTGAGATGCTATCTCTACCATCCGCTGGATTGAGAATTTGGAATAGAACACCTGGCCCAGTATCGGGAGCCGCTGTTTGTGACTGGACGATAAGCTGTAGTTCGCCATTGATTTCTGTCCAGAGACTTGTTTTGTAGGAACCTGTACCCTGCTCAGTGATACCAGCATAGATAACAAGATGCCCGCTTGAACTTATATCCTCGATGGAAAACGGCGTGAATACCTGTGCCCCACCGCTACCCGGTACCACATCGCCTTCACGCATCAGCGGACCAAGTGTTCCTGCATCCCATGACCAGATACCGAAATCATTTGTTTCATCAATACTTGGACCTTCGAGGGCACTTGTAAAAGCGAACTTGTCTAGGCCAACAGATAAACGGTTAATGTTGCTATTAAACGATGTGCCTGGCTCAGTCCCTGGCGCAAGACTCCCTTTCTGAAGGATCAAAGATGTCGAACCTTCATCATCCCGCCAAATAGCTCTGTCATTGTCACGATCTATACCTGTGCCGTAGACGGTACTGCTGAATACAACCCGGCCAACATTGTCAATGTTTAGGCTCGCACCCTTAGGGGCCATCGGGCTGTAATACACCCCGGCATCCATACCGATAGCCTGCTTACCCTCAAGTGCAATTTCACGTACTACCCCACCGCCATCAGACCATACCCCACTTAATCCATGCGACGATATACCCGGCCCGTCTAATAAGCCATGGAACACAACTTCACCCGAATCGTTGATAAGAGCCCCGGTCCTGAGTGAATCAAACACAATGCTCGAATCAATACCGGGTGCGGAATCACCCGACATAACGCGGGTGTCGTATTGGACAACGGCGGATGCGTTTTGGCTGGATAGCGATAAGCAAAAGAGAAATAAGAAACCAAGAACGTAACGACTATAACTTATCCCGGATAGTGCCATGACATCTCGCTTCGTTGTCATCAGTAATTTGTGCAATATTGGAAATGTAGTATCCCTAATCTGTGTACGATTATCAATATAAAAGCGGATAGCGGGTGTCAGTTTACTGTCACATCTAACTATAAACCCCGTGCTTTGAACGTCTGGCCACAGTCGGATGGTTAGGACAGCGTGAGGTTATTTCGCAGCACCTTTTGGAAGAGCGCGGGACTCCCCGTAGCGCAGGCCCAGGCACTTTCGACAGAGCATCTGCCTGGGTGGGAAAAGCACGGCGTAGCGGTTGGTCAGGTTAGACGCGAAAGGCAGCAGCGTGGCGGAACTGCGGACGCGGTGCTGGTTGCTGTTGAGCCAGGTGTGGGCGATCAGGGCGTCGCGGAGTTCCTGATCGTGACACAATGGCAAAAAAAGTTTGAGTGAGCGGTGATTGCAGTGCGGGCAGGCAAAGAAGTGTTGGGCGAGGCGCGGGTGCAGGCGCCAGCGTTGGAGGGTGAGGGTTTGGGACCAGTGGGTGGGTAGGCCCAGCAGCTTGGTGCGGGTGTTGCCTTTGTTGGGGTTGTTTGGGTGTGGTGAGGAAGCAGGCTTTGGGTGTGTGGGTTTCAGGGCATTGGATTTTTGTGTTCTGCGGTCGCCTTGCAAGGTGGCCGGGGACATGTTGTCGTGCAGGTGGGCGAGGTGGTAGGCGGTGATGTCGGCCTTGGTCTGCGCAACCAGGTGCGTGCGGGTGTGGCGTTTGGGTTGGTAGACGCGCCAGTCGTCGTCGGGGATGGCCCGCCAGAGGTCGGAGGCCTTGAGCTCGACACACGCGCTGCGGTCGACCCGCCCTGCCCGGTTGAGCCAGGACGGGGGCGAATCAAACGTCGCGAGGTTCGGCAGACTAACGGGCCCGGAAGCGGTCATGCCATTATTCTATGCCTAAGGCCCGGTTTTTTGTATTAAGGATGCATATTTCTTGTAACTTGTGCGTTTGGCTGACAGACAATAACCACGAACACGCGAGGCGTATGGATGAATCGAATAGCCCTGCTGAGTCTGGCGATGCTGCTGTTTCCTGCGATGCCCGTAATCGCCCACCCGGGGATGCATGCGGTTGAAACCGAAGTCGAAGAAGAGCTGCCGACCGGCCGGGTGTCGATCTCGGAACGCGATGGGTATCGTTACATCACGTCCAACGGCATCCCTGACCACGCGCCGGGGCAATTCCCCAACCGGGGCAACCCAAACGCGATTGCGGCGCAGGACTACCGATACCGCGTGACGATGTCGCCTGTGGTTCGACACGAGTTATCGCCGTTGCGTGGTTATCAGTTCGGCGTGGCGGTTAACGGTGTGCCGTTTGACCCGGGGACGGCGGAGATCTGGACGCCACAAGGCAGACGCATGATGGGCCAGGCCCAGAACTATGACTGGAACTACGATGCGCTGTCGGGCAAGATCGATCTTGGCATCGATGAGCACCACGCGCACGTTCAGCCCGGCGGTGTCTATCACTATCACGGACTGCCGACCGGTCTGTTAAAAAACCTTGGCTTCGATGAGCTTGATGAACAAGGCAACCACAAGATGACGCTTGCCGGTTATGCGGCAGACGGGTTCCCGATCTATGCGGTTTACGGCCACCATGAGGCGGAGGATCCGGCGAGCGAAGTCATTAAGCTTCAAAGCAGCTACCGTTTGAATGAGGGTGATCGGCCCGGCGGCAATGACGTGCCAGGTGGCAGGTACGACGGCACGTTCGTGCAGGACTGGGTGTATATCGAAGGATCGGGCGATCTTGATGAATGCAACGGACGGTTCGGCGTGACGCCTGAGTATCCCGACGGGACGTATTATTATGTTTTAACGGAGACATACCCGTTCGTGCCGCGCGCTTTTAAGGGAACACCCGACACCAGCTTCCGCAAGGCGAGGCCCGGCCGTGGGGATCGACCCGATCGAGGCGACATGCCAAGGCGCGGGACACGCGGGGATGAACGTGGGCCACGCCGACCACCGCCACCGAGGTGAATGAATGGGTCCCCCGTAGCGCCAAACCTATATGCAGTCAGTCCGCGAGCAGCGTGACGTCCAGGTTGAGCTCTTCGGAGAGTTGGTCAAGTGCGTCGCGCAGTTCGTCGAGGGAAAACTCTGCTGGGGCGCGGAGCTGGGCCTTGGCTTGAAAGAGTGGGTCGCCTGTCATCGGGGCGCTGACGACCTGCGTGTGCAGTTCCAGGACATTGATGCTTCGTTGAGCGAGCGCGTGCGAGATGTCGCGGACGATGCCCGGGCGGTCGTGGCCGATCAATTCCAGGGCGAGCGGCTTGGCGAGTTCGATGGTTTCCGGCTCGTCACTCGGATGAATCACAAGGGACAGGCCTTGGTCGTCAAGTTCTTTGAGCGCATCGATCAGGGCGCTTCGTTGATCGTTAGAAACATCGACGCGCAGGACGCCCGCGAATTGCCCGGCGAGCTTGGCCATGCGGCTCTCGACCCAGTTGGCGCCGTGCTGGGCGACCTTGGCGGCGATGGATTCGACCAAGCCGGTTTTGTCAGGCCCGATGATGGTGAGAACGATCGACGATCGCATGGGTTTGCTCCGGGAGTCTAGTGCTCTGCTTCTACAGTATAGCGCGCGACAAGCCGTGTTGCTTCTCAGGATTATTAATCTTACCGGGCACCAAATCAGCTATTGTGTAACAGAGCAATTCAGCGTGTGTGGTAATACTCGCGGTCAACGCGCTCGATCGTGTCTTCGCCAACATTGAGTTCTTTGCGCAGGCGGTCCAGTTCCTTGTGCAGGTCAGCTTGGATGTCGGCATACGCCGGTTCGCCGTAGACGCTCTGCATCTCGTTGGGGTCTTCCTGGAGATCGTACAGCTCCCACTCGTTGATCCTGTAAAAATGGATGAGCTTGTAGCGGTCGGTGCGCACGCCGTAGTGCCGATGAACCATGTGCCAGCCGGGGTATTCGTAGTAGTGGTAATAGAAGCTGTCACGCCAGTCGTCGGGGGTTTCGCCCTTAAGGATCGGGACCAGGCTCTTACCCTGCATGTCATCGGGCTGTTGCACGCCCGCCGCGTCGAGGAAGGTTTGTGCCAGGTCGACGTTGGACACCATCGACTCACACACCGAACCAGGCCTAACCACGCCGGGCCAGCGCACCAGCAGCGGGGTCTTTAAAGAGGGTTCGTACATCCAGCGTTTATCAAACCAGCCGTGCTCACCGAGGTACCAGCCCTGGTCGGAGCAATAGACCACGATCGTGTTATCAGCGAGCCCGGTCTCGTCGAGATATTCAAGCACCCTGCCGATGTTGTCATCGACGCTAGCGACACAACGCAGGTAGTCCTTCATGTAGCGTTGATATTTCCAGCGGACCAATTCTTCGCCGGTGAGGTTGGCATCACGGAAGGCCTGGTTCTTCGGGCCGTAAGCCGCGTTCCAGTCGGCACGCTGTTTGTCCGTGAATCCCTTGGGCGCATCGTCGAGCTTCAGGTCGTGATCGTCCAGGTCCTTGGCGATCATCATCTCCTGCACACGAGCCGGCGTACCCCTGCCCTCGTAATCATCAAACAACGTGTCCGGCTCGGGGATCGTGACGTCGTCGTACATCGTCAGATACCCTGGCCCGGGTCGCCAAGGGCGGTGCGGCGCCTTATGCTGAAGCATCAACACGAAAGGCTTGCTCTTGTCACGCTTTCGCTCTAGCCAATCGAGCGACAGGTCGGTAACGATGTCCGTCGAGTAGCCCTCGTACCTGACCTCTGTGCCGTTGTCGATCATGCGCGGGTTGTAATAAAGCCCCTGGCCGATCAAGACGTTCCAATAGTCAAAGCCGGTCGGGTCGCTCTTAAGGTGCCACTTGCCGATCATCGCCGTGGTGTAGCCAGCCCTCTTTAATAGCTTGATGTACGTCTGCTGCTGGCCGTCGAACGTGTCGGAGTTCGTGAGGAACCCGTTCTCGTGGCTGTACTTCCCGGTCAGGATCACAGCCCGGCTCGGCCCGCAGATCGAGTTGGTCACCAGGCAGCTATCAAACCGCATGCCCTCTTTGCCGAGCCGATCAATGTTCGGCGTCTGGTTCACCTTCGAGCCATAAGCACTGATCGCCGCCGACGCGTGGTCATCGGTAAAGATAAAAATGATGTTCGGCCGCCCCGCTTCTGCAGCCTCCCCCTGCTCCCGCACCTTCTGCTTCTGCACTGAGCAAGCAGACACACAAACCAACACCAACAAACACGACAACAAGCCTGCAAACCAACTGTTCATCATCGATCTCCGTGAGCTTAGAAAGTCACCGAACCGATGATCAGTTTATCAGCTAACCCGAAACCGGGTGTACCAATGCCGTATCATGCACGTGCCGAGGGCCTATCGCGCGTAGAACGAGAATAAGTCGGCGACAAACCGGGGAAAGCCCCGACGCGTTCCGGGGACACGATGGGTTTACTCCGGAACATGCCCGAGACACACAATGGGTGCTCGACAGCACATCCAAAACAAGCCCCGAGCTATCCCGGCCCATCCCGACAGTCAGGCCCAGGCCATCTGATTCGACACACGGTGCTGATGCGAACGCTTGGCGTCACGCAGGCGGTTGATCTGCCTGCGCACGGTCCGCTTCAGCCGTGTCGAGGCCTTGTCCACAGCCGTGTAGATGTCGTTGTGGTCCTGCTCGACGATCACGCTCTCACGCCGGGGCATCGTCACCTCGACGTGGCACCGCTTGGTCCCCGGGCCGTGCGGCCCGCTGATGTCTTCGACCCGGACAATCACCCTGTCGATATGGCTCTCAAATCGGTCCAGGCTCAACTCGATCCGGTGGCGGATATAGTCACTGAGGCTGTCGGTCATGTCCAGGTGTACAGCAAGTACTTCGATATGCATGCGTCCGCTCCGTTCAAAAAAAGATAGAGGTCACATGTAGCTACATACGTCATTATCGCGCGCCGGTTCATCAAATCAAGAAGAACTTTACACGCACCGATAACCGCATCGGTTTTCCATCGTGAAACGTTTGCCACAACGAATAAAAAAACCTGCCCCCGCCCCCGCCGGCGTCGTTTTTTAACGCCTGTCCGCCCTGTTTCGCCCCCCCGCCGGGTGCCAGTCAGGTTTTATGAACCACAGGCTTGACAACACCAAAAGACCAAAAACGCTGTAGCACACCACGAACACCCACGCCGGGGCACTGAAGAAGACCCACCGCTGCACGTGGTCCGCAATAAACCCAATTTCGTAAGCACCTTGCCCCGCCTGTCGCCGAAGGTTGTTCTCCCAGATCGTCAAAGGACAGGTCACCCCCAACCACGCCTGCACCACCACCAGCCCGATCGCCCCCAGGTGCGCCAAACGGAACCAACGCTGGCGAACCCAGTGCCATCCCGCCACACCACCAACCATGATCAACAACTGCCCCACCACCACAAACGCGATGAACGCAACATGCACCAGCAGCACGATGTCAGCAAGCAGTGCGGGAGACATGGGGAGGTCGTCCGGGGGCCGGGGGTTGGGGCTTGGGGTTCGTGTCAGGAATCAGCCTGCCCCGTTATCATAGTGTGGAGGATGCGGGTAGAGCCAGCCGACTTCGCCGCCAGTGCAAAGCTTTTAATGCCTCACCCGGTGCGCACTTCGGAATTGAATCCGCCCCATGGTTTTCGCCAAAATGTAGAATGTCCCCTTTTCCGCCCCCTTATAATCGACAATTCAACAGTTAACACAATTAAGTGTCTAGAATATGATTACTGACCCAGAGATTGTTAGCAGGATAGGCGCCATGTTGAAATTGCACATCGGCTTTGGTTTTATCATATGCGTAGGGTTCTTGCTCGGGGGGTGTGATCAAAGCAACGAAACTGCGTCTGCATTGGTTGTTTTAAAAACAGATAATAACTGTATATTCTCTCCTACTCCGAAATTATCATTTGATAGTACTATGTCGAAGTTAGACAATATGGGACACATGCACTATGTGGTTTATTTGGCTGACGGCGGTAGTATAAAGGTGGTGAATTATTCAGACAGTATTACTGTTGAATCAACTACAAGTATATTTGTATATGACGAAGCGCTAAAACAGAGTTTCTTCTTGAAATCCGATGATGTAATAACAGTAGATCGTCAGAAAGCAAACGGGGAAAGAAACGGAGTCTGATCTTCTCTCCCTTTTTTCTTCTCCTTTTCTTCTCCTAAATCGTATCTAATCATCCTCGATACGGATGACATGTTCGCCTGGCAGATACTCCGTAGGCTGGCTGCCATTGACGGTTACATCGCAGGCATCTCTTATATTTAAGATCAGTGGCAGGTGTGCTTTAATTCGTACAATCATATTCTTCGCATTGCCATCTACATTTGGGCTAGAAGCTAGAATGCTTACCGACAACACCTCGTTAGACATACCTGAAGAAGTATGCTTAACAATCACTCTTTGTGCAATGATTTGGTCATCCCCGCGGCCTGCCTCCGCATCTCCATACCACGAATCACCCTGAGACCGGGGGTAATTATTGATTAGAATCTGCGGCAGGCCGTCGTGCTTGATGATAGAGACACGAATTGCATCATCATTAGTATCGCCGCTGCACCCGGCAATCAGAACAATCATTACGCTCAATAATATTTGGACTGCTATACTCATGCTAGGCATTATAATGTACTTACCCCTTTTTCCTTCCCGGGCTTTCATGGCCATAACATGTAATATTAATACTATGCAAATGAGATAGGGTGGCAGGCATGAAGGCTGTCGTGAAAAATCGACTTAGAAAATGTGTTGTTGTTGCCGTAGGTTTAATTGGTTTGTCAGTAGTATGCTGGTACCCAGCTAGAGTTATATTCGCATTTAGTCTGTGGCTGATTACAGAACCAGGAAAAATAGAAAAAAGATCAAGACAAATTCTTTACACTGTTAACAAAAAAGAACTGTATGATTCTTGTATACAGGTATTAGACGATCCTGACATCTATCAAAGAGACCATAGCTGGTCTGACCCTTCGAACTACATTGAGCCTTCGGATCCCAATTTACCAGCTCCAATATCATCGCTTTCACCCAGTTATATCGCGGTAAATGAAAAATATTTGCGAATAGAACTGGGGGGAGGGTTTCATCATTATGGATTTCAAGTATTTGTAGCAGATAAGAGTATAAATCAAATAGAGTTTGTGCCTGCCAAACCTACGCATATGTATTTAGGGCTGTGGTATTATAATGAAAATTAGTTTCTATATTATTTAGAAAT
>CBDDHW010000018.1:0-43769 GCA_965228575.1 Rhodospirillaceae bacterium | reverse complement strand
GTGAGCAGCTTGCCGCGCATACACCGGCTCGGCGGCGCCCATAAAATAACTCACGCGAACATTCGCAGTTTGCGCGCAAGCCAGGGGAATCATGAATGTTGCTGATGCAATGCTGATGGTCACTTGGTGTGCGGCCATCGCTGTGTTTCCGAAAATTCCCATCATCAGAGCGGCGACGAGAAACAGCATGATTTCCACACCCCACGTCGCAGCTATGGGCCAGCCGAGATCAAAAAGCTCTCGCACCACACGCCAGTCGATAGGCCCGTAAACTCGGTGAACGCGCAAGAGTGGAACGAAGTAAATACCGATAGCGGTGATGCCGACCATCACCCACAGTGAAATGGTAGATGCGAGCGCCGATCCGCTGAAACCCATTTCCGGCAATCCCCAAGCGCCATGGATCAGGCCGTACGTCAAAAATCCGTTAAAGACCAGCGCACCGCAGGCAATAGCCATAACCATATTAGGAAAACCCATAGCCGCTAGGTACGTGCGCTGAGTTGCCAACCACATAGCCGCGAGTGTTCCCCAAAATAAAATGCGGTCATAAATCGCCGCATCGCGCGCCAAGCCCGGCGGCTCGCCGATGAACAGCAGAAGCGGTTCCGTCCACCACAAAAGCGCCATCACTGGAATGGCCGCCAAACTCGAAAGTAAGAATCCGCCGCGCAAGGTTGGTGCGATCTGTTCAAGGTTTTGCGCGCCCCGCGCATGGGCCACCAAGATTCCTAGACCCATGATGCCCCCCTGAATCACCGCGGTTACGGTAAAGAAGATCGATGCACCTAGGCCTCCTGCGGCAAGCGCGTCGCGTCCCAATGCACCGAGTAAAACAGTGTCAGTTAGTCCCATACCCATCTGCGCGAGTTGAGCTGCCGCGAGCGGAGCGGCCATGCTCAACGTTGCTTTGAGCTCACGGCGAAACGGCTGCGGAGAACGGAGTGCTTCAGTATCAGAAAGGGTGGTCATGAGGTGGTCTTTCGTTGTGGTCCGCTATCCCGCGGGTTTCAACGAAGAACCACCGGGATCAGGCGTATACGGCGTATCGGGACGCCGACGGTGTAGAGTGACAGAGAGAAAAAAGCCTGATCATCTTCGCAATTCCATGAAATGAGGACGGGGTAATACGCCCGCACCACGCGCAAGTCAACGCGCAATAGAGTCTTAAGGTGGCGCGGGGCTAGGAATTGTGTTTTGACAAGAAAGAATACGCGAAAGCGCGTGTTAGGACGCCGGAGTATCGTCGCGAATAAATTCGCTACACCGCCGCCACATCCAAAACAGGACACCGATCGCGAGCGCATTTGCGGTAAGACGTGAGATGCCCTGCATGGTCGTGATTTCGCCGGCCGATAGCCCGAGGCCCACCGAGAGGCTTGATTGGCCGGGAAGGTCGGACCAAACCACGTTGATAGTTAGGAAACTGCCGAGCACCAAAACAATACACGTACCAAGTAGGAGCCACGCGAATGGCATTCGTTGCCGAATGCCGAGAATTCCAATCACGGCGGCGATTATGAATGGGACGACGTACATTAGAAGTCCATGCCAAATCGAAATACCAAGTCTTCCCCAGCTCGGCATTGCGCTGCCGCCAGTTGAAGAGCTTCCGGCTAAGGCTATGACTCCGGCTTCGATCGCAAGAGATGAAGCGACGATTGCAATTAAAGCAAGCGGCGGCACAATACCAAAAATAAGCCACGGATAGCGAGCTGCTATAGACTTTAGTTCGGATTGACTGAGTATGGCTCGAGACAGTGCAGCGTTATCGCCAAGACGTTTGTGCGCGGAGCGTTCCGCTGTAGGGATGTCCATACCATTCTGAATTTCTTCGCGGACCAAATCGCCGAGATGATCTTCGAGCTCTCTAACGTATCGGGATGCATGTTTGGGAGCGATACCACCACGCAAGAGTTGCTCTTTTAACTCTTTAAACCGAAGCTGCCGCATTGGGCGTCTCCTGCATGAGGTCATTGACCGCTCCAGTCACGCGGCCCCACTGCGTACTCAAAGCCGTAAGGCGTTTCGTGCCAGCGGGGGTGATCGCGTAGTAAACGCGTGTACGTCCATCGACCTCTTTGCGGCGAGATTTTAACGCACGCTGTTTTTCGAGCGCATGAAGGGCGGGATAAATAACGCCTTCTCCCAGATTTATGACGCTCTTTGTCTCCGTGCGGATTTTTTGAACCAGCTCGTACCCATACATTTCTTGAGATTGTAAAAGCCGGAGAATTAAAAGTTCGGGGACGCCATTCATAAAGCTGGAACTGCTACGCGGCATAGTTATCTCTTTCATACCTATTATCAATAGGCATATATACCTATTGATAATAGGTAATGCAAGGAAAAATGTTGAGGGTTTTTGTAGGCCCCCATTTTCGAGTAGTGCTCTTGCAGAGCGGTCTATGGCGTCTATGATTATTTAACCGGTCGCTGAGTGCCGGACAATGAGTAGGGGACAAATATGACAGGACGTGTAGCGATAGTAACCGGTGGCACCCGGGGAATCGGGAAAGCCATCTCTATTTCTCTAAAAGATGCGGGCTATAAAGTTGCTGCTAATTACAGCGGTAATGATGAAGCCGCACAGGCTTTCACCAAAGAAACAGGTATTCCTAACTATAAATTTGACGTGTCTGATTTTCAGGCCTGCCAAGACAGCGTTGCAAAAATCACCGAGGATCTTGGACCAGTTGATGTGCTGGTGAATAACGCGGGCATCACGCGTGATGGAACGCTCCACAGAATGAAGCAAGAGCAATGGCAGAGCGTTATCGATGTCAATCTTGGCGGCTGTTTCAATATGAGCCGGGCTGTCATTGAAAGCATGCGAGAGCGCGGTTTCGGGCGCATCGTCAACGTAGGGTCGGTCAACGGCCAAGCCGGCCAATATGGCCAAGTCAATTACGCTTCGGCGAAGTCGGGCATTCACGGGTTTACCAAAGCCATGGCTCAAGAAGGGGCTAGCAAAGGAATTACGGTGAATGCTATCGCCCCGGGCTATGTCGATACCGATATGGTGCGGGCTGTTCCCCAAAACGTACTCGAGAAAATTATTGGCAATATTCCCATGGGGCGCCTGGGCCGGGCGGAAGATATTGCGCGCGGTATTATGTTTCTGATTGCAGATGATGCCGACTTTATTACTGGCTCAACCCTGTCGATTAACGGCGGCCAACATATGTATTGATGGCGTTTAAAACGCCTAAGTTTTTGGGATTCGATCCCACACGGTCTCGACCGGGGCCGGGGGGTCGATCCCAAAGTCTTCTTTTAGTGTTCGATCAAGTTCCCGCGAATCTCCAATCGTGCGCACCTCGGTTTTGTTTCTGCTCCGAACCGTTAAGCGCGTATTGCGCAAGTTACGGCGGCAATCCCCATCGATGATCGACGCGATTAAATTCTGCCGAAACAGTGAGCCAGGGTGGGTGGAAGTATACCAATTGCTCATCTCAAAATCCGTCGCGGTTTGTGGCTCCAGCGTAAACTGATACATGCCCGCCCAATTGTCATCGGCGCGAAATTGAATTTCATAAACCGCCCCATCGCGAGTAATTCGATACGCACCGTGACCTGTTCTTTGTTCGCCGTCGTGCTCCAACTTAAGGGGGGCGGTTGGACTGAGACCCCCAAACCCGACGTCGGCCACAAAGATACCTTCGGGTAGGCGCACAAGCGTAAGGCGATGGGTCAGCGGTGGGCGCGGGTCGCCTTCACTCCACCGCAGAATTACCCGCGCACCTAATGGTGTAGCGACAAATCCCAACGTGATTAAAACATCATAAAAAAGGTTGTTCTGTTCAAAACAGTACCCTCCGCGCTTGCTGGCTACCAATTTGGACTCGATGGCTGCCGGTTCGACATGCACGGGCCGGTCAAAAAAGGGATCCAAATTTTCAAAGGGAATCGCAGCGGGATGCGATCTATGCAAATCGGACAATACGTCGATTGTTGGCTCGCGCCCGCCCGAATATTTGATGCGTGCAAAATAAGCGTCGAGGTTGAGACTCACAGCTAGATCCGACCAAGTATTATTAAATTAAAAAGTGTCCTTACGTCGCCGAACTTCGGTAAAGATATCGACGGCATCCTGGCCCGTCATACCAATCGCTGCTGCGAGTTCAGGCGCATCAGCGCGGAGGAAGGGATTTGCTGCGCATTCCTCCCCAAGAACAGAGGGGATTGAAAACTTCCCTTCCGCGCGCAATGCCTTCACATCTGCTTCCCGCTGGCGAAGGGCCTGGTTCTCCGGTTCGACGGTTACGGCGAAGCGAATATTTGCTTCTGTATACTCGTGCGCACAATAAATACGCGTCTGGGGCGGAAGTTCACGGAGCCGCTGTAAACTGGTCCACATCTGCGCGGGTGTGCCCTCAAATAAACGCCCGCAGCCAATTGAAAACAGGGTATCTCCGCAAAAGAGTGCGTCGGAGTCCTTAAACCAAAAAGCAATATGGCCGCGTGTATGCCCGGGAACGAAAAAAACTTGGGCAGATGCGCGACCCAGCTCGTAGGTGTCGCCATCCTTTACTTGAACGTCCATGCCCGGAATGCGGTCGGGATCGTGAGCAGGACCCACAATCGTACAGCTTGTTGCGTTCTTGATTTCAAGATTCCCACCAACATGATCAGGGTGATGATGAGTGTTTAGAACGTGTGTGATATCCCATCCCAGACGTTTTGCTTCATCCAAGACAGGTCCCGCGACCGCCGGATCGACGACAGCGACGCAGCCGCTATCTGCCTCACGCGCTAGGTAAATGAAGTTGTCATCGAGAACGGGTATTTGCCGGATATCAAGTTTTGCCATTGAAGCCTCCTTAATATCGACTTTAAAGCGTTATGACGCAGGTTTGAAGCGCGCGTTGTCCAGGTTAAGATTGTCGTTATGAAACATCTCGTATTTATTGTCGCGCTTTTGAGTCCATCAGCGGTTTTCGCCTGCGAAATATCCCGCCCCGTCATGTTTGCCGGACTCGACTGGGAATCAGCGTCTTTCCATACGGAAGTGGCGCGGTTCATTATCGAGCATGGGTATGAGTGCGAAACAGATGCAGTTCCTGGCTCGACAATTCCTATGCTCCAAGGCGTTGCGCAGGGCGATATCGATGTGGTCATGGAGATATGGAAAGACAATGTAACCGATGTTTGGATGCGGGCGATGGCTCGAGGCCAGGTAAAAGAACTTGGCATCAACTTTCCCGATTCCGAGCAAGGCTGGTACGTTCCAAGGTATCTCGTGGAAGGTGATGCAGAGCGCGGAATAAAACCCGCGGCGCCGGGTCTTCGTCGCGTAAGCGACTTACCACAATATAAAAGCATTTTTGCCGATCCCGAAGAGCGGGGTCGGGGCCGCTTTTACAATTGCGTTGCGGGCTGGAATTGCGAGGTTGTGAATTCGGCCAAACTCAAGGCGTATGGGTTAGAAGACGATTACACAAATTTTCGCCCTGGATCTGCCGCCGCACTCGCTGCGGCCATAGGCGGTGCCTATCTGCGCGGTGAACCAGTACTTGCATACTATTGGGCCCCTACGGGAGTTCTTGGACGATACGATCTCATAAAGTTGGAAGAACCCGAATGGAATGAAGCCGATTGGGAAGGCTTGAAGGCTGACCCCGATTATCCGCGAGCTGTCGCGTACCCGACTGTGCCGGTGTGGGTTGGGGCCAATTCAGACTTCGTAGAAAAAGCGCCCAAATTGGTTGAGTTTTTAACGGCGTACGAAACGACAGCGGCCCTTATCAATGAGGCTCTCGCTTACATGCAAACCCAAAAAGCAGATGCCGCAGAAGCCGCGCAGAATTTCTTGACGAAACACCCCAAAGTTTGGACTAGCTGGGTCAGTGAAGATATCGCTGCGCGCGTGCAGGCCGCCTTACCACCTTAACCTCAAGGAGCCGCGATGTTTCCTGAATCCCTCACCATTTCCATTAGCGGCGCCATAACAGACGGGGTAGATGCGTTCGTCATCGCTTATGGCGGTGCATTTCGAGCCATCTCTGACGTCATTCTCATCTTTCTTTTGCAGATCGAGAACATCTTGCGTGGTGCGCCTTGGTGGGTGGTGCTGATGGTCATCGGTATCACAAGCTTTGGCTTGACGCGCCGCGTGTTGTTTTCCCTCGGCCTTGTCGGTGCCGCCTTGTTATTGGGCGTTCTTGGTCTATGGGATCAAGCGATGCAAACCCTATCCCTTATGGTTGCCGCTTTGATTGGAGCGGCCGCGATCGGCATTCCATTCGGCGTCGTATTGGCGCGATACCCGCGTCTTCGAACGGTGCTGCTCCCGGTCCTCGATGCCATGCAGACATTGCCGTCCTTCGTCTACCTTGTTCCGGCGCTGATGTTGTTTGGCCTCGGAAAAGTTCCAGCGCTTCTCGCCACCATCATCTATGCCACGCCGCCAGTCGTGCGCCTTACAGACTTGGGGATTCGGCAGGCTGATGCTGAAGCTGTTGAAGCCGCCGACGCGTTCGGCGCAACGCCCTGGCAGAAATTGCGTTGGGTCGAATTTCCCCTCGCATTGCCGTCGATTATGGCCGGGATCAATCAAGCAACAATGATGGCCTTGTCCATGGTGGTGGTCGCATCAATGATCGGTGCGCGCGGATTGGGCGAAGAAGTACTGCTAGGAATCCAACGATTGGACACGGGCCGAGGCATTGTCGCTGGGGTTGCAATCGTTGCACTCGCCATTGTGCTTGATCGCATTACTCAGGCTTCCATGCACCGGCTGCGCCATCAGGGCGCACCTTGATGACATCTTCAGGCACATCTCCTCCAGTTACATTTGAGCGCGCGGGCGTAATTTTTGGGCGTTCACCCGAGCGTTCGTGGTCGAGAATAGAGGCGCTCTTAAAAAGGGGTCTCGATAAAAATACTATTCGCGAGGAGACGGGCCTTACGATTGGTCTAGCTGGCCTTTCTTTGACCATAAATCCTGGCGAGATGTTCATCGTTATGGGACTTTCCGGTTCGGGAAAATCGACGATGTTGCGCCTCATAAATCGGCTGATTTCCCCAACAGTGGGGGTTGTTAGGGTCGGTGATACCGATATCGCCGCCTTAAGCGAGGCGGAGACCCTCGCATTTCGCCGACAATCCGTAAGCATGGTCTTTCAACATTTCGGTCTTCTTCCGCACCGCAATGTGATCGATAACGTCACATTTCCACTGACGGTGCAGGGCAACTCAAACGCCGAAGCCAGGGACCAAGCTGCCGCTTGGATTGAGCGGGTGGGCCTCGACGGGTACGCCGGCGCCATGCCAACCGAGCTTTCGAGCGGCATGCAGCAGCGCGTTGGCCTCGCGCGGGCCCTAGTCACCGGGGCACCAATATTGCTTATGGATGAGCCGTTCGGCGCTCTCGACCCGCTGACCCGCCGGTCTATGCAATTAGAGCTAAAAGCCTTGCAACGGGATCTTGGCAAGACCGTTGTACTTATTACCCATGATCCACTGGAGGCTTTCACTCTTGCCGACCGAATTGCAGTGCTGCGGGAAGGGCAATTGGTTCAGCTGGCCTCGCCGCAGGAAATGGCCTCCGCGCCGGCGGATGACCAGGTCGCGGCGTTTGTCTCTGCGGCCGGTCGCTTGCCATAGTGTCTACATAATGCCGCGCTATATAAAGGTCAGTGAAAGGACCATGAACTGAAATACGCGGTGACAGCGCCGAGATGTACGTTATAAAAGACAAATATTCGACTCGCGCCGGCGATCGTGCAAAGTACAGCGTGAGGTCGTGTTCAACTCGTACCAGCGGGAGATTTAAGGTCGTGAGGCGGTTTTTCTCAGTTTGCTTTCACCTGAGACGCGCCGCGAGTTTGAAGACCTTGAGCCAGACCGCAATCCTCGGACTTTTTCTCGTCTTCGTGCTTCCGACTACGCTGGCTTTTGCGCAGAACACGAAAGTCGTGCGGATAGGGGCCGGACCTACCGGCGCCACAGATTTTCCGTTTGGTGGTTTGGTTGCGAATGCGATCTCCAATCCTCCGGGCACGCGCGACTGTGATCGCGGGGGAAATTGTGGCGTTCCAGGCCTTATCGCCGTTGCTCAAACCACGTTAGACCCCGTTGAAAATCTGCGAGCGATTTCGCGCGGTGATATGGAAATGGGGTTGTCTCAGGCTGATGTAACGGCGTGGGCCTATCGCGGGACAGCGGCGTTCCAAGGTCAACCGCCCTTAGAAAATTTACGAGTACTGGCGCGCCTGTACCCGGAAAACATTCACCTTGTGACGCGCAAGGACTCGTCCATTACATCGGTGAATGACCTTCGAGGTAAAGTCGTTGCGATGGGGGCTAAAGACTCTGGTACAGAAGCGACTGCCAAGCTCGTGCTCTCAGCTTACGGCGTAAAATGGAACACCGTCCGTATGAGGTCGCTCGCGCTCACCGAAGTGACCGAAGCGCTCGCTGAAGAAAGGATCGACGCCTTTTTTATGGTGAGCGGCGCGCCAGTCCTTTCAATCGAAGATTTAGCCGCGAGGGTGCCAATATCGCTTGTCCCCTTAAACGGACCGATTGCGGAAAAGCTCGCGCAGATATTCCCGTATTACACTCTAGGCAGTATTCCCGCTGGAACCTACGGAGATCATCCAACTATTGAAACTTTAGATGTCGGCTCGGTTTTGGTGGCCCGCGATACTATGGACTCCGAGCTGGCTTACGGGATTGTCCGAGCAATATGGCACGAACGGAATGTGTCTCTGTTTCGCGCCGGTCATCCGCGGGGCAAATTGATGGATGATTCATTGGCAGCCCGCGATATTGGCGTTCCAGTGCTAAGAGGCGCGGATCGATACTACATCGAACGCGAACTTATGGACCCGCCGTCGCAAATTCCCAAACCTATTCCAGTTAAGGAATCGATTTTAAGGCCGCCGTTTAAGGTTATCCCCGCGTTCGCGCGTGCCGAGGAAAGATTCTGATCTCGTGACGATGACGCCTCTGACATTGCTGGTTGATCCTACGGGTGATGAAATCCCTATTATTCCTATCGCGAAAGATGATCTGGAGGCCTGGAAGACAAAGCAGCCCGCCCGCATTGCCGCGTGGCTGACATCCACAAATTTTAAGGGAGAGTCGGGGGAATTTAATCTCATTCCTGATGAGAACGGCGACGTTGACTTCGTTGCTCTTGGCTTGGGCGCGGCTGATGATCCGTGGGTCATGGGTGGCCTCGCTCACGCTTTGCCGGATAAGAATTTCCGGCTCGCCGGAGATGTTGATACGCCCTTTGATTTTCCAACATGGGCCGCTCTCGCTTGGGTTTTGGGCGCCTACCGGTTTACGCGCTACAAAAGCGAATCTAATAACAATCTTGCGAAACTTGCTTGGCCCGAAAGGTGTGACCGGGTTTACGTCGAAAATGCGGCTTCAGGGATTGTGTTGACGCGTGATCTAGTCAATACACCCGCCGCCGATATGCTCCCCGACGCGCTCGAAAGCGCGGCGCGTCATCTCGCAGCCAAACATGACGCGCGCATTGACGTAATCATTGGCGAGGATTTGATTACGAAGAATTTTCCCATGATTCACGCAGTGGGCCGCGCCAGTGCGGTGCCGCCGCGCCTGATTGACATCACGTGGGGCGATTCATCTGCGCCGAAAGTTACGCTGGTTGGAAAAGGTGTGTGTTTTGACACAGGTGGGCTCGACTTAAAGCCCTCCAATTATATGAGCCTCATGAAAAAAGACATGGGCGGAGCGGCAACGGTGCTCGGGCTCGCGCATATGCTTATGGCCGCGCAAATGCCCATTTGCCTGCGCGTCCTTGTCCCGGCGGTCGAAAACGCCGTGTCCGGGAATGCATTCCGGCCGGGTGATGTTCTTAAAACGCGTAAAGGCTTGAGTGTTGAAATTGGGAATACCGACGCTGAAGGACGGTTGGTTTTGGGAGATGCTCTGACCGAAGCGGCATCGGAAAATCCGACTTTGTTGATCGATTGTGCGACGTTAACGGGCTCCGCCCGTGCCGCCCTCGGACCTGACGTTCCAGCGATGTTTACAAATGACGAGGAGCTGGCAACCGATATGCTATCAGCCTCCGGGCAAGCCTTCGATCCGGTGTGGAGACTCCCTTTGTGGCAGCCCTACCGAAAAATGATGGACAGCAAAGTTGCGGATATCAACAACGCCGGAAATTCTCCATATGCAGGGGCGATCACCGCAGCGCTGTTTCTCAAAGAATTTGTTGGAGACGCGTCCTGGGTTCACTTCGATCTTTTCGCGTGGAACCAGACGGATCGCCCAGGGCGTCCAGCCGGTGGAGAAGCGATGGCCATTCGTGCGCTATACGCTTTAATAAAAAGTCGCTACGACAGAAACTCTTAAATCCGCGCAAAGAAATATCAATCTCAAGCTATTGCTGGTCGCGAAGACGTTTGCCTCAAGCTTTTATTTTTTCTGGCTTGTCCCGGGTTACCGGAACCTCCAAGCGGCTTAACATCTCCTTGGGAACGACCTGCCAGAAGTTGCGCACTTCCTGATCCCAATTCACAAGGAGAAGCTCCGCCCATGGAGATGAAGTCTCTTTGTGATGCTCAATAACGAGGTTGCGGAGCAGGGTTTCATAGTGTCCCACTTCGATGCGTTGGTAGATCACGCTGTCGCGATTTACGCGCCGCTCAAATAATTTGTCGCGGTCGTAGACAAAGGCCATACCGCCCGTCATGCCGGCCGCGAAGTTTGCGCCGACCTGTCCAAGAATGACCGCCATTCCCCCGGTCATATATTCGCAGCCGTTTGAACCGCAGCCTTCGATCACTGTAATAGCGCCCGAATTACGTACGCAAAACCGCTCCCCGGCTTGCCCGGCCGCGAAAAGTTTTCCGGACGTTGCCCCGTACAATACGGTGTTTCCAATTATGGTGTTGTCCGCCCAGCGGAAGGTAGAGCTCGTGGTCGGCCGGATAACAATGGTTGCGCCGGACAGACCCTTTCCAACGTAATCGTTCGAATCTCCCCAAACTTCTAGCTTTAATCCTTGAACGGCAAATGCCCCGAGAGATTGTCCGCATGATCCCCGCAGGCGTACGGTGACATGGCCGGGCTGCAGTCCGTCCATACCGTACTTTTTCACGATCATGTGACTTAGCTTAGTCCCCGTTGCTCGGTGGACGTTTCGGATGTTGTAGGTGAGCTGCATTTTCTCACCTTCTTCGAGCAGAGGCCGTGCATCGGCGATCATTTGCTCATCAAGTCCTTCGGGCACTTCATTGCGGCCTTCGACCGTATTGTGGGTCGGCAAGCCGCCAGCATCAGGCATGACAAGCAGTGGATTTAAGTCGAGATCGTCTAAATGTGCCGCGCCGCGGCTGACTTGATGTAACAAATCTGTGCGCCCAATAACTTCGCTCAGCGAGCGGACGCCAAGCTCCGCGAGAATGTCGCGCACTTCTTCCCCTAGGAAACTGAAAAGGTTTACGACTTTCTCTGGCGTGCCGGTAAATTTTTTCCGCAGCTCTTTGTCTTGCGTGCACACACCAACCGGACAGGTATTGGAATGGCACTGGCGCACCATAATGCATCCCATCGCGACCAAAGACGTCGTGCCGATACCGTATTCTTCCGCGCCCATCATCGCCGCCATCACAACATCGCGGCCGGTCTTAATACCCCCGTCGGTTCGCAGAACCACGCGGTGCCTCAAGCGATTCAAAGTCAAGACTTGATGGACTTCCGTTAGGCCCATCTCCCAGGGCAGGCCAGCGTATTTGATCGACGTTTGCGGGCTAGCACCGGTCCCGCCGGAATTTGCAGAAACGAGGATGACATCCGCATTCGCTTTAGCCACACCAGCGGCAATGGTTCCAATCCCAGTGCGGGCGACAAGTTTTACACACACGCGCGCGCGAGGATTAATCTGCTTGAGATCGTAGATAAGTTGCGCAAGATCCTCGATGGAATAGATGTCATGGTGCGGCGGCGGTGATATCAACATCACGCCCTGTGTGGCATGCCGCAAAGTGGCGATTTCAGCTGTGACTTTGAAGCCGGGGAGCTGCCCGCCTTCACCCGGTTTTGCGCCTTGCGCAACCTTGATTTCAATTTCGCGGCATTGGTTCAAGTATTCCGCCGTTACCCCAAAGCGGCCGGAGGCAATCTGTTTTATGGCCGAGTTTGCATTGTCGCCATTCGGGAAAGGTTTGTAGCGATCTCGAACCTCACCACCCTCACCAGAGTCCGACTTAGCGCCGATACGATTCATCGCGATGTTAAGTGTACCGTGCGCTTCCGGGCTTAGCGCACCGAGTGACATACCTGGGGTAACAAATCGCTTACGGATTTCAGTTGTTGATTCTACCTGTTCCGGTGAGATCGGAACATCGACCTGACGAAAGTCGAGTAAATCACGCAGGTGAATAGGTGGTAACTTTCGAATACCTTCTGAATATTTCTGATAGGTTGCATAAGCATCCCGTTCTACCGCTGACTGCAATACGTGGATAAGGCGGCCGTCGTAGCCGTGGACTTCGCCGGAACGTGCGCGGTATCTGTAAAATCCACCAACAGGCAAGGAGACCACATTCGACCCGAAAGCCTTTTGATGTTGGTCGAGAACCTTCTTTTGCAGTCCTGGCAGACCAATCCCTGAAATTCGTGAAGTCATGCCTGGGAAAAATTCTGCGACCAGAGAGCGTGACAACCCTACCGCTTCAAAGTTGTAACCGCCGCGATAGGAACTAATGACGGAGATGCCCATCTTCGACATCACTTTCAAAAGTCCGTCGCCGACGGCCTTCTGGTATTTCTTTAGGCAATCATCGAGGCTCAAATCGTCGAACAATCCTCGCCGATGTCTGTCGGCAATCGCTTCCTCAGAAAGGTAGGCGTTAATGGTTGTCGCGCCAACGCCGATCAACACCGCAAAGTAATGAACATCTAGACATTCGCCGGTCCGCACGTTGATTGACGTAAACGTTCTGAGTTTTTGGCGAATAAGGTGCGTATGCACACCGCCAGCTGCGAGAATCATGGGGATGGGCGCACGGTCAGGACCGATATTTTCATCGGTTAGCACAAGGTGACGCTTACCCGCCCGAACAGCTTCTTCAGCTTCCGCCTGGACGCGTGTAATCGCGTCGCGAAGCGCTTGGTCGCCGCCATTTGCGTCAAAGGTGCAGTCAATGCTCCCCGCGCTATCGCCCATGTATTTGCGCATGGCGTTAAACTGCATCGTGGTGAGCATGGGACTAGAGAGCTGAAGTAATTCGCACTGTTCAGGTGCTTCATCGAGGATATTCCCTAGGTTCCCAAGTCGAGTATTCAACGACATCACCCGTGTCTCTCGCAGGCTGTCGATTGGCGGATTTGTGACCTGACTGAAATTCTGTCTGAAGAAGTGATGCAGCCCACGGTAGGCGGCGGATAACACCGCCAGAGGTGCGTCATCGCCCATTGAGCCGATGGGCTCTTTTGCATCGACCACCATCGGGTGCAAAATGAGCTCAAGGTCCTCCATCGTGAGGTTGAATGCAGCCTGGCGGCGAATCAGATCTTCTTTAGAAAATGCAGGTTTGGGCGGCTTGCTTGACTTGATGATGGAATCGAGATGCGTTGTGTTTTGCATCCATTCGCCGAACGGATGTTTATTGGCGAGGTCGTCTTTGATGTCTTTGTCGTGGAAAAACACGCCCTTTTTCAGATCGACGGCAATCATTTGCCCTGGACCAACGCGGCCTTTTTCCGCCACCTGCGAATTCGTAACCCTCACCATCCCGGTCTCAGAGCCGACGATGAGAATTCCGTCCTTCGTCAACGTGTAGCGCATCGGCCGAAGACCATTGCGATCCATATAGGCGAGCACCCAACGGCCGTCCGTTGCGCACATCGCCGCCGGTCCATCCCACGGCTCCATCACGGCATTGCAATAAGCAAACAGATCCCGATGGTTGTCCGGCATAACCGCATTTTGGCCAATGCTCTCGGGGACCAAAAGACACCGTGCCATGGGGGCTGATCGTCCCGCGCGGCACAGGAGCTCGAAAACCGCATCGATGGCGGCAGAGTCGGAACTGCCAGGCTGAATGATAGGCTTTAGCTCTTCAATGGCATCGCCAAAGGACGGGTGCTCCATGCGGCATTCATGGGCTTTCATCCAATTCACATTGCCAAGCAGTGTGTTGATTTCACCGTTGTGCGCAAGCGTGCGAAATGGCTGCGCGAGCCACCACGTCGGAAACGTATTTGTCGAGTAGCGTTGGTGGTAGATGGCAAAAGAAGACTCAAAACGTGTATCCAGCAAGTCGGGATAAAACGCTGTCAGTTGCTCCGCCAGAAACATTCCTTTGTAAATGATAGACTGCGACGACAACGAGCAAATGTAGAAATCGCGAACATTTTCCTCCGTGACCCGCTTTTCGATGCGCCGGCGCACAAGATATAGGTCGCGTTCAAGGTCATCCCCTGTCAGATTGCGGCGATTGGAAATCATGATCTGTTCGATTTCAGGCCGGGTCGCGTTTGCCTTCTCGCCGATAATTGAAATATCGACAGGCACCTGACGCCATCCGTAAATGTAGTACCCGGCGTTCAGGATTTCGCTTTCAACAATTGTTCGGCATGTTTCCTGTGTTCCGATATCCGACTTCGGCAAAAAGACCATGCCGACGCACAGGACTTCCTGATCGGTGACCTCGTGCCCGGTTCGCATAACGTGTTCGCGAAAGAAGTCTTGTGGAATCTCGAGGTGAATCCCCGCGCCGTCGCCGGTTTTCCCGTCCGCATCAACCGCGCCGCGGTGATAGAGCACTTTTAGAGCTTCGATGCCTGCTTCCACCACCTTTCGCCGCGGTTTTCCATCAACGGCGACCACCATACCGACACCGCATGCGTCGCGTTCATCTGCTGGATTGTATGCGTGAGCAGCCCTTAATTTGTCGACGTTGGCCGTGTAGTTGGCGACAAAGGATTCACCATCTTCATGAAGATCGTGCGCTGGTGTGGTGGTGTATTGGTCCATGGTTTTAACTTTTCTACTCGGCGTCCTGAATAAAAATTAGGACGCAGCTTTAAGGCGGGCTGGTTCGTCCGCGGCTTGTGCTTGATGATAACGATGAACGCTTGCAGCCGCGTCGCGGCCGTCGCGAATGGCCCAGACCACAAGCGATGCGCCCCTCACGATATCGCCAATTGCGAACACCCCATCCATCGTCGTCATAAGGGTCCGGTAGTCGGTTTTTAGTGTTCCCCATCGCGTAAGACCCAATGCGGGTTCGTCAAACATTGTTGGCAGGTCCTCTGGATCAAACCCTAGGGCTTCAATCACCATGTCCGCTGGGACAACAAACTGCGAGCCATCAATAATTTCTGGCTTCGCGCGGCCCGATACGTCCGGTGTGCCCAGGCGCATACGAATAGCGCGCACGCCAGTCGCATCATTGTCGCTGTCATGCAAAATCGCTTCGGGAGCCGACAACCAAAGGAACTCGACACCCTCCTCGATTGCGTTCGCGACTTCGCGCTGTGATCCCGGCATATTATCCCGGTCGCGCCGGTAGAGGCACTTCACTGATTTTGCGCCTTGGCGAATGGCAGTCCGGACGCAGTCCATGGCCGTGTCTCCGCCGCCGATAACGACAACGTTCTTCCCTGATGCATTCAGCGTGCCGTTTTCAAAATCTGTGACGTCGTCCCCTAAGTCTTTCCTGTTCGATGCAGTTAAATAGGTCATCGCTGGAAATACGCCGTTCGCGCCGACACCCGGGCACGCAAGGCCGCGTGCTTTGTAAACGCCGGTTGCGATAATCACGGATTGGTGTTTTGCGCGAAGGTCGGAAAAACTAATGTCCTTGCCGACTTCAACGTTCCGATGAATGACGACACCTGATTGTTCAAGAAGAGACACACGCTTCTCGACGACGTCTTTTTCAAGCTTGAAACCGGGAATGCCATAAATCATGAGACCGCCGGCACGATCGTATCGATCATAAATTTCGACCTGATACCCTAGCTTGCGCAGTTCCTCTGCGGCGGCCATTCCACCTGGACCCGCCCCGACGATTCCAACCGATGTCCCCAATTCTGTTTCCGGTTTGACGGGTTTGATCCAGCCGCGCTCCCACGCGGTGTCGGTGATGAATTTTTCCACCGCGCCAATAGTGACGGTTCCGTGGGTGGATTGCTCCAGGACGCACGAGCCTTCGCAAAGCCGGTCTTGAGGGCAAATCCGGCCACAAACCTCGGGCATGTTATTTGTCGCAGATGAAATGGCATACGCTTCTTCAAGCCGTCCTTCGGCCGTGAGCTTCAGCCAGTCGGGAATATTGTTCTGGACCGGGCAATGGACCTGACAAAAGGGGATGCCACACTGTTCGCAGCGGGATGCCTGATCACCAGCATCAGTTTCCGGCCAGGATTCATAAATTTCGCCAAAGTCTTTTCGGCGGACTTCTGCGGTACGCTTGGTTGGCATGGCCTGGTCAAGGCGAACGAACTGCAACATCTTTCGGGTCATGCGCGGGCTCCTCCCGGTTTATTTTTCCCAGGATCCGTTCTCCCGACGGTCTGGGTTATTTTTTCGCTGTGCGGTGTTTCAGAGCTCCGCAAGACACCTAATTATGTATGCGAATGGGGCTGAAACCCGTGGCTCCTTGTGTGCGGCGGCAGTGCGTGTGCCTGCGGAAGGTATGTGCAGGTCTAAAAGCCAGATTTGTGAATACCGTCCCAAGGGCCGTTGCGGCGCGCAACCTAGCAGCCTTACCCCTCAAACACCTAGGAAAATCGGAAAAAAGGACAGTAATATTGACTTATTATAACTGTTTGTTGCGCAGTCCAGCGCGGTTAAACCGTGATATGGCCTCAAATAACTGTTTTGTAGTAATCAAGTGATTACTATATGAGCGACAGGGCGACTCTGGAAGTCTGGATAGGGCTAGGATAGTGTTGAGAAGCGCAAGGGGTGGGCTCTCAAAGTGACATTGGCACAAACTATAGTGGTAGCGATCCTCCAGGGATTGGCTGAGGTCATTCCGCTGAGCTCAGATGGGCATGCTGTGCTCCTCGAATCGGGTCTAGGTTGGACCTCTGTTTCGCCCACGTTCGAGTTCGCGGTCCAGACCGGCGTACTGCTCGGAATTGCAGCATACTTTTGGAGAGATCTCTTGGAGATGATCACAGGTATCGCCCGTGCCATGAAGGGCAAGCGCGATACGGGCGCTATTCTCGCAGGACAAATCGTGGTGGCGGCAATACCTCCACTGATAGTCGGAGCCTTGGTCACTCATTATGTGGACCTTAACCTTCATTCCTTGCTGGTGATTGGCTGGGCCACGGTCGTGGGCGCATTCTTTCTTCTTGTCTTCGATTATCTAGGCATGACCGTTAAACGGGTCGAGCATGCAACGTATTGGGACGCAGCATTGGTTGGATTTATGCAGGTCTTTGTTCTTATTCCAGGTGTTGGGCGCATTGTGATGAGTATGACCATGGCGCGGTTGCTAGGCTATGAGCGCGCGGAAACAGCCCGACTCTCTCTCCTTCTTTCAATACCGATTCTTGCAGCTCTTATTGCGCGAGATGCTGTCGATGTCGGGCTTAACCAATTAGCGCGAATTACGGGTCTGGATTTCGTTGGCGGAGCTATTGGTTTTGTCGGCGCCGTGATTTTTGTTGCCATTCTTATAGCGTGGTTGAAGAGATCCAGCTTCACGCCATTTGTTGTGCTCCGGTTGCTTGTCGGCGGAGTAGTTCTGGCTATGGCTTACGGGTGGATTCCCGCTTAATCCGCGAGGCTTTCCCTTTACCTCGATTCCAAACGTAGCCGTTTGGTCTGCTGTATCGGTCGGTATCGCTTTAGATACGTTGGCAAAATGCCTTCGGCGGCGGTTGGCGTGATCCCAAAGGCCTCGAAGCCGGGCAATGAGCCGCTCGCCACGCTTCCGATCTCGAGCAGCTTGACTTGATCTGGGGTAATCAAGGGTTTTGGCAGGAATTGCAAGAAGAGCGCCTGAAGCCTTGCTACGAAAAACGGCACGCCAATAATCCAACGATTCCGCCGAGTTTCCTGATTGACCATGCGCAGGATATCGCGCATGCAATACGTCCGAGGGCCTGCCAGCTCGTAGGTTTTACCTTGGTGCTTACCGTCCTCAAGTGCTTGGGAAATTGCCGCGACGAGATCGCAAACGTATACAGGCTGAAAATTTGGACCACCGCCGCCTTCCGCATGGGGAACGATATTGGTGAAAAACGGGACCACCGGGAAAACCTGCATAAGCTTTCCGAAGAGATTGAAGAAACCGTCTTCGGGTCCAAAAACAACACTTGGCCGAAATATTGTGGCGTTGGGAAAGGCTGTTTTTACCGAGGTTTCCCCTGCGGCTTTGCTCTGAGCGTACGTTGACGGCGACGCGGCATCTGCGCCTAAGGCCGACAAGTGCACGAGGTGTTTTGCACCGGCGCTGGCAGCGGCTTCGGCGATGGTTGCCGCGCCTTTCACGTGGATATTTGAAAATGACCGTTTGCCCCGCTCGTACAGGACACCCACTAGATTTACGACCGCATCGGCCCCTTCAACCGCTTTTCGGACTGCCGTTTCATCGGTAATGGAGGCGGGTGTTAAGGTGACCTGTCCAACACGGCCTGCGACTTTCAAGGACTTCGCTTTCTCAATGTCGCGAACGGAAACGCGGACCCGCCAGCCCTGTGCTGCTAGTCGGCGCACCAAATGCCGGCCTATAAAACCGGACCCCCCAAAAATTGTGACCAGTTTGTCTGTTTGCTCAGCCATGGCTTTTATCCGCTCTGATCAATAGTTGTTTGTCTTTCAGTGGCATAGAACCCAATGACTGGCAATATAAAGCACCCCGGCAAATATGTGCAGCCTCGGTGTTTTTTATTGGTTTCGACCCACGGAGTCCTTACGGGACCTTGCATTGACAACCCCATTTGGGCGCTGTATCCGTCACGCCATATTCAAGGGGACGCGGCTTGATTTGCGCGCGGCCATGATCAAAGTTTAAAGCCCCGCGTTTTGTCTTGGCCGAATTTCTGTGGCCTAGCGCTAACGGCCAAGGGGGCGCCCAGGTGGCGGAATTGGTAGACGCGCTGGCTTCAGGTGCCAGTGGCCGCAAGGCCGTGGAGGTTCGAGTCCTCTCCTGGGCACCATGACTTGTTTGCGGGTTTGCCAAACTGGAGCAGGCAACCGTGGGGATCATTCGACGTCAAAAATTTGGGGCTCTAAGTTGACCAATCATTTGCATCGCGGCGATTTACCCGAGAACGTTAAATTCTCCGGCAGTGTTGCCGTAGATACAGAAACAATGGGTTTGAGCTTGCACCGGGACCGACTGTGCGTCGTGCAACTTTCCGCCGGAGATGGAGACGCCCATTTAGTGCAAATTGTACCCGGTACACCATGTCCTCATCTTTCTAAAATCTTGTCTGATCCAAACGTTGAAAAAATCTTCCATTTCGCTCGCTTTGATTTAGCGATGATTCAAAAGAATTTCGGAATTAGTTGTGCGCCCGTTTATTGCACACGCACAGCGTCGCGTTTGGTGCGAACCAATACGGACAAACATGGGTTGAAAGACCTTTGCCGGGACCTTTTAGGTGTCGAGGTCTCCAAGCAACAACAGTCGTCGGATTGGGCCGCGTCGAGACTTACCCAAGAGCAAATCGATTACGCGGCAGCAGATGTGCTCTATCTTCATCAACTAAAAGAAATTTTAGAGGGCCTTTTGGATAGGGAGGGCCGGAAAGATTTGGCCGTCGCCTGCTTCAAATTTCTCCCCGATCGGGCAGCGCTGGACGTCGCGGGCTGGGCGGATGAGGACATTTTCGCCCATTAGAGGCCCTAAAATATCCGTAAGTATTTGATTATTATATGTAAATCTGAGTTTTACTGGCGCTCTGGGGCCGCCTGCTGATTGATCGCATTTTTGGCCAAGTTGATACTTTAAAGTAAGTATTTCGCACTATTCTTGGGTCTTTGATCGGAGGCGGTGGAAAAGATCGCGCAGATTAATTGTGCGGGGTGCCTTTGACTGAAACAGTCCGCGCCTTAAATAAAAGACGTTCTCGCCCCAGGTAAAAGAAATTGAGAAGAAAAATCGGTAGGCGATCCAAGACATGAGCTCAGTGCAAACAGCCAGTAGAACAACGGCGGAAAATTCCAATTCAGAAACGACCGACCAAGCTTCGGCCCGGCGTGTGATTGATCACGCCAAAAAAGGATTGGACGCACTATCGGAAAATTTGGGTGAGGGGTTCCTCCAAAGCCTTAATATTTTGGCGCAGGTTGACGGGCGCGTTATTGTTTCCGGGATGGGTAAGAGCGGTCACGTCGCCGGAAAAATTGCGGCGACGTTAGCCTCGACCGGCACGCCTGCGTTTTTTGTTCACGCTGCTGAAGCCAGTCACGGCGATCTTGGGATGATTGCGCCAGGAGATGCTGTGCTGGCGATTTCTAATTCTGGCGAAACACCCGAACTTGCCGATCTCATATCTTATACACGCCGGTTTGGTATTCCCCTTGTCGCGATCACCGGCCGCGAAGGCTCCAGCTTGGCGACAGCCGCCGATGCGGTGTTACTTTTGCCCGAGGTCGGCGAGGCGTGCCCACTCGGATTGGCGCCAACGACCTCCACCACGATGATGATTGCACTTGGTGACGCTGTCGCCGTCGCACTATTGGAACGGCGCGGGTTCACGGCTGAAGACTTCAAGGTTTTCCACCCGGGCGGTCAATTAGGCCGCAAGCTGTTTAAAGTTGAAGA
Organism: Rhodospirillaceae bacterium; assembly: GCA_965228575.1. GTDB lineage: Bacteria > Pseudomonadota > Alphaproteobacteria > Rhodospirillales > Rhodospirillaceae > UBA11612. The sequence goes on along the minus strand of CBDDHW010000018.1, from coordinate 23,040 downwards.
CCTTATGCACACGGGTGATGAACTTCCTCTCGTTGAGGAAAAAACGCCCATGGCGGATGTGGTCATCACCATGACAAAAAAGACTTTCGGGGTTGCGGGCGTAGTCGACAAGAAGGGCGCGTTAATCGGGATTGTCACAGATGGTGATTTGCGCCGTCACATCTCAAGTGGATTGTTCGACATGGCGGCATTCGACGTTATGACAAAAACGCCCAAGACAACCAGCAAGTCGATCTTGGCGGCCGAAGCCCTCCGCAAAATGAATGAGTGGAAGGTCACGAGCGTCTTTGTTGTCGATGGAGATACCCCTGTTGGCATCCTCAGGATGCACGACGTGCTGCGTGCGGGCGCCGTCTAAATGGAAAACACCCATTCTCCAACGCAAGCGGGCACAGCCGGGGTCGCCGCTGAGCAATCGGAAAGATCAGCGCTTTGGCAACCAAGAAATGCATCGGTCGCAGAATCTGTAGCGGAATACAGTCGCTTTGTCGGGATCATGAAGGTCGCACTTCCGTCCGCGGCTGGATTGCTCTTATTCCTAATTTTGGTGTTGCCGCTTTTTCGCCAACAGGACGATCGATTTCGTATCGGCATGAACCTGCTTGAAGAATCTGCGGTGAATACTTTGAACATGACCAACGCGCGGTACTATGGAACCGACGATGAGGGCCAACCCTATTCGGTAACAGCCGCGAACGTTAGAGAAAGGCCAGATGACGATCCCGCCGTCGATTTAACGGCGCCTCAAGCCGATATAAGTTTGGTGGATGGATCTTGGCTTTCGATTTCTGCGCGGGCAGGGGTTTACGATCGCGACGCGCAGAAATTGAATTTGGAAGGAAACGTTTCGCTATATCAGGATAAAGGTAACGAGTTTCACACCTCTTCGGCGCTTATCGATCTTGAGAATGGAGAAGCCTTTGGCGAAGACCCTGTAAATAGCCAAGGACCGTTTGGTTCATTGCAAGCCTCTGGGTTTTCAATGTCGGAAACAGGTAAAGTGGTGTATTTCGACGGCCCGGCGACACTTGTTCTTAATGCAGGTCAAACAGCAAATTCTGCAAACGGATCGGGAGCCAATCGGTAATGCTATTGAATCTAAATGCATCCATCGCCCGATATTGTCGCTACGCCGTAACGGGCCTGGCTCTGGTGTGGTGTGTTGGGCCGGAATTTGCTTGGGCGCAATCCTTGGTCTTCAACACCAGAAATTCTGATCAACCCATCGAGGTGAATGCGCGAAACGGAATAGAATGGCAGCAGGAAAATCGAAGATTCATCGCGCGCGGCAATGCGATCGCGACGCAAGGGGATGTGAGCGTTTCCGGTGACGAGTTAATGGCCGACTACAGAGCGTTGAGTGACGGCAGCAACGAACTCTACCGTGTTTTTGCGTCCGGCAATGTCACGATGAAATCAGCGAGCGAAACAGCGACTGGGGATGCGGCCGTTTACGATTTCGATAAAGCGGTGCTTGTACTCGAGGGGAATCAAGTGAAGCTCGTGACCGAAGATGGATCGGTTTCATCGCGCCGCGTTTTACAATACTGGGCGCAAGAAAGAGTAGCGGTTGCGGACGGTGCGGCTGTGGCAGAGGATTCTGAGAACCGCAGGTTGTTCGCCGACAAACTGATCGCCTTCTTTAGACAATCTGAAGAGGGCCAAGCTGTGCAGCCGGTAAGTCGGGGTCGCGATGATATCGTCTATATGCAGGCTTTTGGCAATGTGCGCATGGAGACGGAGAAAGAGACGGTTCTTGGGGATCGGGGTAGCTACAACATTGAAAGCGGTATCGCCACGCTCGATGGGTCGGTTAAGATCACACAAAATAATAACCAACTGGGCGGCGGGTTCGCGGTGGTGAACGTGAAGAACGGAACAAGCCGCTTATTTGGAAGCGCGGCCGAGGCGGGTATGCAAAGCCCTCGGGAAAACGCACGGGTAAGAGCACTTATTGCTCCAAGCGCTTTACCAGAGGCCGTGGATGAGGCGGGAGACGACGGTGAGCCAGAGGCTCAAAACTAATCGTCGCATGAAGGGGAAGAGATGGCACCTGATACGTTGAATAAGCCGACGAACGGTGCGGCTCAGGATGCAATTCCTAAGACGGGTTTAGCGGTCCGCGGGCTTGGAAAAACCTTTAAGGGCCGTCCTGTTTTGCGAGACGTCAACCTCGCTGTGCAGCGCGGTGAAGCAGTCGGTCTTCTAGGCCCCAACGGAGCTGGTAAAACAACGTCGTTTTATTGCGTCACCGGCCTCATTAGTCCGGACCGAGGTCAGATCTATTTGGACGGTGAAGATATCACTGCGCTGCCCATGTATCGGCGTGCTCGCCTCGGAATTGGGTATTTACCCCAAGAAGCGTCTATTTTCCGCGGTATGACAGTTGAAGGAAACATTCGCGCGGTGGCGGAAATCGTCGAGGCAGATAAAGCGAAGCAAGATGCTTTGGTCGAAGCCTTATTGCAGGAGTTCTCAATTGAACATTTGCGCAAATCGCCGGCGCTCGCATTGTCAGGTGGTGAGCGCCGGCGTTGCGAAATCGCGCGCGCGCTCGCATCGCGGCCCAGCTTTATTTTGTTGGACGAACCGCTGGCCGGGATCGATCCCATTGCTGTCGGCGAAATCAGAGAAATGGTATCGCACCTTAAAGATCGCGGTCTCGGCGTTCTCATTACCGACCACAATGTGCGCGAGACATTGGATATCATTGATCGCGCTTACATACTGCATGAAGGCACAGTGCTTATGGAGGGCCGACCTTCAGAGATCGTCGCACACGAAGGTGTGCGGCGCGTGTATTTAGGAGAGCGGTTCAGTTTGTAATGGCGTGGTAAGTGAACAGCCATGGCCCTAACCCCCAGACTAGATCTTAGACAGTCTCAAAGTCTTGTCATCACGCCGCAGTTGCAGCAGGCCATCAAACTGCTGCAGTTGTCGGCGGTCGAACTTGAGGCATATGTCGAACAGGAATTGCAATCCAATCCATTGCTTGAACTAGATGAAAGCGGTGAGGCCAGCGCGTTGACTGAAAGCGCGGGGAAGGCAGACGATCGCGCAGACCAAGAGTCGTTTATCGATACGGTTGATGGTCAAGATGAAGCGCCGCTTGATATAGATGTCGCGACTGCGGATGACGAGGCGTCTGTTGCACCTGCCGCCGGCACAGACTTACCAGAATCGACGCCTTGGGGAAGCGGTGGGACCGAAGAGGGTTTGCCCGGTCTTGAGCAAACTCTTGCGGATACGCCCGATTTGCGCAGTCACCTGATACATCAATTGAACTTGGCGGTCGTCGATCCGGCGGAGCGGTTCGTTGGCTCGTACCTTATTGATCAGCTCGATGAGAGCGGATACATCCAAATCGATCTCGAAGATGCAGCAAAACAATTGGGTATGGAGAGATCAAATGTCGATCGTGTTCTCCATGTGCTTCAGGGTTTCGATCCATCGGGGATTTTTGCAAGAGACCTCAAAGAATGTTTGCGCTTGCAGCTGGCGGATCTCGATCGGTTAGATCCCGCTATGGAGGCGTTTGTCGAAAATATAGAACTATTTGCCAAACGCGATCTTGGAAAATTGAGAGAAGTTTGCAATGTCTCATCGGATGATCTTCGAGATATGATCACCGAAGTCCGCGCGCTCAACCCAAAGCCGGCGTTACAGTTTGAGCAAGCAATAAATGAAGCCGTTATCCCCGACGTTGTGATGTCCGCGCGCCCTGACGGTAGTTGGCGTGTAGAGCTCAACCCCGAAACCTTGCCGCGGGTACTCGTAAATCAAAGTTACGTCGCAAATATCAATAAGACAGCGTCAACCAAAGAAGAAAAAGCCTTTATGGCCGAGCGACTGCAGTCCGCGAATTGGTTGGTCAAAGCTCTTCATCAAAGAGCTGAGACAATTCTTAAAGTGGCGATAGAATTAGTGAAACAACAGGACTCATTCTTCCGTCATGGAATCGCTCATTTGAAGCCATTGATCCTGCGGGACGTTGCGGACGCTATCGAGATGCATGAAAGTACGGTAAGCCGCGTTACGACAAATAAGTTTATGACAACACCGCGAGGTATCTTCGAGCTTAAATACTTCTTTACGCAATCACTCCCTTCTGCCGGAGGGGGCGATGCACATTCGGCAGAATCCGTTCGGCACCGCATTAAAACTCTCGTCGACAATGAATCGGCAAAAGATGTGTTGTCTGATGATCGGATTGTTGAAATCTTGCGCGGAGAGGGAATAGAGGTGGCGCGGCGAACTGTCGCTAAGTATCGAGATTCACTCAAGATTCCATCTTCTGTTCAGCGGCGAAGAAATAAGGCATTGGGCGCGCAAGGATTTTGATTGCCGTGCATAGCTCGCGCATCTTGACTTGAATAAGCCCACGCGACTATGTTCCGCCACTTTTTGAAGCCACTAACGCAATTGTGAGATTGTTTGGCGGGAAGTGCGAGCCTGATGGGTTTGAAAACCGCATTCTTGGCTACTAAATAATCAACAAGATTTTGCCGCGTTATCCTGGTTCGATTGCAATTGCAGGATTATAGCGCGCGTTAACTGTGTATGAGTTCTCTATGGATATCGCTGACATTTTAAGACCCGAGTCGGTTGTTGCGGATCTTAAAGCCAACAATAAAAAACACATTTTGCAGGATTTATCTCGTCGCGCGGCAGAGGTGTCGGGTATAGATGAGCAACAAATTTTCGAGACGTTGATGGAGCGCGAGCGGCTTGGGTCAACTGGTATTGGGAATGGTATCGCAATTCCTCACGGAAAATTTAAGACCCTCAAAAATGTCTGCGGTGTTTTTGCGCGTATAGAAAAACCTATAAATTTTGCTGCAATCGATGAGCACCCAGTAGACCTTGTTTTCCTTCTCATGGCGCCTGAAGAAGCGGGTGCAGATCACCTCAAAGCCCTTGCGCGGGTCTCTCGGCTTTTGCGCGACGAGACTGTCTGTGAAAAGTTGCGCGGCGCGGACACCGCTGACGGTATCTACATGTTGCTCACACAATCGGAAGCTGAGGCTGCTTAAGCGTCATCCGAGCGCATCTCATTTTCGCCAAACACATCGTAAGCCTGTAAAATACGCTGAGCGACGGTGAGCCAACACATGACGGCAAACACCCATGTCACCATCACAAAAATCTCCGGCCAGATGCAAACGATGACGAAAAAAGCGATGGTCTCGCTTCCTTCAGCGATTCCTCCAACGTAAAAAAATGACTTCCGCCCGCGCGTCTCTGTACTCAATCCCCGCTTCGCGGCGATGACGGCAAAAGCAAGGAAAGCCGACGCCGTGCCCATAAAACTAATCATCAAGACAACGCCGGCCGTTGTGTGCGCGGGATTGGACAAAGCGAAGCCGCCAGCTACGGCTGTATAGGCAATAAAATCCAATACGATATCTAGATACCCGCCGAAATCTGTTTGGCGGGTCGCCCGCGCCACTGCACCATCCAACCCATCCGCGATTCGATTAAAAAGGATGAGGCACAAGCCGAGCATGTACAATTCAAATGCGATGGCGATCGCACCAAGCGCTCCTACAGCGAATCCGGCCCATGTTATTACGTCGGCGGACACGCCGCGGGTTGCCAGCATTTCTCCTGCGCGGTCTAGTGGAGTCTTTATGGCTTTTACGAACAACGGATCAAACACGAAGGGTAATCCTTTGGGCTGGCACGCCAATGAGTTTATCATTAATCACAGAACAGCCCTACGCCTGTTTGCATCTGACATCGTGCGGTGTTTCGTCGCGTTTTTGGAGTCAAAGAATGAAATTACCTGTCATCTTGTTTGTTCTCCTAATAACTCCAGCGGCATCGCTGGGTGCAACCCAATCACGAAACCAGACGGGTGATCCTTTGGCTGATATTTGCTCAGGATTTTTAGCGCAGAGCGGCCAGAGCGTGTCGGGGGACACCAGTCGCCTTTGCACGTGTCTCGCCGATGAAACTCAAAACCGGCTGACAAGGCGTGAAATGGAAGCTTATGCGCGAGCGACATCTAGCGGGCGCGCACCGCCCGACTCAGTCATGCAAAAAGTTCTGGGAATAGCGACGATGTGCCTCGCTGAAGCGCAGCGATCTTTATCGCCCTAGTCTAAAGGCAAGAGTGTATGTGCGGCCGGAAACGGCGATCGGCTGGCCGGAGTTATCGAGCATCGGTGTGAATCTCCACTCCCGAAAACTCTCTAGGGCTGCCTGGTCGAAGACTTTTGGGGGCGTCGATCGGGCAATGCGCGCGTCCGTCACAGACCCGCCAGCATCCAGGCTGTACGTAATCTGAACATCTCCCTCGAGGCGCTGCCGGTAAAGCAGGGGCGGATATTCGGTTTCCGTTCTGTAAACGGGTTGAGGGTCTTTGCTTTCGTTCATGTTTATTCCCCGCGCAACCTCGACTGCTTGGTCAGCGGCGGTTACGAAATCACCGTTTTCTTCGGCGATTTTAATCAGCAAGGTTCGGCGTGATTGTAACCGGCTCTCTGGCTGGCCCGCGGCAGCGCGCAACCGAATTTCACGTTTCAACGCGGCAATGGCATTTCTGGATTCACCCAAACCGACGCGGTTTTCCGAAGCCGCCTGCGCAAAATATAAAGCATCTGAAGAATCGTCCCCCAGCGCCTGGCGCGCCAATGTAAGCCCCTGTTCTGCGAGACGTGCTCCAGTTGCAAATTCGTCGTTGCCATATGCAATTTGAATTTCACTGCGCAATTCACGGAGCTCGGCGCGTGGATCGTCGCCGCAGGCCGCAAGGGTAAGTGTAAGACCGGCTAAGGCAAAGCACGCCAGCAATTTGAAATTAGTGGCGGTGCTTCGTGGTTGGAAAGTCGGTGTGCACATAAAGGCCTACTCCCGCTCACGTGGCCAAATGATGCGAATTCGGGCCAATATCTTCGAATTTCCATACTTTTTGGTTAACGCGCCAATGTCGGGCGCCGCTTTTTGTGGAGGCATTATGATCAACCAGTTAGCATATGCGGTAGCACGGACGGTTTTGGGAGGATTTCTTGCCAATTGATGGCTTGATGATGGATCGCCCTCTTACGGCGATTTCACTTATGGAGCATGCCGCGGCGTACCATGGCGATTGTCCGGTCATCACCCGCAGTGTTGAAGGACCTATTCACCGTACGACCTACGCAGAATCTTATCGACGGATTCAGAAGCTTGCGCACGCTTTGGTTGCTATGGGCGTCAAGCCCGGCGATCGTATCGGCACAGTAGCATGGAACACATGGCGGCACTTGGAGCTCTACTATGCCATCGCTGGCATCGGAGCAATTTGCCATACTATAAATCCGCGCCTCTCTCCCGCACAACTCGCGTACGTTGTTGGGCACGCCGAAGACCGGTTCATTTTTTTGGACACAACTTTTCTCGCTTGTGTCGAGCCCTTAAAACAGCACGTAAAGTGTGTCGAAGGATTCGTTGCATTAACGGACGCGTCTCATATGTCCGAAGCGCGGCCAGAGAACGACGTTTTGGTCTATGAAGATTTACTAACTCCTCATCCGGACTCATTTGACTGGCCTGAGTTGGGCGAGAACACTGCTGCATCGCTTTGCTATACGTCAGGGACAACAGGGGAGCCGAAGGGCGTTCTCTACAGTCACCGCGCTTTGGTTCTCCATTCTTTTTGCCTCGTTGCCGAATTTAAGTTGGCGCCAGAGAAGGTGTCGCTGCCAGTCGTACCGATGTTTCATGTCAACGCGTGGGGTATGCCCTATGCTTCGCCTATGGCCGGATCGCCTTTAGTCTTTCCGGGGCGGGCGCTTGATGGTGAAAGTCTGTTCGATCTCATGGACGCCGAGGATGTAACCTGCGCGCAGGGTGTGCCCACTGTCTGGATGGGTTTGATTGCCCACATGCGAAAGGTTGGGCGCAAACCGAAAAAACTTGAAAGTGTCGTTATTGGAGGGGCAGCGACACCAGAGTCGATGTTGATTGCGTTCGAAGAAGAGTTTGGAATCGAGGTCAATCAAGGTTGGGGAATGACCGAAACAACTCCATTAGGAGTCTTCAATACACTTCGGCCCAAACACAAAAAACTACCGCGAAAAGATCAGATCCCGACAAAACTCAAGGCCGGCCACTCTGTCTATGGTGTGGAGCTTCGAATTGTTTCCCCAGACGGGCACGTTCTTCCAAATGATGGAGAAACTTCGGGTCACCTTCAGGTCAGAGGGCCTTGGGTGATTCGATCCTATTATAAAAGCAAAGCCGAAGTATTGACCGCTGATGGTTGGTTCGATACGGGCGACATAGGTACGATTGACGAAGATGGCTTTCTGCAAATTACGGACAGAGCGAAGGACGTCATTAAATCAGGCGGCGAATGGATAAGCTCTGTTGATCTTGAGAATGAAACCATGAGCCATCCAGCTGTGGCCCATGCAGCCGTTATTGGAATACCTCACCCTAAATGGCAAGAACGACCGCTGCTGATTTGCGTTCCGTCTGACCCCAAGGCGCCGCCGACGCTGGAAGATATTAATGCTTTCCTAACCGATCGGGTTCCCCGATTTTGGCAGATTGATGCTCTGGAGGTCGTTGAAAGCCTCCCGTTGGGGGCGACCGGAAAAATTCAGAAAAACGTGTTGCGCGGGCAATTCAAGAAATACTGGCGAGAAAAATAGGGGCAAATCGGCTTTTGCCGAACATTAAAGAATTTGTTACATCCTTTCTCCAATAAGTAAGAATAAACCCGCTTCCATGGGGGGAACGGGACGGCACTGGGAACCGGCGAATGGCTATCTTCGGCCGCGCTTCGTTTGAAGTTCAAATTTATCAAGGTGGGCGTTGGGCAATCAATCAAGTGTTGTCCTCCGAGGAGGCCGCGCGCCAAAAAGCGGATCAACTTCTTCGTCTGAAAACGACGAGCGGCGTCCGGATTATCAAAGAATCGAAGTTTGCTTCGGGGACCCGCGAGTCCGAGATTTTTCGTCAAATCAAAGAGGAAAAAGAGAAAGACGATTTCTCGATAACCCCTGTTAAAGAAGCACCGCTTTGCGAAAAAGTCTCCGACTATTACCAAACGGCGGCACGCAACACGATGGCGCGGATGTTCTCGAAGTATCTCGAGAAACACGAAATGACCCCATTGGAGCTGTTGCATAGCCACAAGAATTTAAAGCGCGCGCTCAATTTGGATTCTATGGTGCCGTCCGCGGTTGATAAAATCGCGAGTCTGCATGCGCGTGCGACTGGAGAAGATGCACGCAAACGCAAAGATATTATTTTTAAGGCGGTCGATAGTATCGCCGCGCGTGCCCGCGATGTCGATACGGCGCCGTTGCCCGAGTTAAAAGATAGCACTCTTGATGAGCTGCTGAAGAAAATCGACGCCAAGTATAAAGATGACGAAGAACGCCAGTTTATGGCAACCGTCGCCTTCGTCCGCGCCTCGATAAACTGGACGGGCTGGCTCGGAAAAATGACTGAGATTTTGCCGATGGCAAAATCTCAGCAAGACGAACGCGCTCGCGCTCTCATTGACGAGATGATGGCCGATATTCTGGTTGCAAAAACAATTGTCAAAGATGTTATTGGTGTGTCGAAGCATCTCGGTGATGCTTTGATGCGGATGCTTGATCTTCTAGAGGGCAAATGTAAACCGACAAAATTTGCTGTCGAAGAACTGGTGGAGTTGATCAACCATCTCTTTGCTAATGACATGTTGCCAAAGTCCCGCGCCGTTCTTGTTGAGCGCATAGGACGAGACCTCGCAGGTCCCGTACGGCTGACAAACAGTGAAGACAAGGCCGAGGACAAAGCGTTCTTCGATAAAATGCTCGAGCGCGTCATCGAGGACCACGGTGTGATCGGGGGGAGCGCGGTTTCAATTGGTTTGACAGAACGCTGGGCTCGCCTCAACAACATGGGTGGCGCGGCGGCTCGTAAGAAAGCGATGGAGGGTGTTCGTGATAAGCTTGAGTCGGGCGTGCGCAAGTTTGTCTATCTTCTCGATATGTACGATCCGTCGGCGTCGCCCGAGTTAAGATCAGCGGTCGAAGCGCAAGTGCGAGATTTAGCCGCAAAATTGAATACAATAAATAAAATCGCCCCACATGCGCGGACTGAAAAAGGCCGGTTGCAGGAAGCTGCCGCAATACAACGATTGGTTCTCGACTCACGTCTTCAGAGCAACACCAAAGATCCCTTGGCCGCTAAATTTGACGAAATCGTATCGGACTACATTATCGCGCATGGAGTCATTGAGCGTCTCGACGATAAAAAATTACATTTTCGAGAGCGCGCAACTCGGCTCGTCACTTTTTGTACGTCGGGTGTGTTGACGGTTGGGCGGGCGACGACAATCGCGCGAGACAGCATCGTTTCGTATCTGCGGCGCAAGGACTTTATTGCGGAATTCACGGACGATATTTCCGATCCCGCCGACAAAGAAAAAGCAATCAAGGATTTTTATGTACTGCTCGCGAAAACTGGATTCGATGTCACGTAGCGATATCCGTCGTTAAGTTTCGCGGCGGTGACATTTATCGCTGAAACACTTGTTACATACAGTGAATTGACCGCCCGTAATATATAAGGTCTAGACATCAACCGACATGCAGCAGCTCTCGCCTTCATCAAAAAATACTCAGAACTTGAATCCAACACCAAGTGATACGCCAGACCTGCCTAAACGGCTCGCGGACTTCGCCACGCTAACTGAGTCGCTGGATTACGCAGCGAAAGGGTGCACGGGACTTAATTTCTATTCGGCGCGCGGGGATCTGAAAGAGATTCTAACCTACCGCGAGCTTATGGAGCACGCACAAAGTCACGGTCGGCGACTTAACGCTGCTGGCATTAAATCAGGAGATAGGGTTGCATTGCTTGCGGCGACAGCTCCTGAATTTATGGTCTTGTTTTTTGCCTGCCAATACGCAGGCGTCATTCCTGTTCCCATGCCACTACCGACAGCATTTGGCCGCCGTGAGACGTATATCGATCAAATTAGGGGACAGATGGCGACATCGAAAGCCCGTATGGCGCTGGGTCCCGATGAGTTCTTGCCCTACGTCAAAGAAGCCGGCGTCGATTTATCTCTGGACCTGATTGGATCGCTTAAAGATCTGGCTGATTTACCAGAGGGATCAGGCACACTTCAGCCAGGCGGGCCGAACGATTTGTCCTATATCCAATATAGCTCGGGATCCACGCGTTTTCCGAAAGGCGTGATGGTCACTCACGCCAACCTAATGAACAATTGCAATGCTATGAACAAGTTCGGTGTGAAAAACGCAACCAACGAACGCGGGATGTCATGGCTTCCGTTTTTCCACGATATGGGGCTTGTTGGATTCGTGCTGGGTGCGGTCACGAGTCAGTCATCGATGGATTACCTGGCGACCGAAGATTTTGCGCGGCGACCAATGACATGGCTAAAGATTCTCAGCGAAAACGGTGGAACCATGTCTTACGCCCCATCGTTCGGCTATGAACTGTGCGCCCGTCGCGTTGCATCGGCCCCAGAGAAAAGTCTCGATCTCGATCTCTCTAAATGGCGGGTCGCGGGAATCGGCGGCGAGATGATTAAGCCCGAGGTCATGAGGGCATTTGCCGAAGCTTTTAAGCCCTATGGTTTTTCAGATCGCGCATTTTGCGCGAGTTATGGATTGGCTGAGTGCGTCCTCGCGGTAAGTTTCGCTGACGGCGGCAAAGGGATGACTTTGGACTACGTCGACAAAAATGCTCTGGAGGACCACAAAGCTGTCTCGGTTGCCGATGCTGCGTCCAAAGATAGCCGGGCGTTCGTGGTTTGCGGCAAAATTATTCCCGACCATGTCGTTGAAATCCGAGGTGAGTCCGGAGAGGTTTTGGCTGAGCGACAGGTTGGCCGGGTTTTTGTGCAAGGCCCAAGTGTCATGCATGGCTACTACGATGATCCCGAAGCGACAGCAGAGGCCTTGATTGACGGGTGGCTCGATACGGGCGATCTGGGATATTGGATTGGCGAAGACTTGGTCATTGTTGGTCGCGCCAAAGATATGATGATTATCAACGGGCGAAACGTGTGGCCGCAAGACATTGAATGGACTGTTGAGCACATCGACAAATTGCGGTCGGGCGATAGTGCGGCGATTATTTTGACGGATGTCGACGGGACGGAGAAACCCGCGATTCTCGTCCAATGTCGAGTCTCCGATTTGGATGAACGCGCACGACTTGCCAACGATGTCGCCGCGCGCGTGCAGGAAGCGGTCGGCGTTCTGTGCGATGTGATCATGGTCCCAGCGCGAAGCTTGCCAAAAACCACGTCAGGTAAATTGGCCCGTGGCAGAGCAAAGAAAATGTTTGAGTCCGGAGAAATCACGCGGCTTGAAATCGCCGCGACCGCGAATTGATCCAATGGAACCGCGCACCGTTGCCGTAACTGGCGCGACCGGGTTTATCGGCCTCCATCTTTTGCCGGCTTTGGTTAACACCGGCTATCGTGTGAAAGCTTTGTCTCGACGCGTCCCACCAGCGGATATCGGCGTGCCCCCAGAGTCTATTACGTGGGTGATCGGGTCCCTTTCGCAGGAAGACGCGCTTCGCTCACTTGTACAAGGCGCAGATGCAGTTGTGCATTGTGCTGGCGCCATCAAGGCGCTGAACCGTGAATCCTTTTTTGAGATTAATGGAACTGGAACCAAAGAAATTTTGGATGCGACGATTGCGCAATCACCCGCTTCCCGTTTCGTTTACTTATCGTCTCTTGCCGCGCGCGCGCCACATCTCTCATCTTACGCCGCAAGTAAAAGGCAAGGTGAGGACGTGATCGGGGCTCATAGCGGTGCCCTCGATACAGCGATCTTGAGGCCTCCCGCCGTGTATGGACCTGGCGATATGGAAACGCTCCGCATTTTTCGCATGGCCGCTCGCGGATTTGTCCCTGTTCCAAGCATTCCCGGCGCACGAATGTCTTTGGTTCATGTGGGCGATGTCGTGGGTGCAATCTTAGCGGCACTTAATCTTGAGAGTTTGCCGGACGACCCGATTGAATTCGACGACGGACATCGTGGCGGCTATACGTGGTTTGAAATCATCTCAGCCGCTGGTGCGGCGTTAAAAACCTCGCCTCGGTTGGTGCCCATTCCGAGATCGTTTCTCTATTTGGCAGGCGCTGTTGGGAGTCTCAGTGCCTGGCTGTCCCGGCGGCCAAGGGTCCTATCTTGGGGGAAAGTGCCCGAATTGCTCCACCCGGACTGGGTAGCGTCCTCCTCAACCCTGCCGGGCTATAACCCCTTGTGGGATATAGAAAAAGGCTTTGAGGACGCGGTTCGCTGGTACACCTCACAAGGGCTGTTAATAAAGTAACGGTTAAGTTGATTTGTCATATTTCTGTCATTCCTCCATGACTTTCAATGAGTTGCGCGGAAACCGCTGATTTTTAGCACCCGCGCACCCGGGGTAGATAACGAAGAACGGTTTTTGGATATGGGCGCTAGTCAGTCGGGCGAGCCATCGCCGGATACAACGGCGGCGCTTTTTGAAATCCTTGGACAGTTCAATAAAGCGGGGATTGAACTCAAACCGGAAACGCGATTCAGCGAAGATCTGAATTTCGATTCTTTAGTGGTTATGGAGTTCATTGCGGAAGTCGAAGATCATTTCGATATTTCTGTGCCCCTCAACATTCTCCCCGATATTGCGACGATCAGCGATCTAAGTATCGCGATCGAAAAAATTGTGCAGGAAGACGCTTCCTAGACACGACGACAAGAATTGGGGACGAGATATGGCTGGTTTATTCGATCGTTTTGCGCCGCTGATGCAACAGCGTGAAGCTTTATTTGGCGACAGCGGTGCAGATCCATTTGAGGTCAGGATGGATGAGGTCTTGTCTCAGACCGAGGCCATGATCAATGGTCGCCGCACAATTTTGGCTGGCACAAACAATTATTTGGGCCTCACCTTTGCACGCGAAGCCCTCGACGCCGCGCATGAGGCGCTGGACGCATACGGAACCGGTACGACCGGAAGCCGCGTTGCCAATGGCACTTATGGCGGCCACAAGGAATTGGAACAAACGCTTTGTGATTTTTATGGCATGAAGCATGCCATGGTGTTTTCGACAGGGTTCCTCGCGAACCTCGGCATTCTCTCAACGCTCATGGGTCCGGATGATTACATCCTGATGGATGCAGATTGTCATGCCTCAATTTACGACGGCGTGCGCGGCAGCCAGGCCCAGATTATTCGTTTCAAACACAACGACGCGGCCGACCTAGATAAGCGCCTCGGACGTCTCGCGAAAAAACCCGGCAACAAGCTCATTGTTGTTGAGGGAATTTATTCCATGCTGGGCGACCGCGCGCCCTTGAAGGAGATCGTTGCGGTTAAGAAAAAATACGAGAACGTATATTTGCTTTCTGACGAAGCTCATTCGTTGGGCGTTCTTGGAAAATATGGCCGCGGCTTGCCGGAAGAAGTGGGCTGTGAAGAGGATGTAGATTTCATCGTTGGAACATTTTCGAAATCAGTCGGCACCGTCGGCGGATTTTGCGTTTCCAACCATCCGCAGTTTGAGGCTTTGCGCTTAATGTGCCGGGCGTATGTGTTCACCGCATCGTTGCCGCCATCCGTGGTCGCGTCGGCCAAAGTAAACTTGGGTCTCGTGCAAAAAGGCGGGGCCTTGCGCAAGCGCTTGATGCGCAACGCCAAGAAACTCCAATTGGGTTTAACCGCATTGGGGTTGAAGGTCGCCAGCGAAGATAGTCCCGTAGTGGCCGTTGTCGCCCCTGATCCACAAACCGCAGCCGCGTTTTGGCGCGGGCTGATCGAAGCGGGAGTGTACGTCAATCTCGCGCTGCCACCGGCTACACCGTTCGGGTATTCGTTGCTCCGCGCGAGTTTGTGTGCGGCTCATACAGAAGAGCAGCTGGACGAGGTCATCGGGATTTTTGCGGATGTTGCCACCAAGCTGGAGCTTATCTCGCCGGAATCGCCCAAGCGGGTTGCCGTCGGCTAATCAGCGCACGCCACCTTCGCGCCGCGTTCTTAAAAATAATTTGAGCCCGGTCAGAAGCGGACGTTTTCGCTCGGCGTCCGAAATCTCGATTTTAACGCCCGAGTGCCGTTCAATTTTCCACACTGCGTAATCCAGGCCTCCGCTGAACGTAAAGGCGGCCTTGATCAGGCGCAGGGCGTTAAGCGTTTTGCCTTGAATGCGCCGAACGATCCATGCCCGGCGTCCGCGTTCGCGTTGCTCTGGCGCAAGGGGATTTCGAAAGGTGTCGTCGCCGTCTGCGGCGCCTAACGCGAGTGTGGTAACGGTCGCATACCGTGCGAGATCGGCGTCCACCAGTTCCGCTGCCTTTGACTCTTTTTCAGGCCTGAGTTCCGCGCCATAGGTTTTCGAAAATCCTTTGATCCATAAGTCTCGCGCGGAGAATGTCTTATCCATTAGGGGTAGTGTTCTCATTATCATCGTTGAGACGGCGCTCACTAATCCGCCTACGATACGCCGCCTGACTTCGTCGTTACGCGCATATAAAATGACTGAGGGTTGTGCGAACCGAGCCCAAAGACTGGAGGCAAAGGTATCTGGTGCTGTGCCCCGGAGGAATTGGTCGACCGAGATGACCGCGACTTTTGCGCGTAAGGTACGGTCTTCGTAAGGTTCTTCCACATAATAAACATTTGGTGGCAGCAGTCTGGCGAATGTAGCCGATATCCGGTTTTTTAGCGCGGGTGTGTATCGATCGACTAAAACATAAAAATCGAGGAGTAATCCGACATCGGTTTTTTCCCGGAGGCACGATCCGTAAAACACGACGCCCGCTGTGGATGAACCAAAGCGGTTTTGAAGTCGTTCACAAAACGCCACAGCAGCTGGGAACGTGCTTGCCGAGGCTTCCGCGTCGATGAAGGAGGTTAGATCTGTCATTCAGCGCCGGCCTTTGGGAGTCGAACGAATCGCAGCTGTTTACTGCCATCCAATGTGATGGTTTCACTAGCGTTCGTTTCATACATTTCACCATCTAAAGTAAACGGCCCTGTAAAGTTTAAGGTGAGCTTTTCGGTGGCGCGCACAACGCGCCCGGGGCCTGGCATAATTGTACGAGTTGCTAGGCTGCCAAGCGCTCGGAGTGTCGAATAGGCGCCCGGCCGCAGGCTCAGATACGTCAATGGTTCTTGTGTGGCCGCGGAACGCTTTGGCTGAGGACGGATCCCAAGCACAAGTTGATCGAGCGCGGTGACGGCGACCGTGAAAAATTTGCCGCTTTCATGAAAACCGCTATCGCATGCAACTTTAATGTCTTCATTTCCCTTTGGTGTGAACAAACTTCGCCACAATAAGATACTTATTGCCGCTGCGTGGCTAATCGCGTTGGGCATGCCCAGCGGATAAATATGTTTGCGGCAAAATAAAATACCGCTGACGACTTCTGCCGCGCCGAAAAATGCTCCGTAAAGCGGATCGGGGTGTTCGCTGCGATGCACGCCAAGCACCGGACGTTCAATAACGAATTTCGATAGCAAATTATTTTTCCAGTTTTTAAGGAGCGTGCGTAACGCGGCATCAGGCTCGCCTGTCAAGCTCCAGCTCGCTGCAGTCATGTTGGTTTTTCCGGCTGGAAGGAGCGCCAGTGCTGGCGGTGCTTGGAAAATGTCGTGATTGAGAAGGCCGTCAAAAACAAGATCGGCCGTTCCATCTCCTCCATTCACGGCGATGACCTCCGCGCCCAGAGCTGCACACTGGCGCAGGATGTCTGGAATCTCGTTTACATCTTCGAGCTTGAAGTGAAACACGTTTGGTTCGTCTGCAATGGCGACGTCGATCCAATCACCGCGTAACTTGTTTTGAGTGCTGTTCGAATTTGTAATGACGGCGAGAGGTTGGGTCACACGCGGGGCCTTTGATTGCGCCAGTCCGTCCAACGCCTAGTGTCCGGACCACTTGATATTGGCGTACTTGGTGTCATTTGGCGAGGGATTCGCATGGTAGAAACATTGTAACTAATTGAAAAACCTTAACTCTGGCCTTATACCCGGCGCATCGCGTAAACTCGACCCCAATCGGCGCACCCCGGTCTTCGTCCGGCAACAAGAAATGTGCACGATTGTGGGTAGGATATCACAAGGTTCCAAACGCTTCGTTCCCGATACCGAGGCGGCGTTTGGCAGCAACACATGATCAAAGCTATCGATTTTTATCTATTGCGCCAAATAGCGCCGGTATTGGCTGTGACGCTCTTTATTGCGGCTGTGATCTTGATCATGGAGCGCTTGATGCGGTTGCTCGATATTGCCGTCGGCAACGGCGTGTCGACGCTCGTCGTTTTCCAAATGTTGTTCTATCTGATTCCTCACTACATAGGCCTGGCATTGCCCCTGGCATTATTTCTGGGTGTCTTGCTCGCGTTTCGCCGAATGTCCTTGCTGTCGGAGTTGGACGCCATTCATTCCTGCGGCATCGGTATGGGGCGGTTTATCCGTTCGGGCCGTTGTTCTCGGCGGGATTATGATGGCGATCAATCTCGCACTGACAGGATATATACAGCCCTACACGCGCTATGCTTTTCGTGTGATTGAATTCAACATTACCTCGGGCGTCATTGAGCAAGGTATTGGCGAGGGCGTGTTCATGGAATTACCAAATGGCTATACCTTGCGTGTTGAACAATCCCGAGGCGCGGGGCGCGAATTGTATGGCGTATTCGCTCACCGGCAGGAAGATACCGGACACATTACAACGCTTGCGGCCCGTCGCGGTGAACTCTTGCCAGGGGCGTTGGACGGAACGGTATCCTTGCGCCTTTACGACGGCAATCGGTCCGAATGGGACCCTGAAACCCAGCGCACAAAGACACTCCAATTTCAGGTATTTGATTGGCCGCTCAATTTGGCGGATCTCGTTCGGTTTCGAGGGGCGAGGGGGTGACGAACGAGAACTCACAATCATGGAACTCTTTCGCACGTATACCTCAAACCTTGCGGCTGGAGTTAGCGGGTCGACTGTCGCGCCAAAATCCGCAACGGATGGGCGACCGGTCGAGCTTGCCACGCCAGCGGCCATAGCCTCGGAATTTCATTTTCGTGTAGTGTTTTCGTTGTCCATGCTTTTCCTGCCCTTGCTGGCTGCGCCCTTCGGAATTATGGCGCATCGCTCTAGCAAATCCTTTGGCTTGGTCGCAGGCTTGTTGTCACTCGTGAGTTATCACAAAGTTCTCGAATTCGCGGAAGCGTATGCACAAAATACCGGCGCGCCTGCAGGTTTGCTGCTGTGGTCGATTTTCGGTCTATTTGCATTTGCCACGACCTATTTGTTTTTAAGGACCGGGATGAAATCTGGGTCGCCGCCAGTGCAGCAACTTGAAGCAGCATGGAGCGCGATGATTGATCGGATCGTCTCTCTCTTCCATTTTCGCCGCTCTTCGGCCCAGGCGCCTTCCGCCTAACGTGGTGTATTGAGCCGTGACCCTTTCCCGCTATCTCATGAAAGCTTTTCTTGTTCGCTTCGCTGCGCTGCTCATCGGGCTTGTTTTGTTTCTTCAAACACTTGATTTACTGGCGACCGCAAACGAGGTCATGGCAGGCGGCGGCGAGACTATTCCGTCATTGCTGCGCTATGTGATGTTGCGAAGTCCCTCGCTGATTGAAACGGTTGCGCCGCTTGCGGGTTTGCTCGGCGCGTTAACCGCACTTGTGGTTATGGCCATGAACAGTGAAATCCTCGCTATGCGTGCGGCAGGCCGATCGGTGCTTGGGCTCATGGGCGGCCTTGTTGGCGTCGGACTTGCGCTGTCGATTTTGCTATTTGTCTTTTCCGAGTTTGTCGTGGTTCGCGCGAACGCGGAGCTGGAGGAATGGCGTGAATCGGGTTATGGCGCGGGCGCGGAGGTTGCGACCGGTGAAGATAGCTGGGTAATGGAAGGCAACACCATCATTCGCGTGGGCCACGTCATCCGCAACGGAACCGTCTTGCATGATGTCCGCCTGTTCGTGCAGGACGACAGTGACAAAGTCACAGACATTTATACGATTCGTCTCGCGATTTGGGAGAACGATCAATGGACCACCGTCGAGATGCGAAGGGTCAGCGGTGACGAGGGTGACAATCCGCTCGTTTGGGATACCCAGCTTGAACCGGAGCATTTCGTGAGGTTTGCGAATCACCCCAACGAACTGTCGTTGACCGCCCTTCAACAATATATCGGCAATGTCGCAATCGGCTCTCGCCCGGTTTATTTTTACGACACGTGGTTGCAGCAGAAGATTGCTGGTCCAATCGTTCTCGCGCTAATGCCCTTGCTTGCTGGGATCGCAGCTTTCGCCCACCATCGGCAAGGCGGGTCGGTGATGACAATTGTGTCCGGGATCAGCATCGGATTTGCGTTTATTGTTTTCGACAATATCTTGATCGCCATGGGCCAATTTGGCTCATTGCCGCCGTTGATGGCGGCGTGGTTGCCAATCGCGCTCTTTGGGACAATCGGTGTTTGGATTATCTTTAATTTTGAGCACACTGGCGCCCGCTTCTAAGTGTGCTTATATAATGCCATTGCACATAATCTCGCGCGGAAAGCGCTGAGAAAAAAGGTAGCCGCTCAGTGGGAAATTTTGCGCCAAAATAGGCTTTTGGACCGATCGGGAATACCATCTCGATCGCATGGGTCTCACCGAACTCACCGCCGCGTACTTTCAGTATTACGCGATAGCGGCTTACATTTTGGTAGCTCTCGTCTCGGGGGGAGTTGCAATTGCAGCGGTTGCCCAAGAGATAAGTCCACTTCTTCCTGTCGTCGCATCCGTGTTGGCGACGTTCTTTATATATCCTGTGGTTTGGTATGTGCTTCACCGGTACATCCTACATAGCCGGTGGATGTGGAAGTCTCCTCTGACGGCGGGAACCTGGAAGCGCATTCACTACGACCATCACAGCGATCCCAACAACTTAAAGGTTTTGTTTGGTGCGTTGTACACAACACTCCCAACCGTCGCACTAGCGACAATGCCGGTTGGCTACGCGCTGGCCGGATGGGTCGGCGCACTCGCCGCACTTTGTACCGGCGTTATACAAACTTGTGTCTACGAATACTTTCATTGCATTCAGCATTTAGGTTATGTGCCCAAATGGGGCTGGGTGCGCCGGATGAAAAAATTTCATATGGCTCACCATTTTCACAATGAACACGGCAATTACGGCATCACCAATTTGTGGTGGGATAAAGTGCTCGGAACATTTTATGAAGGCCCAAAAGATCGGCCCCGCTCACCAACGGTCTTTAATCTCGGGTACGACGAGGACGTGGCGAAAGATTATCCTTTTGTTGCACGCCTGACCCCAAACTGGCCCTACAACACAAATCCGGTTCAAAGAAAACGCGAAGACGCCGCGGCAAATTCCGCGTCGACCACCTAAGGCCCCGTATGGCGGGAGTTTCAGTTCAGCGTGTTGCATCGAGTGCCGATTACGGACGCTTCATAGATGCCGCCCATGTGTGCCAGGGCCACGATCCTTATTGGATCGCGCCCATGCGTTTTATGGAGCGGGATCGCCTAAATCCCAATAAGAATCCCTGGTTTGCTCATGGTACTGCAGCTTTCTGGATCGCGGAACGCGATGGAAAGCCGGTGGGGAGAATCTCTGCGCAAATAGATCACAGCCATATCGAACGTCGCGGCGATGCCACTGGCTTTTTTGGGTTTTTCGAATGTATTGACGATCAAGACGTGGCCAACGCTCTGTTCCAAGCCGCTGAAGCGTGGTTGGCGGACAAGAATTTACGGCGCTGCCTTGGACCCTTCAGTCTTAATATTAATGATGAATCCGGGTTGTTGGTAGATGGCTTTAATTGCCCGCCGCGTATGTTGATGGGGCATGCGCAACCGTACTACGGAAAGCTCGTGGAAGGCGCTGGATTTACGAAATCCGTCGATATGCTTGCCTATCTGACCCCCATGGACACGGGGCTGCCGTTTAAACAAATCAAATGGCTCAAACGCGCGCTGGAGCGTGACAAGCGTTTGGCGGTGCGCCCGTTGGATACGCGCCGCATCAATGAGGAAATCGAAACCATTGTGCGTATATTCAACGCGGCCTGGGCGGAAAACTGGGGTTTTATTCCTCTGACCGAGGCCGATGTGGCCCACATGGCTGCAGAGATGAAACTTATCCTCATTCCAGAGCTGGTGTCGTTTGCGACAATTGATGGCGAACCGCAAGCGATGTGTGTCGCGCTGCCCGATCTCAACGAAATGATCCGTGGTCTTGATGGAAAGCTTTGGCCAACAGGTTGGGCCAAGCTTGTATGGCGGGTACTCACACGGCGCACTTATGTTTCAGGTACGCGCGTACCGTTCATGGGCGTAATGCCCGAGTTCAAAAACAAACCGATGGGATCGGTACTCGCCTTGCTCACCGTGGGTGCGGTTCGCGAAGCGTCTCTCAAATTGCGTATGCCCATTTGCGAGATGAGTTGGGTGCTGGAGAACAACACTCAAACGCGTCATTCCATTGAGGATATTGGCGGCCGCGCCTACAAAACATATCGGATGTACGAAAAGGCTCTCTAATGCTTGGTCTCATTATACGCATTTTTGTAGCCGCCATGATTCTGGCGGGCGTGTTTTTTCTGTTTGCGTTTTCGATTGTTGCTGCGGCAATTATCACACCAATTGTTCTACTTATTCTCTATTTTGTCGGTCGCAAAAACGGCATTCGTGTATGGACCGTGCAAACAGGTCCAGGTTCCTCCTCTCGCCGACCTGGGCAGGGGCCTGTAATCGATCATGATCCCAATGATCTGCCGGACGATCCTCCTAATGATGAACGCAGGGGCCCATAAATTGCGCGAGATCGCCCGTACATTTTTTGTGTTGGGGTAGGTCGGCGCTTACATAAAACTGCGGTGCGATCAGGAGATTGACGGTATGCGTAAGATGTTGTGGCCTTTCCTCGCTTTGACGCTTCTTGTTAGCGGGCCGGTCTACGCCGCTGATGATGGCTACACCTTCACCGCGCCGTCGTTCGATGGCATTGGCAAAGCCTACATGGGCCGTGAAATCGCAAATTTCATGAGCCATGAAGGGGCGCCCTGGCTAGAGCGGCCCGAACGCGAGCAAGAAGAGCGCACCGATAAATTAATCGAGCTTCTTGATCTCAAGCCGACAGATTTCGTTGCCGATATTGGGGCAGGTTCAGGGTATTTTTCCTTCCGCATGAGTAAAATCCTGACCAGAGGCTACGTGTTCGCCGTCGACATCCAAAAAGAAATGCTCGCCATTATCGAAGATAGAGTAGCGGCGGGAGAGGGCGACAATGTTATTCCCGTACATGGCAGCACCGCGCGCCCGCGACTAAAGGACAACACCATCGACGTTATGTTGCTCGTCGACGCCTATCATGAATTTTCGTTTCCCAAAGAAATGGGTGAGGCGATGTTCAAATCCTTGAAGCCGGGCGGACGGCTCATTCTTGTAGAATACAAAGCCGAGGACCCTTCAGTTCCTATTAAAACACTTCATAAAATGACCGAGGCACAAGCACGCCGGGAAATGGCGGCTGTCGGCTTCGAATGGGTCAGCACCGATAGCACCAGTTTGCCGTGGCAGCATTTCATGGTTTTTACCAAGCCACCCGTCCAATAAACCTCAGCGAAATTCCCGATTCCGATCATTGACACCTGCCTAATCCGGGATTACCAAAACCCTTAGTGACGGTGCCAAGCGTCCTTCTGGGATGACGAGGCCAATAGGGAATCCGGTTTAAATCCGGAACTGCCCCCGCAACTGTCAGCGGCGAGCGTCTTGCTCATGAAGCCACTGAGACCCCGCAACGGGACTTGGGAAGGCGAGCAAGAGGCACCGACCCGCAAGTCAGGAGACCTGCCGTCGCGAGCGTCACCTAACCGTTGGACGGGGTGATCCAATGGTACGGCCGATCTGATCGCGGTGACGCGCGTAATGCGAACCGCGGCGGATTGGGCGAAGCCTTCAACAACATGTCCATCCGTCATCACATTAACTTATGCCGCCAGGCCGATAGCGCTCGGCGGTGCGTCACGGAGATAGACATGTCCAACTTAAACGTGCGTGCGATGG